>CAWCJX010000080.1:0-33976 GCA_963795865.1 uncultured Alphaproteobacteria bacterium
CGCCACGCCGCGCGCGGGCGAAGACGTTGTCGCGTAGGGCAGGCATGCCTGTCGAGGTGAGGCACCCGAGATGGTCTGGCTTCCCTGGGCTTCGACCATGCGGGGGTGGCTTGGTGTGCGGCATTGCCGGTTTTCTCGACGCCAGCGCGGCGTCCTCCGCCGCCGAGGCGACGGCGCGCGTCGAGGCGATGTGCCGCGCGATCGCCCATCGCGGGCCCGACGACAGCGGCGCCTTTGTCGACGCCGCCGCCGGCGTCGCGCTCGGCCACCGCCGCCTGTCGATCATCGACCTGTCCCCGCTCGGCCACCAGCCGATGACCTCGGCCGACGGGCGCTACGTGATCACCTACAACGGCGAGGTCTACAATTTCGCCGAGCTGCGCGCGGAGCTGGAAGCGCACGGACATCGGTTTCGCGGCGGCTCCGATACCGAGGTGATGCTGGCCGCTTTCGTCGCCTGGGGCGTCGAGCGCGCGACGACGCGCTTCGTCGGCATGTTCGCCATCGCATTGTGGGACCGGCAGACCCGGACGCTCCACCTCATCCGCGACCGCATCGGCGTCAAGCCGCTGTACTGGTGCCGGCAGCAGGGCGTGCTGCTGTTCGGATCCGAGCTCAAGGCGCTGATGGCGCATCCGGCCTGGCGGCCCGAGATCGACATCGAGGCCGCCGCCGCCTTCATCCGCTACAGCTATGTGCCGGCGCCGGCGACCATCTTTCGCGACGTGCACAAGCTTCCTCCCGGCACGATCCTGACGGTTCGAGCCGGAGAGGCGCCGCGCATCGCATCCTATTGGCGCCTGCGCGACGCCGTCGGCAGCGGCGCCCGCCATCCCTTCACCGACGAGCAGGAGGCGGCCGACGAACTCGAAGGCATCCTGCGCGGCAGCGTGCGCGGCCGCATGGTCGCCGACGTGCCGCTCGGCGCCTTCCTGTCCGGCGGCATCGACTCCTCCACCGTCGTCGCACTGATGCAGGCGCAGTCGACCCGCAAGGTCCGCACCTTCTCGATCGGCTTCCGCGAGCCCGGCTATGACGAGGCGCAGCACGCGCAAGCGCGGTTGCGGCTCACCTCGGCACCGATCACACCGAGCTCTATGTCACGCCGCGCGAGGCGATCGACGTGGTGCCGCATCTGCCCGAATGGTTCGACGAGCCGTTTGCGGATTCCTCGCAGATCCCGACCTATCTGGTGTCGGCGATGACCCGAAAGCACGTCACCGTCGCGCTGTCCGGCGACGGCGGCGACGAACTGTTTGCGGGCTATCCGCGCTACCGCATCGTCGACAAAGTATGGCGCGGCCTCGGCATGGCGCCGCGCCGCCTGCGCGGCGCGCTGGGTGCGGCGCTGGCCAAAGTTCCCGAGCCTTTGCTCGACCGGCTGTTTGCGCTGGCGCCGGCGCGGCTGCGGCCGCTCAACGGCGGCAGCAAGGTGCATCGGCTCGCGGCGATACTGGCCGAGCCGACGGTGGATTCGCTGTACATCGAGCTGGCGGCGATCTGGGCCCATGACCGCCGGCTCGTGCCGGCGTCGACCGGCGCCTGCCGCCTGCGCGCGGAACAGGGCCTCGCCGACATCGTGCCCGACCCGGTGTCGCGCATGCAGTATTACGACACGCTGACCTATCTGCCCGACGACATCATGACCAAGGTCGACCGCTGCTCCATGGCCGTCGCGCTCGAGGCACGCGAGCCGATGCTCGATCACCGCCTGGTCGAATTCGCGTGGAAGCTGCCGCCCCGCTTCAAGGCCGACGACAAGCAGTCGAAACGGCTGCTGCGCCAGGTGCTCTATCGCTACGTGCCGCGCGAACTCGTCGAGCGCCCGAAGATGGGATTCTCGATTCCGCTGGGCGGCTGGCTGCGCGGCGAACTGCGCCAGTGGGCGGACGATCTGTTGTCGCCCGCCCGCGTCGCCGGCGACGGAATCTTCGCGGCGGGCGAAGTGCGTCGCTTGTGGGACGAGCACCAGGCAGGGACGGCGAACCGAGAGAACGTGTTGTGGAACGTGCTGATGTTCCAGGCATGGAAGGCGCATTACCGGCTGTGACCAGCGCCGTCATTCCGGGGCGCGCATCTTCGCGCGAACCCGGAATCCAGGCTTCTGCGCGACCGCGAAAGATTACGAACCGGAGACGAACGATGGCGGGAGCTGAACCGATCTTTCCGCGGATCGCGTCGTCGCGAACGACGCGGCTGTCGAACTGGGTGACACTGGTCGAAAACCGCGTCGTCGCCTCACCGCACGACGAAGGTGCGATCTACCATTCCATCGACACCATGGACTATGTTTCGGTGCTCGCGCTGACGGCGGACCTCCGTATTCCCCTGGTGCGGCAATTCCGCCCCGCGGTGCGCCGCTTCACCCTGGAATTTCCCGGCGGCATGCGCGACGGCGACGAGGCGCCGGAGGCGAGCGCGATCCGCGAACTGGCCGAGGAGGCGGGGCTCGCGGTTCCGTCGATCCAGCCGCTGGTGACCTTCATTCCGAAGTCCGGACGCATGGGCAACCGGATGTGGACCTTCTTCGCGCGCGATGCGACGCCAATTCCGGACTGGCGCCCGGAGACCGGCGTCGAGCACATGATGGTCGGCGTCGCGGAACTGTTCGCCCATGCGCTCGACGGATCGTTCGATCACGCCCCGCACCTCGCCATGCTCGGCATGGCGGTGATCAGGGGATGGCTGCCGCGGCCGGCGTAAAGACACGGCGGCGTGGCGACGAAATCGCGGTGTCGCGGACCCGCGCCGAAGTCATGTCGGGCGCGACCCGCTGGGCCATGCGCCCTCGATCGGGATCGCCGGAAGCGGCCTTGCGGGACGCCGCCTCGCCTTCGAGGAATGGGTCGATCACCTCGGTCGGACGCCGGCCGGCGGCGAATAGGATGCGGCGCCGCCGGAGCGCTCCACGATCCGGGTGGTGGAGTGGCCCGGCACGAGGTCGATCAGGATCACCTCGCCGCCATCCGCCTCGACCAGTTCGTGGCCGACCACCGTCTCCTTGCGATAGTCGCCGCCCTTGACGAGGACGCTCGGCCGCAGCCGCCGGATCAGGTCGAGCGGCGTGTCGTCTTCGAAGATCGCCACCAGGTCGACCGCCTCGAGCGCCGCCAGCACGCCGGCGCGGGCGTGGACGTCCTGGATCGGGCGTTCGGCACCCTTGAGCCGCTTGACCGAGGCATCGCTGTTGAGGCCGACCACCAGCCGGTCGCACACCGCGCGCGCGCGGGTCAGCACGTGGACGTGGCCGGGGTGGAGAATGTCGAAGCAGCCATTGGTGAAGCCGATGCGCAGCCCGTTGCCGCGCCACTCGCGCACCCGCTCGACGGCGACGCCGGGATCGAACGCGATCTTCTCCTCGGCCGCGAGCGCCGCCGCGGGCAGGATGCGGGAGCGCAGCTCCGCCACCGTCACCGTCGCGGTGCCGCGCTTGCCGACGACCACCGAGGCCGCCGCATTGGCCGCACGGGTGGCCGACTCGAAATCCGCCCCGGTGGCGAGCAGCGCGGCCAGCACCGCGGCCACCGTGTCGCCGGCGCCCGAGACGTCGCGCACCCGCACCGGATAGGCCGGCACATGGACCGGCTCGGCGCCCTCGCGCATCGAGCAGCATGCCCTCCTCGCTCAGCGTCACCAGCACCGCCCGCGCACCGCAAGCGTCGCGGATCGCCGCCGCCGCCGCGACGATCTCGCGCTCGGTCCCCACCGGCATGCGGGTCGATTCCGCAAGCTCCTTGCGGTTCGGCGTGATCACGGTGGCGCCGCGATAGATCGAAAAATCCGTCCCCTTGGGATCGACCACCACCGGCTTGCCCAGTCGCGCCGCCGCCTCGATGACGGTGCGGATCAGGCGGCGGCGTGAGCACGCCCTTGGCGTAGTCGGACAGCACGATGGCGTCGGCGCGCGGAACCAGGGCGGCGACCCGCTCGATCAGCCGCGCCTCGATCGTCGCCGGAGACCGGCTTTGCCAGCTTCCCAGTCGGCGCGCAGCAGATGGGACGAATAATGCTCGGACACGAACCGCACCTTGCGGCTCGTCGGGCGGGTCGCGTCGACGACGAGATGCGGCTCGATCGCTGCGAAGCTCGCGATCGCCTTGATCGACGAGGTCGGCCGCCTCGTCCGCCCCGATCACGCCGACGAACAGGCAGCGGGCGCCGAGGCCGGCGAGGTTGCGCGCCACGTTGCCGGCGCCGCCGATCACCTTCTCCTCGCGCCGCACCGCGATCACCGGCACCGGCGCCTCCGGCGACACCCGCGACACCTCGCCATAGACGAAGTCGTCGAGCATGAGGTCGCCGACGCACAGCACGGTGCGATGCGCGAGCTGTTCCAACGCGGTTTCGTAGTCGAACATCAGCGGTACCGGTCCGGAGCGTCGAGATAGGCGGGTCGACGTAGGTCTTCACCGCCGCCGCGATCGGCGTGAACGGGCGCGGAATAGCCGGCCTGGCGCAGGTGGTCGACGCGGGCCTCGCGTGAAATACTGGTAGCTGTCGCGGATGGCGAGGCGGCATGTCGACGTATTCGATGTTCGGCCCGCGGCCCAGCGCCGCGAACAGCGCCGTGATCATGTCCTTGAAGCTCGATGCCACCCCGGTGCCGACATTGAAGATGCCGCTGACGCGCGGATGTTCGAGCGAGCCACAGCATCACCGCGACGGCGTCGTCCACATAGATGAAATCGCGCCGCTGCTCGCCGTCGGCGATGCCGTCGCGATGGGATTTGAACAGGCGCACCGGCTTGCCCGCTTTGGCGTCCTCGAAGCGCTTGGCGACGAGGCTCATCATCTCGCCCTTGTGGTACTCGTTGGGCCCGAACACGTTGAAGAACTTCAACCCGGCCCATTGCGGCGGCATGCGGCCGCCGGTGCGCGCGCGTTCGATCACGGCGAGATCGAACAGGTGCTTGCTCCAGCCGTAGAGGTTCATCGGCTTGAGCCGCGTCAGCGCTTCGAGCGAATTGTCGTCGGCAAAGCCCGCCTCGCCGTCGCCATAGGTCGCGGCCGAGGACGCATAGATGAAGCGGCGTTGCCGCCGCCGTGCACCAGTCGAGCAGCATCAGCGGCAGGCGGAAATTGGTGGCGATGACGAGGTCGCCGTCGCTCGCGGTGGTCTCCGAGATCGCCCCCAGATGGAAGACCGCATCGAGCTTGCGGCCCGACAGCCAGCCGGCCAGGTCGGCGGGCGCGACGAAATCGGCGAGGCGGCGCTTCTGCAGGTTGCGCCACTTGCCTTCGCCGCCGAGAAAGTCGCACACGGCGACATCGCCGTGCCCGGCCTCGTTGAGACGTGCCACCAGGTTCGATCCGATGAAGCCGGCCCCGCCGGTGACCAAGAACATGCCCTGCCCCAAAGGCGGTCCGAGCGGCCGCCCGCTTTCCTTTGCCCTAGTCCGCCTGCCGTCGCAACACCCGCAGGCGTGTCGACGCGGTCGGCCGGAGGGGGCTATAAGGGAGCGTGGCGGAACCGCCAGGTCGGCGGGTCAATTTGTTGAAAGATAATGATAATCCACCTCAGAGAACGGCCGCGCCGGCGCCCGGCGGCGGCCCGATCCTGATCGTGCCCTATATGTGGATCGGCGATTTCGTGCGCTGCCACAGCGTGGTCCGCCTCCTCAATGCGCGGTTTCCGGACCGCCCGGTCGATGTGCTGACCACGGCCATGGTGGCGCCGCTCCTCGACTACATGCCCGGCGTCCGCAAGGGCATCGTGTTCGACCTGCCGCGCAAGCGCCTCGCCTTGTCCGCTCCACCGCGCGCTGGCCGCCCGCCTGCGCGCCGAGAATTATGGCGACGCCCTGATCATGCCCCGGACCTGGAAGTCGGCGCTCGCCCCGGCGCTGGCGCGCATTCCGGTGCGCACCGGCTTTGTCGGCGAAATGCGGTTCGGCCTGATCAACGATCTGCGGCGGGGCGAGAAGGCATTGCCGCGGATGGTCGATCGCTGCGCCGCCTTGGCATTGCCCAGGCACGCCGCCCTCCCGGCCGATTGGCCGCATCCGCAGCTCGTGGTGCCGCGCGCGGACGTGTCACGCTGGCGCGAGCGGATGGGACTGGCCGATGCGCGGCCGGTGGCGGTGGTGGCGCCGGGCGCGGTCGGGCCGTCGAAGCGTTGGCCGGCGGCGGCTTATGCGGAGCTCGCCAGGCAACTTTGCGAACGGGGGTTCTCGATCTGGGTGATCGGCGGTCCGCAGGAGAAGGCGCTGGCCGGCGAGATCGCCGCCGCCTCGCCGGCCCGCTGCCGCGATCTGACCGGACCCGATTTGCGCAACGCCATCCTGGCGCTCGCCGCGGCCGATGTCGCCATCTCCAACGATTCCGGCCTGCTCCACGTGGCGGCCGCCATCGGCACGCCGTCGATCGGGATTTTCGGCCCGACCAGCCCGTGGCATTGGGCGCCGCTCAATCCGCTCGCCGCCGTGATCGAGCCCAGGACCGACGTGCCGTGCCGGCCCTGCCACAAGCCGACCTGCCGGTTCGGCCACCACCGCTGCATGCGCGACATCCCGGCCGAGCAGGTGGCGGCGGCGGTGCTGGCCGCGGTGGCGCCGCAGCCGGCGGCCTGAGTTGCCTCGTCCGGGCGCCAGAAGCTACGAAGAGCCCATGTCCAACCCCGCCAGCACAGTCGCCGCGACCCATTTCCGCCGCTCCCTCGAAGCGCTGGAGCGCGCCGTGGGCGACGCCGGCTTCATGGGCGAGGTGCTGGCCATCGCCGCCGCCTGCGAGCGGGCGCTGCGCGACGGCGGCAAGCTGCTGCTCGCCGGCAATGGCGGCAGCGCCGCCGATGCCCAGCACATCGCGGGGGAATTCCTGTCGCGGCTGCGGTTCGACCGCAATCCGCTGCCGGCGGTGGCGCTGACCACCGACAGCTCCGTCCTCACCGCGGTGGGCAACGACTACGGCTACGATCTCGTGTTCGAGCGCCAGGTGCGCGGCCTCGGCCGCCGCGGCGACGTCTTCATCGCCATTTCGACCTCGGGCAAGTCGCCCAATGTGATCGCGGCGCTCGAAGCCGCGCGCGCGCTCGGCGTCGTCACCGTCGGCTTCACCGGCACCGCTCCCGGCGCCGCGGTGATGCGGCCGCTGTGCGATCACCTGCTGGCGGCGCCGAGCGACGACACGCCGCTGATTCAGCAGATCCACATTACCGCGGCCCATGCGATCTGCGAGATCGTCGAGCGCAATTTGTTCAGGCCGTGAGCCCCGCCGGGATTGCGCAGAAACCGGTTGCCGCGGCACGGTCGCGGCGGACGTCCCGGACATCGCCGTTGATTGACATCAATGTGACCGGGCTTTGGCGCGGCTTGAATTACACATCGAGAGGCGTCGAATGAAATCATTCCTTGTTCCCATCGGCGGCAGCGACACGGATGCGTCACTGTTCGAGACCGCGCTGGCCGCGGCGCGGCCGTTTTCGAGCCATCTGAATTTCCTTCACGTCCATGTCGGCCCCGGCCAGGCGGCGGCCAATACGCCGCATGCGGCATTCGCAATGGGCCCCGCGCTGTCGAATGCCCTGCGCGACTTCGATGCCCAGGCCAAGGCCCGCTCCGCGGTCGCGGCGCAGCACTTTAGCGACTTCTGCATGCGGTCGACGGTGGAAATCTGCGACGTTCCGGGTAGCGCGGAGGGGGTGACGGCGAGTTGGCAGGCGGAAGACGGCCATGCGCTCCGACGCATCATGTTTCACGCCCGGCATAACGATCTCGTCGTGGTCGGCAGAGCCAGGACGGCCAACGGATTGCCGGCGGATTTTCTGGAGGAATTGCTCCTCGGCTGCGGGCGCCCGGTCCTCATAGCGAGTTCGTCGCCGGCGCGGGCGCCGGCACCGACCGGCACCATCATGGTGTGCTGGAAGGAGAGCGCCGAAGCGGCGCGCGCGATCAATGCAGCGATGCCGTTCCTGATCCACGCCAGGCGCGTCGTCATCGCCAGCGTCGCCGAAACCGGCGAGAACCTCGCCGAAGCCCTGAGCGAAGTCGCCCGCCAGCTTGCGTGGAACGGCGTTCGTGCGGAATTGCGGCCCCTCGTCGCCACTGGCGCCGCGATACCGGGCCTGCTCGCATCCGCCGCGCAGGATTGCAATGCCGACCTCATGGTGCTCGGCGCCTATGGCCGCTCGCGCATGCGCGAAATATTGTTCGGCAGTTGCACCCAGTCCGTCATCCATGACGCCGGCATGCCGGTGCTGCTGATGCACTGAAGGCGACCGGTCGAACCCAAGACAGGGCGAACATCAGGACGTTCCGCCGAGGCCTGATACCGCAGGCGAGAGCATCCGGCCGGCGCACGAACGCCTGCGGGCGCGCGGCAAAAAATACGCAGCGTGTGGCGCGCCTCACACACCTTTGCGGTTGGAGACCCCAGGATCGGCACACTTCGACCGACGAGGAGCCTCCCCCATGTCGAGCCTGATCGAGCAATGGTCCGAGGAAGTCCGCAGGCTGTCCCATCCGGCAACCCCACCTTGCCGGCGGGCGTCCGAGGTCGACTTCGGATTGATCTGCGCAGCGCTGCTGGGGGCGCTCGGGCTTGTCGTCGGCCTCGCGTTTTCCAGCGCCGACTGGGGAGCGGCGGCTGTTCTCATCGGCCCATGATCCCCGGAGTGCGGCCCGGTTCGCGATGAACCGGACCGTCGAATGTCGGCGCGGCCCGACGCCAGGCCGCAGATGGGCGCCGCTCTCTGCAAGGCACCGCCGGTCCGCCTGATCGGCGGACGACTTGGCGTGCCAGCCCTCCACGCGCTGGCGGTCCGACGCCGATCGAATGATGGGCGGTTGCGGAGCGCCCGAACCATGTAAGAGCGGCAAAAGGCGTGTTGCGGCACGGCCCGGCGGCGTGCACCATTGTGCGGACCTTTGCCCGGCCACCCACCGCACGCGGCTGCTTCTGAAGGCGGAACGCCAATGAGACGACGGGAAATCCTTGCCCTGCTGAGCGGCGCTGCGCTTTCCTGGCCGGCCGCGGCGCGGTCGCAGCAGGGAATGCCCGTGATCGCCTTTCTCCACAGCGGATTGCCGCAAGTGAATTCCGGGATCGTGGAAGCCTTCCGTCAGGGCCTGCGAGAAGCCGGATTCACCGAGAACAGGAATCTCAAGGTCGAATTCCGGTGGGCGGAGGACCACAATGATCGCCTGCCGGCCCTGGCGGCCGACCTGGTCCGCCTGGAGGTCGCCGTCATCGCCGCGAACAGCGTTGCGGCGGTGGCGGCAAAGGCCGCGACCGCGACGATTCCGATCGTGTTCCAGAGCGGCATCGATCCCGTGGTGGCCGGCTTCGTCGCCAGTCTCGGTCACCCCGGCGGCAACACGACGGGAGTGAGCTTCTTCGCGTCGACACTGGAGGTCAAGAAGCTCGAACTGCTCCACGAGGTCGTGCCGCCGGCGGCGGTCATCGCCGTGCTGGTGAACCCGAACAACCCGCAAGCCGAGATTCAGGCGAGCGGGCTGCAGGCGGCGGCCAGCATGTTGCACCGTCCGCTGGTGATCCTCATGGCCGGCAGCGAACGCGATATCGACACGGCCTTCGCGACCCTCGCGCAACGAGGCACGGCGGCGGCCGTGGTCGTCGGCGATCCCTTCTTCAACAGTCGACGCAGGCAACTGATCGCGCTGGCGGCGCGTCATGCCATTCCTGCGATCTACTCGAACCGCGAAAACGTCGACGACGGCGGCCTGATCAGCTACGGCGCCAGCCTGGCCGAGGCCTATCGCGAGGTCGGCATCTACACCGGCCGCATTCTCAAGGGCGCAAAACCTGCGGACCTGCCGGTGCTGCAGCCGACCAAGTTCGAACTGATCGTCAATCTCAAGACCGCGACGGCGCTCGGCCTCGCTTTGCCGCCGGCCCTGATCGACCGCGCCGACAAGGTGATTGAATGATCGAGCGCGCGAAAATCCACGCGCTGATCTCGGACATGGCGGCGTTTTTTCGATTCCGCGGGCGGCTGCGCCCGAAGTTCGTCGCGGTCCTCACCACCGTCGTCGGCGTCACGCTGCTCTCGAACGCGGCGTTCGAGGTTCTGTTCTCCTATCAGGACCGCAAGGCGGCGCTGATCCGCATCCAGCACGAGCAGGCGGCGGAGGCGGCGGGCGATATCGCCGAGTTCATGCGGAACATCGAAGAGCAACTCGCATGGACCACCCATGAGCCGTGGACCACGACCGCGCCGGACCGGCGCAGCCTCGATCTGTGGCGCATGGTGCTGCGCCAGGTTCCCGCGATCACCGACCTCGCGCTGCTCGACGGCACCGGGCACGAGCAACTGCGGGTGTCGCGTCTGAGCCTGGACGAAGTCGGCAGCCAGCTCGACTTTTCCAACGACCCCAAGTTCTTGGAGGCGCAGGTCGGCAAGCCGTATCGCAGCCCGGTGTATTTTCGCGGCGGATCGGAGCCTTACATGACGATCGCGCTGCGCGCGCGCAACGCCAATGTGAGCGTGGCCGAGGTCAACCTCAAATTCATCTGGGACGTCGTCTCGCAGATCAAGGTCGGCGAGCACGGACAGGCCTATGTGGTCGACGGCCGGGGACGCCTGATCGCGCATCCGGACATCAGCCTGGTGCTGCGCAACACCGATCTGTCGGATCTCGCCCAGGTGCGGGCAGCGCGGACGGAGTTCGCCGAGTCGCCAAATTCGACGCAATTGGCCCGGGATACCTACGGCCGCAGCGTGCTGACGGCGAATGCCGCGATCGCACCGTTGGATTGGACCATGTTCGTCGAGCTGCCGATCGATGAAGCCTATGCACCGCTCCATACCTTGATCCTGCGCATCAGCATCCTGCTTCTGGTGGCTCTCCTCCTCGCCTTCATCGCCGACCTTTTTCTCGCGCGCTGGATCGTGCAGCCGCTCGAGCGGCTGGAGCAATTCGCCTCGCGGGTACGGAAGACCAAGGACTACACGCTGCGGGTCGAGCACGAGAGCGACGACGAGATCGGGCGGCTGGCGATCGCCTTCAACGAAATGCTGTCCGAACTCTCCGCCGCGCGCAAACGAGAACGCTCGGATCAATTCGAACTCGCGCGCGTCTCCCGGCTGACCACGATGGGAGCGATGACGGCTTCGATCGCCCACGAGATCAACCAGCCGTTGGCAGCCATCGCGGCGAACGCCAATGCAGGGCTGCGCTGGCTGTCGCGCACGACGCCCGACATCGAGGAGGTGCACGCCGCCCTGAAGCGAATCAACAACGACGCCCATCGTGCCAGCGAAGTGATTCAAAGCGTCCGGTCGATATTCAAAAAGACACCTCAGCAAGGCGCTGCGGTCGACGTCAACGACGTCGTTTTGGAAGTCCTGGCGCTGGTACACGGCGAACTGATAAATTACCGCATCCTGGTCAAATCGGACCTGCCTCGACAGCTCCCGCCAGGTACGCGCCGACCGCGTGCAGTTGCAGCAGGTGATCTTGAACCTGATCACGAATGCCGTCGAGGCCATGAGTTCGGTTCAGGATCGCAGCAGGGTCTTGAGCGTCGCATCGCGCATGCAGGATCCCGGCAGCGTGCTGATCACGGTGCAGGACACCGGCCCGGGCATCGATCCGGACCGCAGGGACCGGATCTTCGACGCTTTCTTTTCGACCAAGGCGAGCGGCATGGGGATGGGCCTGTTCATCTGCCGGTCGATCATCGAATCCCACGGCGGACGGCTGTGGGCGACAGCCGCGGAGCCCCACGGGGCGATCTTCCACCTCGTCCTGCCGATCGGCGACAGCGGCAACACCTGATAGGACGGCCAGAGCGAGCGCACAGCGCGGCCATTCCGCAGCGCATGACCCCGCTGCCGCCCGCCGGGATCGCCATGCGCCGGGTTGCGAGCGATCACGTCATTCCGCCGTCACGGCAAAGCTCTGCGGCGGGGTGCCGCTGCGCGACAACGCGTACATCCTGGCATAGGCCGCTTCCACGTGGCGGCGGAACCGATCGAGGTCGAACAGGGGCGAGGCCGTGCGCAGTGCGGCGAGACGTCGCTTGCAGTCGGCGAGCCGTTCCGGCTCCGCGGCGAGCCGCAGCGCCAGGGCCTCGTAGGCGGCGAGATCGGGCGCGATCAGATCGGATTGGCCGGCGGCGGTGTCGAGGCTCGCGCCGATGCGGGCCGCGAACGCGTTGCCCTTGCAGGTCACGACCGGGACGCCCGCCCACAAGGCATCGGCCGCGGTGGCGGCGTTGAATGGCAGCGTATCGAGAAAAAGGTCGGCGAGGCGGTGGAGCGAAAGGTGATCGGCCGGCGCTGCCGGCGCCGCGAATACGAGCCGGGCCGGATCGATCCCGCGTGCCGACGCTTCGCTGCGCAGCCGCTCGCACGCCGCATCGCTTCCCGGCGACAGCCACAGCACGCCGTCCGCGGTGCGGGACAACAGTCGCATCCATACGTCGAACACCGGCCGGGCGATCTTGAAGCTCTCGGCAAAGCAGCAGAACACGAATCCGGTCGCGGGCAGCCCGGCCGCCTCGCGGGATGGCAGCTCCGGTCCCGGCTCCGGCCTGCCGTCGCTCGCCTGGAAGCAATCGGGCAGCTGCACGATTTTTTCGGTGACCACCTTCTGCTGATCGAATGGCAGCACGGTCCGGTCGGCGATGATGTAGTCGATGAACTCCGCCCCCATGGTCGCGGGGTAGCCGAAATTCACCTGGATCGGCGCCGGCCGCGCGGCGAAGATACCGAAGCGCCCGTCCTCGGCATAGCCGTCGAGAACGACGGCGATGTCGACCTCGATTTCGCGCAGCAGCCGTGCCGCCGCCGCGTCGGTCCGCGTCGTGACGTCGTGAAACTGGTCGAACGCGGCGCCGAGCGCGGCGCGGCGCTCGCTGTCGGCGGCGCGGCCGTAAGACATGCCGATGACGTCGAATCGGGTGCGGTCGTGGCGGGCGGCCAGCGCCGCAATCGGGCGGGCGGCGGCGAAATCGTCGGCCGCGACATAGGCGATGCGGATCTTTTCGCGACGGCGATTCGCCGCGCTCGGCGGCCGGGCGGATATGCGCACCTTGTCGCGAACGAAATTCCTGGCGGCGAGGGCATGCAGGCGCGCCGAATCCGACAGGGCCAGCAGCACGAAAGGCGATACCGGCTTGGACTTCTCGATGCGCAGGACGATTTCGTGGCCCCAGCGCTCGGCTCGTGTCCAATCGCAGACCCTGAGGGCGGCGAATGCCGCGCTGGCGAGCACATCGCCATTGGCCGGCGAAATCGCCAGCGCTTCCTCGAAACAGGCGAGGGCCTCGCCGTGGCGACCGAGGCGCCGCAACACCGCGCCTTGTTCGTAGAGCGCATCGACATCTTCCGGCGCGAGTGCGACCACCTTGCCGAAGCTTTCGAGCGCGTCGTCGAGACGGCCGAGATCGCGCTCGGCGGTGCCGCGATGACGCAGCGCCCCGACATGTGCCGGAGCGATCGCCAGCGCCTTGTCGTAGGCGGCGACGGCCTCGTCGAGACGGCCGAGCTGCTGCGCGGCGACGCCGCTATTGACCAGTGCATCGACGTGCTCCGGATCGAGCGCGAGCGCCGCCTGGGCGGCGGCCATCGCGTCCTCGTGGCGGTCGAGCTGGCTGAAGATCGCGGCCTTGTTGGCGAGCGCGCTGGCATTACCGGGCCTTCGCCTGAGCCCCTCGTCATAGCTCGCCAGCGCGCGTTGATGGCGGCCGAGCGCACGCAGGACATTGCCGCGATTGAAATGCGCCTCGGCAAAGTCGGGATCGGCGGCGAGCGCCTCGGTGCAGCTTTCCAGCGCCTCCTCGGCGCGGCCGAGGTCCAGCAGCACCGCCCCGCGGCCGTTGAGGGCCTCGCCATAATCCGGCCGATACGACAGCGCGCGCTGGTAGCTCTGCAGCGCCTCTTCCAGCCGTCCGAGCGCGCGCTGCGCATTGCCGAGGCCGTCGAGCGCCTCGGGATAGGCCGGCCTGAGCGACAGCGCCCGCTCGTGCTGGGCCATGGCGGCGACATGGTCCCCGGTTCCATGCAGGGCGCGGCCGAGGTCGTTCGCCGCCTCGGGAGACCGCGCCTTGAGCTTGACCGCCTCGGTGAGGAGCCTCACCGCTTCGGCAGCGCCGCCCTGGGCGAGCTTCACCACGCCGGCGAGGTGGAGCGCGTCGAAATGTCCGGAATCCCAGGATATGACGGTCGCACAGGCGTGCGCGGCGTCATCGAGCCGGCCATCCCGATAGGCGTTCATCGCCTGCCGGATCGCCATGGTCAGATCGGGTCTCCCCGAAGGTGGCGGCACGCTGGGCATGGACAACGGTTCCGGTCAGCTCATCGGCGTCGGCCCCGTCCACGGGGCTCGCTGGCTCTCTTGGTTTCTACTCTCCTGCGGGGTATTTTTCCGCTCGGCAAGTCCAATTGACAGGCTCGCGGGTGCGATCGGAGGAAGCCCTTGGTTTTCACCATGCCGGACAAGCCGGCGGCCTGAAAGGACCGGATCGAGTGGGACCGGGTGGGACCAAGTCGGACCCTCCTGGACTTGTCGGGGGCGATCGACCAAGTTAGCTGCGCGAAAGGGCACGCACAAAACAGCGTCGGGAGACTTGCCATGCCGCTTCAGCATCTGGAGCACTTTCTGATCCAGACCGAGGATCTCGAAAATACCAAGGACTGGTTCGTGGACGTGCTCGGCATGAAGGTCGGGCCGGCGCCGGACTTCAAGTTCCCGGTCTACTGGCTCTATCTCGGCGACACCGACGTGCTGCACCTCACCCATGGCGGCGCCAAGGCCTCGGCGAACCGGCTCAAATATCTCGGCCAGGAGTCCACCGCCACCAGCGGGTCCGGCGTCGTCGACCACGTCGCGTTCCGCGCCACCGGGCTGCTCGACATGATCGACCGCTTCGAAAAAAAGGGTATCGCGTTCCGCGAGCGCCGGGTCGACGATCAGGGGCTCTACCAGCTGTTCCTGATCGATCCCAACGGGGTGAAGATCGAACTCAATTTCGAAGCCGCCGAAGCCGAGGGCCGTGAGCCGGAATTGATGGCATCGGCGATGTAGACGACAACGGACGGCGACCGGACCAGCGACTTCCGCCGCTGCGGACCGTCCAGCGAAACGGGGAACAACATCCATGGATCCATGCTTGCACCGACGCGGCTTCGTGCTGGGCTCGGCTGCCGCGGCGACGACGCTCGTTCCCGTCCTCGGCCGGGCGCAGGAGAATTATCCGTCCCACGCCATCACCTTCATCAATCCGTTCCCGCCGGGCGGCGCCGCCGACGTGGTCGGACGTCCCTTCGCCGCGGTGCTGGAGCCGATCATCAAGCAGCCGGCGGTCATCGACACCAAGGCCGGCGCCGCCGGCGCGGTCGGCGCCCAGGTCGCCGCCAATGCCAAGCCGGACGGCTACACGCTGCTGCTGCACATCGTCTCGATCTCCGGGTTCACCGAGGTCGACAAGCTGTTCGGCCGCAAGCCCAAGTTCACCCGCGACGATTTCATTCCGATTGCGCGCTTCATCGCCGATCCCTGCGTGCTGATCGTCAACGACCAGACGCCCTACAAGACGCTGAAGCAATTCACCGACGACGCCGTCAAGCGGCCGAACGAGATCATCTTCTCGTCGTCGGGCCTCTATGGCGCCCTGCATCTGCCGATGGCGCTCTACATGAAGGCGGCCGGAATCAAGCTGCGCCATCTGCCCACCAATGGCGGCGGTCCCGCGCTCACCGCCCTGATCGGCAACAATTCCCAGGCGCTGGTCTCTTCGATCGCCGCCTGCCTCGGCCAGATCAAGGGCGGCAAGGCGCGGGCGCTGGCCTCGTTCGGGGCGCAGCGCTCCCGCGCCTTGCCGGACGTGCCGACCATGAAGGAGCTCGGCTACGACCTCGAATTCTATCTCTGGGTCGGCCTGTTCGCGCCCAAGGGCACGCCCGAGCCGATCGTGAACCGGATCCGCACCTTCACCCGGGAGGCGGCGGCGACCCCGAAATTCAAGGAGCTGATGGCCAATATCGGCCAGGACGTCGACTACCAGGACCAGGCCGAGTTCAAGGCGTTCTGGGACGCCGACGCCAGGCGCGTCGAGGACGCCGTGCGCACGATCGGCCGGGTGGAAGGGTGAGCCTATTTTCTGCCCCCCCGTTTTCGGGGAAGGCCACCTTGCTCTTCCCTCCCCGTCTTCGGCTATCGGATTCACACATCGTGAGTCGGATGGAATTACCTCTCCCGCGCGCGGGGAGAGGTCGGACCGCGCAGCGATCCGGGTGAGGGGGCCTGTCCGCAAGTCTGAGCAGCAGATTTTTACGCTCAGAATCGTGGATAGGCCCCCTCACCCCGACCCTCTCCCCGCAAGCGGGGCGAGGGAGAAGAGGCGCCGGCCGAATGAAATCGTGGTCAACTGAGACGTGTGCATACGATAGCCGAAGACGGGGAGGGAGAAGAGCAGCTCATGACCCTGCGTGCTGATCATGTGGCCGGCGGCATCGCCATCGCGGCGGCCGTCGCGGTGCTCGCGGTCAGCGGCGACCTGCCGGTCGGCACGCTGGCGTTTCCCGGCGCCGGAATGTTGCCGACGCTCGTATGCGCGCTCATGATCCTGTTCGGCGTGCTGCTGATCGCACGCGCCGGCCTGAGCCCGCCCTTCGCCGAGATTTCCTGGAGCGACCTGCCCCATGCCGCGCGCGTGCTCGCGATCACCGCGGCGGCGGTCGCGCTCTACACGACCCTCGGCTTCATCATCACCATGACGCTGCTGCTGTTCGTGCTGATCGCGCTGGAGGGGCGCAACCTCGTCGCCGCCGCGGCCTTCAGCCTCGGCATCAGCCTTTCGACCTATGTCCTGTTCACGGTGGCGCTCAAGACGCCGCTGGAGCAGGGCCTGTTCGGGTTCTGATGCGATGGACGGCACCACCATCGACAGCCTGATGCTGGGCTTCTCGGTCGCGCTGCGGCCGGATGTGCTGTGGTACGGCTTCCTCGGCTGCGTCGTCGGCACCCTGGTGGGCGTGCTGCCGGGGATCGGGCCGCTGTCGGGCATCAGCATCCTGCTGCCGGTGACCTTCGGCCTCGACGCCACCAAGGCGATCGTGATGCTGGCCGGCATCTATTACGGCTCCCAATATGGCGGCTCGACCACCTCGATCCTGATGCGGATTCCCGGCGAAGCATCCTCGGTGATGACCTGCATCGACGGCTATGCCATGGCGCGCAAGGGCCGCGCCGGCGCGGCGCTGTGCATCGCCGCGGTCGGCTCCTGGATCGCCGGCACCTTCGGGGTGGTGATGCTCACCATGATCGCGCCGCCGCTCGCCAATTTCGCCCTGCGGTTCGGGCCGCCGGAATACACCGCGCTCCTCGTGCTCGGCCTCATCTTCCTCGCCTACATGTCGTCGACCTCGCTGCCGCGCACGCTGCTGATGGCCGCGGTCGGCCTGCTGCTCGGCACCATCGGCATCGACAATCTCACCGGGCATTTCCGCTATTCGTTCGACATTGCCGAGCTCGGCGACGGCATCGGCATCGTGCCGGTCGCGGTCGGCCTGTTCGGGCTGGGCGAAATCCTGTCGACGCCGAGCACCAGCGTGGTCGGCCAGGTGATCGCGCCCAGGCTGCGGGAACTGCTGCCGAGCCGCAAGGAATGGCGCGAATCCGCCTGGCCGATCGCACGCGGCAGCGTGCTCGGCTTTCTGATCGGGCTGACCCCGGGCTCGGCGCACATCATCTCGAGCTTTCTGTCCTATGCGGTGGAGCGCAAGCTGTCGAAGCATCCGGAGGAGTTCGGCAACGGCGCGGTAGCCGGCGTCGCCGGGCCGGAATCCGCCAACAACGCCGCCTCCACCGGCGCGTTCGTCCCGATGCTGGCGCTCGGCCTGCCGACCGGCCCGGTGACCGCAGTGCTGATGGCGGCGCTGATCATTCACGGCATCCAGCCCGGCCCGCAGCTCGTCAACGAGCACCCCGACGTGTTCTGGGGCTTCGTCGCCTCGATGTATGTGGGCAACGTGCTGCTGCTGCTGCTCAACCTGCCGCTGGTCGGCGTGTTCGTGAACGTGCTGCGGATCCCCTACAGCTACCTCTACCCGCTGGTCATCATGTTCTGCGTGATCGGCGTCTACACCGTGAACAATTCGATCGTCGACGTCTGGATCATGCTGATCATGGGCGTGCTCGGCTATTTCCTGCGCAAGTTCGGCCTCGACCCCGCGCCGCTCGTGCTCGGCCTCGTGATCTCGCCCACCTTCGAGCTGAGCCTGCGCCAATCGCTGATCATGTCGAACGGCAACTGGGCGATCTTCTTCGGCCGGCCGATCTCCCTCGTGCTGTTCGGCTTCGCCGCCATGCTGCTGGTGCTGGCGCTCGTCTCCGCCATCCGCAAGCGCGCCGACTGGCGCGCCAGGCTCGCCGAAGCGGAAGCGGGCGAAGGGTGACCGGCATTTTGTTTCGACGGTGGCCGGCGCCATCGACGCCGTCGACGGTTCGAGCAAGCGGACGCGGCAACACGGCAGGACGATGACGCAGGCCTGGGACTTCTGGATCGACCGCGGCGGCACCTTCACCGACGTGGTGGCGCGACGGCCGGACGGCAGCCTCGCCGCGCACAAGCTGCTGTCGGAAAATCCCGGGGCCTATGGCGACGCCGCGGTGCAGGGCATCCGCGATCTGCTCGGCCTCGCACCGGGCGAGCCGATCCCGACGGGGCGGATCGGCGCCATCAAGATGGGCACCACGGTCGCCACCAATGCGCTTCTCGAGCGCAAGGGCGGGCGCACTTTGCTGGTCACCACCAAGGGATTTCGCGACGCGCTCAAGATCGGCTACCAGGCGCGGCCGAACATCTTCGCGCGCCACATCATCAAGCCGGACATGCTGTTCGAGCGCGTGGTCGAGGTCGCCGAGCGGGTGCGCAACGACGGCACCGTCGAGGCGGCGCCCGATCTCGCAGCGGTCCGCGCCGATCTCGAACGCGCCCTGGCGGACGGTATCGGGGCCGTCGCCATCGTGTTCATGCACAGCTACCACCATCCGCAACACGAGCGCGAAGTCGCCGCGCTGGCGCGGGCGATGGGCTTCCCCCAGGTCTCGGTCAGCCACGAAGTGTCGCCGCTGATCAAGCTGGTCGGCCGCGGCGACACCACGGTGGTCGACGCCTATCTGTCGCCGATCCTGCGGCGCTACGTGGGACGGGTGGCGCAGGAGTTGGGTACGGGAGCGAGCGATCAGTCGCCGCTTGCGATGCGGGCCCATGAACGCGAGAAGGCCGCTTCTTCCCCCTCTCCCCGCCTGCGGGGAGAGGTCGGATCGCGCAGCGATCCGGGTGAGGGGGCGATTCCACTTGCCGGAGCCCTCGAAGCTCGGACTCGCGGAGAGGCCCCCTCACCCGGCGCGCAAGGGCGCGCCGACCTCTCCCCGCAAGCGGGGAGAGGTGAAGAGGCGGGGAGAGGTGAAGAAGCGGTCCGCCTGATGTTCATGATGTCGTCGGGCGGCCTCACCGCGGCGGACCTGTTCCAGGGCAGGGACGCGATCCTGTCGGGTCCGGCCGGCGGCGTGGTCGGGATGGCGCAGACCGGCCGCGAGGCCGGCCTCGACCGGCTGATCGGCTTCGACATGGGCGGCACCTCGACCGACGTGTCGCATTTCGACGGCGAGTACGAGCGCGCCTTCGAGACCGAGGTCGCCGGCGTGCGCATGCGCGCGCCGATGATGCTGATCCATACGGTCGCCGCCGGCGGCGGCTCGGTGCTGCATTTCGACGGCGCCCGGTTCCGGGTCGGGCCGGACAGCGCCGGCGCCAATCCGGGGCCGACGTGCTACCGCCGCGGCGGACCGCTGGCGGTGACCGATGCCAATGTGATGGTCGGCAAGCTGATGCCCGAATTCTTCCCGAAGATTTTCGGGCCGCAGCAGGACCAGCCGCTCGACGCCGACGCCGTGCGCGCCGGCTTCGCCGCGCTCGCCCGCGAGGTGAATGCCGGCGCCGGCGGCGGCCGCGAACCCGAGGCGATCGCCGACGGCTTCATCAGGATCGCGGTCGAGAACATGGCCAATGCGATCAAGAAGATCTCGGTCCAGCGCGGCTATGACGTGACGCGCTATGCGCTCAACTGCTTCGGCGGCGCCGGCGGCCAGCACGCCTGCCTGGTCGCCGACGCGCTCGGCATGACCAAGGTGCTGATCCATCCGTTCTCCTCGCTGCTGTCGGCCTACGGCATGGGCCTCGCCGACATCCGCGCGACGCGGCAGCAGGCGATCGAGGAGCGGCTCGGACGATCAGGCGGTGGCCGCGATCGAAGCCATCGGCGGCCGGCTCGGCGAGGATGCCCGCAACGAGGTGGTCGGACAAGGCGTCGCGGCGGACGACATCACCGTCCTCGTACGCGCCCATATCCGTTATGCCGGCACCGATACGGCGCTGGTGGTGCCGGCGTTTTCGAACGCCGTGCGGCAGCAAGGCCACCCTTCCTTCGGTCGTCGCCTTGAAGGCGGCGTTCGAAACGGCGCACCGGGCGCGCTTCGGCTTCGTCGACGAGACCAAGGCCGTCGTGGTCGAGGCGGTCTCGGTCGAGGCGATCGGCGGCGGCGCGAAGTTCTCCGAGCCGGTGCTCGCGATCACGGCAGCGCCGCTGCCCGCGCCGGCGCGGCGGACGCGATTCTATTCCGGCGGCGCGTGGCATGACGCCGCCGTCTACACCCGCGATCAACTGCGCCCGGGCACACGGTGCGCCGGCCCCGCCATCGTCATCGAGCCGCACCAGACCATCGTGGTCGAGGACGGCTGGCAGGCGGAGCTCACCGCCAAGAACCATCTCGTGCTCACGCGCCTGGTGCCGCTGGCGCGCGGCCACGCCATCGGCACCGACGGCCGATCCGGTCATGCTCGAGGTGTTCAACAACCTCTTCATGTCGATCGCCGAGCAGATGGGCGTCGCGCTGCAGAACACCGCCTATTCCGTCAACATCAAGGAGCGGCTCGACTTCTCCTGCGCGGTGTTCGCCCATGACGGCACCCTGGTCGCCAATGCGCCGCACATGCCCGGTGCATCTCGGCTCCATGGACCGCGCGGTCGAGACCATCATCCGCGAGAATGCCGGCCGCATCCGGCCGGGCGACGTCTATGCCATCAACGCGCCCTATAATGGCGGCACCCACCTGCCGGACATCACCGTGTGCACGCCGGTGTTCGACGACGATGGCCGCGACATGCTGTTCTGGGTCGCGAGCCGCGGCCACCATGCCGATGTCGGCGGCATCTCGCCGGGCTCGATGTCGCCCAACGCGACGACCATCGAGGAGGAAGGCGTCTATATCGACAATTTCAAGCTGGTCGACCGCGGCCGCTTCTGCGAGCAGGAGCTCTATGCGCTGCTGACGCGGCGCGAAATATCCGGCGCGCAATCCCGTGCAGAACGTCAACGACCTCAAGGCCCAGATCGCGGCCAACGAAAAGGGCGTCCAGCGAGCTGCGCAAGATGACGGCGCAGTTCACCCTGCCGGTCGTGAAGGCCTACATGCAGCACGTCCAGGACAACGCCGCCGAAAGCGTGCGCCGCGTGATCGACCGGCTGCACGATTCCGAATTCGCCTATGAGATGGACCAGGGCACGGTGATCAGGGTCAGGATCACCGTCGACAAGGAGAAGCGCGAGGCGACGGTCGACTTCACCGGCACCTCGCCGCAGCAGCCGACCAATTTCAACGCGCCCGAGCCGGTGACGCGGGCGGCGGTGCTCTACGTGTTCCGCGTCATGGTCGACGACGACATCCCGCATGAATGCCGGCTGCCTGCGGCCGATCAACATCGTCATCCCCAAGCAGTCGATGCTGTCGCCGGAATATCCGGCCGCCGTGGTCGCCGGCAATGTCGAGGTGAGCCAGGCGGTGACCGACACCCTGTTCGGCGCGCTCGGCGCGCTCGCGGCGGCGCAGGGCACCATGAACAATCTCAATTTCGGCAATGCCCGCTACCAGTATTACGAGACGATCTGCTCGGGCTCGCCGGCCGGGCCCGGCTTTCCCGGCACCGATGCCGTGCATACCCACATGACCAACACCCGCCTCACCGATCCGGAGGTGCTGGAGTTGCGCTATCCCGTCCTGCTCGAGGACTTCCATATCCGCACCGGCTCGGGCGGACGCGGGCGGTGGAATGCCGGCGACGGGGTGCGCCGGACCATCCGTTTCCTCGAGCCGATGGAATGCACGATCCTGTCCGGGCACCGCATCGTGCCGCCGTTCGGGCTCGCGGGCGGCGGGCCCGGCCAGGTCGGCGAGAACTGGGTGCGGCGCAAGGACGGCCGCATGGAGCGGCTCAAGGGCTGCGATGCAACCACGGTCGATGCGGGGGAGGCCGTCATCATCCAGACGCCGACCGCGGGCGGCTACGGCCCGCCGGAAACGTGAAGAGGACGGATGATATTACTGCGCCTGGATGGCGGGACCGCAGCGGCGACGAGCGGCGTATTCAGCCTGGTAATAACCGGCATCGGCCCATTGGGCAGCCTGCTCGACCGCGGGAGCAGGGGCGCAGGCGACCGGTGGGCCGCTTGGCGCGGACTTGGCCGCGGCCATCGGCTGTGAATTCGCCGACTGCATCGCGGCCAGCATCGCGAACGGCGAACAATAAGGCGGTCACCCCGGCTGCAGTTAGAAGGCGAGTGCGGAACCGGGTCATGACGCGTCTCCAGTCAGATGCCGATACAGGCTCTGTCGGAGGCCGGCTTGCCGAGGTTCACCCCGGTGAACGGAAAAAAGCGAACAAAAACCCTCCCTGCGGGGCAGGGAGGGCGATTGCGTCGGAAATTCGGTGCAGGCGGCTTACACCTGCTGGATGGCGGACAGGATCCACGGCCCGCCCTGGCTGCGGCGGAAGGTCCAGAATTCCGTGACCTCCTGGGGCCGCAGGGGATCGCCGTCGACGACGCGCCCGGTGGTGCGATCGATCATCCAGTCGTGGAGCGAAAACCGCATGGCGACCGTGGCATAATCGGTGCCGCCCTCACGCCAGGCCTCGGAGAGGTCGCCGTTCAGGAGCTTCACGTCGGACACCCGGTTGATGACGCCGCGGCTCGCGTTCTGGGCGAGATCCTCGGAGAAATAGGACAGCATTTCCGGCGTCACCTTGGCGCGCAGGGCGCCGATATCCTCGTTGCTGTAGGCGGCCTGGACATCGCCCAGCATGCGCTCGAAGGCGTCATAGTCGAGGCCGGTGATGCCCACCGCGTCGCTGCGCTGCGCCGGGCCGGCGGGGGCGCGGCTGCCGCCGAGACCCAAGCCCAGACCGGAGCCAAGACCGGAGCCGAGACCCGAACCCATGCCGCCGGGGGCGTCACGATACAGGGGATTGCCGCCGGCATAGGCCGGCTGATTGCGGCGCTGGAAATAGCGCCACAGCGCCATGGCGATGAAGGCGATCAGCCCGATCTGGAAGATCAGCCCGAGGAACGAGAAGATACCGCCCAGACCGCCGAACAGGCCGTGGCCGAACAGCAGGCCGAACAGGCCGGCGCCCAAAAACCCGGCCGCCAGACCGCCGAACAGCCCGCCGCCGAAAAATCCGCGCCCGCCGAACATCCCCCCGGCAGGCCGGCCAAAGCCGGGCTGGCCCGGTTGTGCGGTGGTGCGCTGGAACGGCGACGCCGACGGCGCCGTCGAGGTGGACGGCGGCGGCGCGAAGCTGCGGCTGCCGCGGCTGCCTGAACTGAAGCCGCCGCCGATGCGGGCATCAGCCGGCGCGGCAACGACGACGAGTGTCGACGCCACCGCCAGCATTGCGATCAATGCGCGAAAACCAAACCGGAACATGGAACTCTCCCAGCCAAGCCGGAACGGCGATCGTCGGCCGTCGGCACCAAGACCTACCCTATATTGGGATGGGGCGGAACTTTAAGAAGGGGTGTCGCCACCTGCCGCATCTGGCCGCAGGGTCCGAGGCGGAATCAGTCCGTGCTCCAATCACTTAGCCTCGGCGCGCCAGGCCCGGGAGACAGGCGTCGCCGCGGCCATCGCTCGCTGCCGGGCGAGGGCGGGCATCGCCAGAATCGGCAGGCCCCCGACGGCCCAAGCGCTACCGCCGCACCGCGTCGATCGAGCCGGTGACCGCCGCGGCGCCCGGACGCCAGCCATAGCGGCCGCCGGCGCGTGCGGCCGCCGCTTCGCCGGACATCGCGGCGGGCTGGCAGATGACCCGGCCGCTGGCGCGGCGCATCAGGTCCACATGGATGTGATCGTAGTGATATTCGTTGGACCCGGGCGCCAGCACGGTGGCGAACATTTCGCAGGCGGCGCCCTGGACGTCGTGCAGGAAGCCCTGCTCCTCCGGCGCGCCGTGCCAGCCGTCCTTGACCGTGATCCGGCGACCGTCGGCGAAGGTGAAGGCGGCGATGTCGAGGGCATTGCCGAAGGCATGCTCGGAAATGCTGGCGCGCGGATCCCCGTTCATGCCCCGGCACGAATAGGCGGAGATCTGCTTGATCTCGACCACCGGCTGGCCGAACCAGCGCACTGCCGCCGGCTGCACATGCTCGCTGATGAAGCGATCGAGCGTCGATACCAGGGGACAGGCGAGCGTCGCGGCCGGCGTCAGAGTAGCCGGCGCGGCGGACAGCACGGGGCTCGCCGGCCGGCCCAACGGTATCGCCTCCGCGGGCGCGCGACTGGCCGGCGGCTGCGCATAGCTGCTCCCGGTATTGCCGCGGTCGCCGGCGGAGGATTGCAGGAGCCCGGGCGGAGCGAGCGACTGCGGCGCGCCTGCGGACCCCGCTGGAGAGGGTGCGGGGGGCGGAGAGGATGGCAGCGGCAAATAGTTCGGATAGGACGGGGCCGGTGGCCGCGCGCCCTGGATTGCGCCGGGCGGGCGCACCACCTCGTCGGCGAAGCCGGGCACCGCCGCCGCCCCGAGCGTCGACACCCGCAGCGGATAGTCGGCGCCGCACACGCCGGGCCCGTCGATCGCGTTGACGATGGTGACGGTGGGGCCTTCCTTCACCGCGCCGGATTGCAGGCAAGCGGCCTCGGCTTCGCGGCGCCATGGTTCTCGTTCTGCGAACCACATTCGGGCGCAGCCGGACAGCGCAACGAGCATGAGAGGGCCGACGAGATACCAACGAACCCCACGCTTCATCCGCCGATCATGGCGGCGGCGCGTTAACGTGCCCTCAACTCAGGAAGTCGCGGGCCAAGCGCTTTGCATATGGTTAAAACTGTGAATCATCGGTGGTACCGGCGTTTTCAAAGTGGAGTTAAGTAGTACACGCAGGAATAAACAACATTCGTCTTCCCAGTGCATCGTGGCAAGCAATCCACAAGGTGAGAGCTTTGGGGCGAGCGCAAATAAGGCACGGGACTGCAGCAAATAATGATGTTTTAACAAAGTTTTAGAGAAGCAGCCCCGCAGCTCGGCAAAACTTTACTGCATCGCAACAAGGATTACCCCTGGCCGATCAGCGCTTTTCTGGTAGACTTGCTTCATCGTAAATGGCCATGGAGCCCCCTCGTGGACATTGCCTTGAAGCTCAACGTCGTTGTGGTTTGCGCAGTCTTCCTGTTTCTCGGCGCAATCCTGATCGGCGCGTTCTGAAAGTCGAAGGTCCTTAAGGAAACACATAGCCAAGCGCCGCGAACAGGCGGCGAGCGTTGATCGAACACCGGGAAGCCCTGCTCCCCGGTGTTCGGCGTTTTTTGGGAGCCTGAGATGATCACCTCGTCAGCCGAACAACAGGCTATGGTCGCATTGTTCCAGCGCCACGTGGACGCCGAACTCGCCGGCGATCTCGAAACCACGATGGCCACCATGACCGACGATCCCCATCTCAACCACGTCGCGTCCATGGCCGGGGGCGTGGGCCGCGATGGCGTTCGCGCCTTCTATCGAGATCATCTGGTCGGCAAGTTCTTTCCGCCCGACGTGAAGATGACGAACGTGTCTCGCACCGTCGGCCGGGATCAGGTGGTGGAGGAACTCGTGATCAGTTTCACCCACACGACGCCGGTCGACTGGATCCTGCCCGGCGTCCCGCCCACGGGAAAGCACGTCGAGGTCGCCGTCGTCGTGATCGTCGCGTTCAAGGACGGCAAGATTTCGCACGAGCACATCTACTGGGACCAGGCCGGCGTGCTGGTGCAGGTCGGGTTGCTCGACCCCGCCGGTCTGCCGGTGTGCGGTGCCGAGAGCGCCCGAAAGGTCCTCGATCCCGAGTTGCCACCGCGACGGATGTGATCCGCACGAACATGACTCGCATCGTGTCCGTTCTGACGCAGCCGATCCGCAACCACTGGCGACAATGCGTCGTCGACGCGGTATACGCCGGCGCTTGCGCCATAATACCGTGTCGACGAGAAACTTCACGGCTGGATGAGCGGCAACTCGCGCTCACGCACCGCATCGGCCGCATACCGAAGCGCTTCGCGAACATCGTCATGTTCGAGGTCCGGGTAAGCGCTCAATATTTCCGCCTCGCTCATGCCGTCGGCGATCATCGCGACAACGGTGGCGACCGGAATGCGCAGGCCGCGAATGCAGGGCAGGCCCCCCATCTGGCGCGGATCGGTCGTTATTCTCGTGAATTTCACAGCGTCGGCTCCAGCGGCACAATCAGATGCATCGCACGCTAGCACGCCCCCGGCCCGCGACTCAAAATAAGCCGTTCGAGCCATCTGGCGAGAAGAAACGGCCATGCGCTGTCTGAAGCGGGCCTCGCGCGCCACCCCCGCCGAAATGCGGGGTCTTGAGCGATGCGGGTATGGCATCGGCGCCCGGGTTTCAATGACCAACTCCCTTGCTCCGCCCGCCGGCTGCGCCAAGTAGTCCGCATGAGCGACGCGACATGCGGGACGAAAGGAACCTTCACGGCAAGATGAGGGGCAACTCGCGCTCACGCACCGGCGTCAGCCGCATAGCGAAGCGCTTCGCGAACACCGCCGCGCTCGAGGTCCGGGTAGGCGCTCAATGTTTCCGCCTCGCTCATGCCGTCGGCGATCATCTCCAGAAGTCTATGACGCGTAAACGCGGATCGTCGTCTATTGCTGCCCCGCAGCAATAGACGCGAAGGGCCGAGGCTGCCCGAACAGCCAGCCGCATGCTATGACGTGGATGAGGGTTCGAAACATCGAGGAGAGAAACGTGGGTCAATTTTCTCGGATCGCCGCACTGCTCGCTGCTACTATTTTGTTCGCAATCTCGCAGGTGCCGACACCCGCACCTGCCCAGCAGAGTCGCACAAGCGCAAATTTGGAAATAAATCTGCCCGAGGTGGTGGCCGAAGTTAGAAAGGCACACGACCGCTATAATGATGCAATCAACGCTGGCGACATCGCCGTTATCAATTCCACTTTCTACAATGATGACCGAACAATCCGGTTTGGACAAGCTGACATGGAATACAGCTACAAAGAAATAGAGGCGTTCCGAAAAACCGCTCAGCCCTTGGTGCCCCCGAGGGTTCATATCAAGACCGTGATTACGACCTACGGTCGAGATTTTGCCACTGCCTCAATCCTGACCCACCGCGCGAACCAGCCGGGCAAAGTAGGGCGGCAGATGCAGACGTGGGTGAGATTTCCAGAAGGCTGGCATGTGGTGGCGGCGCATGTCAGCACTATCGACGAACCATCCGCTGAGGGTAAATAGGCAACCGGTCGCCCGCATTGGCGTGCCCGTCCGCCTAAAGCGCGCGGCGGCGAGGCCTTGGCACTCCATTTTTCTCGAATGCTGCGACGCGCTGCCCGCGTCCGAAGTCGGGTCAAAAGCGGCGGATCATCGACATTGGATTGCCGTTAAAATTGTGCGGCGCGGAGAACGACGCAATTGGAATTTCAAATTGAGACACACCCGATTATGCGGGCGTCCGGAGACGCCGCACCGTCTCGGCCTTCACCTCACTCCGCCGCCGCGCGGCTGGGCGGCCGGGTCGTAGTTGAGGATCGGCGCCAGCCACTTCTCCGCCTCCTCCGGGCTCCAGCCCTTGCGGCGGGCGTAGTCCTCGACCTGGTCGCGCTCGATCTTGCCGACGCCGAAATAGTGGCTCTGCGGGGTGGCTGAAATAGAGGCCGCACACCGAGGCGCCGGGCCACATGGCGAAGCTCTCGGTGAGCTTCACGCCGGTCGCCGCCTCGCCGTCCAGCAGGTCGAACAGCGTCGCCTTCTCGGTGTGGTCGGGCTGGGCCGGATAGCCGGGCGCCGGGCGGATGCCGCGGTATTTCTCGCCGATCAGCTCGTGCGGTCGGCAGCGTCTCGTCGGGCGCATAGCCCCACAGCTCGCGTGCGCACCCGGTGCGTGCAGGCCTCGGCGAAGGCCTCGGCCAGGCGGTCGGCCAGCGCGTCGACCAGGATCGGCGGAATAGTCGTCGTTGGCGGCCTTGAAGCGCTCGGCGATCGTCGTCCTCGCCGATGGCCGGCGGTGACGACGAAGCCGCCGATATAGTCGGCGATGCCGCTCGCGCGCGGGGCGATGAAGTCGGCCAGCGCCACATTGGCGCGGCCCTCGCGCCGGGCCATCTGCTGGCGCAGCGTGTGCAGCGCGCGCGATCGGCCGTTCGCGGGTCTCGTCGTCATAGACGAGCGATGTCGTCGCCGTCGGCGTTGGCCGGCCAGAAGCCGACGACGCCGCGGGCCTCGAACCA
Organism: uncultured Alphaproteobacteria bacterium; assembly: GCA_963795865.1. Lineage (GTDB taxonomy): Bacteria > Pseudomonadota > Alphaproteobacteria > Rhizobiales > Xanthobacteraceae > JAJPKK01. Next base: position 28,546 of record CAWCJX010000080.1, read on the forward strand.
GTGCTCGTCGACGATCCTGGTCCAGCATCGCCTGCGCGTCGTCGAACAGCGCGCGCGCCGCGGCGCCGACCTTGTCGTCGTCGAGGATGGCGGGATATGGCCCGCCAGCTCCCAGGTCGGCGAAGAACGGCGTCCAGTCGATGTAGCGGACGAGCTCGGCCAGGTCGTAAGTGCGGCAGCGCGGCGTTCCGAGGAGTCCGCGGCGGCGGCGGACGTAGCCGCCGCTCCAGTCGAGCGTGAGGCGCGTTGGCGCGGGCGGCGGCCGAGCGTGCATGCGGCGCCTTGGCCTCCTGGCCGCGGGCATGAGCTGCTCGGCGATGCGGACATATTCGGCGCGCACGTCGGCGACATAGCCGTCGCGCTGCTCGCGCGAGATCAGCGCCGAGACGACGCCGACCGCGCGGCTGGCGTCGGTCACATAGATCGTCTGGCCGCGCGCGGTAGGCCGGCTCGATCTTGACCGCGGTGTGGATGCGGCTGGTGGTGGCGCCGCCGATCAGCAGCGGGATGGAGAAGCCCTGCCGCTCCATCTCGCCGGCGACGTGGCACCATCTCGTCGAGCGACGGCGTGATCAGGCCGGACAGGCCGATGATGTCGGCCTTGCTGCCTCGGCGCCTCGTCGAGGATCTCGGTCGGCCGGCACCATGACGCCGAGGTCGATCACCTCGTAGTCGTTGCACTGGAGCACGACGCCGACGATGTTCTTGCCGATGTCGTGGACGTCGCCCTTGACGGTGGCCATGCACGATCCTGCCCGGCGCCGCGCCCGCGCCCGCCGCCGGCCTTCTCCGGCCTCCATGAACGGCATCAGGTAGGCGACCGCCTGCTTCATCACCCGCGCCGACTTGACGACCTGCGGCAGGAACATCTTGCCCGAGCCGAACAGGTCGCCGACCACGTTCATGCCCGCCATCAGCGGGCCTTCGATGACGTCGAGCGGCCGCGCGGCGCCCTGCCGGGCGCTCTCCTCGTCGTCGCTTCGATGAAGTCGGCGATGCCGTGCACCAGCGCGTGGGTGAGGCGCTCGTCGACCGGCCAGTTCGCGCCAGGCGAGGTCGACGACCTTGGCGTCGCGGCCCTGGCCGCGATAGCGGCCGGCGATGGCGAGCAGGCGCTCGGTGGCGTCGGCGCGGCGGTTGAGCATGACGTCCTCGCAGGCCTCGCGCAGCTCCGGCTCGATGTCGTCGTAGACCGCCAGCTGGCCGGCATTGACGATGCCCATGTCCATGCCCGCCTCGATGGCGTGGTAGAGGAACACCGAGTGCATCGCCTCGCGCACCTGCTCGTTGCCGCGAAACGCGAAGGAGAGGTTGGAGACGCCGCCGGAGACGTGGGCGCCGGGCAAGATTCTGCCTGATCCACCGCGCCGCCTCGATGTAGGCGACGCCGTAGTCGTTGTGCTCCTCGATGCCGGTGGCGATCGCGAAGATGTTGGGGTCGAAGATGATGTCGTCCGGCGAAAAGCCGACGCTATCGACCAGGATGTCGTAGGCGCGCTTGCAGATCATCGGTCTTGCGCGCGAGCGTGTCGGCCTGGCCCTGCTCGTCGAACGCCATCACCACCACCGCGGCGCCGTGCCGGCGCACGATCCGCGCCTGGCGGATGAATTCGGCCTCGCCTTCCTTGAGCGAGATCGAATTGACGATCGACTTGCCCTGGATGCATTTGAGCCCGGCCTCGATCACCTTGAACTTGGAGCTGTCGATCATCACCGGGACGCGGGCGATGTCCGGCTCGGCGGCGACGAGGTTGAGGAAGGTCGTCATGGCGTGCTCGGAATCGAGCAGGCCCTCGTCCATGTTGACGTCGATGACCTGGGCGCCGTTCTCGACCTGGTCGCGCGCGACCGACAGCGCGGCCGGATAGTCGCCGGCGGTGATGAGCTTGCGGAACCGGGCCGAGCCGGTGACGTTGGTGCGCTCGCCGACATTGACGAACGGGATCGTCGGCGTGAGCACGAACGGCTCGAGCCCGGAGAGGCGCAGGCCGCGCGGCGGCTCCGGCGGCCGCCGCGGCGGCTTGCCGCGGACCGCGTCGGCGATGGCGCGGATGTGGCCGGGCGTGGTGCCGCAGCAGCCGCCGACGATGTTGACGAAGACCGGCTTGGGCGAACTCGTCGAGCAGCCCGCGCCATGTCTTCGGGGCTCTCGTCATAGAGGCCGAACTCGTTGGGCAGGCCGGCATTGGGATAGGCGCAGACCAGGGTGTCGGCGACGCGGGCGAGATCGGCGATATGGGGGCGCATCTCCTTGGCGCCGAGCGCGCAGTTGAGCCCGATCGAGAACGGCGCGGCATGGCGCACCGAAATCCAGAACGCCTCCGGCGTCTGTCCCGACAGCATGCGGCCCGACAGGTCGGTGATGGTGCCGGAGATCATGACCGGGACCGAGCCGCCGCGTGCCTCGAACAGCTCGGCGATGGCAAAGAGCGCCGCCTTGGCGTTGAGGGTGTCGAACATCGTCTCGAGCAGCAGCAGGTCGGCGCCGCCCTCGAGCAGGCCCTGGGCCTGCTCGCCATAGGCCTCGCGCAATTCGTCGAAGGTGATGGCGCGGAAGCCGGGATCGTTGACGTCGGGAGAGATCGAGGCGGTGCGGTTGGTCGGACCGATGGCGCCGGCGACGAAGCGCGGCCGTCCGTCCTCGCGCGCGGCGACGGCGGCGGCCTCCTTGGCGAGGCGCGCTCCGGTGACGTTGAGCTCGGCGACCAGGTCCTGCGCGCCGTAATCGGCCTGGGCGATCCTTGTCGACGAGAACGTATTGGTGGAGACGATGTCGGAGCCGGCGCGGAAGTAGTCGAGATGAAGCGCGCGCACCGCATCGGGCTGCGACAAGGATCAGGATATCGTTGTTGCCGCGCAGGTCGCTCGGCCAATCGGCAAAGCGGGTCCCGCGATAGCCGGCCTCGCCGAGCGCGAGCCCCTGGATCTCGGTGCCCATGGCGCCGTCGAGCACCAGGATCGCCTCCGCGGCGCGGCTTCGCAGCGCGGTCTCGACCTCGGACGGCTTGGGCGATTTCTCTGCGGTCACATCATCCCCCGATCAAATCACGTACGCTTTGCATATCGCCATGACGCCGATGCCCCCAGTACAGTGTTTACAAAGCTCGAATCATATCGACATCGTCAATCAACCTCATCCTCGAGGAGCGCGCTCTTGCGCGCGTCTCGAAGGACGGCCACAGGCCGCAGCACGTGTCGATCCTTCGAGACGCCGTGCTTCGCACGGCTCCTCAGGATGAGGTCTGGGGGTGCATGATCCATCGGTCGATCTGATTGGTTTCATGGAATTGATCCACTAGCGATCGGCCTCACGCCGCCTGCTCCACCGGCTGGGCCCGCACGCCGAGCAGATGGCAGATGGCGTAGACGAGATCGGCACGGTTCATGGTGTAGAAATGAAAGTCGGTGACACCGCGGTCGACGAGGTCGAGCACCTGCTCGGCGGCGACCGCGGCGGCGATCAGCTTTCGCGTCGCCGCGTCGGCGTCGAGGCCGGCGAAGCGGTCGGCGAGCCAGCCCGGCACGCTGGTGCCGCAGCGCTCGGCGAAGGCTCGCATCTGCTTGAAATTCTGCACCGGCAGGATGCCGGGCACGATGGGAATGCCGATGCCGCGGGCGCGGACGCGGTCGAGGTAGCGGAAATAGTGCTCGCTGTCGAAGAAGAACTGGGTGATGGCGCGGCTGGCGCCGGCATCGACCTTGGCGGCCAGCATGTCGATGTCGGCGTCCACCGACGCGCTGTCGGGGTGCTTCTCCGGATAGGCCGATACCGAAACCTCGATGCCGGCATGACGCTTGATGCCGGCGACGAGATCGGCGGCGTTGCGATAGCCCGACGGGTGCGGCGCGTAGCGCTCGCCGAGCGCCGCCGACCGGATCGCCGCGTAGCGCAACGATGTGGCGCACGCCCGCCGCCACATAGGACTGGATCACCGCGTCGACCTCGGCGCGGCTGGCGGCGACGCAGGTGAGATGGGCGGCAGGCGCCAGCGCCGTCTCGGCGATGATCCGCTTCACCGTCGCGTGGGTGCGCTCGCGGGTCGAGCCGCCGGCCCCGTAGGTGACCGACACGAACGACGGCGCCAGCGGCGCCAGCCGTGCGATCGCCTCCCACAGCGACTTCTCCATCTCGTCGGTCTTGGGCGGAAAGAATTCGAAGGAGACGCGGATGCGCCGTTCGGGGTGCTGGAACCGGCTGGCGCGCGGCGGCGGGGCAAGCTCCATCACGCGACCTCGCGCTGGCCGGCGAGGACGAGGCGCGGATCGCGCGCGAGCCACAGCGAGACCGCGATCTTGCCGTCCGAGCCCGGTTCGGGCGCCAGGCTGCGATGGACCACGCCTTCGAGACCGGCCTGCTCCATCCACTGCGTCACCGTCTCCGGCGCAAAGCCGAGCCGGCGATGGGCATGCTCATCGCGCAGGAATTCGAGACCGTGGGGGGCGAAGTCGACCACCAGCAGCCTGCCATTGGGGCGCAGCACCCGCGCCGCCTCGCGGACGGCGCGGCCGCCGTCGTCGAGGAAGTGCAGCACCTGGTGGATGATGACCACATCGAAGGAATCGCGCGGCACCGACAGGTCGAAAATGTCGCCCTGCCTGACGCTGCAATTCTTGATCCCGGCATGATCGAGCCGGCTGCGGGCGAACGCCAGCATGTCGTGGTTGAGATCGATGCCGAGGCCGCGCTCGATTTCCGGCCCGAACAGCTCGAGGATGCGCCCGGTTCCGGTGCCGAGATCGAGCAACGAGCGGAACGGACGGTCGCGCAGCATGGCGCGGATTTCCCGCTCGACCGCCTCGTCGGCCGCATGGAGGCGGCGGATACGGTCCCATTCGGCCGCATGGCCGCGGAAATAATCCTGCGCTGCCGCGACCCGCGCCGCCCGCACCCCGGCGAGCCGCTCGTGGTCGCGGGCGATGATGGGGTCGGCGGGATCGAGCCGCTCCACCAGCTTGCGCACCAGTTCGGCCGCGGCGCCATGCTCGACGCCGACGGAAAAACGCCCACGAGCCCTCGCGAAAGCGCTCCACCAACTGCGCCTCGGCGAGCAGCTTGAGGTGGCGGGAAATCCGCGGCTGCGGACTGGCGCAAAATCTCGGTGAGTTCCGATACCGTCAGCTCGGCCCCGTCGAGCAGGGCAAGGATGCGCAGCCGGGTCTCTTCCCCAGCTGCCTTGAGGGTGGCATTCATGTCGTCGAAGGCGATCTGCGTAATGATCGTGGGAATTCTTCCCAAATGGGCGGCGGGCCAAATAGCACGTACAGACGCATAAAGATATCTTTATGTAATTTCAAGACCGCAATTGGTCCATTCCCGCCCGCGCTTGCACCCATACCAAACTACCGGCGATGTACTTTGCATGGGGTCGTTTTTCGAAACTCGCTGCTCCAGCCGGGGAACAGAAATCCCTGCGATCTCCGCGGGTTCATG
>CAWCJX010000081.1:0-17909 GCA_963795865.1 uncultured Alphaproteobacteria bacterium
GAGGCGCCGGGCCACATGGCGAAGCTCTCGGTGAGCTTCACGCCGGTCGCCGCCTCGCCGCCGAGCAGGTCGAACAGCGCCGCCTTCTCGGTGTGGTCGGGCTGCGCCGGATAGCCGGGCGCCGGGCGGATGCCGCGGTATTTCTCGCCGATCAGTTCGTGCGGCGGCAGCGTCTCGTCGGCCGCATAGGCCCACAGTTCGCGGCGCACCCGGGCGTGCAGGCATTCGGCGAAGGCCTCGGCCAGGCGGTCGGCCAGCGCTTTCACCATGATCGAGGAATAGTCGTCATTGGCGCCCTTGAAGCGGTTGGCGATGTCGTCTTCGCCGATCCCCGTGGTGACGATGAAGGCGCCGATATAGTCGGCGATGCCGCTCGCGCGCGGGGCAATGAAATCCGACAGCGCCACATTGGCGCGGCCTTCGCGGCGCGCGAGCTGCTGGCGCAGCGTGTGCAGCACCGCAATCGGCCGTTCGCGGGTCTCGTCGCCATAGACGAGGATGTCGTCGCCCTCCGCATTGGCCGGCCAGAAGCCGGCGACGGCGCGGGCGTCGAACCAGCGCTCGCCGACGATCCTGCGCGAGCATCGCCTGCGCATCGTCGAACAGCGCGCGCGCCGCGGCGCCGTATTTGTCGTCGTCGAGAATCGCGGGATATTTGCCCGTCAGCTCCCAGGTCGAGAAGAACGGCGACCAGTCGATGAAGGGCACGAGCTCGGCCAGCGGGAAGTGCGGCAGCACGGTCACGTCCGCGGGTCCGCGGCGGCGGTCGGAACATAGCTGCCGCTCCAGTCGAGCTTGAGGGCATTGGCGCGCGCGGCGGCGAGCGTGACGCGGCGCTTGTTCTCCTCGCCGCGGGCATGGGTCTCGGCGATGCGCGCATATTCGGCGCGCACATCGGCGACATAGCCGTCGCGCTGCTCGCGCGACATGAGCGCCGAGGTGACGCCGACCGCGCGGCTGGCGTCGTTGACATAGACCGCCTGGCCGCGCCGGTAGTTCGGATGAATCTTGACCGCGGTATGCACCCGGCTGGTGGTGGCGCCGCCGATCAGCAGCGGCATGGTGAAGCCCTGCCGCTCCATCTCGGCGGCGACATGGCACATCTCGTCGAGCGACGGCGTGATCAGGCCGGACAGCCCGATGATGTCGGCGTCTTGCGCCCTGCGCGACCTCCAGGATCTTCGCCGCCGGCACCATGACGCCGAGGTCGATCACCTCGTAATTGTTGCATTGGAGCACGACGCCGACGATGTTCTTGCCGATGTCGTGGACGTCGCCCTTGACGGTGGCGAGCACGATCCGCCCGGCGCCGCGCCCGCGCCCGCCGCCGGCCTTCTCCTGCTCCATGTAGGGCATCAGATAGGCGACCGCCTGCTTCATCACCCGCGCCGACTTGACGACCTGGGGCAGGAACATCTTGCCGGAGCCGAACAGGTCGCCGACCACGTTCATGCCCGCCATCAGCGGGCCTTCGATCACGTCGAGCGGCCGCGCGGCGCCCTGCCGCGCGTTCTCCACGTCCGTCTTCGATGTAGTCGGCGATGCCGTGGACCAGCGCATGGGCGAGGCGCTTGTCGACCGGCCATTCGCGCCAGGCGAGGTCGGCGGCCTTGGCGTCGCGGCCCTGGCCGCGATAGCGGTCGGCGAGCGCGAGCAGGCGCTCGGCGGCGTCGGCGCGGCGGTCGAGCACGACATCCTCGCAGGCCTCGCGCAACTCCGGCTCGATGTCGTCATAGACCGCCATCTGCCCGGCATTGACGATGCCCATGTCCATGCCGGCCTTGATGGCGTGAAAGAGGAACACCGAATGCATCGCCTCGCGCACCTCCTCATTGCCGCGAAACGCGAAGGAGAGGTTGGAGACGCCGCCGGAGACGTGGGCGCCGGGCAGATTTTCCCTGATCCACCGCGCCGCTTCGATGAAGGCGACGCCGTAGCCGTTGTGCTCCTCGATGCCGGTGGCGATCGCGAAGATGTTGGGATCGAAGATGATGTCGTCGCGGCGAAAAGCCGACGGTATCGACCAGGATGTCGTAGGCGCGCTTGCAGATCGTCGGTCTTGCGCTCGAGCGTGTCGGCCTGGCCCTGCTCGTCGAACGCCATCACCACCACGGCGGCGCCGTGCCGGCGCACGATCCGCGCCTGGCGGATGAATTCGTCCTCGCCTTCCTTGAGCGAGATCGAATTGACGATCGACTTGCCCTGGATGCATTTGAGCCCGGCCTCGATCACCTTGAACTTCGAGGAGTCGACCATCACCGGCACCTGGCGATGTCGGGCTCGGCGGCGACGAGGTTGAGGAAGGTCGTCATGGCTGCTCGGAATCGAGCAGGCCCTCGTCCATGTTGATGTCGATCACCTGGGCGCCGTTCTCGACCTGGTCGCGCGCGACCGACAGCGCGGCCGGATAGTCGCCGGCGGTGATGAGCTTGCGGAACCGGGCCGAGCCGGTGACGTTGGTGCGCTCGCCCACATTGACGAACGGGATGTCCGGCGTCAGCACGAACGGCTCGAGCCCGGAGAGGCGCAGGCCGCGCGGCGGCTCCGGCGGCCGCCGCGGCGGCTTGCCGCGCACCGCCTCGGCGATGGCGCGGATGTGGCCGGGCGTGGTGCCGCAGCAGCCGCCGACGATGTTGACGAAGACCGGCTTCGGCGAATTCGGCGAGCAGCCCCGCCATGTATTCGGGGCTCTCGTCATAGAGGCCGAACTCGTTGGGCAGGCCGGCATTGGGATAGGCGCAGACCAGGGTATCGGCGACGCGGGCGAGATCGGCGATATGGGCGCGCATTTCCTTGGCGCCGAGCGCGCAGTTGAGCCCGATCGAGAACGGCGCGGCATGGCGCACCGAATTCCAGAACGCCTCCGGCGTCTGGCCCGACAGCGTGCGGCCCGACAGGTCGGTGATGGTGCCGGATATCATGACCGGGACCGAGCCGCCGCGCGCCTCGAACAGCTCCTCGATGGCGAAGAGCGCCGCCTTGGCGTTGAGGGTGTCGAACACCGTCTCGAGCAGCAGCAGGTCGGCGCCGCCCTCGAGCAGGCCCTTGGCCTGCTCGCCATAGGCCTCGCGCAATTCGTCGAAGGTGATGGCGCGGAAGCCGGGATTGCCGACGTCGGGCGAGATCGAGGCGGTGCGGTTGGTGGGACCGATGGCGCCGGCGACGAAGCGCGGCCGTCCGTCCTCGCGCGCGGCGACGGCGGCGGCCTCCTTGGCGAGGCGCGCTCCGGTGACGTTGAGCTCGGCGACCAGGTCCTGCGCGCCGTAATCGGCCTGGGCGATCCTCGTCGACGAGAACGTATTGGTGGAGACGATGTCGGCGCCGGCGCGGAAGTAGTCGAGATGAAGCGCGCGCACCGCATCGGGCTGCGACAGGATCAGGATGTCGTTGTTGCCGCGCAGGTCGCTCGGCCAATCGGCAAAGCGAGTCCCGCGATAGCCGGCCTCGCCGAGCTGCGAGCCCCTGGATCTCGGTGCCCATGGCGCCGTCGAGCACCAGGATCGCCTCCGCGGCGCGGCTTCGCAGCGCGGTCTCGACCTCGGAGGCTTGGGCGATTTCTCTGCGGTCACATCATCCCCCGATCAAATCAGTACGCTTTGCCGGCCGCCACATCACGTGGACGCGGTCCACCGCTGCCCCTCCGATCGCCATCTCACGCCGCCTGCTCCACCGGCTGGGCCCGCACGCCGAGCAGATGGCAGATGGCGTAGACGAGATCGGCACGGTTCATGGTGTAGAAGTGAAAGTCGGTGACGCCGCGGTCGACGAGGTCGAGCACCTGCTCGGCGGCGACCGCGGCGGCGATCAGCTTTCGCGTCGCCGCGTCGGCGTCGAGGCCGGCGAAGCGGTCGGCGAGCCAGCCCGGCACGCTGGTGCCGCAGCGCTCGGCGAAGGCTCGCATCTGCTTGAAATTCTGCACCGGCAGGATGCCGGGCACGATGGGAATGGCGATGCCGCGGGCGCGGACGCGGTCGAGGTAGCGGAAATAGTGCTCGCTGTCGAAGAAGAACTGGGTGATGGCGCGGCTGGCGCCGGCATCGACCTTGGCGGCCAGCATGTCGATGTCGGCGTCCACCGACGCGCTGTCGGGGTGCTTTTCCGGATAGGCCGATACCGAAACCTCGATGCCGGCATGACGCTTGATGCCGGCGACGAGATCGGCGGCATTGCGATAGCCCGACGGGTGCGGCGCGTAGCGCTCGCCGAGCCCGCCGACCGGATCGCCGCGCAGCGCAACGATGTGCCGCACGCCCGCCGCCACATAGGACTGGATCACCGCATCGACCTCGGCGCGGCTGGCGGCGACGCAGGTGAGATGGGCGGCAGGCGCCAGCGCCGTTTCGGCGATGATCCGCTTCACCGTCGCGTGGGTGCGCTCGCGGGTCGAGCCGCCGGCCCCGTAGGTGACCGACACGAACGACGGCGCCAGCGGCGCCAGCCGTGCGATCGCCTCCCACAGCGACTTCTCCATCTCGTCGGTCTTGGGCGGAAAGAATTCGAAGGAGACGCGGATGCGCCGTTCGGGGTGCTGGAACCGGCTGGCGCGCGGCGGCGGGGCAAGCTCCATCACGCGACCTCGCGCTGGCCGGCGAGGACGAGGCGCGGATCGCGCGCGAGCCACAGCGAGACCGCGATCTTGCCGTCCGAGCCCGGTTCGGGCGCCAGGCTGCGATGGACCACGCCTTCGAGCCCGGCCTGCTCCATCCATTGCGTCACCGTCTCCGGCGCAAAGCCGAGCCGGCGATGGGCATGCTCGTCGCGCAGGAATTCGAGACCGTGGGGGGCGAAGTCGACCACCAGCAGCCTGCCATTGGGGCGCAGCACCCGCGCCGCCTCGCGGACGGCGCGGCCGCCGTCGTCGAGGAAGTGCAGCACCTGGTGGATGATGACCACGTCGAAGGAATCGCGCGGCACCGACAGGTCGAAAATGTCGCCCTGCCTGACGCTGCAATTCTTGATCCCGGCATGATCGAGCCGGCTGCGGGCGAACGCCAGCATGTCGTGGTTGAGATCGATGCCGAGGCCGCGCTCGATTTCCGGCCCGAACAGCTCGAGGATGCGCCCGGTTCCGGTGCCGAGATCGAGCAACGAGCGGAACGGACGGTCGCGCAGCATGGCGCGGATTTCCGCTTCGACCGCCTCGTCGGCCGCATGGAGGCGGCGGATACGGTCCCATTCGGCCGCATGGCCGCGGAAATAATCCTGCGCTGCCGCGACCCGCGCCGCCCGCACCCCGGCGAGCCGCTCGTGGTCGCGGGCGATGATGGGGTCGGCGGGATCGAGCCGCTCCACCAGCTTGCGCACCAGTTCGGCCGCGGCGCCATGCTCGACGCCACGGAAAAACGCCCACGAGCCCTCGCGAAAGCGCTCCACCAACTGCGCCTCGGCGAGCAGCTTGAGGTGGCGGGAAATCCGCGGCTGCGACTGTCGCAGAATCTCGGTGAGTTCCGATACCGTCAGCTCGGCCCCGTCGAGCAGGGCAAGGATGCGCAGCCGGGTCTCTTCCCCAGCTGCCTTGAGGGTGGCATTCATGTCGTCGAAGGCGATCTGCGTAGTCATCGTGGGATTCTTCCCAAATGGGCGGCGGGCCAAATAGCACGTACAACACATAAAGATATCTTTATGTAATTTCAAGACCGCAATTGGTCCATTCCCGCCCGCGCTTGCACCCATACCAGGCTACCGGCGATGTACTTTGCATGGGGTTGTTTTTCGAAACTCGCTGCTCCAGCCGAGGAACAGAAATCCCTGCGACTCCGCGGGTTCATGCTTTAGGTTGGCCGCGGCCGCGGACGAAGCGCAGGAGCACGGCATGGCCAACGATTTCGGTATCCGCGAGGGCGAGGTCGCGGTCGCGCTGCCGGAGGCGTTCGACGCCCATCTCTATTTCATCGGCCGGGTCCGGACACCGTGGACCCGGCGCGACCAGTGCCCCAAGAACGCCCGCGAATCCCAAGCCGTGTGCACTCTGGAAGTGGACCCGCGCTTCGCCGCGGCGCTCGCCGGCGTCGAGACCTGCTCGCATATCCTCGTGCTTTATTGGATGGACAAGTCGCGCCGCGATCTCGTTTTGCAGAAGCCGCACCATTACGGCGAGCAGCGCGGCACCTTCGCGCTGCGCTCGCCGGCGCGGCCGAACCCGATCGCACTGAGCGTGGCGCGGCTCGTTAAGGTCGACGGCGCCCGGCTGTCCGTGGTCGGTCTCGACTGCCTCGACGGCACGCCGCTGATCGACATCAAGCCTTATTTCGCTTCGACCGATTCGGTGCCGGACGCCGTGGTCGGGTGGCACCAGGAGCGCCGGAAGGCGCGCGAAGATGGAGATCGACCGGCCGAAGCGCCGCCCTGAGCGACCGATTTCGCTTTAGCCTTGATGAAAGCTTGCGCCGCTCCGCATCCCGCCGAACCACTGCAATAATTTGAAATATCAGTGGCTTATCCGGCGCCACGGAGGGACCTTGCGGCGGTGCGGGCGACTTTTCTTAAACTTTTCTTAAATTCCTCCGGCCGGCCTTCGAACCGTTTCCATGCCTGCGACGACAAATAGGCAGGAACAAGAGGGGGTCGCCATGTCGCGCAAATCATCCATCCGCTGCCTCGGTCTCGCTTCAGCGCTCGCCGCCGCATTGATCGCCACCGCGGCCTCCGCCAATCCGCTGGGACTGTTTCCGTTCGGCCAGCAGCCGTCGTATCCTCCGGCCGCGACGGCGCCGGGCGACTCCTTCGACGGCAGTGCCCAGTCCGACCGCTTCCGCCGCCAGGTCGTGGAATATCCGACCCGCGAGGCCGCCGGCACCGTGATCGTCGATACGCCCCACACCTACCTCTACTACGTGCTCGGCAACGGCAAGGCCATTCGCTACGGCATCGGCGTCGGCCGCGAGGGCTTCACCTGGTCGGGCACCGAGACCGTGACCCGCAAGGCCGAATGGCCGGATTGGACCCCGCCCCCCGAAATGGTGCAGCGCCAGCCCTATTTGCCGCGCTTCATGGCCGGCGGCCCCGAAAATCCGCTCGGCGCCCGCGCCATGTATCTCGGCGGCACCGTCTACCGCATCCACGGCACCAACGCCCCCACCACCATCGGCGGACGGGTGTCGTCGGGATGCATCCGCCTGGTCAACGAAGACGTCATCGACCTCTACAGCCGCGTCAATGTCGGCACCAAGGTGATCGTGCTGCCGATGGAGCATCGCGTCGATACCGCCCGCGGCGCCCGCGGCTGAGAACGAGTTGGCAAAGAAAACGTCTGTACGAGTTCGACTGCCGGCCCGGCCCCCCCCCAGGGCCGGCCTTTTCTTTTTGTGGCGGGTTTGCAAGCCGGCGGCGCGGGAGGCATTATTTGCCGGGTCCGCGGCAGCCGCCGCGACCCTGAATTACGAGAGGGTGCCCGATGAAACACCGTTCAATCCTGGGAGCCCTCCTGGCGGTCGCGCTCGCCGGCGCCGCCCACGGACAGGCGTGGCCGACCAGGCAGACGATCCGCCTGATCTCGCCGTTCCCGCCCGGCAGTGCGGTCGACGCGGTGGCGCGCCCGGTGTTCGACAATGTGTCGCGGCAGATCGGGCAAACGATCGTGTTCGAAAGCCGGGCCGGCGCCGGCGGCACCATCGGCATGGCCGCGGTCGCCAAGGCGGAGCCCGACGGCTACACCCTGCTGGTAAATTCCTCCGTCCACACGATCACCCCCTCCACCTATTCGAAGCTGCCTTACGACACCGTGCGCGACTTCGCCGCGATCATTCCGCTGGCCCAGTTTCCCAACGTCCTGGTGGTGCCGCCGCCGCGCTTCAAGACGATCCAGGAGCTGGTTGCCGCCGGCAAGGCCAAGCCCGGCTCGCTCACCTACGGTTCCGGCGGCGTCGGCGCCGCGACCCATCTCAATGCGGAGCGCTTCCGCCTGAGCGCGGGCTTCGAAGCCGTGCATGTCCCGTTCAAGGGCGCGCCGGAAGCGCTGCGGGAAATCCTCGGCAATCGCATCGATTTCTATTTCGCGCCGATCCTCTCCGCGGTGCCGCTGATCGAGAGCAACGAGGTTCGCGGCCTCGCGGTGTCGAGCCTCACGCGCAGCGACGTGCTGCCGGACATCCCGACCACGCTCGAGGCGGGCTACCCGAATTCCGACTACGTGTTCTGGATCGGCCTGTTCGCGCCGGCAGCGACGCCGCGCGACATCGTCGCGCGCCTCCACGACGCCGCCGCCAAGGCGCTCGACGACAAGACCGTCGCGGACAACTTGAGAAAGCTCGGCGCCGCTCCGATGACGATGACGCCGGCGGCGTTCGACGCCTATGTCAAGGCCGAGATCGCCACCATCGCCACCGTGGTCAAGGCGGCGGGGATACAACCGAACTGAGGCGATCCGACGCGAATTTCCGCCTTGCAAAGTCCGGCAGCCCATTCCGTCGGAACAGGTGCGACCGGTCACCCGCCGTAGAACACATTGTCGCCGAGGTCCTTCATCTCGAGGATCGCGGCATCCGGCCTTCCGGACATGGGCTTGTTCAGATGCGCCTCCACCACCTCGCCGACGATGATGTGGTGATCGCCCTGCTCGACGATGGACGTCACACGACATTCGATCGCACCCAAAGCGTCGACCAGAACCGGCGCCCCGGTCGCGCCCTTGCGGTATGATTGGCCACTGATTTTGCCGTCGCTGACATCCGCCGGCCGGAAGAACGTGAACGCCAGGGCCTTTTGTTCCTTGCCGAGCATGTTGAGCGCGAAGGCCTGAGCGGCTTTCACCGTCTTGTAAGTGCCGGAATCGGCCTTGACGCCGACCACCACGAGCGGCGGCGCGAACGCGCTCTGGGTGACCCAATTCACCGTCGACGCGGCGAGGTTTCCTTCCGCGTCAGCCGTGAGGACGTAGATTCCATACGGGATCATCCGCAGCACCACTTTCTTGGCATCGGTGTTCACCAGGACCTCCTGTTTGCTGTCGACGGATACGGCGCCATGCCGGGATGCCGTTGCCGGCCCCGACAGGAACGGCGGCGGCGCAAATCAAACTGTCATTCTCGCGACATATCGTTCCATGCGGCATCTGATTTATCGGGACGCTCCGCTTCTGCCCGTCATTTGCTCGTCCCGGCGTCCTGGTCTCTTGATCTCCCAAATCCAAAGCGGGTGCAATCCATGTCTTCCATCCCGAGCTACTGGATCTGGTCGGGCATCGTGGCCTGCATCGTTCAGTCCGCGCTGTTCTCCGGCCTCAACCTCGCGGTTTTCAGCCTTGCCCTGTTGAGGCTTCAGATCGAGGCCGACGGCGGCAATGCCGATGCGGCCAAGGTCCTCGAGCTGCGCAAGGACACCAACCAGCTGCTGGCGACGGTGATCTGGGGCAATGTGACCACCAACGTGCTGCTCACGCTGCTCTCCGATTCGGTCCTGACGGGAATTGGCGCCTTCGTCTTCTCGGCCTTCGCAATCACGTTGCTCGGCGAAATCTTTCCGCAGGCCTATTTCTCGCGCAACGCCTTGCGGATGACCGCGCGATTCCTGCCCTTCCTCGATTTCTATCGCGTCGTGCTGTTTCCCCTGGCCAAGCCCACCGCCATGATCCTCGACTGGTGGCTCGGAAAGGAAGGGATCAACTATCTTCGCGAGCAGGACATCAAGCTGTTGATCGCGCGGCATGCCGGCAGCGAAGGGACGATCGGGCGGCTGGAAGCGACGGGAGCGCAGAACTTCCTCGACCTCGACGATGTACCGGTGACCGATGAAGGCGAGCCCGTCGACCCGAAAAGCATCCTCAGCCTGCCATTGGCGAACCAGAGATGCGTGCTGCCCAAGTTCGATCGCGCTCCCGACGATCCGTTTCTGCGGCAGGTCGACGCCTCCGGCCGGAAGTGGGTGATCATCACCGATCCTGCCGGCGAGCCGGCCTTCGTCCTGGACGCCCATCACTTCCTGCGCGACGCGCTGTTCGGCGAGCTTTCGAGCGATCCGACGGCGTACTGGCATCGGCCGATCATGGTGCGCGAAATGAAGACGCGGCTGGGCGAGGTCATCGGCTGCATGAAAGTCGCGCCGGAGCGGCCCGGCGACGACGTGATCGAACACGACCTGATCCTGGTCTGGGGCGAGCAGAAACGCGTCATCACGGGCGCCGACCTGCTCGGACGTCTGTTGCGCGGCATCGCCACGGTGGAAGCGAATGGATCGGCCTGAGCGCCCCCTATCTCGAGCGCGCAAACCTCGAGTGCCCAAATCTCAGGCGCCATTGTTCGCCGAAGTCACGGATCGCCCAAGTCATGGATCGCCCAAGTCATGGATTGCTCAAGTCATGGAGTCAGTTGGGCAGCAACCCGCGCGCACCCGCAATTCATGGCGGGCACGCCGCGCCGGTTCTCATCCAAGCCTCTCATCTTCGTCACGGCAGCACTCCCTTGAGCATGGCTTGGGTGACTGGCAGGGACCGGAAGCGATGACCGGTGGCGTCGTAGATCGCACTCAGAATCGCGGCAACGACGGGAATCATCACGACTTCCGCCATGCCCTTTGGCGGTTCGTTCGGCAAGACCGGCGGCAACACCTCGATCTCAAGACCATTCAGCGGCAGGTCCGACGCGCGAGCGACGACGTATTGTCCGAGGTTCCATTTCCCGTTGCCGGGCCCGTCCTCGTAAAGCGGCAGCGACTCGAGTAATGTGTAACCCACGCCCATCGCAAAGCCGCCCTGCGATTGCCCGACGACGACCTCCGGCACCAACGGCTGGCCGCATTCGAGCACGCTGTATGCCTTGGCGATGCTTATAGCGCCGGTGGCGCGCTCGATCTCGACGCGGACCACCGTGCCGCATAGCGACGTGTAAGTGGTCCCGATCCGGTTGAAATCCGTGGGAGGAAACTTGACGTTGGTGCGATCCAGCCGAACGAATTTGCCGGCGCCCTTGCGTACCGCCAGCGCATCGATGTCGGCCGTCCATGCCTCTCCGGAAATCGGGAAGGTCGCCTGCGCCCATGCCCAGCGGGAAAAGCCGTGCGCCATCGCCGCGGTCACGCCATTGCGCGTATGCGCTTTGGCCGCCACCGCCGGCAACGCCAGCGGCTCCAGCCCCGGCATGGCCAGCTTCCCGTCCTTCCAGCGCGCCGCCCGCCATTCCTTGGCCTTTGGATCGTTCGGCGCGATGCGCCACAATTCGAGCGCCGCCGGCCACAACCCGAAACGGAACACGACGCGCGCCGCCTCGGCCGCTGCATGCGTCCCGACGTGCGCGCCAATCGAGGCCGTCGTGGCCGTGCTGATCTGCGGCACCCAGCGGGGATTGCGCTGTGCGGCGTTCTGTGTCGCCTGGTCCATGGTGTAGGAATTGCCGGAAGTCACGAGCCCGAGCGGGGCATAAGCGTCGACTTCCGCCAGCCCGACTTCGTCGGCCACACTGCCCAAATAGCCCGCGACCCGGTTGGCTACCGCGGTCCCGACGGCGGTACCCATCTCGACGGCATCGCAATGGATGGCGATCCGGCCATCCGGATCGATTTCCACGGTCGCCAGCGAGCAGTCCCCGCCGGTGCCGTAATCCTTGGTGGCGCAAGCCACACCCGTGCCCACGAGTTTCCCGGCTTGCTGGCCGCGGGCTTTCTCTGCGGCACGCTGCTGCCAGATCGGATGCTTTTCCAGCTTGTCGAGAATCTCCGGCGTGCGAACCGAGACACTGTAGGTGTTTCCCGCCAAGGTGCGTTCGCCGGCCTTGAGCGCATTGCGGCGCCGGAACTCGATCGGGTCGAGCGGCAGCGCCGCGCACGTCTCATCGACCAGCACCTCCAGCGCCGTCATCGTCTGCAGCGTCCCATAGCCGCGCATCGACCCCGCGGTCACGGCCCGCGAGTGGAGCGCGACCGTCGTGATGTCGACCTTCGGAATATAGTAGATGCCGATCGCGGCAAGGGCGGAAACGGTCGCTACGTTGATCGAGTAATTGGCGAGGCCGCCGCCATCCGATACGTGGTCGGCGGCGAACGCGACAATCTTGCCGGTCGCACGCTCGACCCCGATGCGCGTGTGCATCTTGAATGCGTGACGCTTAATTCCGCCCTGGAACTGCTGATAACGATCATGGGCGAGCCGGACGGGGCGGCCGGGAAAGAACATCCCCGCCAATGCGACGTAGATGGGGAACGGAGTATGGTCGCGTCCGCCGAAGCCGCCGCCGACATAGGCGAAACGGGTGTTGATGCGCGCCGGCTTGAAGGCGGCGCCGGCTTTGCCTAGAAGGAACGCAACCAACTCCGCTGCCTCGTACGGCGACTGCGTGCCGACCACGAGCTCGAGCTCCTTGCGGCCCGGATCGTACCAGGCGAGGCCGATTCCGGCTCGAGAAACATCGGGTCCACCGATTGGGTCTCGAACTCACGGTCCAGCACCAGAAGCGCCGGGTTGCTCGCCGCGAGTTCCGCGCGGATCTGCTCGCCATAGCTTGCGGCTTTGGCATAGGGGCTGGCTGTCGCAGCTCCGAGCGGCGTCCATACCGGGCGCTCCGTGCTCTGAAAATGCCCGGGGCTGACCCAGCCGTCCTTGACCGGCGAGTAAACGTCGGGCGCATCGGGTGTCGGGCCGGCCATGCGCGTGAAACGGTAAGCGCCGTAGTCGGCCGCCGCGACGGGGCCGGTTTCCTCGCCGAATTTCACGAAAGTTCCGTCGCGTAGCGCGAGCCGTGCCTGATCGAAGGCGTCGAACGTCTCGAAGATCAGCAGCGCCACCGGCTGGCCGAGATACAGCGGCGTCCTGCCGACCGGGCAGAACAGGTCGCCTTTGTAGAATTCGGGAACACGGGTGCCAATTCGCGCGAGATCGGCCGCGGTAACGACCACCGTGGGCTTCAGCGCGCCGCTCAGGCGCGCGAGGTCGAGGCCGGTGTAGACGTGGGTGGCGTCCGGGGCCCGGACGAGAATGGCGTGCGAGGTCTCCGCCGGCCAGCCGGGGAGATCGGCGGCACGAAAATCGGACGCATAAAGCTTGGCGCCGGTGACCTTGGCGACGCCGTCGATGCGTCCGGCGCCGGTGGCAGCCGGGTTCCAGCGTTGTCGTCCCGGCAGCGTCTCGCGTGCGGAGAATCCGGGTTCCTCAGCTGCTGCCAAGGGCGAACAGCTGAGCGTGATGCCACTCGCCGTGGCCAATGTTACGAATTCGCGTCGCGACATGCCCATTCGCAGCCACCTCCTCGTGAGCGCTACCGATGTATTCGGATGCCCCTCGCATCCCTCAACCTCGCGACGCAGTCGCGGAATAAAGCTGGTGTGGCTACCAGAAAAGCCCTCAAAAAGCGTAAGCGCGCGACCGCGCATTTCGTGAGGCGTTAACGTTACGCAATCCAAGAGTACCGAGACACAGCGGCCCGGGTTCGTCCGCCAGATGGCAACCGGCCTGTTACCGCGCGCTACATCGGACACGCCGCTCCGGTTTTCACCCATGCATCGACGAGCGCGCCCGCTTCCTTCTGCGTGCCGGGAGCGGGCTGGCGGCCGTATCCGGGCGCCCAGGCCCAGCCGACCAGGTGGTCGGTGCCGATATGTTCCACCAGCGCTTCCAGCGACCGGTTGCCGTTGCGCGCGGGATCCTTGATCTGTGCGCAGATCTCGGCGAGCGTCTTGCCTTCCCATGCCATTTCCCGCGGCGCGAGATGCCAGATCGGGTTGCCCGGCACGCGGCCGGGCTCGAAGTTGGCCTGCTGGTGGCAGATGGGACAGCGCATGGCCGGGAGGCCAAGTCCGTCCGGGCCGCGCTGCACGGGAGGCTGGTGGAGCCGGCTCACGTCAGCCTGGCGCGGACGATCACCGGCCGGATGGCAGTTGACGCAGCGCGGATGGGTCAGCACCTTGCCGAGCTCGGTGAACAACGCCGCCGACCGGGCCGCCGTGTCGCCGATCGATGCAAAGCTCTCCACGCTCGCGAGGCGGTCCGGCGGGGCGTCGGAAACGGCGTACGCGGTCATCATGCTCATCGGCAGAACCATGACCGCGACGATGACCTGAACCCGCATGTCGAATTTCATCTTCGGTTGCCTCCTGCAGCTCAGTCACCCACGGCCCAGCAACGCGCTACGTGCAGCAATATCGTTGCAAGCGACGGTCGCTAGGCGAGATAGCGTCCGGGATCGGCCAGGATCACGTCGCGCACGGCCTCGTGATATTTGACGTAGCCGGTGCAGCGGCACAGATGGCCGTCGAGCGCTTCGGTAATGGTTTTCTCGAGATCGGCGCGCGCCACCGGCTTCTTGGCCAGACGCTCGAGCAGAACCTGGCCCTCGTTGAGGAAGCCGGCGGTACAGTAGCCGCATTGGAACGCAAAATGTTCGATGAACGCCTTCTGCAGAACGGAAAGCTCGCCGTTCTTGGCGAGCCCTTCGACGGTGCGGATCGACTTGCCGTCAAAGCTTGCCGCCGGAACGATGCAGGTCGGGCTGGTGTAGCTGGTGCCGTCGGGATTATCGATGATGATCGCGCAACTCAGGCACTGCGCGGCGCCGCAGCCGAACTTGGTGCCGGTCATCCCGAGGTATTCGCGCAGAAAATCGTTCATCGTGAGGTCGTCGCGCACATCACGCGGGCCATAGGCGCGACCGTTGATGGTGACGGTAAGGCTGGTCACTTGATCACTCCCTGGAGCATGGCCTGGGTCACCGGCACAGACTGAAAGCGGTGACCGGTAGCATCGAAGATGGCGTTGAGAAGCGCGGCAACGACGGGGATCATCACGACCTCCGCCATGCCTTTCGGCCGTTCGTTCGCATCCACCGGAGGCAGCACCTCGATTTCGAGGTCGTGGAGCGGCAGGTCCGACCCGCGGACGATGAGGTATTGGCCGAGGTTCCATTTGCCGTTGCCGGGCCCGTCCTCGTAGAGCGGCAGGGTTTCGAGAAGCGCGTAGCCGACGCCCATGGCGAAACCGCCCTGCGCCTGCCCGACCACGACCTCCGGCACCAAGGCCTGGCCGCATTCGAGCACGCTGTAGGCTTTGGCGATCCGGAGTGCGCCCGTCGCGCGGTCGATCTCGATGCGGACCAGCGTGCCGCAGCCCGCCGTGTAGGCGCTCCCGATCCGGTTGAAGTCGGTTGGCGGAAACTTGACGTTGGCACGATCGATGCGGACGAACTTGCCGGCGCCGCGACGCACGGCGAGCGCGTCGATGTCGGCCGTCCACGGCTGTCCGCCGATGGAGAACGTCGCCTGCGACCAGGCCCAGCGATTGAAGCCGTGGGTCATCGCGCCGGTGACCCCGTTGCGGGCGTGGGCCCTTGCCGCGACGGCCGCCAGCGCCAGCGGGGCGAGACCGGGCACGATCAATTGCCCATCCTTCCAGCGCGCCGCTTCCCATTGCCTGGCCCGGGGATCGTTCGGCCCGATGCCCCACAATTCGAGAGCCGCCGGCCACAATCCGAAGCGGAAGACGATGCGCGCAGCTTCGGCCGGCGCATGCGTGCTGACATGGGCGCCTATCGAGGCGCTCGATGGCGAACCGATTTCCGGCACCCAACGCGGATTGCGCGCCCCAGCGTCCTGCGTCTTCTGATGCATCGTGAAGGGGTCGCCGGTCTTCACCAGCGCGAGCGGGGCGAACGCTTCGATCTGTGCCAGTGCGACTTCGTCGGCGACGCCGCCCAGATGGAGAGCGACCCGGTTGGCGACCGCCGTCCCGATCGCGGTCCCCATCTCCATGGCCGCGCAGCGGATGGCGATCCGGCCCTCCGGATCGATTTCCACCGTTCCAAGCGAACAATCGTTGCCGGTGCCGTAATTCTTGGTGGCGCAAGCGACTCCGGTGCCGACGAGCAACCGCGACGGTGCGCGCGCCTTCTCCGCGGCGCGCTGCTGCCAGATCGGATGTTTCTCCAGCCTGTCCAGAATCTCCGGCGTTCGGATCGAGATGCTGTAGGGGTTTCCAGTGATGGTGCGCTCGCCAGCCTTGAGCGCGTTGCGCCGCCGGAACTCGATGGGATCGAGCGGCAACGCCGAGCACATCTCGTCGACCAGCACCTCGAGCGCCGTCATGGACTGCAGCGTGCCATAGCTCCGCATCGAGCCCGTGGTCACGGCGCGCGAGGGCAGCGCCACCGTGGTGACGTCGGCTTTCGGGACATAGTAGATGCCGAGCGCCCGAACGGCGCCGACTGTCGCCACTTGCGGCGCGAAATTGGCGAGGCCGCCGGCGTGCAACACATGATCGGCCGCGAACGCGAAGATTTTGCCGGTGGCCCGATCGACCCCCATCCGCGTGTGGATCGAAAAACCGTTCCGCTTGATCCCCGATTGGAATTGCTCGTACCGATTGTTGGCGAGCCGGACCGCGTGACCAGGGAAGAACATCGCCGCCAGCGCGAGGTAGAGCGGAAACGGGGTGTGGTCGCGGCCGCCGAATCCGCCGCCGACATACGCACATTGCGTGTTGATATGCGCGGGCTTGTAGCCAGCCTGAGCGTTACCCAAGAGGAACGCCGCCAATTCCGCGGCTTCATGGGGCGACTGCACGCCGATCACGAGCTCGAGGTTCTTTCGCCCGGGGTCGTACCAGGCGAGGCCGCTCTCCGGCTCGAGAAACATCGTGTCGTTCGACGCGGTTTCGAATTGGCGGTCGAGCACCAGATGCGCCGGATTGGCCGCCGCGAGCTCGGCACGAATCTCCTCGCCATAGCCCGCGGCTTCCGCATAGGCCTGCCCGGTGGGAATGGGGAGCCGCGCCCAGATCGGGCGCTCGGTGTCTTGGAACTTCCCTGGGCTGACCCAGCCGTTCTTGACCGGCGAGTAGACATCCGGCGATTCCGGGGTCGGGCCGGCCACGCGAGTAAAGCGAAAGGCGACGTAAGGCGGCCTTACGACGGGGCCGGTTTCCTCCCCGTACTTGGCGGTCGCCACGTCGCGCAACGCGAGCCGCGCTTGATCGAAGGTATCGAAGTCCTCAAAGATCAGAAGGGCGATCGGCTGGCCGAGATAGAGCGGCGTCTTGCCGACCGGGCAGAACAGGTCGCCCTGCGCGTAGTACTCGGGCACCCTCGCGCCAATGCGCGCGAAATCGTCAGCGGTCACCACCACCGATGGCTTCAAGGCGCCGGTCAGGCGCGAAAGATCGAGGCCGGTATAGACGTGGGTCGCATCTGTGGCGCGGATAAGCATGGCGTGCGAGGTCTTCGTCGGCCACCCCGGCAGATCGGCGGCGCGAAAATCCGCCGCATAGAGCTTGGCGCCGGTGACTTTGGCGACGCCGTCGATGCGGCCGGCGCCGGTGGCGGCCGGGTTCCAGCGTTGCCGGCCCGGCAGTGTCTCGCGCGCCGCGAATCCGGGTTCCTCAGCTATCGCCAGAGGCGACAGGCTGATCATAATGCCACTCACCGTCACCAGCTTGGCGAAGTCGCGTCGCGAAATACCCATTCGCCACAACCTTCTCGTGAGCGCTGCTGATCGTATTCCGAATCGCCTCCGGTAAGGCACCCCTCAAAGGGCCGCGCAACCCCAGAAGCAAGCCGATGGTCTGACCCCGACATCTGGCATCGGAATATTGGGACAGCCCGTTAACTAATTGCAATGGTGAGACGACTTGTCCAAACGAATGGGAACCATCCATCCGGGTCGCACCACAAGTGTGACTTACCAAAGAAAACCTTCGAAAATCCTAGCGAGCAACCACGCATTGCGCGCAGGCGTTTAACGGTGCGCAACCGCGCGCGCCGTCAGAGATCATTGGCGACCAACCGCCCGACGCATTCGCGAACGACTGCCGCCGACGCCGGCTTCATGATCACGGGACTAACGCCCCTTGTTGGCGGCTCACGGATCAAACTACACCATTCGCGGTTTGCCCAGAGGGGGTTCTCATGGGGGTTCTCATGGCCGGTCGGATCGTGCGTGGCCGCCTATACGCCTCGCCCGTCGTCCTGTAAGCTTCCGGGAAACAAGGGAGGAACCATATG
>CAWCJX010000082.1:0-13643 GCA_963795865.1 uncultured Alphaproteobacteria bacterium
CGTGCTGGCCCGACAGGAATTGTCATTGCCTTGCTCACGACCGTGGTCGCTGCCGGAATGGCGAGCGCGCAATCGAGCTATCCGTGCACGCAGACCAACGCCAACCTGCCCAATCCCTACCGCTTGGTGGCCGATTGGGCGGCGCCGCCGCGGCCGTGGAGTCCGGTCAATGCCGTCGCGGTCGATCCGAGCAACAACCTCTGGGCCGTGGACCGTTGCGAGACGGACGACTGCGTTCCCGTCATCGAGCTCGGCCCCGACGGCAAGACCCTGAAGAATTTCGGCGCCGGCCTGTTCGTCGAGCCGCACCAGGCGGCCATCGACAAGGACGGCAATCTCTGGGTCGCCGATGCCACGCCGAAGGGCGCGAAAGGCATGCAGGTGACCAAGCTCGCTCCCGACGGCCGCGTGCTGCTCAAGCTCGGCAAGCCCGGCCAGGGCGCCGGCGAAACGGGCCTCGACATCTTCAATTCGCCGACCGGCGTGGCGGTCGCCTCCAACGGCGACATCTACATCAGCGAGGGCCATGGCGAGGCCAAAGCGAACAATTCGCGCATCATGGTGTTCACCAGGGACGGCAAATTTCTCAAGACCTTCGGCACCCGCGGCAGCGGCGACGGGCAGTTGCGCTCGCCGCATGCACTGGCCTTCGACAGCCGCGACCACCTCTATGTGGCCGACCGCGGCAACAGCCGCGTCGTGGTGTTCGACAAGGACGGAAACTTCCTCGCCGCCTGGAAGCAATTCGGCCGGCCGAGCGGCATCGCCATCGACAAGAACGACCTGCTCTACGTCGCCGACTCCCAGTCCTCCGATACGGTCGGCGCCGCCAATTACAATCCGGGGTGCCAGCGCGGCATCCGCGTCGGCAGCACCAAGGACGGCAAGGTGATGTATTTCATTCCGCCGCCGCCGGTGCCGGATCCGAAGATGCAGCCGCCGATCGGCATCGTGGTCGATGGCGCCGGCACCATCTACGCGGCGTCCGACGACCAGAAGGACATCAAGAAATACGTCAAGAACTGATCCGGACGGATCGACGGGAGGGCGCCTCGCGAGCCGGCCGGGCGCCCTTCGCATTTGCTCGCAGACGCCGTTAGGCCCGCTTCGCCAGCGTCCACAGTTCGGCGAATGACGGCTCCTGCTCGAACCGGTTCATGAAGGCGAAGATTCTGGTCGCCGCCGGCCGGTCGACGGCATGGCCGGCGCAATCGAAGAATTTCTCCTCGACCTGGCCCGCGGTCAGCGGCACCTGCGGGGTGCCGCTGGCGTAATAGCGCATCCGCTGCACGGTGCGGCCGTCGGCGAGGGTGACGGTGACGCGGGCCGGGCTGTCGTCGAGGAGGTCGGCGAATTCCGGATCGACCGCGATCGACACCTTGCGCGCCAATGCCTTGATCTTCTCGTCGCGGATCGACTCCTCGGTGAAGGCCTTGAGCATCGGCGGCCCGTAGAGAACCGTATAGGCCGCCACATAGGGCATGCTGAATTTCGCGCTCTCGACCGAGGTCGGATATTTGTCGCCGATGCGCGAGGCGGCATATTTGGTGATGCCGGTCTTGATCCCGGCGATGTCGTCGACCCGCACGTCGTTGCGCAGCTCGAGCGTCGCATCGATCGAGGTATGGCCGAGGCCGCCGCAGGGATAGCGCTTCGGCTTGAAGCCGCGCTCGACGATGTCGAAGCGCTGCCCCAGCTCGGCGAACGGCTCGAAGGAAACCTTCATGCCGCGGTCGAAGGCGTGGAAATAGCCGGCGGGATTTTCGAGCGCACCGGCATTGGCGGTGAAGCCGCTGCTGCCGAGCAGCGCCGCGGCGATGCCGTTGCGCGCGCTCATGCCGGAATGCAGCGGCTTGGTCATGGTGCCGAAATTGACCGACAGCCCGCCCGACAGCGAGGCGGCGATGCCGAGAATGTCCGGGATGGTCTCGCGCCGGACTTTCATGAGGCGCGCGCAGGCCATCGCCGCGCCCATGGTCCCGATCGAGGAGACCGCGTGCCAGCCGCCGATCGAGGCCTGCTCCGGCGCGGCGCGGGCGAGCCGCATGCAGACCTCGAAGCCGACGATGAACGCCGCCATCACGTCGGCCGGGCTCGCGCCGGTGCTCTCCGCGAGCGGCAACAGCGCCGGAATGATCGGCGAGGTCGGCTGCCCGAGCAGCGACGAGAAGTCGTAGTCCATGATGTGAGCGGCGACGCCGTTGGCGAGCGCGGCGAGCTGGGGCGAGGTGCGGAACGACTGGCCGATCACCGACACCTTGGGCGCCGCACCCTCCTGCCGGACCATCTCGCAGACGATGTCGGAGCCCTGCTCGCGGCTGCCGGCGAGCATCACCGCCATGGTGTCGATGAAGGCGAGGCGCGCGCGCTCGATGCCGAGCGGCGGCATCCGGGCGATGTCGAAGCCGACGACGAAGTCGGCGATGGCGTCGCTCAGCTTCCTGCCGGCCTGCGCCGGCGCTGCCTGCGGCTTCGCTTCCGGCCTGGGGTCCGGCTTGATCTCTTGCCGAGTCTCTTGCGCCAGCGCAGAAGCGCCCGCGAGGCCGAGCGCGCCGGCGCCGCCGAGCAACAGCCGCCGGTCGATCTGTGGCTGCGATGTCATCTGATCCTCCCTCGCCGACGGCGCCGGTGCGGGCCGCTCCCGGCGATGCGCTTGGGGGATCGCGACCGTCGGTCGCCGGCAATATGCCGCATCCCGTGGCGAACAGGAAGGCGGCCGGTTCGCGGCCCCCCGGCGACGGATGCTGCCAACTCGCCTCGAACGCTCAAACAGCGACGCCCGGGCAAAGCGCGCTGGCGCTTCGCCCGGGCGTTAGTTTGCCGGACAGGAAATTCCTGTCGTCCTCAGCCGCCGCCACCCTGCGCGGGTGTCCGCGCCGCCACCGGTCCGACGATCCGCTCAAAATCGGCGTTCGGTCCGGGATTGCCGTGGATTGGCACATGCTGGGCAACGTCGAGCTTCAGCCGCTTGAGGTTGCGGTAAAACACGACCGCGTTGTTGTTCACATTCGCCAGGTTGCCTCCTGCGGGCGGCGGCCCGTAGAGGTCCGCATTGATCACGATCTTCTCCTTCGGGAGATAGACGATCGCCATGTTGTCGCTGTGGTTGAGACCATCGACGTGATAGAGCTCGATCGTCTCATTGCCGTCGCTGATCGTGTAGCGATCCGTGAACGTCTGCAGTTCCAGCGTGCCGGGACCCGTCGGCGCAAACGGCCTGGTCGACAGCCGGTCGGGCGCGAGCGTCCGCGGCTGCGGAGCAAGGACGACCCGCTGGTAGAAGTTTCTGTTCTTGTCGTCGGTGATGACGGTCGCGCCTTCCGCCACGAAACCACGCACGCCACCCAGATGATCGAAGTGGTTGTGGGTGTTGACGAGGTAGCGGATCGGCTTGCCGGGGAAGAGCTTGTGGACTTCGGCGACCACCGCGTTGGTGCGCTGATTGCTCAGCGGCCCCTCGATGACCGTGACGAAGTCCTTGAACTCGACCGCGACGCTGTTATGCGAGCCGCCGCCAATGAGGACGACGCCGGGGGCGAGTGTGGTCGAGACCACACGCGTCTGTGTGGGGAGCGGGGCGTTGCGCACGGCGTCGGGAACCGCCTGCGCGGCATCCGGGATGTTCACCTTGATGTCGCTGAACTGGAGATCCAAGTTATTATGGCCGCCGGGGATCAATGGATGGTCGCCCATATGGGTGTGAAGGTGGAACGGCATCTTCACTCCGCCGCCCACGTCGCGGTAGTCGGTCCAGCGGTATTCGACCATCTTGTCGCCCATGACAGGGTCGGGCACCCAGGTGATCACCCGCTCGAGCATGTTGTCGCCATTGAACTCGCCGGTCAGCCGGCGGGTGCATTGCGGTTGCGGCCCATCGCAGACCTTCGTGGTGAAGGCGACGACTTTGACGGTGCGGTTTTCCCGGCCGAAATACCGGTCGGTGACCGCCGCATTATCGGATGCCAGGCCAGCCTTGATGAAGCCGACCGGGTGGCTCCAGATCACGAGCTGGCGATCCCCGGCATCCACCGCCGATTGCCTGACGGGCTGGCCCTGCGGGTTCAGGTTCCAGGCGATGTTGCCGTTGACAAACTCCGTGAAGTGCTGCTCGCCTTGGACCGGGAAGCCGGCGCCGCCGCCACGCGCAATGTTGTTCCCCTGGGTGCGAACATAGTCCGATTTCGTGGACTTGCTGACGAGGTCGGCGGTGAAGGTACCCTTCGTGTCCGTGCGCGGCAGGTCGCCTTGGGCGAACTGCTGACCCGGATAGCCTCTACGGCCGGTGGAAGTAGTAATGAAGGACGTCACATTGCTCGCGCCGATCGCCTTGTCGGCGGCTTGCAACAGGCTCTTCGCGGCGGCTTGCGCGGGGTTTGGCGCGGCGTTTTGCGCCGCCGCAGGCCCGATCAGCGCCGTGGATGT
The DNA here is from genome assembly GCA_963795865.1 of uncultured Alphaproteobacteria bacterium. Classification (GTDB taxonomy): domain Bacteria; phylum Pseudomonadota; class Alphaproteobacteria; order Rhizobiales; family Xanthobacteraceae; genus JAJPKK01. The sequence continues at coordinate 4,423 of CAWCJX010000082.1, forward strand.
CAAAAGCAAGATCCCAATTCTATGTCTCATCGATTCTCTCCCACTGGAATAGTCCCAAGCGGCTCCCGAATTGAATTGCCGATGGCCGGGTTCGGCGAGTGCTTGAGACGATTTGTTGTTTCCCGGGCGACGAAGGTACGGATCCTGGTACGCCATGGATGACGCCGACCAGCACGCCCGAGCCCAGTCAGCGATGACCGGGCAACGCGCGGTGAACGCTTCGCCCGGTCGTCAGTTTATCCGACAGGATATTCCTATCGTCCTCGACTGCCTCAGCCGCCGCCACCCTGCGCGGGTGTCCGCGCCGCTACCGGCCCGACGATCCGCTCGAAATCGGCGTTCGGTCCGGGATTGCCGTGGATTGGCACATGCTGCGCCACGTCAAGCTTCAGCCGCTTGAGGTTACGGTAAAACACGACCGCGTTGTTGTTCACATTCGCCAGGTTGCCTCCCGCGGGCGGCGGCCCGTAGAGGTCCGCATTGATCACGATCTTCTCCTTCGGGAGATAGACGATCGCCATGTTGTCGCTGTGGTTGAGACCATCGACGTGATAGAGCTCGATCGTCTCATTGCCGTCGCTGATCGTGTAGCGATCCGTGAACGTCTGCAGTTCCAGCGTGCCGGGACCCGTCGGCGCAAACGGCCTGGTCGACAGCCGGTCGGGCTGCGAGCGTCCGCGGCTGCGGAGCAAGCACGACCCGCTGGTAGAAGTTTCTGTTCTTGTCGTCGGTGATGACGGTTGCGCCTTCCGCCACGAAGCCGCGCACCCCACCCAGATGATCGAAGTGGTTGTGGGTGTTGACGAGGTAGCGGATCGGCTTGCCGGGGAAGAGCTTGTGGACTTCGGCGACCACCGCGTTGGTGCGCTGATTGCTCAGCGGCCCCTCGACGACCGTGACGAAGTCCTTGAACTCGACCGCGACGCTGTTGTGCGAGCCGCCGCCGATGAGGACAACGCCGGGGGCGAGAGTGGTCGAGACCACGCGGGTTTGCGTGGGGACTGGGGCATCGCGCACGGCGTCCGGAATCGCCTGCGCGGCACCTGCGACGTTGATCTTGACGTCATTGGCCCGCAGGTCCAGCCAGTTATGGCCGCCTGGGATCAACGGATGATCGCCCATGTGGGCGTGAAGATGGAACGGGATACTTCACGCCATTGCCGACATCGCGATAATCGCTGTAGCGGACTTCGACCATCTTGTCGCCCATGACGGGATCGGGAACCCACGTGATCACCCGCTCGAGCATGTTGTCGCCATTGAACTCGCCGGTCACCCGGCGGGTGCATTGCGGCTGCGGCCCATCGCAGACTTTGACGGTGAAGGCGACGACTTTGAGGGTGCGGTTTTCCCGGCCGTAATACCGGTCGGTGGCGGCCGCATCGGGGGCCGCGAGGCCGGCCTTGATGAAGCCGTACGGGTTGGTCCAGATCGTGAGCTGGCGATCCCCGGCGTCGGTGGCCAATACCCGGGCGGGCTGGCCCTGCGCGTTGACGTTCCAGCCGGTGCCGCCGTTGACCACCTCGACAAAGTGCTGCTCGCCCTGCACCGGGAACCCGGCGCCGCCACCGCGGGCAATGTTGTTGCCCTGGACGCGCACATAGTCCGACTTCGCCGACTTGCTGTCGAAGTCGACGGTGCGGACGTTGCTCTTCAAATCCGAGTGCGGCAGGTCGCCTTGGGCGAACTGCTGACCCGGGTAGCCCCTCCAGCCGGTGGACGATGCAATGTATGAATTTACGCTGCTGGCGCCGATCGCCTTATCGGCAGCCTGCAAGATGGCCTTGGCGGCGGCTTGGTTGGGGTTCGGCTGGCCTTGTTGCGCGGCCGCCGGCACGATCAGTGCCGTGGACGTCAAAAGCAAGATCCCGATTCTATGTCTCATCGATTCTCTCCCACTGGAATAGTCCCAAGCGGCTCTCGAATTGAATTGCCGATGGCCGGGTTCGGCGAGCCTGGACCTGAGACGATTTGTTGTTTCCCGGGCGCGCCGAAAGTACCGGATCGCCCCCCCACAGTAAAGCGTGGAACAAGCCGATTTTGGCGGCTGTTTCATCGGTCATTGAGCAATCGCGGCGAAACTTCGGCGGCGTTTCCGGGTTTGACCCGCAAAATCTCGCAGCCTACCCTTTTGCCACAACGCCATTGCGACAATCCGGCGCGGCCGATTGATCAAAATGCGTGCAATCGGTCAGCCCGAACCGGGGAGTATGCGCCTGAAACGCCCGAATTGGAAATACAGTGCGGCAAAAGATGCTGATTATCGACAGGCTTGGATGCGACAACTTCGAGCCCAGCGGCATTTTGCTTTGCCGGAAGCCCCCGAAAGGAACCTTCGATGATCCCTTCCTCCGGACTCGCGCGTTTCGAACCGATCCTGCTGGCGGCGCTGCGCATCGTCGCCGGCGTGCTGTTTCTCTCCCATGGCCTCGTCAAGCTGTTCGGGTTTCCGCCCGGCGCCGCCCCCGGCCAGCAAGAGCTGCTCGGCGTGATGGGGATCGGTGCGGTCATTGAAACCGCGACCGGCACGCTGATCACGCTCGGCCTGTTCACCCGGGCTGCCGCTTTCATCGCCTCCGGCGAGATGGCGGTCGGCTACTGGATGTTCCATGCGCCCCAAAGCATGTACCCGGCGGTGAACGGGGGCGACGCCGCGATCCTGTTCTGCTTCGTCTTCTTGTACATGGTCGCCGCAGGGGCCGGCGCGTTCAGCCTGGAGCGCCTGTTCCGCAGGCCCGAAACGGAGGGAGGACGCTATGCCCGCACCTGATCTGCGCGCACCCGAAGCGGCCCCGTCGCGAGCAAGGACGCCTGCGATGCCGACCAAGCTCAGGCCCCTTGCCGAGACCCCGCGCCCGATCGATGCGGGCGCGCGGATCGGCCATGTCCATCTCAAGGTCGCCGATCTCGATCGCGCGCTCGGCTTCTACACCGGCGTGCTCGGCTTCGAACTGATGCAGCGCTACGGGCAGCAGGCCGCGTTCGTCTCGGCCGGCGGCTACCACCACCACATCGGCCTCAACACCTGGGAGAGCCGCGGCGGGCAGCCGCCGGCGGCCGGCACCACCGGGCTTTATCACGTGGCGATCGCCTACCCGACCCGCGCCGCTCTCGCCGACGCCCTGCAGCGCCTCGTCGCGGCCGGCATCGGGCTCGACGGCGCCAGCGATCACGGCGTGAGCGAGGCCCTTTATCTGCGCGATCCCGACGGCAACGGCCTCGAGCTGTGCTGGGACCGGCCCGAAGCGCAGTGGCCGCGCAACCCCGACGGCACCCTCGCCATGAAGACGGAGCGGCTCGACCTCGAGGCGCTGCTGGCGGAGGCGGGGCGGGCGTGACCGGCATCGTGCATTGCCCGGGTCGCGTCTCCCGGACGGCCAACTCGAGGCGTAGGCAAGCGCCTCCCTGAAGCACCACAAACGAACTCAATGACGGGCCGCTGGCGTCGGCTTGCAGTCCGCGTTCGATTTCGCCACCATCGCACCATGAGTCGCAGCCCCTCAGGTCGCAATCCCGTTGGTCGACCCCGCGCCGCCCGCGAGCCGGCCGCCCCGCGCCTGCCGCTGGGCGAGGCGCCGCTGCGGCCGAGCTTTCGGCGCGAGCGCGCGGCGATCAGGCGCGGCGCCTTTCCGGTGGCGGGGTGCGACGAGGCCGGCCGCGGTCCCTTAGCGGGGCCGGTGGTGGCCGCTGCGGTCATTCTCGACCCCAGGCGGATTCCGCGCGGCCTCGACAGACTCCAAGAAGCTCACCGCCGCGCAGCGCGAGACGCTTTACGCGCGCATCTGCGCGACCGCCGAGGTCGGCGTCGCCTTCGGCTCGCGCGCCCGCATCGATCGCGACAACATCAGGCAGGCCTCGCTGTGGGCGCTGGCACGCGCGGTCGCGGCGCTGCCGGTGCGGCCCCGGCTCGTCTTCGTCGACGGCTGCGACCGCATCGATGCCGGCTGCGATTGCGAGGCGGTGATCTCGGGGGATGCCCTGGTGCTCTCCATCGCCGCCGCCTCGATCGTCGCCAAGGTGGTGCGCGACCGCCTGATGACGCAGGTCGGCGCCGCCCATCCCGGCTACGGCTTCGAGCGTCACATGGGCTACAGCGTGCCGGAGCATTTCCGCGCTTTGGCGGCGCTCGGGCCGACCATCCATCACCGCCGCGGCTTCGCCCCGGTGGCGGCCGCGTTCGGCGATGGTGCGGCGGCGCGGACGCCCCGAGAAGACGATCTGATCGCGCCTTAGCGTCGGGGCACACACGCTCCAAAGTCCGGAGCGCCCGGCGTGAGCTGTCCAAAAGCTGGGCAACATTTCCGGATCGGCCGGTTGCTTCCTGGACCGGTGCGCGCTTATGTGCGCGTTCCGTATGTGGAACGACCCCGGACAGCCGGTTCCCATCTGTTTGCCCGGGTCGCTCCATTGCTCATGAGTCGGTAGGCTGACTTGTCCCGGTATTTGGGAGTCCCGGTATTGGGAGCCGAATGTCGGGGTCAGACTGCCGGGTAGGCCCGCCGAATGCTGCACACCTCCATCATCGTCGAACTGCTGCGCTCGCAGCCGCGGCTGACGTTCTGGCTGGCGGCGCTCGTCCAGACGGCGCTGTGGTGGCTGTTTCCCTCCATCTTCTTCTCCTCGCCCCCCGGCGACCTGCCGATCGTGCTGGCGGTCGGGCACGAATTCCAGCTCGGCAGCTATTTCGGTCCGCCGCTCGCCTTCTGGCTCGCCGACATCACCTTCGTCATCGGCGGCACGCCGGCGGTCTACCTGCTGGCGCAGGCCTGCGTGCTCGTCACCTATTGGGCGGTGTTCACGCTGGGGCGCGCCATCGTGGGCATCCACCACGCCACCTTCGCGGTCCTGCTGATGGTCGGCATCTCCGCCTTCACGGCGCCGACGCCGAATTTCGGCCCTTCGATCCTGGCAATGCCGCTGGTGGCGCTGTCGTTGCTCAGCCTGTGGCGTGCGATCGGCGAGCGCCGCCGGGTCGCCTGGTTCGTGCTGGCCCTGGAGCTCGGCCTGTTGCTGCTCACCACCTATGCCGGCCTCATCCTGCTGGCGATGATCGCCGTGTTCCTGGCGGCGACGCGGCGCGGCCGGCGGGCGATGCGCTCCCTCGATCCCTTGATCGCCTGCACCATGATCGTGGTCGTGCTGTTTCCCCACCTGATCTGGCTCGACCAGTCCAACGGCGTGTCGACCCTCGCGCTCCGCCCCCTGCAGAGCGACGACGCGCCGATCGTCTACATCAAGGACTGGATCGGCCTGTTCTGGGCGATCTTCCTCGCCCATGCCGGCCTGATCATCCTGGTCGCGCTGGGCAGCAAATGGCATCTGCGCACCAGCGAGAAGGTGCCGGTGTTCGTGCGCAGCTTCACCGATCCGTTCGCGCGGCGCTACGTCTACTTCTTCGCACTGGCGCCCGGCATCACCGCGGTGACGATCGCCGTCCTGCTGGGCGAGCGCCAGCCGGTCGGCGGCCTCGCGCCCCATTTGGTGCTGTCGGGGCTCGCCATCATCGTCCTGGCCGGCAACGCCATTCCATGGCACCGCCCGCGCATGGTCGGCATCGCGTGGATGGTATTGCTGCTGGCGCCTCCCCTCGCCGCGGCGAGCGGCACCCTGCTCCTGCCGTGGATCGGCTTGACCGTCGACGTGTCGCGGCCGGCCAATGCCATGGGCCAGTTCTTTTCCGAGAGTTTCCAGCGGCGCACCGGCGCCCCGCTTGCCATCGTCAGCGGCGACACCCGCATTGCCGCCCTGGTCGCCCTCGGATCGCCGCGGCGTCCCAGCCTCTATTTCGACGCCAATCCGGAGCGCTCGCCCTGGGTCACCATGGCCGACATCCGCCGCAAGGGCGCGGTCGTCCTGTGGCCCGGCGTCGAGACCGAGGTGGCGGTGCCCATGGAAATCGCGGTGCACTTTCCCGACCTCGTCGCCGAGGTACCGCACGCCTTCGAACGCACCATCCAGGGGCAGCTGCCGCTGATCCGCATCGGCTGGGGCGTCCTGCGCCCGCGGTCGGACGCCCCGAACCCCGAGGCTAAGCCGGACGTGGAGGCAACACCGGACGCGGGAGCAAAACCGGAACCGGAAGCGAAACAATGATCGGGCATCGCGCCATCGCCGCGCCGTAACGGGCCTCGGCAAATCTTCAGTTGCGCTCGCCCGCGTCTAACCCCCCGAGCGCCTTCTTGATGGCCAGGAAATCGCGCCACACGAAGCGCTTTTCGATCGGGTTGCGCAGGAGATAAGCGGGGTGGAAGGTCGCGATGGCGCGGATCTCGCGGGTGCCGGTGTGGTAGGCGTGCCAGCGCCCGCGCGACTTGCGGATGCCGTCCTTGATGTCGAGCAGCGTCTGCGCCGACGGACCGCCGAGACAGACCAGGATGTCGGGATCGGCCAGCTCGATCTGGCGCAGCGTGAAGGGCAGGCAGGTCTGGGTTTCCTGCGGCGTCGGGGTGCGGTTGCCGGGCGGACGCCAGGGTATGACATTGGCGATGTAGGCGTTGCTGCGGTCGAGGCCGATCGCGGCCATCATGCGGTCGAGCAGCTGGCCGGAGCGGCCGACGAAGGGCAGGCCTTCGAGGTCCTCTTCGCGCCCAGGCGCCTCGCCGACGAACATCACCCGCGCCTGCGGATTGCCGGCGGCGAACACCAGTTGCTTCGCCGTCTTGCGCAGCCCGCAGCCCTCGAACCGCTCCAGCAGGGCACGCAGGTCGTCTAGGCTCCCGGCGCTGCGCGCGAGATCGCGCGCCGCCATGACGGCCGCGTCCGCCGATAGCGGAGCATCGGACTGGGCTGGAACCGCCGTCGGGCGGGCAATCGATCCACCGGTGAGCGGCGACCCGCGCGCCAGTTCCACCGCGTCAGAAATGGAACGCGGCGCCCGAGCAGGGGCGGCCGGCGCTCCGGGTGGTACGGAGGCCGGTACCGGCGCCGCATCGGCGGCGAAGCAATCGACCGGCTCCTCCTGCAACACGGCGTCGACCCCCGCCTCCACGTAGAAAGCGAGGATCGCGCGCAGTTCGGCAGGGTCGGCAGTCATGGCGGGATGTCTAGCACGTTTCCTGCATTACGAGCGCAGGATCGCGCCTGGGAGGACTACGCCTGCCGCGATTGCCGCGATCCGGCAAACGTGGAAAAGAAAGCGGGACTGGGCTCGCGACGGAGAAATCGATGGACGCCGCCGAACTGCCGCCCCGGGAGTTGATAGAGTTCGACGTGGTGATCGTCGGGGCCGGGCCGGCGGGGCTCGCCGCCGCGATCCGGTTGAAGCAGATTTCGTCCGACATTTCCGTCGTCGTCGTCGAAAAGGGCTCGGAGGTCGGCGCCCACATCATGTCCGGCGCGGTGATCGATCCGGCCGGCCTCGATGCGCTGCTGCCGAAATGGCGCGGCGAGGACACCCCGATCAGGACCGCGGTGACCGACGACCGCTTTTACATGCTGGGCCCCGCCGGTGCGGTGCGAATCCCCAACCTCCTGCTGCCGCCGCTAATGAGCAATCGCGGCAATTTCATCGTCTCGCTGGGCAATGTGTGCCGCTGGCTCGCTACCAAGGCGGAGCAGGCCGGGGTCGAGATTTATCCGGGATTCGCCGCCACCGAGGTGCTCTACGGTGCCGACGGCGAAGTGGCCGGCGTCGCCACCGGCGACATGGGGGTGGGCAAGGACGGCGAGCCCAAGGACTCCTTCACCCGCGGCATGGAATTGCGCGCCAAATACACTTTGTTCGGCGAAGGCGCGCGCGGCCAGCTGACCAAGACCCTGATCGCCCGCTACGGGCTCGATCGCGACCGGCAGCCGCAAAAATTCGGTCTCGGCATCAAGGAGCTGTGGCAGGTTGCGCCGGACCGGCACAAGCCCGGCCTGGTGCAGCACACGTTCGGCTGGCCGCTCGGCAACCGCACCGGCGGCGGCTCCTTCCTGTATCACTACGACGCCGATCTGGTCTCGGTCGGCTTCGTCGTCCATCTCAACTACCAGAATCCTTTTCTGTCGCCGTTCGAGGAATTCCAGCGCTTCAAGACCCATCCGCTGGTGCGCGACACCTTCGCGGGCGGCAAGCGGATCGGCTATGGCGCCCGTGCGATCGTCGAAGGCGGCTGGCAGTCGGTCCCCGACCTCGCCTTTCCCGGCGGCGCGCTGATCGGCGACGGTGCCGGCTTCCTCAACGTGCCGCGCATCAAGGGCACCCACAACGCCATGCGTTCCGGCATGCTCGCCGCCGACCATGCCGCCGCCGCGCTGGCGGCCGGGCGCAGCAACGACATGCTGGCCGATTACGAGGCCGGCTGGCGCGCATCGGCGATCGGCCGGGACCTGTGGAAGGTGCGCAACGCCAAGCCGCTGTGGTCGAAGCTTGGCACCGTGGCCGGCATCGGGCTCGGCGGCCTCGACATGTGGGCCAATACGTTCGGCATCTCGCCGCTGGGCACGCTCGGCCACGGCAAGCCGGATGCGGCCTGCCTCAAACCTGCGGCAAGGTGTCGCCCGATCGCCTATCCCAAGCCGGACGGCAAGCTGACCTTCGACCGCCTGTCCTCGGTGTTCCTGTCCAACACCAATCACGAGGAAGACCAGCCGGTTCACCTGAAGGTGGCGGACCCCGATCTGCAGCGGCGCTCGGAACTCGAGATTTTCGCCGGCCCCTCCGCCCGCTATTGCCCCGCCGGCGTCTACGAATGGATCAGCGAGGCGGCCGGCCCGCGCTACGTGATCAATGCGCAGAACTGCGTCCATTGTAAAACCTGCGACATCAAGGACCCCAACGGCAACATCACCTGGATCGCTCCCGAAGGCGGCGGCGGCCCGAACTACCAGAACATGTGACATCTCATGGGGATGGACGTGGGCCATGGATGATTCTCGTGGGATTGGGGGCGTGGCTGCGCTGCGATATCGCTGAATCGCTGCAGAAATGTCACGATGTCGCCATATCGGCGGCTAGACCGGAGATTGAGGTATAGATAGATGACGGTGAACCTCCTTGCAGGAGGGTCGTAAACCGGTCATTCTTCGAAATCGGGCGGCCACTCGCCGCATAAATCGCCTGGTGTTCCGGATCCCGAGCCTTGTGGATCCACCGTCGTCGGGATCGCCGTCTTCGGGATCACCGATATCGATCGTGCCCATTTTTGGAGAGCAGGTCCCCGTGAAAATATTGTCGCTCCGTGCCGTCACCATGATCGCAGCCACCATCGGCTGGACCTTCCCCCAGGCCTTGGCGGCGC
>CAWCJX010000083.1:0-9251 GCA_963795865.1 uncultured Alphaproteobacteria bacterium
AAAGATGTTGTGCTGCAACAGTTTCTCTGAGGTTCAGGAATCCCCCGATGCCGACAGAGTGTACGCCGAAGCGGTTTGAATTTGAAGCGGTTGCGCGCCGCGCGGTGGTGGCCTGCTTTGATGGCGGCGACATCACCTCGAATGCGGGGGCGCTGCTATTGGGGCAAGTCGATCGCGGGCTCGGCCTGATGCGCCGGTTTGCGGCGTGCTTCACCGACCGGCGCGATCCGCGCTTTGTCGAGCATCAGGTGGAGACGCTGGTGGGGCAGCGGATTTTTGGCCTCGCGCTGGGCTACGAGGACCTTGTCGATCACGACGAGTTGCGCAAGGACCCGACGCTCGCGGTGCTGGCGGGCAAATTGGAACCGGTGCTGCGATCGGACTGCGAGGCGTTGGCCGGCAAGAGCACGCTCAATCGTCTTGAGCACACGCCGAAGCGGCATGGCACGAAGTATCACAAGATCGATTGCGACGGCGCGAAGGTCGATGCGTTGCTGGTCGATCTGTTCGTCGAGGCCCATCAGCGCGCGCCGCGCGAGATCGTGATCGATCTCGACAACACCGACATCCCGCTCTACGGCATGCAGGAAGGCCGCTTCTTCCATGGCTACTACGACGATTACTGCTATCTGCCGCTCTACGCCTTCTGCGGCCGGCACCTGCTGCTGGCGCGGCAACGGCGCGCCAACGTTGCCGGCAGCGCCGGCGCGGTCGAGGAAGTGGCGCGCATTGTTGCGCGGATTCGCGGCAAGTGGCGCCAGGTGCGCATCGTGCTGCGCGCCGACTTCGGGCTTTGCCAACGAGGAACTGATGGCGTGGTGCGAGGCGAACCGCGTCGGTTACGTGTTCGGCCTGGCACGCAACTCCCGCCTGGAGGCAGCGCTGGCTGCCGAATTGGCCGCGGCCAAGCGCCAGCATCTTGCGTCCGGTGCACCGGCCCGGGTGTTCCGCGATTTCCGCTATCGAACGCTCGACAGCTGGAGCCGGAGGCGGCGGGTCGTCGGCAAGGCCGAGCATAATCAGGATGGCGCCAATCCGCGCTTCGTCGTCACCTCGCTGGCACGCAGCCGCTACGCGGCGCGCGCGCTCTACGAGGACCTCTACTGCGCCCGCGGCGAGGCCGAGAACCGCATCGGCGAGCAGTTCGAACTGTTTGCCGATCGGGCATCGTCCGCAACCATGCCGGCCAATCAGCTGCGCATGTGGTTCTCCGCCATGGCCTATGTTCTGGTCGACAGCTTGCGCCGCGTCGGCCTGCGCCATACTCAGTTCGCCGATGCCGCCGTCGCGACCATCCGGCTCAAGCTGCTCAAGCTCGGCGCTCAGGTCCGCAGCAGCGTGCGCCGCCTTCACTTCGCGCTCGCATCAGGCTGCCCGAACAAGATCGAATTCGAAATGGCTTATCTGTATCTGCGGCGGGCCTTCAACTCCTCCTGAGCCGCACGCCCTGGCGAAAACCAGGTGCCGTTCCGCCGCTCCGAGCGACGGCGCGCGCCCACCAGGACTCGCATCGCGGGAAGCCGCACGCCACTGGACTCGCAATCCGCGAACCTCAAACCACAGCGCCGCGACCCGATCGAATTTGCCCTTGTTCCCCGAAAAAACCGCCGTTGCCGGCTTCATACGGCGCCACAAACAGATGGAGTTTGAGAAATCGAGGCTAAACGAGAAAAGCTTTGGCTTGATCGGCTTAGCCTTCACGGCCCAGAAGTTCGGTTTGTACAAGCCCTTCACATCAATCCCGAACGAAATCATCTGGGTCGGGCTGACGACCATAAAATCAATGCTGGGATGATTTCCCCATTGTGAAGGCCACTTCATAGCCACGCTTGCACATCTCGCTAGCAACAGCGAACTGCGCCGCCCATTGTGTTCTGTGTGCTGAACGCCAATTCACAGTTGCATCCATGGTCGCACATTGGACGTGAGGCCCACCCATTCGTCAAATTTTCAAATTGACCGCTGTCAGTCACCGCACGGGTGCGATTCAAAGTGATGCGGCGCTTCGCCAATCGACAGAGGGTCGGCAATGGACACTCAGCGTCGGGGTGTTATTGGCAATTCTTGAGGCGGCCCCTGAAATTCGCGTGCCGTTTCGCGTCGACAGTCATCACAGTAGCAAACTCGGAGGGAAATCTCAAGGAGGCCGCCGTGATCGAAACCAGCCGTATCGCGAAAGTCCGCAGCGTGAGTGCATCACTTTGGATCGCACCCGTCACCGCACTGGCTTGCGGTCCGCGGCCGATTTGGCCAGGATCGTGCCATGAGTTCGAAATCCCATCCGGTCTCAAACGAGCCGCGAGCCGGCCGCACCGCGCCTGCCGCTGGGCGAGGCGCCGCTGCGCCCGAGCTTTCGGCGCGAGCGCGCGGCGATCAAGCGCGGCGTGTTTCCGGTGGCGGGCTGCGACGAGGCCGGCCGCGGGCCGCTGGCGGGACCGGTGGTCGCCGCCGCGGTCATTCTCGACCCCAAGCGGATTCCGCGCGGCCTCGACAATTCCAAGAAGCTCACCGCCGCCGCAGCGCGAGAAGCTCTACGAGCGCATCTGCGCGACCGCCGAGGTCGGCGTCGCCTTCGGCTCGCGCGCGCGCATCGATCGCGACAATATCCGGCAGGCCTCGCTGTGGGCGCTGGCGCGCGCGGTCGCGGCGCTGCCGGTGCGGCCGCGGCTCGTCTTCGTCGACGGCTGCGACCGCATCGATGCCGGCTGCGACTGCGAGGCGGTGATCTCGGGCGATGCGCTGGTGCTCTCGATCGCCGCCGCCTCGATCGTCGCCAAGGTGGTGCGCGACCGCCTGATGGTGCAGGTCGGCGCCGCCCATCCCGGCTACGGCTTCGAGCGTCACATGGGCTACAGCGTGCCCGAGCATTTCCGCGCTCTGGCGGCGCTCGGGCCGACCATCCATCACCGCCGCGGCTTCGCCCCGGTCGCCGCCGCGTTCGGCGATGGTGACGCGGCGCGAACGCCCCGCGAAGACGATCTGATCGACGCCTTAGAGCGCTCTCACGCTCCAAAGTCCGGAACTCCCGGCATCGAGCTGTCCAAAAGCTGGGCAACTGTTCCGGATCGGCCGGTTGCTTCCTGGACCGGTGCGCGCTCATGTGCCCGTTCCCGCATGTGGAGCGACCGGACAGCCCGGTTCCCATGCTGTTCGGACGAGACGCTCCGCTGCTCACGAGTTGGTGGGCTGACTTGTCCCGGTATTTGGGAGCCCCGGTATTGGGAGCCGAATGTCGCGGGTCAGACCGCCGGGTAGGCCCGCCGAATGCTCCACACCTCCATCATCGTCGAACTGCTGCGCTCGCAGCCGCGGCTGACGTTCTGGCTCGCGGCGCTCGACCCAGACCGCGCTGTGGTGGGTGTTCCCGTCGCTGTTCTTCTCCTCGCCGCCCGGCGACCTGCCGGTCGTGCTCGCGGTCGGCCACGAGTTCCAGCTCGGCAGCTATTTCGGCCCGCCGCTCGCGTTCTGGCTCGCCGACATCGCCTATCGTCATCGGCGGCACCGCCGGCGGTCTACCTGCTGGCGCAGGCCTGCGTGCTCGTCACCTATTGGGCGGTGTTCACGCTCGGGCGCGCCATCGTCGGCATCCACCACGCCGCGTTCGCGGTGCTGCTGATGGTCGGCATCTCCGCGTTCACGGCGCCGACGCCGAATTTCGGCCCGCGGTCCTGGCGATGCCGCTGGTCGCGCTGTCGCTGCTGAGCCTGTGGCGCGCGGTCGGCGAGCGGCGGCGGGTCGTCGTGGTTCGTGCTCGGCCCTCGAGCTCGGCCTGCTGCTGCTCACCACCTATGCCGGCCTCATCCTGCTCGGCGCTGATCGCCGTGTTCCTGGCGGCGACGCGGCGCGGCCGGCAGCGCGATGCGCTCGCCGATCCCTGGCTCGCCAGCATCCTGATCGTGGTCGTGCTGTTCCCCCACCTGATGTGGCTCGACCGTCGAACGGCGTGCGATGCTCGCGCTTGCGCCCGCTGCAGAGGCGACGACGCGCCCGATCGCTACCTGCGGGACTGGCTCGGCCTGATCGAGGCGATCCTCCTTGCCCATGTCGGCCTGATCGATCCTGGTCGCGCTGGGCAGCAAGTGGCATCTGCGCACCGAGCGAGAAGGTGCCGGTGTTCGTGCGCAGCTTCACCGATCCGTTCGCGCGGCGGTTCGTTTACTACTTCGCGCTCTGCCCGGCCTCGTCGCGGTGACGGTCGCGGCGTCCTCTGGCGAGCGCCAACCGGTCGGCGGGATCGCGCCGCATCTCGTGCTGTCGGGCCTCGCGATCATCGTGCTCGCCGGCAACGCCATCCCGTGGCATCGGCCGCGCATGGTCGGCATCGCCTGGACGCTGCTGCTGTTCGCGCCGCCGCTCGTCGCGGCCGCCGGCATCCTCCTGCTGCCGTGGACCGGGCTGTCGAGCGTCGACGTGTCGCGTCCGGCCAATGCCATGGGCCAGTTCTTTTCCGACAGTTTCCAGCGTCGCACCGGATCGCCGCTTGCGCATCGTCAGCGGCGACACCCGCATTGCCGCCCTGGTCGCGCTGGGCTCGCCGCAGCGTCCGAGCCTCTATTTCGACGCGCAATCCGGAGCGCTCGCCCTGGGTCACCCCGGCGGACTGCGCACGCAAGGGCGCGGTCGTCCTGTGGCAGGGCGCCGAGACCGAGGTGGCGGTGCCGACCAGACATCGCGCAGCACTTTCCCGACCTCGTCGCCGAGGTGCCGCACGCCTTCGAGCGCGCCGGTGCAGGGCCGGCTGCCGCTGATCCGCATCGGCTGGGGCGTCCTGCGCCCGCAGTCGGACGCCCCGAACCCCGCGGCCAAGCCGGAACCGGAAGCAAAGCCGGAGCCTGGAGCAAAACCGGAACCGGAAGCGAAACAATGATCGGGCATCGCGCCGTCGCCGCAGCGCGACGGGCCTCGGCAAATCTTCAGTTGCGCTTACCCGCGTCTAACCCCCCGAGCGCTTTCTTGATGGCGAGGAAATCGCGCCACACGAAGCGCTTTTCGATCGGGTTGCGCAGGAGATAGGCGGGATGGAAGGTCGCGATGGCGCGGATCTCGCGGGTGCCGGTGTGGTAGGCGTGCCAGCGCCCGCGCGACTTGCGGATGCCGTCCTTGATGTCGAGCAGCGTCTGCGCCGACGGGCCGCCGAGACAGACCAGGATGTCGGGATCGGCCAGCTCGATCTGGCGCAGCGTGAAGGGCAGGCAGGTCTGGGTTTCCTGCGGCGTCGGCGTGCGGTTGCCGGGCGGACGCCACGGTATGACATTGGCGATGTAGGCGTTGGTGCGGTCGAGGCCGATCGCGCGCCATCATGCGGTCGAGCAACTGGCCGGAGCGGCCGACGAAGGGCAGGCCTTCGAGGTCCTCTTCGCGGCCGGGCGCCTCGCCGACGAACATCACCCGCGCCTGCGGATTGCCGTCGGCGAACACCAGTTGCTTCGCCGTCATGCGCAGCCCGCAGCCCTCGAACCGCTCCAGCATGGCGCGCAGGTCGTCGAGGCTCGCCGCGCTGCGCGCGAGATCGCGCGCCGCCATGATGGCGGCGTCCGCCGACAGCGGCGCATCGGACTGGGCTGCGAACCGCCGTCGCGCGCGCAATCGATGCGCCCGCCAAGCGGCGACCCGCGCGCCGGTTCCCGGCGTCAGAAACGGACGCGGCGCCCGAGCGGGGCGGCCGGCGCGCCGCGGGTCGTACGGAGGCCGGACCGGCGCCGCATCGGCGGCGAAGCGGTCGACCGGCTCCTCCTGCAGCACGGCATCGACCCCCGCCTCCACGTAGAAGGCGAGGATCGCGCGCAGTTCGGCAGGGTCGGCAGTCATGGCGGGATGCCTAGCACGTTTCCTGCATCACGAGCGCAGGATCGCGCCGGAGGACCGCGCCTGCCGCGATTGCCGCGATCCGGCAAACGTGGAAAAGAAAGCGGGCCTGGGCTCGCGACGGAGAAATCGATGGACGCGCCGAACTGCCGCCCCGGGAGTCGATGGAGTTCGACGTGGTGATCGTCGGCGCCGGCCCGGCGGGGCTCGCCGCCGCGATCCGGCTGAAGCAGATTTCGCCCGACATTTCCGTCGTCGTGGTCGAGAAAGGCTCCGAGGTCGGCGCCCACATCATGTCCGGCGCGGTGATCGATCCGGCCGGGCTCGATGCGCTGCTGCCCGAATGGCGCGGCGAGGACACCCCGATCAAGACCGCGGTGACCGACGACCGCTTCTACATGCTCGGGCCCCGCCGGCGCGGTGCGGCTTCCCAATTTCCTGCTGCCGCCGCTGATGAGCAATCACGGCAATTTCATCGTCTCGCTGGGCAATGTGTGCCGCTGGCTCGCCATCAAGGCGGAGCAGGCCGGGGTCGAGATCTATCCGGGATTCGCCGCCGCCGAGGTGCTCTACGGTGCCGACGGCGAGGTCGCCGGCGTCGCCACCGGCGACATGGGGCTCGGCAAGGACGGCGAGCCCAAGGACTCCTTCACCCGCGGCATGGAATTGCGCGCCAAATACACGTTGTTCGGCGAAGGCGCGCGCGGCCAGCTGACCAAGACCCTGATCGCCCGCTACGGCCTCGATCGCGACCGCGCAGCCGCAAAAATTCGGTCTCGGCATCAAGGAGCTGTGGCAGGTTGCGCCGGACCGGCACAGGCCCGGCCTGGTGCAGCACACGTTCGGCTGGCCGCTCGGCAACCGCACCGGCGGCGGCTCCTTCCTCTATCACTACGACGCCGATCTGGTCTCGGTCGGCTTCGTCGTCCATCTCAACTACCGGAATCCCTTTCTGTCGCCGTTCGAGGAATTCCAGCGCTTCAAGACCCATCCGCTGGTGCGCGACACCTTCACGGGCGGCAAGCGGCATCGGCTATGGCGCCCGCGCGATCGTCGAAGGCGGCTGGCAGTCGGTCCCCGACCTCGCCTTTCCCGGCGGCGCGCTGATCGGCGACGGTGCCGGCTTCCTCAACGTGCCGCGCATCAAGGGCACCCACAACGCCATGCGTTCCGGCATGCTCGCCGCCGAGCATGCCGCCGCCGCGCTGGCGGCCGGGCGCAGCAACGACACGCTCGCCGATTACGAGGCCGGCTGGCGCGCATCGGCGATCGGCCGGGACCTGTGGAAGGTGCGCAACGCCAAGCCGCTGTGGTCGAAGCTCGGCACCGTGGCCGGCATCGGGCTCGGCGGCCTCGACATGTGGGCCAATACGTTCGGCATCTCGCCGCTCGGCACGCTCGGCCACGGCAAGCCGGATGCGGCCTGCCTCAAACCTGCGGCAAGGTGTCGCCCGATCGCCTATCCCAAGCCGGACGGCAAGCTGACCTTCGACCGCCTGTCCTCGGTGTTCCTGTCCAACACCAATCACGAGGAAGACCAGCCGGTTCACCTGAAGGTGGCGGACCCCGATCTGCAGCGGCGCTCGGAACTCGAGATTTTCGCCGGCCCTTCCGCCCGTTATTGCCCCGCCGGCGTCTACGAATGGGTCAGCGAGGCGGCCGGCGCGCGGTACGTGATCAATGCGCAGAACTGCGTCCATTGCAAAACCTGCGATATCAAGGACCCCAACGGCAACATCACCTGGATCGCTCCGCAAGGCGGCGGCGGCCCGAACTACCAGAACATGTGACATCTCATGGGGATGGATATGGCCCACGGATGGCTCTCATGGGATTGGGGTCGCGGCTGCACTGCGATATCGCCGAATCGCTGCAGAAATGTCACGATGTCGCCATATCGGCGGCTAGACCAGAGATTGAGGTATAGAGAGATGACGGTGAACCTCCTTGCAGGAGGGTCGCAAACCGGTCATTCTTCGAAATCGGGCGGCCACTCGCCGCATATCGCCTGGTGTTCCGGATCCCGAGCCTTGTGGATCCACCGTCGTCGGGATCGCCGTCTTCGGGGTCGCCGATATCGATCGTGCCCATTTTTGGAGAGCAGGTCCCCGTGAAAATATTGTCGCTCCGTGCCGTCACCATGATCGCAGCCACCATCGGCTGGACCTTCCCCCAGGCCTTGGCGGCGCAATCGCCAACTCCGCGCGACACGTCCCGCATCACCACTTTCTTGCCGGCGACAATCCAGTGTTTGATCGTGCATCATCCCTTTCCTATGGAGTTGACAAAACATTTAGACCCTGCATGGCACGAGTGAGCGAAGGTTGGGAGACGGCAGGCGATCTATTACTTGAATGCGTTACCGCAGACACCGGTCCCGATAGTTTCGTAGGCCGCTATAAGGCGGCTTTGACCAATGATCTCTTCGTCTCTGAATTCACCGTCAAGTTCGGCTTCAACATAGCGAAGGTTTTTACCGGGGAGATAGGCACAAAAATTGGCCTTCGTGATCCTCTAAAAATTGCGCAGGCAGACGAAGGACTTCAGACAAGCGAACGGTTGAAGAGACGAGTTTTTCAAACGTTCGTGAATCGAGCGCGCGAAGCAGATCCAATACATGATCCTCGAATTATATTCTTTATAGACGAGATGGATAGAAAGCCAAATCTTTTAGGTCTTGGTGCCGCGGTCAAGGATATCAACGACGTACAGTTTTGCTTTATCGGAATTGCAGATACAATTGATGAAATCATCGCCGAGCATGGATCTGCTGGCCGAAAACTAACGGGCGGCGGCGTGAAGGTTCCTTCTCTAACGGATAGTGAAATTGACTGGATATTCGATAATGCAACTCATATGTCATCCGATCATGTAGTTTTTGCAAGAGAATTTCGCAATCGGGTGATCGAATATGCTGAAGGGATGCCGTGGATCGCTCAGCACGTCGGCTACGAGGCAGTTTTTGCAAATCTCCGTCCCGCGCGCAAACGCAAGGATACCAAACTTGTAATCGATAGTGACGCGTTTGCACCCGCGATGAAGGCCGCCATTGAGCTATATAGGAAGACATTGAACGAGAGGTACGATATTGAAAAGACGCTTGACGATGCCGGGCTTACGGGGCCATTTCATCCGCCACACCAGCGCAACCCACCTTCTGCGCGCCGGGGTCGATATCAACACAATCCGGGGCTGGCTGAGGTCAT
The DNA here is from genome assembly GCA_963795865.1 of uncultured Alphaproteobacteria bacterium. Taxonomy (GTDB): domain Bacteria; phylum Pseudomonadota; class Alphaproteobacteria; order Rhizobiales; family Xanthobacteraceae; genus JAJPKK01. The sequence continues at coordinate 9,012 of CAWCJX010000083.1, forward strand.
GTCTCGCTGGAAACCACCAATATCTATGCCGAGGTCGACTTCGAGACCAAAGCAAAAGCGTTGGCGAAATGCGACGTGCCCGATACCGAAAGGATACCCGGGCGTTGGCGAGATCAGCCCGCCCTGATGGACTTCCTTCGCACGCTATAGCGGTCTTGTTATGTGGCGTTGGAAGACCGCCCAGCCGCTCCAGGCGCCGATCTCCGAGGTCAGCGCCACATAACTATCGGCGCCACATTA
>CAWCJX010000084.1:0-19004 GCA_963795865.1 uncultured Alphaproteobacteria bacterium
CGTGCGTACCAGGCACGGGTCCTAGCTGAAACCTGGCAAGAGAACATCAAGTGGGCCGATGGCATGGAGAAGTCCTCGGTGATTACGGCGGATAAGGCCCGTTATCGAGCCCACCTGAGGTGGGTTCGATCCAAACAAGCAGAGGCCGCCGCAGAAGCCGATCGCCGCGAGAGCCTAGTGCATTACTATGAGGTCGTTGCTCCGCGATGAATCTCGCCACTGAATAAAGGAAACCGTCCTATTTGGGACGGCGGGAAGCGGGAGTAAGCCATGAGTCTATCACGTGTGAGGTTTACGCTACGGTCGATGATGGTCGCGATTGCGGTGCAGACGCCCCCGTGCTGGTTCGCGGAACGCAAGCTCCGATTCCAAGGCCTGGCCGAATATCATTCCTTAAGGTCGGCAGCGGATATCATCTGCTGCGTCACGCTGGTGACGGACGATGGCAAGCAGACTGCCCTCGTCGAATCGGCCACCGGGACGCCGACCACACTGGCTCGGCGTGACTGGCACCGAGTCCTCCGCGAAAAATACGAGAAAGCCGCTCGCTCTCCCTGGCTTTCCGTGGCACCCGACCCGCCCAGGCCGGGATGGCAGCCTCGGTTGAGGCATGAATCAGATCAACCTTTCTGGCCGTCGGCTGCTCAGCGTTGTTTTTTGTCCGTCTGCTACGGGAAGGCCGAGTGGCTATCGCCACCGTGGATCTGTTGCCGGGAACGGATCGAGCCGGAGTGCCTGCGTTGCTCGCTCTCACGGCTGCGGCAGCGTCTAACTGAAGCTCGGTCGTAAAAAGGGAATCCGATACTCTCTTAGTATCTGGGCAGACGAGATGGCGGGAGCCGCCCGTTTCAACAGCGGTCTGAAAGACGGGCCATTTCCGTGGCATCCGTTGAACCGTCCCTATATCCTGATCTTGCTCCGATCCGCTCGCTCATCGCGGCTCGAACGAGTCCGTACACCTTGCAGGAGGTTCACCGTGAAATCGCGTCGTTACCCGCGCGTCACTTGCTTACTCCGCGTTGAAGAGCTGGAGACGCGCTTGACGCCGGCTCCGGTGGTCCTGCAACCGGATTTGCAAATAACCAACATTGGCACCGCCAGCGACGGTCCCCCTGCACAGATGGTTTTCGGGCCCGACGGCCGGCTCTATATGACTTTGGCCAATTTCAGCGGCCCCAACGCCGCCAGCGTCGAGAGCTTCGCCTACAGCCCCAGCGGCGGGCTTTCCGACGAGCGTACCGAGGTCTCGACAGGAGGCGCCCTCGGCATCGGCTTCGGCCCCGTCAGCCTCGGAGTCTACGGCCAGCCGGGTGTGCAGACGGTCACCGGCATGTACTTGACCGACACCGCACGCACCATCAATGGCAATGACGTTTCGAACCTGCGCGTGTTGACCCAGGATCAGAATGGGGTCTGGGGTGGGCCCAACGGCGGCACCGACACGATCATCGTCCAGAACATCCCCGCCGGCTGGCACCAGGCGGACCAGATCATCATCAAACAGAATGCGGACGGCACCTCCACGCTCTACGTGGGCATCGGTGTGCGCACCAAGGACGGTGCCCTGGACTATCCCAATCCCGGCAATGCCCGCGACATGGCGTATGGCGGCACGATCTCCGAAATCCTCGATCTCAAGCAGGTCAACGGCCTGGTCACCGATTCGGCCGGCTTTGGCCTGACCGGTGTTGCCACGAGCAATAGCGACCCCGACTATTCCAACGCCGGCCCATATACCTCGACGGCCGTCAACAAGCTAATCATTCAGTCTTCCGGCCGCGCAATCCATTTGGCCTGGCCCTGGACGGCTCCGGCAACCTGTGGTTCACCAACAATTTCAATCGCTCGCAATCGGACGGGACCTTCAACGGCACCATCGACCCGTCCACTGGGCTGCTCTACGGCATCACCACCGGCGACCCGGCCCCTGGCCCGGACCTGGCGAACAATGCCTATGACCAGTTCTTCGAGGATGCGCCACTGGCCGATTATGGCTACAACAACTCCAACTGGCGGAACGACGCCGCGGATGACAATCCCTCGGTGACCTCCGAGGCGGCCGTCAACGCTGGATTCTTCAATTTCGCCGAGCACGGCGTCCGCTCCACCACCTTCGACAACCTGGTCGCGCCGCCTGGCGGCTTCGCCGAGTACAACGAGTCGGACATCAACCAAATCCAGGGTCTGGGGCCCAGCGCTTCGGCCGACGGAGTCGCCTTCTACACGGGCACCACGTTCCCGGCCACCTACCAGGGCGACGCGTTCATCGCCCGCTATAACAGCACCGTCAGCGACTCCACCGGCCATTCCATCACCTACAACGACCTGGTGACCGTCGATCCAACGACGGGCAACGTCCGCATCATCGCCAATAATTTTGATAATCCTCTCGCCGTGCTTTATGACGGCAGCGGCAACATGATCATCGCCGATTACGGCGACTCGGCCATTTACCGTCTCAGTTCTACGCCAACGCCTACCCCGACACCACCCGACACCAACGCCGACTCCGACACCAACTCCGACCCCGACGCCGACGCCGACACCAACTCCGACACCGACGCCGACGCCGACTCCGACACCGACGCCGACGCCGACTCCGACACCGACACCCACGCCGTCCCCGACACCGACGCCGACCCCGACACCAACGCCGACCCCGACACCGACTCCGACGCCAACGCCTACCCCGACGCCGACTCCGCCGCCGGTGACGATCATCGGCGAACAGCCGATATTCCAGCGCAAGCTCAACAAGAAAGGCAAACCGGTTGGAAAGCCCGCCCTGACGGGATATACGCTCGATTTCAGCACAGCGCTCAACGCGTCCGCAGCAGCGAACCGGGCCAATTTCGAGATCGCAACGCTGACAACCAAAAGGGTCAAGAAGACGGTCGAGCGCATCCTGCATCCGATTCCGAACTTCACTGTTTCGTACTCGCCCACCGACCACTCTGTAACCCTGAAGCTCGCAGGCAAGCAGACATTCCCAACGGGTGGAGAGATCATGGTCTTGCCCGGAGTGACGAGCGCCTCGGGGGGAACGCTCGAGGGTACCACGGTTTTCAACATCGCCAAGGGCGGGAAAAAGATCGATTGAAGAGGGTGAAGGCGCTCATCGGCCGCTACCGCCCGATCCGAGCTGAACCGACCTTACCATGAGCCAGCCTCTATGAGTGGATGATCCTCAACACAACGCTCCGGTGTCGGACCAATGCGCACAGACACGGCGGCCTGATGGCTCACTCTCAAACGGTCGACGACAAGAGCCCAATCTCGGTTGGCGGAGTTTGCCTACCCACGACTTGAGCACCGGAAACCTGGGATCCGAGGATCCGGGCCATGGTTCACGCCCGTCAATCGACAATCCCAGCGGGATGCGGCTGGCTTTCGATCTGGGCGCGGACCGGGTCGTTCACAATGTCGCGGACCCCGCACCAAAGCGCGCTCACGTTCGCCGCCATCGCGACAACCGCGGCGACCACCAGGCAGGAGACGGCATCGACGGAGCCGCGATCGGCATCGGCGATCGTTCGCAGCGTCAGAACCGGATTGACCACATCGAAGAGTTGTGGCGTGGGCACGCGGGACAGGAAGTGGATCACTTCGGCCGCAACGATCAAGAGCAGGTTCGCCAGTACCAGAATCGCGAGTACCTGATACGAATGGATGCGTTGCACCACGCGCCGCAGCAGTCGCGCCAACAGCGTGCCCGCTCCGAGATAAATCAGCGAATAGGCAGCCAGGGCGATCGCGTATTGAGTGGCTTGCCGATCGTTCAAGATGCTGGTCATCGTAAGCTGTGGGAGTAGGACCGTCACAAAAAAGGCCAGCAGCACCAGCGACATGAGGGCATAGAGCAGCCCGCGCGCCCCACCCGGCAGAAAGGGTGCCCACAGCACCCTCAGTGCGCGCGAGCGGGGCAGGCCGCGGCTGACGCGCCGCGACAGAGAATCGGGCGCGCTGACGAACAACAGCCCCGCTACCGTGATGTACGTCGCGGTCAGCGTCAAAATGGCGGTCAACGCGTCGGAAGTCATCGGCGGCCGCTGGCGCACGATGAGAAATGTCAGCAAACCGATCCAGCAGAAGAAGCCACTGCGCGCCCGCGGCCAACCGGATGCCCGTGCTACGGTTGTCAGAATCGAAAGTGAGCTGTGCGACGGCCCCCTGCTCGCAGACATATCCGGTCGAAAGGCCGAGGAACACGACCAGGGCGAGCGCCCACCACGTATCCGACTCGTCGAATCGGATGCCGTTGCCGGCCGCCGTCATGAAGCTGAAAAAGGTCATCATTCCTCCGAAGGCCATCGCGATCACGAAAAGCGACGAGAGAGATTGGAACGTCGTATTGCGGGCCTGGGTGCCGATTGCCAGGGCGACCATCGAGAAACACAGCGCGGTGATGAAAAGCATGACCAGCGAAAAGGTCACGTGGACGACGTCGAAGCCCGGCAAGAGCGCCGTGAACGCGATGAAGGGAGCGATCGCGCAGTAGTAAACCAGCACCTGCACCATCGCGCTCAGGGTCTTGCCGCGGACGATCTGCACGGGCGAAAGCGCCGTGATTTGCAACAGCTCAAGCGTTGTCTCGGTCCGCTCTTCGACAATGCTGCGAAACGTCGAGAACGGAACGATGACCAGCGACGCCGCGCACAGAGCGAACAGAAATCCCGCATAGAACATCACGGCCGACGACCCGTAGTCGATCGACTCGCCCAGATACGACACGCCGAAAATCGACCCGGCCCACGCCGCCAGAAGCAGAAGCAGAAAAGTGACCACGAACTGGCGGCTCTTGAGCGCCTGGCGCACCTCCTTCACGACGATGGGATTGAACCGGTCGCCCAGGCGTTCTAGCCGGGTGACCATCGCTGACGAAACGCTCATTGCGTGATCCCCTTGGTGATGGCCATGAACGCATCCTCCAGGCTATCGACCCGGCCGCGGAACTCGACCACCTCGAGCTCGGCCCGAACGAGCCGCTTAAGGATCGCTGACAGCTCGGATTCATCTCCCGTGAACTCGAACGTGGCGACCCGGTCCGCGAGCTCAACGTTCCGCACCAAGGGCTCCTGGCACAGGAGGTGCTCCAGCTTCTCGGCGTCGCGCAGCACGCGGACCGAAATGGCCGATCCGTCAGCGCGCCCTTCCGAGGCGCGTTGTGCCTGATTGATTTCTGTCATGGTTCCGCTGGCCAGGAGGCGTCCCGCCTCGATGATCGCGGCCGAGTCGCAGATCTCGCCCAGCTCGGTGAGGATGTGCGAGCTGATGAGCACCGTCTTGTGCAGTTCGGTCGCCAGTACGTGGATCAGCCCCCGCAGCTCGATCCGCGCCCGGGGGTCCAGCCCGGCGGCCGGTTCGTCGAGCACCAGCACCGAGGGATCGTGGACGAACGTTCGCCCCAGCGCCAGCCGTTGCGACATCCCTTTTGAGAGGGTCTTGATCGGTTTGTTCGCCAGCTTCCGCAGCTCGGTGAAAACCAGGACGCGCTCGACGGCGTCTCGCCGGATGTCCCCCGAAAGTCCGTAGGCCCTCGCGAAGAAGTCGACGTATTCCACGACATCCATGTTCGCGTACTTGCCGAAACTGTCCGGCATGAAGCCCACAATGCGGCGCACCTTGTCCGGATCATCGACGACCGAATAGCCATTGATGAATGCCTCGCCGGCCGTCGGAACATCGAGCGTAGCCAGGATCCGCATCGCGGTCGTCTTGCCCGCGCCGTTGGGGCCGATAAACCCCATCACCTGGCCCGGATACGCCTTGAACGAGACGCCATCGACGGCGCGGAGCCGGCCAAAGTGCCGGTGCAGGTCGCACAGTTCAATCGCGGGCGTGCCGCCGTTCCCGTTTGATGCCGTCATGATCGTCCGCAGTCAGGTCAGTAGTAGCCGAGCAGCAGGTGGTAGCCTGCTTGTTCGGTTGTCAGTCCGACTCCCGTGTCGACCCCGGGATTCTGGCGGAGGACCGCCAGGAAGGAGCGCGGCGAGAGGCACGTCGTTTTGGCCGTAAGGTCTCTGGACCACGTTTGAATCAGCCGCTCCATCAGGTTCGAATTGAAATGTAAAAGACGACGAATATCCATTAATGAATGCCTCTCCGGACGTCGGAACATCGAGCGTAGCCAGGATCCGCATTGCGGTCGTCTTGCCCGCGCCGTTGGGGCCGATGAATCCCATCACCTGGCCCGGATACGCCTTGAACGACACGCCATCGACGGCGCGGAGCTTGCCAAAGTGCCGGTGCAGGTCGCACAGTTCAATCGCGGGCGTGCCGCCGTTCCCGTTTGATGCCGTCATGATCGTCCGCAGTCAGCTCAGTAGTAGCCGAGCAGTAAGTGGTAGCCCGCTTGTTCGGTTGTCAGTCCAACTCCCGTGTCGACCCCGGGATTCTGGCGGAGGACCGCCAGGAAGGAGCGCGGCGAGAGGCACGTCTTTTTGGCCGAAAGGTCTCTGGACCACGTTTGAATCAGCCGCTCCATCAGGTTCGAATCGAAATGCGCCTCCGGAAAGCGCGCCATCAAATTGAACGGTCTCAGGCGGCGACCGACGAGCGGATTGAAGACGGGTGAGCTGAAATTGTCGGGAAGCTCAGGACGGTTCCGGCCCAAGAGCCGGACAAAGTCCAACCGATTCGTCTCCGAAACGTCGGCGAGCGGCTCGGATGCGTTGGGCAAAACATTCCGCGCCGACAAAAGCCGGCCCGACGCGTCGGCCACAAGCACGGCCTCCAGCTCCCAGGGCAAGCCGTTGACGATTGCGAGGCCCCCGTCTTGTCCCGGCTTGATGTCGACGCGATCTGGCTGCTCGGCATGGCGAATGGTCAAGAATTGCGTTCGTGTCCGCGACAACAGCCAGCCCGACGTCAGCGATTGGTTCTCGGTCCAGTCGACCGTGAACGCGCCCGGCTCGACCGTTGGCGGGAACACCGGATAGACGGCCGTTTCCGGGGAAAACTGCATGCCGCGCGCGGGCGCCACCCCGGCAAAGAGAGCCAAACGCGCGACCGTCACCGCCGAATGGCTCTTCTGGTCGAGCACCGTCAGGCTGCGTATCCGCGATCTGATGCTAAACCCGTGCGCGGCTACCGAATATCCAACGAGCAGCACACTCGTCACGAGAGCCGTGGCTGGCACCGTAACAAGGAGCAGCCATAACAACCTCTTGCGCCGGAGGTAGAAATAGTTCACGGGCCCGATCAAGACAGCGAAAGCGGTGATCAAGACCATGAAGCCGTAGACGGGAACGCCGCGGATGCCGGGATTCATGAAATTGAAGAATTCCTCGGTCCCGAAATCGGGCGCGATGCCATGCCGCTGCATCCATGAGAAGCGAGGCTCGCCGACGCTGCTCAAGAACGCGGACCAGGCGATCGGCGAATCGGGCAATTGATCGGGAAAGGCGCAGACCAGTCCGAGCATGAGTTGGCGTGTCGCAAAGGGCGATGGCGTTTTGCGCCCACCCGATTCCGTCCATCTCGCGCCGACCGCCGCGTTTTCGTTCAATTCGAGCAGACGCTCGAGCGTCTCAACGTCCTTGGAGGTCTTGCCCGCCTGGTGAACAATCAGGTTTCCGCCGCAATGGACCCATTTCAAGACCGCCGATCGCGACCGACGGCTTGAGGTCCGCGAGGTCGTCGCGCGAAATGGCGACGAAATCGAGTCCGCTGTAATCAATCCACGAATCGGGCAAGCTGTCGGGCGGAACCACTTCCGCAAGCGCGGACGGGTCCGTCACGGGCAGCGCGCCGGAGCGCATCGCGTCGCGCGAGCCGCCAGCCGCCTGGATGTAACCCGTACAATCGACCGGCCGGGACGAGACCACGAGCATTGCAGGCGCCGTCTCGACGCCGAACGACGCCGCGCCCCCAATGAGACGCACGTGCGATGGCAGCTCGCCTCGCCGGTCGTAGACGCGAAGCAGCCCCTGTCGGAACGCCGTGAGCGGAATGGAAAGCGTGAAACGGACAGTCGCGTGCTGATCCACGCGAACGACCCGCTTGACCGTCGCCCCGTGCGCCCGGTCGGAGGGCGTGACTTCGAGCACGAGCGTCCCGCGCGGGAGCCTGATTCGAGATCTCCACTCGCACAGGAAGATAGCCACCGAGAGTGCCTCCCGCCCACCGCGTGTCCGTGCGAATCACGAGGTCATCCCCGACCGTCGTCCGCTCCTCGCCGGACGCGAGAGCCACCTGAGGCGCGGCCAGTATCAAGGCCACAACGACGAGGATCCACAAGAACACGGCGCAGGGCGGACGACAGGCGGAAGAATAAACCCCCCGCTCCCCACGCGGCGAGACCCGCCCGCCAAATTTGCCCATCAGCCGTTCTCCAGGCCGCGGCGAAACGCTGTCCGCAAGTGCCGGCGGGGTGCATCAAGCACCTGGCCGGTCCCTGCGTCCATCGCGGTCAACCGCCCTCATGAGTGACGTAGGCCCTGTCGGCGTCAGCCGCAGCGTGGGGCGGCCCGACGCTACCGCCTTCACCGACCACTCGAATTCGAGGCGGCGAGAAACGAACCCGCGTCCACGCGTGCGACATTGAGCTTGAACAAGTTCCCGAAGGCAAGGCGAGCGGCCGAACTATTTGATATTTGGCCCTTCACCATTTCGGGCCTCTCGCAGCACAACGCTCGGGGCTCGCAGCGTGTTCAGGAACGCAATCAGCTCTTCTTGCTGGACATCGGAGAGACCCGCGAAGCGATTCACGGACGACGCCGCCTGACCGGCGTGCAGCTTGATGGCCTCGGCCAGGGTCGCTGCTCGGCCGTCGTGAAGATAGGGAGCGGAATCTGCAACACCCCACAGCGGCGGCGTGCGCCATTCGCTTGGGGACGTCGAGCCACCGTCGAAGTCCGGATCCGCTGACGGATCCGACGGCTCTTCTCCATAGAATCCACCGCCGCCGCCGCCGAGCCCCTCCCCCATCTCGTGCAGCAGCAAATCGCTGTAGATCCCTTGTGCCTCGGCCAGATCGGCAGTGTGGCAGTTGATGCAGCCGATTTGCTTGAAGTGCTTTTTGCCTGCGACGGCGCGGGCGGCCTCGGCCGCGGAGGAGGGCATCACTTCCCGGGGCAGCGGCAGCGAGGCGATGAAGGCCGTCATCTGATCGCACTGCTGGTCCGTGAGATCGAGTCCGCGGGGACGATACGCTGGTTGCGACAGCGATGCCGGCTGGGCCTGCAAGGGATTGCCGAGCCCCAGCTCGTTGGCGCACGCGACCCGCACGAACTCGGACAAGTTTCCGATGTTGGCCTTCCAACCGAATTTTCCGACTCGCTTGCGCGACAACTTCGCGGCACGCCCGGCGGGAACCTGCTCGCCATTGAGGACCGACAGGCCGAGCTTCACGCGCTGATTGCGCTCGTTGGCCAGGATCGCCGCGTCCGGGATCGCGTCGATGACGCTCGCGCCGAAGAGCGCAGGTGTGTTGCGCTGGCCAATATCGATTTCGGGGATAGCGGCATTTCGGATGGTTTGGACGCCGGCGGCCGGATTGGCGGGCTTGGGTAAAACCGCCTGCAGGTCAGCAAGTGTCGGCCGGCTCTTCTTCGGGAATTGCGCGGAGATGTTCTGCAGCGTTTCCTGAGATGCCGCGTCGATCGCAAATTGATGGATCACGCCGCGGGTGGCGCCTGCGCCGGGTTTGGGCGCTCGGGTAAAGACGGTGACGTTATGTTCCAGCGACCCGCTCCCTCCGACTCCCCCTTGCTGGTGGCAGGCGGCGCAAGACGACGCGTTGAAGACGGGTCCCAAACCGTCGCCTCGGGCGGCCAGCGGATCGCCGGGCGTCCACTCGTGGAGAAATAGATCGCGTCCGGCCTCCGACGCCAGGGCGTCAGTTTTCGGTCGCCAGTCGTACCGCAGCAACCAGCCGGTTGCCCGGTATCCGACGGGTACGATAACAGTCAGCAGCACGATCCAACACAGCGCGCCACGAAATCGTTTCATGATGTGGTCTCTCCCACGATGGTCTCGTGAAGCCTCGTTCCGCTGAAAACTGCCGGCCGTCGGGATACCGACGGCATCAAATACAACGCAGGCGACGACCGGGCGGATCATCTGACGTCCGCCGAACAGCTGACCACAGTAACCCCGGGCACTTCCTTTCTAGTCGATTGAACGCCGAACGTTGCAGATTGCCTGTCTGGTGTTCGACAAATGTAAGAATAGTCGCAACCCGATCAAATTGCAATGAGTGAGAGTGGAACGAAGCGCTTAGCCCGGCATTCCCACGTTTCCAAGTGCGTCGGTGGGCTTCTGATTTCATGGGCTAAGTCCGGGGACATCCTGAACAGAAAGGACTACTGTGTCCTATGGGTCCTATGCGTCCTATCCGTCTTAGGAACTATCTTGCCCAAGCGTACGCTTCAACGCGCGGGTCGGCACCGGCACTGAGGACGCCTGTCTTTGGATCAATGGCGATGGCCGCGTTCGAACCTAACGACCATGCGCCTGCTGATTGCAATTTGTGACCCTTGGCTTGGAGCGCTTTCTGGACTGCATTCGGAATACGGGACTCGACGGACAAGTCTCCGGGGTGGCTCATGTTGTGCGGAAACACCGAAGACGCGAAACCGCGCGTCGACCACCGCGGAGCTTCGATCGCCTGCTGAACGTTCATGCCGAAGTCGATCATGTTCATGAGCGTCTGGACGGTCCGCTGAATCTGATCGTCACCGCCGGGGCTGCCAGTGATCAACCAGGGTTGGCCGTCCTTGATCACCAGCGTGCTCTGCAGCGTGCTACGCGGGCGCTTGCCTGGTTCAAGTGAACGCGGCTCACCCGGCGTGAGCGAATAGTAGTCGCCGCGGCAGTTGAAGATGAAGCCCAGGTCGGCCATCACGACGCCTGTGCCGAACCCGCTGTGCAGGCTGGGTTCAAAACTCACCATGTTGTGGTCCTTGTCGACCACAGCGATATAGCTGGTGTCTCCTTCCGAATAATCGGCCTCACCCACGTGCGTGTGTCCAATGCGGGCAGGTGCTGCCGCCACTTTCATGAACTGCTCGGGATTGCCGGGCCGGATTTCGAGCGAAGCGCGATTGGGATCGATGAGCTTGCGGCGCTCGGCCGCGTAGGCCTTGGAGAGCAGACCCTCGTAAGGGACTCGCACGAAGTCGGTGTCGCCCAGCTTCTCGCGATCGGCAAATGCGAGCTTCAGTGCTTCGGCACTCGTGTGGATGTATTCCGAGCTGTTGTGCCCCAGCTTCTTGACGTCATAGCCCTCCAGGATGTTCAACAGGAACAGCTCAGCGGGACCCTGGGACGAGGACGGGTTCTTGTAGACTTCGTAGCCGCGATAGTTCACCGACACCGGTGTTTCAACCTTGGCGGTATACGCCGCGAAATCCTCGTACCGATAAAGGCCACCGTTCTGTTCGGAGAACTCCCCCATGGTTCTGGCGATGTCGCCTTTATAGAAGCGATCGCGCGCGGCGCGCAGCGCCTCGCGCCGACCTTGTCCCGCCGCAGCTTGCTCGGCTTCGACCAGCTTCCGGAGCATCCGAGCGGAATCGACGTTGCGAAAGATGTCGCCGGGGTGCGGGGCCTTGCCATTCGGAAAATACACCTTCTTGGAGGTTGGATATTTCTGGATCTTTTTCGAGCCGGCGATCGCACGCGCCAAACCATCGCCAATTGGGAAGCCGTTTTCGGCCACGTCGATTGCTTGCTCCAGCACCTGGGCAAAGGTCATGGTGCCCCAGCGATCGAGCAGTACATACCACGCATCGATAACGCCGGGCAGCGACGCGGAAAGCAGTCCGTCACTGTTGGGAATCTTGCCGCCGTTGTTCTTGTTGTACCAATCGATCGTCGCCAGCTTTGGTGCGGTTCCCTCGGCATTGATCGAGTACACCTGTTTCTCGCCTGCGTGGTAGACCAGGATGACCGCGTCGGCGCCCAGACCATTGGACTCGGGATTGACCAGCGCCAGCACGGCCTGCCCGGCCACAATGGCGTCGAACGCGTTGCCACCCGATTCCAGAATTCGCGCGGCGGCTCTAGTTGCCTCCTGTTTCATCGACGAAACGGCATACTGCGTGCCCCGCACGACCGGCCGAAACGTTCGGCTAGACGTCGTCGAGCCGTCGGATTTTTCCTGAGCGTTCAATTGGTATGCGACCAACAGGTTAAGCAGCAATGCACCGAGGAGACAAATCGGCAATCGTCGCATGGCATGACTCCAGGTCGGCGGGGGTGTTATGGTCGACGGAGTGAAAGGCGTTGACCGGGCCGTTTTGATTCGCACGAGTATGGGCGCGTCGCGACGGTCGGTCAAGAAACGCCAGGTACTTTCGCAATCGCTTGCGGTTCATCCGTCCATCCTATCGGCTGCCCGAGTGCGCGTCGGTGTCATCGGGACGAATGGCGTGTCTTCGGCCGGTCCCGCGGTGGCACGGGGCGTGACGGCATTGCGGGAGTGGGGAGGAACGTGACCCCGAGTCGACCTCGCTGTGCCGCCCTTTTTTCCCCGTTCCCCTGTCCCTGTGCCGACGCCTTCGGTTCCGGAGGTGCCTGCCAGATCTTCACGGTCCCGTCCAGGCTGGCCGAGGCGATCCACTTGCCGTCGGGGCTGAAGGCCACGGCCATGACCCAGCTCGTGTGGCCGCGCAGGACGTGGGTTTCCGTGCCGGGCCCGTCCCAGACCTTGACGGTGCTGTCGGTGCTGCCCCAGGCCAGCCGGCGGTCATGGCCGAACGCCAGGCACAGGACCGCGCCGGTGGGGTCGGGCAGATCGTGCAGCAGCTTCCACGTCGTACTGTCCCAGACCTTGATGGTCCGGTCCCAGCTAGCCGAGGCCAGCAGCTTCCCATCGCGGCTGAACGCCACGCTTTGGACACGGGCCGCGTGCCGGGGCTCAAGGATTCGGAGTTCCTGGCCGGTGGTCCAGTCCCAGACCCGGACGGTGCTGTCCGCGCTGCACCGAGGCGAGGTGCCGGCCGTCGGGGGGACGGAACGCCACCCCGTGGATCGGCCAGTTATGGCCCTTGAGGACCTGGAGTTCCTTGCCCGTCGTCGCCTCCCAGACCCGCACAACGGGCTCGAAGCCCGCCGAGGCGAGGTGCCGGCCGTCGGGGCTGAACGCCAGGCAGAGGTCCGCCGGTGCTGTGGCCCCGAAAGCCGCCACGTCTCCTTTGCGGTCGTCGTATCCCAGATCCGTACGGGCTTATCCTTGGTCCCAATCCCCTCACCACGGCCAGGCGCCGACCGTCGGGGCTGTAGGCCACGCGTAGCCCCATCGCAGATCGGCGATCCCGCCCAGGGTGTAGAGTTCCTTGCCGCTCCCGGCGTCCCACACCCGCACCGTCCCGTCCGTACCGGCGGAAGCGAGGTGCGTCCGTCCTTGGGGTGGAAGGCCACGTCGGTGACCGCGCCCTGGTGGCCGCGGAGGGTACGGTATTCCGGTCCCGGCTCCCGCTCCAGGGGGGTGGCGTCCCAGATCCGGACGGTCTTGTCGGTGCTCCCCGAGGCGAGCTGGTGGCCGTCGGGGCTGAAGGCCACGCCGAAGACGTCGTCGAGGTGGCCGCGCAGCGCGAGGACCTCCTGGCCGGTCGCCGCGTCCCAGAGCTTGACGGTCTGATCCAGGCCCGCTGACGCGAGGCGGCGACCGTCGGGGCTGAAGGCCACGCTCCGGAGCCCGCCCACGTGGCCGCGCAGGCTCAGGATCCTCTTGCCCGGTTTGCGGGCGTCCCAGACCTTGATTTCCCGGTCGGGGTGCACGGATGATGACGCCACCAACCGCGGCGAGGCGGCGGCCGTCGGGGCTGAAGGTCACCACCTGCAAGGTTCCGTCGGGGTCACGGCAGGTGAGCTGTTCCCGGCCAGTCTGCGCGTCCCACAGCTTCACCAATTCCGCGCTGGCGGTGGCGAGCCGCCGGCCGTCGGGACTGAATCGTACGCATCTGACCGCCCAGGTAAAGCCACTCAACGTGAGCGCCTCTTGACCCGTGTTCATGTCCCAGACCTTCACTTCCCCTTTCTCATCTGCTTCGGCCGTCACCGGCAGCCGAGGCCAGGCGCTGACCGTCCGGGCTGAAGGTTACACTCCACACCACGCTAGTGTGTTTCCAGGCTGAAGGAGGGGTGCTTGGAACTCACCCTGAAGGACCTTCTCCACGATCCCAGACCTTCACTGTCTTATCCTGGCTTCCCGTGGCGAGGTACCGGCCGTCGGGGCTGAACGCGACGCCGGTGGCATTCGTCTGGTGAGCCCTCCACTTCCGGAGTTCCTGGCCGGTTTTTGCCTGCCAGATCTGACAAAGCCCGCCTTAGTGCCCGTGGCCAGGTAGCTGGCCGTCGCGGCTGAACGCCGACGCTGATGACCGGGCTGTCGTGGCGCAGCGGCGAGAGGCGTCCGGTATCGCAGCCGCTTGAGGTAGTGCCATTCCCAGCCGCGCAAGTCGGATGGGCACTGCTCGAGCGGCGCTTCCATCCGGCTCAGGTTGTTCGCGGACCACTCGCGGTCCGCCAGGGCAATGCGCTGACGAGGTAGAGTTGGGTGCTCGAGCGGCTCCAGGCGTGGCTTCCGCTCGCGGTCGAGCGTCCTGCTGCCAGGTCGCTGTTGCCCCCGCGGTGAGCCTGCTCCTGCCGCGCAGTACGTGTGCCGGCCACCAGCACCACCGCCACGGCAACCACTGACGCCGTCAGCAACGCCCGCCTCTGTTCCGCCGGGCGAACTTCCGCAACCGGTACAGCGCCGACGGCGGACACGCCTCCACCGGCTCGTCGCGCAGGTAGTGCTGGACGTCCATCGCCAAGCCGTTGGCCGTCTCGTAGCGCCGGTTGCGGTCCTTCTCCAGCGCCTTCATCACGATCCAGTCCAGCTCGCCGCGCACCAGCCGCGTCAGCTTCGCCGGCTCGGTCCCGCGGTTGGCCGCGATCGACGGCAAGCTCCTCGGTCGTCGCTCAGCCGCGTGCTCGGCCTCGGCGGCTCCTCCTCGCGGATGATCCGCAGCATCTCCAGTCGATCGCCGCCTTGCTGCAGCTCGCTTCCGCTCGAACGGCGTCGTGCCGGTCAGCAGCTCGTACAGGAGCACGCCCAGCGAGTAGATGTCGCTGCGGGTGTCGATGTCCAGGGCGTTGAGCTCGGCCTGCTCGGGGCTCATGTACTCCAGCGTGCCGACGAGCTGGCCGAACTGCGTGAACAGCGTCCGCTCGGTCAGCCGCTGGCCGGTCGCCTTGGCCACGCCGAAGTCGATGACCTTGGGCACCGGCTTGTCGTCGTACAGGCGCGACCAGGACGTTGGACGGCTTGAGGTCGCGGTGGATGATCCCCTTCTGGTGGGCGTGCTGGACCGCCTGGCAGACCGGGACGAACAGCTCCAGCCGCTCGCGCGGGCGTCAGGTGGTGCTCGTCGCAGTACTCGGTGATCGGCACGCCCTTGACCAGCTCCATGACGAAGTAGGGCCGGCCGGTCGTCGGTGGTGCCGGCGTCGAGGACCTTGGCGATGTTCGGGTGGTCCATCAGCGCCAGGGCCTGCCGCTCGGCCTCGAAGCGGGCGATGACCTGCCGGGAGTCCATGCCCGGGCTTGATGATCTTGAGGGCGACCTTGCGCCGGACCGGCTCGGTCTGCTCGGCCATGAAGACGGTGCCCATGCCGCCCTCGCCGATCTCCTGGAGCAGCTTGTAGGGGCCGATCACCGTGCCGGGGCCGCTCGCCGACCGGCCCATCGACGGTCGCGTCCGCGATCCGGCGGCGGGCCGCGTCGAGAAAGCCGCTGGCCCTGACGTCGGCCCGCAGCAGCGCTTCGACCGACGCCCGCAGGGCCGCGTCGCCGCCGCATGCTCGTTCCAGGAAGCCGCGTTGCTCCGGGGCGGCTCCGGGCCAGCGCCTCGTGGAAGATTTCCTCTTCTCTCATGACCCACCTCGGGCAGAGGACCGTCTTGACCTCCACTTTTCCATGCGAAAAACAGCCGTTTCAGCACCAAGAATTCCCAACGGTTGAAGTCGGGCGTCGCCTGGGCCAAGCCCAGCTGGCGGCGCAGCCAGGCCCGGGCAAAGCTCCACTGCCGGTCGGCGCTGCTGGGGAAATCCCGAGGACCGCGGCCGCCTGGTCGCTCGTCAGCCCGGCGAAGTAGCGCAGTTCGACCAGCCTGGCCTTGAGCGGGTCGTGCTGCGCCAACCGTTCCACGCTGTATCAGGGCGAGGAGGTCAGATTCGGCGCGGGGCCACGAGGGCAACAGCGTCCCGTTCCAGGCGCGCTGCCCGCCCCCGCTTGTCGCCTGTTTCCGGCGGGCATTCTCGATCAGGATGCGCCGCATCGCCTCCGCCGCGGCCGCGAAGAAGTGGCGGCGGTTGTTCCAGTGCGGCACTACGTCGGTACCGACGAGCCGCAGGTAAGCCTCATGCACCAGGGCGGTCGCCTGGGCGTCCGTCCCGGCTTTTCCTGTGCCAGACGGTGCGCGGCCAGTTGCGCAGCTCGTCGTAGACGAGCGGCAGGAGCTGTTCGGCGGCGGGTGGTCCCTTGATCGATGGCGGACAGAATGTCGGTGACGCTGCTCATGAGGCCGAGAAGAACCACCGTAGCGGTGGCCGGCTAGCACCGGGGCGTCAGTCAACGAGAGGTAGTATGGAGTGGCTGCTGAAGCGGATCGCGGAGCTCCGGCTCGGGCCTGTCTGCACGACGGATCGCCGAACGGCTCAACGCCGAGGGAGGGAATTCCTGCGGCGGGCGCAGCGGATTTACGAAGGATGTAACGTCACCGCGACGCCGTTTCGCCGATCATTCGCGCTCAGGGACGCCCGCGGGCTGCACCGGGCGGCACTTTGACCTCGATCTTGGCGCAGTAGATCGCCGAGCGGTCGTCATCCTCCGCGGCCTGTTCGAGCAGGAAGCCCAGGTCGGGCTTCACCCGAGCGTGAAAGCTCTCGGCGCCGTTGGTGACGACCTGGATGGGCTGGTCGAGGTCGAACAGCCCACGGCGAATCAACAGGGTGTAGCGGGCAACCGCGCGGGCCGTGACCTCGATGCGGTTGCCGTTGGCGTTGACCTCGAGCCGGCCGGCGAGCCCGCTCCGCTTGAAGATCGGCACACGGGGCAGTTCCGGAACTTCGACGCGAAACGATTGGATCGCGTCGCCGCGACGGTACTCGCCGCCGATCGTGTCGCCCTTCTTCATGGCAAAGATCCGGGTGAGGCCAACCTTCTGGAAATCGGCCACCGTCTTGATCTCGACGCCGTGGAGACGGGTCAGGACATCGCCCGGCTTCAGGCCGGCGGTCTGCGACAGCGTCCCCGGCGGGACTTGTTGGACACGGAGCCCCGGGCCAGCAAAGGCCATGTCGGGGCCGACGGCAAACTGGGCTGGCCCGATCAGGATCAGGTTGGAGGGCTCGGGCCCCCGGTTGTTGCCGACGTCGCGAACCTCGTCGATCCGGACCCAGTCGCAGCGGCCGACCTTGGGGTTGGCCGTTTCCCAGACCAGGTGCTTGGGGGCCGGGTCGCGCACTGTCTTGAGCAGGAACTGGTTGACCTTCGGGTCTTCCTGTTCCATGTAGCTGCCATCGTGTCCCGATGCGGGGTAGTCGGTCCAGGTGATCCGGGCGCCCTGCTCTTTGAGCTGGTCAATGAACATCTTCTGCAGGACCGAGGGGTAGAGCGGATCGACTCCCCCGTTCGCCGCGTGGACCGGCCGGTTCGCGAGGTTGGCGGGGAAGGCGTCGTCGGGCGCGATGCCGGCGACGACAATGCTGCCGGACAGTGCGATAGAAGCCGGCCCACGGCGTGGGATCGAAAAGCCCCATGACCAGGGCACCGCTGCCGCCGTCGGAGAAGCCGCCGAGGAAGACCCGGTCCTCGTCGATGTTGTAACGCCGCTTGACGGCCGCGAGCTGAGCCAGGACGTTGGTCATGCCCACCCGATCGAACCAGGTCGCGCCGCGCTGGCCCAGCGGAAAGATGATGATCCAGCCATACTTGTCCGCATCCTTGACATCGGCGGCGATCTGGTTCAACGCACGTCTCTGGGAGGAGATTGGCCCGGCTGACGCCCCCATGCAACGACACGATCGCCGGATGCTTCCGGGCCGGGTCATACCCCTTGGGCACGTAGACGTGGTACGGCCGAGCCTTGCCATCGGGGCCGGTGTGCGTGAAGACCTGCCATCCCTTCTTGGTGTCGGCCGGATAACTCCGTCCCTGGTGGAGCGCCCGTTCGACGTCCATCGGGTCGGGAGCCGCGGCGCGGATGGCCGCGATGGCCGCCTGACGGGCGGCGGGATCGGCGGCCTCGAAGAAGGCCTTGAACCGGGGATCGGGTTCGGCGGCCATGACCTCGTCCCTGGACCAAGGGAGATACGAGGATCAGCAGGGCAGCGGCCCATCGTGTCGGGGGGAAGGCTTCACCATCGGGAGAATCCTATAGGGGGTTCAAGAATTCCATGAAACCGGCAATCATCACCGCTCAGTGATCTTTCGGCAACACGCATCAGCATTTCCCCTCCGAGAGGGCAGCTCGTTCCCCGACGCCCTCGTCAGAGTCTGGAGATGATCTGGGGAATGGCCTCCCCGTCGGCTCCGGCAAGCCCCGTGATAACGGCCTGGGCGGTCGGGCCGACGAGCCGCATGTAGGCCTCGTGCACCAGGGCCGTGGCATCGAGCGTCTGCCCGGGCGATTCGCTCGCGATCCGCACCGCGGCCAGCCTGCGCAGCTCGTCGTAGACCAAGGGCAGGAGTTGCTCGGGCGCCCCGGGGTCGCCCTGTTCGACGGCGGAGAGGAGTACGCGTCACGTCGTTCATCGATCTGGTGCCGCACTCGTAGGCCAAGAGTTCCTTGCCGAGCCCATGATCATGAGCGAGCGATAATTGCCGGCGCTGTGGTCGACGAGCGTTTCCATCAGCTCGGATGTCATCAGCGACGCGTTACCGGCTTGGCGGCAGCGTGTGCTCAAGCAGCTCCAACGATTCCTCGCGCGGGGCGGGCTCGGTGATAAGTCGCGTGCGAACTCCTGCTCTTCAAGGGGAAGAGGTCTTCCTGCCCCAGAAGCTCCAAGAGTG
>CAWCJX010000085.1:0-79373 GCA_963795865.1 uncultured Alphaproteobacteria bacterium
GGAGCCAGGGGAATGATCCGACGCCTGGGCCCCACGGTACCGCGTCGATCGGGATGCCTTTCTCGGCTGCCGATTTCTCAGACTTCAGATTGAGTTTGCGCACCAGTGCGCCGAAGGCGCGGGCGACCATTGCAAAATGATGAACCGTTGCCTGCTGAACCGTAGAGCACTGGACTGGCTCGACACTCGGCTTGGCCGTCGGAAAGCTACCGGGCTCCGCAGCGGCGAGTCTGAATGCGAAGCCGGTGCCGGGCAGGGATACTGAGCCCCTGTGCCATGGACGCGGCGGCCCCGCTGGTGATCAGAAAGCGGCGGGGGCTACGCACCTGGACGGATTGGTGTGGTGCTGACGTGACGACACTGACTGACCAAATCCGCGAACACCTGAAGCTTGGCGCTGTGAAAGACGAGACCGAGGTGCTGAGGCTTTCTCCCTGGAGCTGTGCGGTGAATGCGGCGAGCTGGCCAATCTGATCAAGAAGGATTCTCAGGCTCGCCGGCGCTTACTGCCTCCGGCTCGGAACCGCGTCCTGGCCGGCCTGCTGCGGGCTTCTGGGCGGGCCTGCGCGGCAGGCGTCCTGGGGTCGATGTGCTCAAATGTCCATGCTTGTGCGCCCCCGTTTATTGGACATTTGTTGGACATCAAACCAAGTCATCAAAATAAGTTATTGATTTTATTGGCGCTCCCTAGGGGACTCGAACCCCTGTTTTCGCCGTGAGAGGGCGACGTCCTGGACCGCTAGACGAAGGGAGCGGGCCGTTTCGACATAGCCCCGATCCCGGCGGCGCGCAAGCGCACCGGCGCGCACCGGATCGTGCACCGCGCCTACGCCTCGGGCGCCCGCACTCCTGCCGCTACGGCTCCACCGCGAAGCGCAGCCGCCCCTCCGGGCGCAGCGTGGCGGCGTCGAAGGTGCGGATTTCGAGCGCGCCGCCGACATCGACGGTGACGACGATGCGGTCGCCGGCGACCGCGGTCTGCACGATCCGGCCGCCCTTCGGCAGCAGCGCGGTCGCCTCGCGCCGGTGCCGCCCTTCCCTCGCCCCTGCAAAACGCGATAGCCGATGACGGAGACGACGACGGCGATCCCGAGCATGGTGGCGGCGCCGGAAATCACCATCAGCCAGCGCATGCGCGCGACGATCTGCGCCTGCGCGGGGCTGAGCGGCTCATCGTCGGCGATCGGATCGGTCATGAGCGAAGTCGAAACCCGGCTGGAGACGGTGATCGCCGCGGACGGAGGCCGGCGAGCGG
Organism: uncultured Alphaproteobacteria bacterium; assembly: GCA_963795865.1. GTDB lineage: Bacteria > Pseudomonadota > Alphaproteobacteria > Rhizobiales > Xanthobacteraceae > JAJPKK01. The sequence continues at coordinate 1,256 of CAWCJX010000085.1, forward strand.
CTCGACCGCGTGCTCGCCGCCCATCTCGAGGAGCTGTCGCGCTCGCGCCTGAAGGCCCTGATCCTGGCCGGCCACGTCACGATCAGCGGCCGCACGATCCGCGATCCCAGCCACCACGTCAATGCGGGCGACGAAATCGCCGTCGCGCTGCCGCCCGCCGGCGCCGGCCGAGCCGCGGGCCGAGGCGATCCCGCTCGCCATCGTCTACGAGGACGACGACATCATCGTCATCGACAAGCCGCGCGGCCTCGTGGTCCATCCGGCCGCCGGCAACTGGACCGGCACGCTGGTCAATGCGCTGATCGCCCATTGCGGCGACAGCCTGTCCGGCATCGGCGGGGTGCGGCGGCCCGGCATCGTGCACCGGCTCGACAAGGACACCACCGGGCTGATGGTGGTGGCCAAGAACGACCGCGCCCACCGTGCGCTCGCCGCCCAGTTCGCCGACCACGGCCGCACCGGGCCGCTGGAGCGCGGCTACCTCGCCTTCGTCTGGGGCGCGCCGGACCGGCCCAAGGGCACGATCGACAAGCCGATCGACCGCCACCCGCAGGCGCGCGAGCGCATGGCGGTGCGCGCGGACGGCCGCGCCGCCGTGACCCATTGGCAGGTGCTGGAGCGCTATCCGCCCGCCGGCGCGGCGGTCGCGAGCCTCCTCGCCTGCCGGCTGGAGACCGGCCGCACCCACCAGATCCGGGTCCACCTCGCCGCGATCGGCCATCCGCTGCTGGGCGACGACGTCTATGGCCCCGGCTTCAAGACCAAGGCCGCCCTGCTGCCGCCGGCGGCCCGGGAAGCGCTCGCGGCCCTTTCGCAGACAGGCCCTGCATGCCTATATGCTGGGCTTCGAACACCCGGTGCGGCGGGGAGCATCTGGTGTTCCGATCCGAACTGCCGCCGGACCTCGCAAGGCTTCGCCATGCGCTGGCTGCAGAGCTAACCTGCCGCATCCCCCCGTGCACGAAAAATCGACTTCCGGAAACAATAACTCATTTAATTCAATGGATTGCGTCTTTTGAAGGCGTTTGGTCACGGGCCGTCACGGCGATTTGACGGGCTGAAGCTATTTTTACCCCGATCCGCCATGTATGCTGCACCTGCGATCGGGTTTCGCGGTCGCAGCAAAGATCGGCTCCGCCGGCTCGAGGAGCGGCGGGAGCCTTCGCCCGCCGATCATCGGGGGCGCAACCTTGGAGGGCGCTATCATGGCCCAATGCCGTTGCCGATCCTCACGGCCGAATCCGGCCTTTCCCACTATCTCGACGAAATCCGGCGGTTCCCGATGCTGGAACCGCAGGAAGAATACATGCTGGCCAAGAGCTGGCGCGAGCACGGCGACCGCGACGCCGCGCACAAGCTCGTCACCAGCCATCTGCGCCTGGTCGCCAAGATCGCCATGGGCTATCGCGGCTACGGCCTGCCGATCTCGGAGGTGATCTCGGAGGGCAATGTCGGCCTGATGCAGGCGGTCAAGCGCTTCGAGCCGGAAAAGGGCTTCCGCCTCGCCACCTATGCGATGTGGTGGATCAAGGCCGCGATCCAGGAATACATCCTGCGCTCGTGGTCGCTGGTGAAGATGGGCACCACCGCGAACCAGAAGAAGCTGTTCTTCAACCTGCGCAAGGCCAAGAGCCGGATCTCCGCGCTGGAGGAAGGCGATCTGCGCCCCGACCAGGTGCAGATCATCGCCAAGCGCCTCGGCGTCACCGAGCAGGACGTGATCGACATGAACCGCCGGCTCGGCGGCGACGCCTCGCTCAATGCGCCGATCCGCGAGGACGGCGATTCCGGCGAGTGGCAGGACTGGCTGGTCGACGACAGCGACAGCCAGGAGAGCCGATCCTCGCCGAGAGCGAGGAGCTGGACAACCGCCGCTCGGCGCTGTCCGACGCGCTTGAGCGTGCTCAACGAGCGCGAGCGCCGCATCTTCGAGGCGCGCCGGCTGGCCGACGAGCCGATCACGCTGGAGGATCTCGCCGCCGAATTCGGCGTCTCGCGCGAGCGGGTGCGCCAGATCGAGGTGCGCGCCTTCGAGAAGGTGCAGAAGGCGGTGAAGAACCGCGTCGCCGCCATGGAAGCGCCGCCGCCCACGCCGCATCGCCCGCCGTTGCCGGCGCATTGAGCGGACGTCTGAAGCGGCGCGTCGATCTCAGCAGCCGGATCTGGGGTCGCGGCGTGACGCCCCGCAATTCCTCTCGGCTGGCGCGGTGCCGGCAGCTTGCGACGCCGCCTCGGACCTGCTGCGCGCCGGCCTCCGCCCGCCAGGGACAGGTCAAAAGCTCTGCCGGTCTACTGCCCCCAGGCCGCGAAGGCGTCGCGCGAAGGCGCGGTCGCCGGGGGTGCCCTTCTCGATCGCGAGGATGGCGCGCTGGCCGTCGTTGTAGACGACGGGAATGTCGAACCAGGCGCGCTCCTTGAGCAACTGGATGTTGCGTTCGCGATCGGCGTCCGACCGAGGACAGGCCGATCAGGAAGAAATTGTTGGTGACCTTGACCGCGAGGCCGGCCAGCGGCACGCCGCGGGTCGATCTCCGACTGCTTCATCAGCACGCCGGGAATGTTCGTGATGCCGCCATGGGCAAAATCCGGCGGCAGCGTGAACATGACCTCGATGGTGTGGCTCGCCGGCAGCGCCTTGTCGGTGTTGCGGCGCAGCGACCAGCGCAGCGGAGGCTTCTGCTCGGGAATTTCGATGTCGGCGCGGACCGCGACCTCGGGCGGCTGGCCCGGGCGCGGGCGACACCGTCTCGGTGCGCCACACCGCCGAGCCGACAAAGCGCTTGCCCTGCGGGATCGGTCGGGTCCTCTTCGTAGAGCACGACCTTCTGCGCCACCATGGTGCCGTCTTCGGCGCTCGGACTGGCGGACGCCGCCGATGCGGTCGGCGATCTTGGGCTGGGCGCCGTTGACGCGGGTTTCCGCCGGCCGCGGCTGGCCGGGCGCGCTGGCAAACAAGCCGAGGATGGTCGTCGGCCGCTTCCAGATGAGGAACCCGACCACCGCCATGACGATCAGCCCCGCCACCGACCAGGTCGCGATCTTGCGCAGGGGCAGTGCCGCAAAACGCGATTTCTTCTTTTCCGGCGGCTTCTCCGCCCAGCGGTCGACCCGCTTGTCGTCGCGCTTCTCGGGCCGGGGTTCGGCGCGTTTCTCCGGACGCTTGTCGGCACGCTTCTCGCGCCGCTTTTCGGGCTGCGGCACGCGCGGCGGCGCGGGACGGCGCACATCTTCCTGCCGCACGATCGAGGATGGCGGCCGGGTCGGGGGTTCGGACTTCACCTCGAAGTCGTTCAGGTCGGGCTCGGGCGGCGACGGGCCGATCGGGTCGCCGGGCGCATCGAGGAAGGGTGGCGGCGGTGGCGGCTCCAGGCGCCGCGAGGACGGCCGCGGCGACACCGGGTCACGGGAACGTCGCGGCTCGCGCGCCTCGCGGGCGCGGACCGGCTCGGGGGCGGGCGGACGCGCCAATCCGCGTTCGGCATCGCGCGGCGGCGGGCGGCGGGCCGGGCGCGGCGGCTCGGCTTCGACACGCGGTTCCGCCGGCGCGGATTCGGCTGCCGCCGGCGGCGACGGCGCCACCGCCACGCCGGAAGCGGCACGACCGTTGCCGGCTGGCGCGGTGACGCCGCCGAGCGTCTCACCTTCGACGACGTCGCGAAAACCCTTCAGGCCGCGGTCGGACAGCGACGGGCCGGTGCCTGGCGACCAGCGCGGGCGCTCCGGCCGCGCCGGAACGTCGCGCGGCGGCTCGATGCCGATATCCGCGTGTTCTTCCGCGGCCTGCACCGGCTCGGAAGCGACCGCGGCGGCCGCGGGCGACACGCCTTATCTGGGGCGGAGCCGGCCGCATCTCCACCGCTTCGACCGACGGCTGCGGCGGCTGCGGCATGTCCTGGTGCACCCCACGTCCCGGCGGCGGCGCCGGCGGCACGGGGCGCGGCGGCGGGTCGGTGCGCGAGCGGCGCGCCGCTTCCGTCTCCACCTTGCGGATCGCCTCCTCGAGCGCCAACCGCTCGCGGGTAATGTCGGATTCGCTGAGCGCCGGCGTCACCCCGCGCAATTGCGCGACCAGTGCCGAGCGCGCCCGGTCGTACAAGGCCCGACGCGCCTCGCCGGTGCTCTTGTCGAGCCCGGCCACGGCCTTGGCGATGAGCGGGTAATAATCGGCCATCGGGTTCCTGCGCCGCTCTGCGGCCCGCATCCTCTCGTGGTCTGACCCGTTCCCGAACGCGGGGACAGGCCAGCCGATCAACCTATCGAAGCAGCGGGCGACTTACCCAGGCCGACGGCAACCGTCTGCCAGGGCCGCACCGCCAACGCGCAATCGTCGCCCGCGGCTTCCGGCCGCGCTCCGACCGCCAGGAATTCGCGCATGATCTCATCTCAAAAGTCTGCAACTTTTCGGGACCATGCGCTAGGTTTCGAACGGGTTACGCATCAGAATTGTGTCCTCGCGCTCCGGGCTCGTCGACAACAAGGCGACCGGACAACCGATCAATTCCTCGATTCGCCGCACATATTTGATCGCCTGGGCCGGCAACTCCGCCCAGGAACGTGCGCCGGCGGTACGCTCCTTCCACCCGGCGGCCGTTTCATAAACCGGCTCGACCCGCGCCTGGGCGTGCTCGCCCGCGGGCAGATGGTCGATGACGCGGCCGTCCAGACGATAGCCGATACAGACCTTGATCTCGCTCGAATCCATCGAGAATATCGAGCTTGGTTAAGGCCAATCCGTTAATTCCGCTGGTGCGGACAGTTTGCCGCACCAGCACGGCGTCGAACCAGCCGCAGCGCCGCCGCCGCCCGGTGACGACGCCGAATTCACGGCCGCGCTCGCCGATCAGCCGGCCGACGTCATTGTCCTGCTCGGTCGGAAACGGGCCGGCACCGACCCTCGTCGTATAGGCCTTGCAGATCCCCAGCACGTAGCCGATCGCGCCCGGACCCAGCCCCGAGCCGGTCGCGGCCTGCGACGCCACCGTGTTGGAGGAGGTCACGAACGGATAGGTGCCGTGATCGACATCGAGCAGCGCGCCCTGTGCGCCCTCGAACAGGATCCGCTTGCCCTCGCGCCGCTTGCGGTCGAGCAGCATCCACACCGTATCCATGTAGGGCAGGACCCGCGGCGCGACCTCCGCCAGCACGTCATAGACCGACGACGGCGCGATCTCGGCGAGGCCCATGCCGCGCCGCAGCGCATTGTGATGGACCAGCAGGCGCTCGATCTTGCCGCCGAGCATGGGGAGATCGGCGAGATCCATCAGCCGGATCGCACGCCGCCCGACCTTGTCCTCATAGGCGGGCCCGATGCCGCGGCGGGTGGTGCCGATCTGGGTGCCGGAATTGGAGGACTCGCGCAGCGCGTCGAGCTCCTGGTGCAGCGGCAGGATCAGCGTGACGTTCTCGGCGATGCGCAAGTTCTCCGGCGTCACCGCGACCCCCTGCCCCGCGAGCCGCTCGATCTCCTCGACCAGCGCACAGGGATCGAGCACCACCCCGTTGCCGATGACCGACAGCTTGCCCGGCCGCACCACGCCCGACGGCAGCAGCGAAAGCTTGTAGGTGATGCCGTCGATGACGAGCGTGTGGCCGGCATTGTGGCCGCCCTGGAAGCGCACGACGATGTCGGCCTTCTCCGAGAGCCAGTCGACAATCTTTCCCTTGCCTTCGTCTCCCCATTGGGAGCCGACGACCACCACATTCGCCATTGATCATCCTCTGCCCGCATCGCAGGCACCAACATGTGCATTGGGCAGACCGCCCATCCCGGGACCTGATCCCCGGATAAAGGATGATCCCTCCAGTGGCAAGGCTGACAAGCCCGTTCCCGGCGCTCCCCACCCTGAGCAAATAGCTGATTTCGCTGCGCTCTTCCAATGGCCATTGACCACCTCAGCGCAATGCTGCGGCGGCGCCGGGGCGGCGCGCCGGCATTTGCGAGGCAAAGCGATGACGCCGGGGCCGTCGGCGCGCGGCGGGTCGACGCTGCGAGAGCGGGGTTCTGCAACACCGGCCTAACGGCCTTGAATGAGCGAGGGCTTCGATCGGGCAGACTCTCAAAACACACTCCCGAGCCGTGTCGGTGTGCTTTCAATCGCCGGATACGATCTCCGTTTCGGCTTGCGGGGCGGTCAGTCGTCGATAGGCCTGCGGCAGCAATCGCACCAGCAAGTCCGCCCACCGGCGCTGGCCCGCCTGGTCGGCGATGAGGTCCTGGCGAATTTCGATCGCGACATGGTGCAGGCCGCGCCGCTCGCCGTGAATGGGGATCGTGTAGTCCGACGCGTCGGTCACGCTGTAGGGTTCGTTGTCGCCGACCACGAGGCCTTGCTCGGCCGCCAGGAGGTCCATCAGGATATGGGCAAAGCGGGGATCGCGGTTGTAGAGCACGCCGACTTGCCAGGGCCGCGCGATGCCCGTGAACACCGGCGTGAAGCTGTGCATGGCGATCAGCGCAGCCGGCAGCCCGGCGCGGCGACGCTGATCCAATTCGCCCGCAATCCGATCGTGATAGGGCTGAAATATCTCGCGAATACGGGCCTCTATCTGGGTCTTGCCGAGCCCGATATTGCCCGGCACGGTGGTGCGCTCGCTCACCTCGACGATCGATGTTTGCGAACCCGGCGTCCGGTTGCAGTCGATGACGAGGCGGGAATAGTCCTGCCGGATGAACACCGCATCGAGCGCCTCCGCCATCAATCTGCCGACCGCGCCCACGCCGATATCCCAGGCGATGTGGCGTTCGAGTTCCGCCGGCCCGAGGCCGAGCGTCTGCAGGCGCCGCGGCAAGCGATTGCCGGCGTGATCGGCAACGATGAGCAACGGCGAGCCGCCGTCCGCGTTGATCACCGTGACCGGCGGCGGCTCATCGGGCGCGAGAAGCGTGGTCGGGACGTCATCCATGAGGGTCGCTCGTTCGCCGGTCGCCGGAGGCGGCCGAATTATCGTTCACAGGCGCAAAAGTTGCATGGTTTGCATCGGAAGTCTCTGCATCGGACGTCGATCGAAGGGGTTGCCGTGCCCGCGCTGCCATCAAGCATGCTGCCATCAAGCATATCGTGTGCCGCCGGAACAGACGGGCGGTCGCCTTCGGCGCGCGCCGGGTGATTCTTGCGACCGCTCCGTCCGGCAACCGTTGGCCGTCGCGCGCTGCGCCGACCCGCCGCGAAATTCCGTTCGAGGGCCCTATCTTCGCCGCCCGGCGGCTTCATAGATCTTCGTTCGTCGTCACTCGATGTCTGGCGCGATTTGGAGCACATTTCGCTTAAGGTTAAACACCGACCCTGAGCACCGGATTGCCCGGTTCGAGGGGCAACGACACCAACAGGGTCAGCCTGATCGGAAAAATGTTCTCTGGCATGGCGTGGTCGCCCACGTCCGCAGGAGATGTCTCTTGGAAATCAGGGTGGGCTACGAGCTGATCTACGATTGTCCGCAGCCGACGCCGATGATGCTGGTGCTGCACATCCACTATTCGCGCGCATCCGACATCATCATTCCCGATCACGTGACGACCGCGCCGTCGCTCCCGCTGTCGGCCTATCGCGACGGCTTCGGCAACTGGTGCACCCGTCTCGTCGCCCCGGCCGGGCGGCTGCGGATCGCCAGCGCCGCCCTGGTCAGGGATTGCGGGGAGCCCGACATCGTCGCGCCGTTCGCGCACCAGCATTCGATCCAGGAATTGCCCGAGGAGTCGCTGGTATTCCTGCTGGGGAGCCGCTACTGCGACACCGAGAAACTCTCCGAGACGGCCTGGAGCCTGTTCGGACACACGCCCATGGGCTGGGGCCGGGTCCAGGCCATCTGCGATTTCGTGCACAACCACATCGCGTTCGGCTATGAGCATGCCCGCGCCACCCGGACGGCCTGGGAGGCGTTCAACGAGCGCCGCGGCGTCTGCCGCGACTACGCCCATCTCGCCGTCGCGTTCTGCCGCTGCCTGAACATCCCGGCGCGCTACTGCACCGGCTATCTCGGCGACATCGGCATGCCGCCGCCCTACGGCCCGATGGATTTCGCCGCCTGGTTCGAGGTCTATCTCGGCGGCCGCTGGTACACCTTCGACGCCCGCAACAACATGCCGCGGATCGGCCGGGTGCTGATGGCGCGGGGCCGCGACGCCATCGACGTCGCCATCGCGACCACGTTCGGGCCCAACACCCTCGTGAGCTTCAAGGTCTGGACCGACGAGATGACCAACTGATTCGGGCAGGCGCGATCGACTGCGTCCAAGAGTTCGGTCGCACGAAAACGGCCGCGATTCCCGACGTGTTCAAGACTTCAAGATTTCACAACGCCCCGATGCCGGAGTGACCCGGTGATCCGCGGCTCGCATCTTCGGCCCAGCCCTGTCCGTTGCACTGTTCCGCCCTACGCGCTCACGCCGCCGAAACTCACCGTCGTCCCGTCGGGCCTGGTGAGGATCGCCCGGTAGCCCGGCGAAGCCGCGATCAGCGCGGCGGCGCGCTCCTCGCCGGCAACGCAGAGCGCGGTGGAGAGCCCGTTGGCGACCGTCGCGCGGGGGCCTACGACCGTCGCATCGAGCAGCGCGTGGGCGCTTTCCCCGGTGTGGGGATCGAAGATGTGGTGGAACCGGCCGGACGGCTCGAAGGTGGTGCCGTAGCCGCCGGAGACCGCCATGGCGGTATCCTCGAGGTCGACGGATCTGCGCCACGCCTGATCGTACCGAATCCGCCTGCACCGGCGCTCATCTGCGCCGGACTCGTCTGCGCCAAATCTGCCGCCGCCTGCGGGCTGCGGATGCCGACCCGCCAGGGCCGCCCGTCGGGATGGCGGCCGAGCGCGCGGACCTCGCCGAGATCGACGAAGGCGGTGGCGAAGCCCTCGTTGCGCAGGAGGTCGGCGCAGGCATCGGTGACGAAGCCCTGCGCCAGGCTGTTCAGCGTCACCGCCATGCCCGGGCGGGCGAAGGCGATGCGCGCCGCGCCGATGTCGATGGCGCGGTAATCGACGAGATCGCGGGCGACGTCGCGGGCGCGGGCGAGCAGGTCGTCCTGGACCGCGCTGCGCGACCAGAAATGCGCCTCGTAGAGGCGCCACAGCGGCTGCACCGAAATATCGAACGCGCCCGCGCTCAGGACCGAGAAGCGCCGGCTCTCCTCCATCAGCGAGCGCAGCTCCGGCGAAGGCCCGGTCAATGTGCCGGCGGCGTTGAGCCTGGCGATTTCGCTGTCCGCGCGGGCGAGGCCGAAGATGCGCTCGTAGCGCGCGATCTCGCCTTCGACCTGGCGGATGGCGCGCCGCGCGGCCGCTTCGTCGGTGTGCCAGAGCGACAGCTCGGCGAACGCGCCGAGCACCTCGCCCTGCCAGTCGAACAGCCGGCCCGCGGGCGCGGTGGCGCGGACCGCCGCGATCATCAGCGGCAGCCCGGCGGCGGCGGCGACGATGCGGACGGCGCGCCGGCGCGTCAGCCCGCGCAGGCCTGAAGTTGCTGCTGCGTATCGGACTGCGCGTATCGGACTGCTGCATATCAGACATGTTTCACCATCGCCGCCACCGGAACCGCCGGCCCCGCATCCGCGCCGCCACGGCGCTTGCCTGCCTGCACCAGCGGCGGGCAGCGCTTGTCGTCATAATACTCGACTTGGCAATCCAGGCACTGAAAACATTCCGCGGTGATGATCTTGCCGGACGTCTCGATCGCCCGCACCGGGCACGAGCGTTCGCACAGCCGGCACGGGTTTCCGCATTCCGGCCGGCGCTTGAGCAGGTCGATCAGATGCAGCCGGTCGAGCACGGCGAGCACGCCGCCGAGCGGGCACAGGAAGCGGCAATAGGCCCGCTCGGAGAATAGCCCGATGGCGAGCAGCACGCCGGCATAGAGCACATAGGGCCAGGCGCGGGTGAATTTGGAGGTGATCGCGGTCTTGAAGGGCTCGATCTCGGTGGTCGCGCCGGAGCCGTCGATCGCAGGTCAATACCAGCGCCAACACCACCGCGGCGGCGATGTATTTGCCGAGCCACAGGCGCTGCTCCAGCGCCTGCGACGGGTTCCATTGCGGCAGTCCCGCCGCGCGCGCGAGCTGGGCGAGCAATTCCTGCAGCGCGCCGAACGGGCACAGCCAGCCGCAGAACACCCCGCGCCCGATCAGCACCACCGAGACCAGGGTGTAGAGGGCGATCATCACCATCAGCGGCTCGGCGAGATAGAAGCCGATGTCGACGCCGCGGAACGGGGCCTCGATATAGTTGATCACGTTGACGATGGAGAGCTGCACGCCGACGGTCCAGCCGAGCCAGACCAGCACGACCAGGAGGAATCCGTTGCGCACCAGACGGTGGGCGCGGCGCGACCGCGACAGCTGCGCCTGGAACGCGAAGATCAAGGTGAGCGCCGCCAGCAGCGCCGCGAGGATCGCGATATTGCCGCGGGCATCGCGCCAGGCCTCGACCCAGGCCGCGACCGGCGGCTGGTCCGGCATGAGGATGAATGCCGCGGGAAGGCGGAATTCGACCGGAAACGAGACGCTCACCGGGGACGCGCCGGCGCCGTTCACCAGGAGTTCCAGCCGCCACGGCTGGAGCGGATCGAATTTCGCGTTGGCCGGCAAGGCGAACAGCCCGGCATATTGCTGCGCCCGGATGCCGTCGGCGGCGCCGGTGCCGAGCCGCTGATAATTGTCGTTGGCGAAGGAGAAGGTTTGCTCGCCCTGCACGACGCGAATGCGATCGAACCTGAATCCTTCGGACTGGCGATAATGCCTGGTGCCGAGGAAGTCATAGGGCCCGTTGGAGGCGACGAAGATCGCCGGCGCGCCGCGCGGCATCCGGCCGCGGTACTCCTCGAAATTGCGCAGGCCGAGCAGGTTGCCGCCGACCGCGGCCGGCGTCAGCAGGCCGGTGAGCACCTCGATGTAGAGATCGTCGGGCTTGCCGAGGGAAACGTCGAGGGCGGCGTCCGCGGCGCCCGCCGTCCTGAGCGCCGCCGCCACCTCTCCCGACGTGATGCGGCGGCGCGCCACCGCGCCCTCGGCGACGAGGTCCTGCCACGACATCAGGCGAAAGCCGTCGACGTCGAGGGTCGGCGCGGTCACCACCGGGCGGGAAATGCGCGAGCGCGCGACCAGCCGCGCCGAATCCAGGATGGCTCCGCGCATGGCGCGGCCGCTGATGGTGGCGCCCTTGACGAAGTCCGGCGGCAGCGTCGCCGCCGACCCGCCCTGCAGCGGCGTCCCGGCCTGCGCGGGCGAGGAAGGTGTCGAGCAGCGGCTGGCGCACCGGGTCGTGATAGATGTAGGGCTCGACGTGGAACACCACCTTGGCGCCGGTGATCCGGCCGCTCACATCGACCCCGGCGATGACGTCGAACGGGGTGGTCGAATAGCCGGGCGCGGCGACGATATCGAGGGTCGAGAAGATGTAGGCGGCGACCTTGCCGTCCTTGTAGGCGGCGATGGCGGGCGGCGTGCCCTCCTCCGGCCCCAGCCGCTCGGCGCCGGGAAACACCACCGCCATCACTTCCGGCGTCAGCCGCTCGCGCAGCTTGCCCTTCTCGGCGACGGCCGGCGTCGCCGACGGCGAGCGCGACGAGTACAGACAGCGCCAGCGAGAACGCCTCGCGCAGCAACAGGGCCGGCCGCAGGCTCATTCGTTGCGCCGCCCGTCCGGCATGATGGCGGCGTCGAAATTCGCGCCTTCCATCTGGGCATCGGTGAGGATCGCGTTCTTCAGGTTGGCGCCCTCGAAGCTCGCGCCGCGCAGATCGGCGCCGTGAAAATTGGCGCCGAACAGGTCGACGCCGGCGAGCGTCGAGCCGCGCAGGTCGGCGCCGTACAGGTCCGCTTCGGGCATGTCGGAAAGGGTGAAATCGACGCCGCGCAGGTCCATCTCGCGCATCTTCTGGCCGTCGAGCTTGGCGCCGCGCAGATTGGCCCCGGCGAGCTTCGCCCCGGCGAGGCGGGCGCCGCGCAGGTCGGTGCCGGCGAGGATCGCGCCTTCGAGATTGGCCTGGTTGAGGCGCGCCTGGCCGAGACGGGCATTGATCAGATTGGCGCCGGCGAGATTGGCGCTCGACAGGTCGGCTTCGTAGAGCAGCGCCTTCGACAGGTCCGCGCCGTGAAAATCCGCCCATTTGGCGTCGATCCGGTTGAGGTCGGCCTCGACCAGCTTGGCGCCGGAGAGATCGGCGCGCTGCAACGAGCTGCGAAACAGGGTCGCCGTGGAGAGGTCGGCATTCTTCAGGATGGCGCGATCGAGCTTGGCGCGCTTGAAGTCGCGGTCGACCAGGCTCTGCCCGGACAGATCGCATTCGATGCAGGATTTCGCGGTGCCGGCGAGAAACGCGGCGACATCGTCGGGCGCAGCGGCGGCGAGCGTCGCGAACGCGACCCCGCCCACGGCAATCCAGCCCGCCCACGGCAATCCAGCCCGCCTGCCCATCGCTCGCTCCCAGGCCTCGCCAGCCCGCCCGGGGGCTCTCGATCGGCTCGCGGCAGCGATCTTGTTCTGAAGCGGCGGCCGGCGCAAGGCCCGGGATCGCCCACGACCAGGAACTTGACGCCTCCGGCCCCGGTCATTATACGTCCGCGGTCCAACTGAGCCCCGTTTCCACGCTCCGCGCGGGCAAGCGCGGGTCGATGCTTTTTCAGAGGTATGCCATGTCGCGGCGGTGCGAATTGACCGGCAAGGGGCCCCAGACGGGCCACAAGGTCAGCCACTCGAACATCAAGACCAAGCGGCGATTCCTGCCCAACCTCGTGAACGTCACGATGATTTCCGATGCGCTCGGGCGTTCGGTGCGGTTGCGGATATCCGCCAATGCGCTCAAGAGCGTCGACCACCGCGGCGGCCTGGACGCATTCCTGATCAAGGCGCGCGACGCCGAACTGTCGAAGCGGGCGCTCGATCTCAAGCGCCAGATCGGCAAGAAGCTCGCGAGCTAGCGCCTGATCCGCGACGCTTGAATCCCAAGGCGTCATCGCCCGGCTCGACCGGCGCAATCCAGCAACCACGTGCTTCGATGTGGGCGCAGCATGAGTCCCATCGATAGTTCGGGGATACTGGATGCCCGCTTTCGCGGGCATGACACCCGCAGGATGGGATTGAACCGTCAGAATCGGTTCCGACACTCGCGCCTCTCATTCCTCGACCAGCTTGAACTGCAGCAGGATGGTGCGCTGCAGGAACGAGAAATTGTCGTCCGACACCATCGTCAGGATGAGATCGCCCGCGGCCGTGCGGTGGGTCGCTGATGCCTTCCATGTTGTCGATCTGGTAGCCCATGTCGGCGAAGAACAGGATCGGCCCGTCGACCACGGCGCCCGGCTTGATGTCGGCCAGCGCCAGCCGGCGCAGCCGCATGGCGATGCCGCCGCGCAGCAGCGAGAACCGGCGCTCCAGCAGCAGCAGGTCGCCGTTCGGCAGCACGGTGCAGTCGCTGATGTCGAAATCGTCGCGGCGCTTGACCGCGAACTCGCCGGGCGTCGGGCCGCCGATCAGGAACGCCTTGAGATTGCCGGCGGCATCGAGGCCGCGCTCGGAAAACGCCATCAGGGTGCCGGCGAGCTTGCTGCCGCGCGGCGCGAAGGCGAGCGCTTCGAGGCCCTTGTTGTTGGGCAGCGTCGCGATTCCGGGCGGCGTCGTGACCACCGCGGCGCGGGCGCGCACGCCGTTCTTGGCGAAATCGAAGCGGACGATGCGGTTGACCCGCTCGATGCCCACATAGAACACGCCGTCCTGCTCGGCGAGCGATTCGGTGTCGCACCAGCCCCGCGCCGCGAGCGTACGGCCGTCCGGGCCGAGCATCGGCGCCATCTCGGCGTCGGCGATGCCGACCGGGCGTCCTGCTCGTAGACGATGCGTCCGGTGAGCCAGTAGCCTTTGTCGGAGAGGGAGACGAAATGCTCGCCGTCCGGCGCCATGCGGAGCGCGGACAGGCCGCCGAACTCGCCATAGGACGACGTCAATTCGAGGCCGCCGCGGAACATCGAGCGGGCCGAAGCGGCGTCGCTCGGGATCGCGCGGCAGAAACGAGTCGATCGTCCTGGCTGCACTTCGATCGCGTGCGCTTCGATCGCCTGCGCCTGGACCGCCTGCGCCTGGACCGCGACCGTACCGTCGTCGCGGCCGGGCGCGGCGGGCGCCGGCGCCGAGAACATCAGCGCTGCCGCCATGGCCGCGGCCGCGGCAATGGCGCCGGATATCGCGCCGCCGGGCGGCGAGCAGGCGCGGCTCGGTGTCGCGGCGCGGTCACGAGTGCAGCCGCCGCGCCGGGCGCCGCGCCGGCTCGGCGGGGGCGCCTCGTCGAACAGCTCGGCCAGCTTCTCGATCATGACGCCGCCGAGTTCCTCGGCGTCGACGATCGTCACCGCGCGGCGGTAATAGCGCGTCACGTCGTGGCCGATGCCGATGGCGATCAGCTCGACCGGCGAGCGCTGCTCGATCTCCTCGATGATCCAGCGCAGATGCCGCTCGAGATAATTGCCGGCATTGACCGAGAGCGTCGAATCGTCGACCGGCGCGCCGTCGGAGATCATCATCAGGATCTTGCGCTGCTCGGTGCGCGCCAGCAGGCGCTTGTGGGCCCAGTCCAGCGCCTCGCCGTCGATGTTCTCCTTGAGCAGGCCCTCGCGCATCATCAGGCCGAGATTGCGCCGCGCGCGCCGCCACGGCGCGTCGGCGGACTTGTAGATGATGTGGCGCAGGTCGTTGAGGCGGCCGGGATTGCCCGGCTTGTTCGTCGGCGAGCCAGGCCTCGCGCGACTGCCCGCCCTTCCACGCCCGCGTGGTGAAGCCGAGGATCTCGACCTTGACGCCGCAGCGCTCGAGGGTGCGCGCCAGGATGTCGGCGCAGGTCGCCGCCACCGTGATCGGGCGGCCGCGCATGGAGCCCGAATTGTCGAGCAGCAGCGTGACCACGGTGTCGCGAAAATTGGTCTCCTTCTCGCGCTTGAACGAGAGCGGATGCATGCGGATCGATGATGATGCGCGGCAGCCGCGCCGGATCGAGCAGGCCCTCCTCGAGGTCGAACTCCCAGGAGCGGTTCTGCTGCGCCATCAGGCGGCGTTGCAGCCGGTTGGCGAGACGGGCGACCACGCCCTGGAGATGGGCGAGCTGCTTGTCGAGGTAGCCGCGCAGGCGGTCGAGTTCCTCCGGCTCGCACAGGTCCTCGGCGGCGACGGTCTCGTCGAACTTGGTGATGAAGGGCCGGTAGTCGGGACCGCGCGGCTCGTTGCGGCCGCCCTGGCGCGGGCGCCACGGCTCGGCGGCGTTTTCCGAATCGCCCATCTCGGAGTCGTCGGGCATGTCGGCGGTCGGCGCATCGGTCGCCTCGGCGGCGCTGTCGGGCAGATCCTCCGTCGCGGCATCCGCCTGCTCCAGGCTCATGCGCTGGGATTCTTCGGATTCCGAGGAATCGCCGTCCTCGCCCTTCTCGTCCTGCCGGCCCTCCTCGTCGTTGTCGTCGCTGTCCTCCTCGTCCTGGTCGCTGCGATCGTCGCCCATGTCGAGCGAAGTCCAGGAGGTCGTGGACGATGTCGCCGAACTTGCGCTGGTTTTCGATCTTGTCCTCGAGCCGGTCGAGTTCGCGCCCGGCCCGTCCCTCGATCCAGCTGCGCCACAGCTCGACGAGACGGCGCGCCGCCGGCGGCGGCGGCCGACCGGTCAGGCGCTCGCGCACCAGCATCGCCACCGCTTCCTCGATCGGCGCATCGGCGCGATCGGAGATTTCGTCGAACTTGCCGCGATGGAACTTGTCGTCGAGCATCGCCGCAAGATTGTTGGCGACGCCCTGCATGCGGCGCGCCCCGATCGCCTCGACGCGGGCCTGTTCGACCGCCTCGAACACCGCCCGCGCCTGCTGGCCGCCCGGCATCAGGCGGCGGTGGATGGCGGTGTCGTGGCAGGCCATGCGAAGCGCGATCGCGTCGGCATGGCCGCGCACGATGGCGGCGTCGGCCGCGGTCATCTTGCGCGGCGGCTCGGGCAGCCGCGCCTTGCCGCCCACCATCCCCGGCCGCTCGGCGGCAAACGAGACCTCGAGCTCGGGCTGGCGCGCGATGGCGCGCAGGCACCCCGTCACGGCGCGCTTGAACGGCTCGGTGGGCGCCTCCTTGGCCGGGGTCTTGGTCTTGATGTTCGAGGACATCACAACGCCTTTGTCATCCAGACGCGGTCGTAGCCGGCTGGAAAGTCTTTCAATCGCCCAAACTCCCGATAGCCGAGTTTCTCATAGAACGCCGGAGCCTGGAAACTGAAGCTGTCCAGATACACATGGCGCACACCTCGCTGCGCGCCTCCGCCTCGGCGGTCCGCATCAGCGAACTGCCCCAGCCGTTGCCGCGATGCCGTTCGGACACCCAGAGCAGGCTCACGAACATCCAGCCAAAAAACGTCTCTCCGACCAGGCCGCCCAAGATCTTGCCGCCAAAGATCTTGCCGCCCATCTTGCCGCGCTCGCGAATGGTCACGGTCAGCGGACGATGATCGAACTTGCCGACCGCGGCGACATTGTACGCCCTCAAGCCCTTGACGATTTCCCGCCGCGCGGGACCGTGGACCTTCTCGATCTGGAGCGCAGGCATCTCGACCGATTTCAGCTCAGCGCCACGTTCACCGAGGATTCCGGCAGCTCCTGGCCGAAGCAGCGCTGGTAGAACTCGGCGACGATCGGGCGTTCCAGCTCGTCGCACTTGTTGAGGAAGGTGAGGCGGAAGGCGAAGCCGACATCCTTGAAGATGTCGGCGTTCTCCGCCCAGGTGATCACGGTGCGCGGGCTCATCACCGTCGAGATGTCGCCGTTCATGAAGGCGTTGCGGGTGAGGTCGGCGACCCGCACCATCTTGTTGACGATGTCGCGGCCCGGCTCGTTGCGATAGTGCTTGGCCTTGGCGAGCACGATCTCGACCTCGTTGTCGTGCGGCAGATAGTTGAGCGTGGTGACGATCGACCAGCGGTCCATCTGCGCCTGGTTGATCTGCTGGGTGCCGTGATAGAGCCCGGAGGTGTCGCCGAGGCCGACCGTGTTGGCGGTGGCGAACAGCCGGAACGCCGGATGCGGCTTGATGACCCGGCTCTGGTCGAGCAGCGTCAGCCGGCCCGAGGATTCCAGCACCCGCTGGATCACGAACATCACATCGGGGCGGCCGGCGTCGTATTCGTCGAACACCAGCGCGACATTGTGCTGATAGGCCCACGGCAGGATGCCGTCGCGGAATTCGGTCACCTGCTGGCCGTCGCGGATGACGATCGCGTCCTTGCCGATGAGGTCGATGCGGCTGATGTGGCTGTCGAGATTGACGCGCACGCACGGCCAGTTGAGCCGCGCCGCGACCTGCTCGATGTGGGTCGACTTGCCGGTGCCGTGATAGCCGGTCACGATCACGCGCCGGTTCCGCGCGAAGCCCGCCAGGATCGCGAGCGTGGTCGGGCGATCGAACCGATAGTCGGAATCGATCTCGGGCACATGCTCGTCCGGCTCGGAATAGGCCGGCACTTCCATGTCGCTGTCGAAGCCGAAGAGTTGCCGGACGGAGACCTTGATGTCCGGAAGCGGGGCGGTGGGTTGGGTAACGGCAGTCATTGCTCCTCCGTGCGCGCGTGGCCCGTCTCCGACGGCAATGCGACCGGAAAGGCCGCGGCGTCGGTCTGGCGTGGCCCGGTTCTACGCTGAAATCCATGCCATTTGATTTCGGCGTCTGGACAGACGGCATCGGCGAGGCGCGGGACGGCTCGCATGAGGCAGAACGTATGTCGGCGGCAATTTAACAGAAACCGGTCCCGAGTTGAAAGCGCCGCAGCGGGGCCTGGTGCCGCTCCGGCGCGCCGTCTTGCCGGTGCCGCCGAATCAGGCAGCGCCACCGCCCGCGCCCCCGATTATCCCCCATATCATTGAATTCATGATCGATTTCATCGCCCGAAGCGCGCCTCGACGGTTCCTGCCGCGGCTCCGGCCGCACCGGCGCCATCCAGACCGGCGAAATCAGCAGAATCCAGTCGTCTTCAGGTAGTTATAGGCCTCGATGATTTCCCGCAGCTTGTCCTCCGAGCCGCGGTCGCCGCCATTGGCGTCGGGATGGTGACGCTTCACCAGTTCCTTGAAGCGCGCCTTGATGTCGAGGCGGGCGGCGCCCTCCTCGAGGCCCAGCGCATGGAGCGCCTTGCGCTCGGCATTGCGAAGCGTGCGCCGCTCGGTCTCGGCCTTGGCGTGCTCGCCGCCCACGCCGCCGCCGAGGTCGCGAAACATGCCGAACGGATCATCGGCGCTCGCCGCCCGGAAGGGCCGCCCGGGCCGCCCTTCACCCGTCCGGCACCGCCGACCATGCCGATCCTCCAGGTCGGCAGATGCCCGGTCATCGCGTCCTTCTGGTAGCGCGCGACCGCATCGTCGCTCATGCCGGCAAAGAAATTATAGGACTGATTGTATTCGCGCACATGATCGAGGCAGAAGCGCCAATATTCACGCTCGCGGTTTCGCCCCTTCGGCGCCCGGTGGGTCGCCGCGTTCGCGCATTCCGGCCAGTCGCAGCACGGCTGATCGGCCTGCAGCCGGCGGTCCTCGCCGGGCTTGACCCGGATGCGATCGAACAAGGGCGAGTCGAACTTCATTGCCCATTATGGGAAGGGTTCGTCACGTCGCGCAAGCTTGACAGAACGTGAAGGACATGTTCCGGGCCGCGGCGATGCACCACGATTGACGCAATCGTGCGGGTGCGGTTAATGCACGCGACATGAGCCGTTCCGACATCATCACAGAAAAGTTGACTGAGGCCTTCGTGCCACAGAGCCTGCGAGGTGGTCGACGAGTCCCATCAGCACGAGGGACATGCCGGCCACCGGGCGGCGGCGAGACTCATTTCAGGGTGTATATCGTGTCGGATGCGTTCCGGGGGAAGAGCCGGCTCGAGCGTCATCGCATGATAAATGCCGCGCTCGCGGCGAGCTTGCAGTCGGGCGTCCATGCCCTCGCGATCCACGCGGCGACGCCCGAGGAAGGGCTGGGCTGACCGGCAGGCCGTCGGCCACAAGATCTCGGTCAGGCGGCCTTCGGCGGCGCTTTCTGCACGACCGGGGTGATCCGCAGCGCTTCGAGGCGGTTGCGCTCGCGCCGCAGCACCTGGAACCGGAAGCCGTGGAAGGTGAAGCTCTGGCCCGGCTCGGGGATCGAGCGCGCCTCGTGAATGACGAGGCCGGCGATGGTGGTGGCCTCGTCGTCGGGCAGGTTCCAGTCCATGGCGCGGTTGAGGTCGCGGATCGGCACCGCGCCGTCGACATTGACCGAGCCGTCCGGCTGCGGCCGCACTCCGGCGATTTCGACGTCGTGCTCGTCGGTGATGTCGCCGACGATCTCCTCGAGAATGTCCTCGAGCGTGACGATCCCCATGAACTCGCCGTACTCGTCGACGACGAGGGCGAGCGGCGTGCGCCGGCGGCGAAACGCCTTGAGCTGCTCGGACAGCGGCCGGATGTCCGGCACGAACCAGGGCGGCCGCGCGATCGCCATGATGTCGACCTTGGCGGGGTCGCCGCCCGCCGCCTGGATCGCCCGCAGCAGGTCCTTCACGTGCAGGATGCCGACGATGTTCTCCGGCGTGCCGCGCCACAGCGGGATGCGCGTCACCAGCTCGTCGAGCACCCGCTCGATCGACCTTCTCGGCCGGCTCGCCGACATCGGCGGTGATCACCTCGGTGCGGTGGATCATGACGTCCGCCACGGTGAGGTCGCGCAGGTCGAGCAGGCCGCCGAGCATGTCGCGATCGAGCTTCTCGACGCTGCCTTCCCGGTGCAGCAGGTCGACCGCGCCGCGCAGCCGCTCGTGCGGCGGCAGCAGCGGCTCGCTCTCGCCGGTCCTTGTGCCGGCGAGCGCCAGCATCTCGGCGCACCAGCCATTCCGCCGCGGTCAGCACCGGGCCGAGCACGGCGACGACCCGCGCGATCGGACGCGCCACCGCGAGCGCGTGGCGGTCCGGCGCGATGATGGCGGCGGTCTTGGGCAGCAGTTCGCAGAACACGATCACCAGCACCGTCATCACGATGCTCGCATAGATCACGCCGACATCGCCGAACCAGTACAGCAGCAGCTCGGTGGCGAGCGCGGACGACACGATGGTCGCGACATTGTTGCCGATCAGCAGCGCGCCGATCAGCCGCTGCCGGTTCTCCAGCAGGCGGGTGACGATGATGGCGTCGGGATTGCCGGACTTGGCGAGCCGCAGCATGGTGCCGCGCGACGACGCCGTCAGCGCCGTCTCGCTGCCGGAGAACAGGAACGCCAGGAACAGGAACACCAGGACGACGACAAGGGTGATCCAATCGTGCGGCGTCATCGCGGGTCGAGCTTCTCGGCAAGGAAGGCGCGGACCTGCGCCGGATCGACATCGGGAGCGATATAGGCCTTTCCGATGTCGCGCAGAAGAATGAAGGTCAGCCTGCCGCGCTTCACCTTCTTGTCCTGCGCCATCAGGTCCATCAGGCGGTCCGCATCGGGCGGCCCGCCGGGGAATCTCGAAGTTCCGGAGCGGCGACCGGCAGGCCCGCGCCGGCGAGATGCCGCGTCACCCGGGCCGCCTGCGCCGGGGCGATGCGGCCGAGCCGGACGGAAAATTCGAACGCCAGCGCAGTGCCGAGCGCCACCGCCTCGCCATGCAGCAGCCGATCGGAAAATCCCGCCGCCGCCTCCAGGGCGTGACCGAAGGTGTGCCCGAGATTGAGCAGCGCCCGGTCGCCGGTCTCGCGCTCGTCGCGGGCGACGATCTCGGCCTTCATGCGGCAGCTGGTGGCGATGGCGTGCTCGCGCGCCGCGCCGCCGGAGAACACCTCGTCCGAGGTTGGCGTCGAGCCAGTCGAAGAAAGCGGCGTCGCCGAGCAGTCCGTATTTGACGACCTCGGCATAGCCGGCGCGGAACTGGCGCGGCGGGAGGGTGTCGAGCAGGGCGGTGTCGGCGACCACCAGGATCGGCTGGTGGAACGCGCCGACGAGGTTCTTGCCGCGGCTCGAATTGATGGCGGTCTTGCCGCCCACGGAGGAATCGACCTGGGCGAGCAGCGTCGTCGGCACCTGGATGTAGTCGAGGCCGCGCCGCACCGCGGCGGCTGCAAAGCCGGCGAGGTCGCCGACCACCCCGCCGCCGAGCGCCACCACGAGGTCGCCGCGCTCGATCCGGGCCGCGATCAGCGCCTCGCAGACGCGCTCGAAGCCGGCGAAGCTCTTGGCGCCCTCCCCGGCGTCGACGATGACGCGGCTGCTCGCGATCCCGGCCGCGGCGAGCGACGCCTCGGCGGCGCCGAGGTGGAGCGGCGCCACCCGATCGTCGGTGACGATCGCGGCCTTGGCGCCCGGCTTGAGCGCCGCGGCGCGCGCGCCCAACGAAGCGATGACGGCCGCGCCCGATCACGATGTCATAGGCGCGATCGCCCAGCGCCACATGAACCAGCTTTTCCTGTGCCCCGCCAACCGGGGCCGGATCGATCATGGCCGGATGGACCGGCCGCAACGGCGCCGTCATGGCATTCTCCTTCAGCCCGACCGGAGCGCAATGTCGAGCTTGCCGCAGACCGCGGCGATGATCTCGTCGACGATGACGTCGTGGGTGACGTCGCGCGAGATGACGGTGACGTCGGCGTCGGCATAGACGGGGTCGCGAACCTGCAGAAGGCCGGTCAGCGTCGCGACCGGATCTTCGGTCTGGAGCAGCGGCCGGTCGTTGCGCCGCCGCAGCCGCTTGCTGAGCACGTCGATATCGGCCTTCAGCCACACCGAGATCGCCTTGTCGCGGATCGTCGCCCGCGTCTGGGCGTTCATGAAGGCGCCGCCGCCGGTCGCCAGCACCTGGGGACCATGCTCGAGCAGGCGGGCGATCACCCGCATCTCGCCGGAGCGGAAATAAGGCTCGCCGTGGATTGCGAAAATGTCGGCGATCGACATGCCGGCGGCCGATTCGATCTCGGTATCGGCATCGACGAAGACGATGTTCAGGCGGGCCGCCAACCGCCGGCCGATCGAAGACTTGCCCGCCCCCATCATGCCGACCAGCACGATCGAGCGCCGTCCCAGCGCCGCCGCGAGCGCGACCGCGTCCGAGGTCACGCCGGGTGCCGGCGTCAATGCCAAATCCGCCATCGAACCGTCCTTCGGAAAACGGCCGCACGGTCCCACAAACGGCCGCAGGAAACAACGGCCCATGCCAGCGGGCGGATTCGTCGAACGCGAACCAGACCGGCGGGAGCTCTTAGCCTTTAGTTGACTTTCGGCGGAACCAGCTTGATTTCCGCCCCCCCGGAACTATTTCCGCTATCGCGGTGGAGGGCATAGTCTTGGATCAGACCAATAAAATGAAAGGGAAGCGGCACCCAAAACAAGGTCGCGCACGCAGGACGGCCAAGCCTGCCAAAGCCAGGGATGAGGCACAAAAGCAGATCGACCCGGAGCGGTTGGACAAGGCGATCCAATATCTTAGGAATGAACGCCAGCGCTGATTGAACCAACGGTGGCGGCTTGTGGCTCCGTGCCACCGCGCCGGCCGGCCCACCCGTCTTCCGGGCCCGATTGGGTGCACGAGATCAAGCATGGCGGCTTTCGGCTGATCGTGCGCCGGGACGGCAAGACGGTGCGGCGGTTCACCCAGCGCGGCTACGATTGGACCGATCGCTATTCCGCCATTGCCGCGGCCGCCGTAAAGCTGCGCGCCAAGCCCTTCACCCTGGACGGCGAGGCGGCGGTCACTGGCGGGGACGGGGTGGCCGTGTTCGACGCGCTCCACCGCCGGCACGAGGCCGCGGCAGCGATGCTGTACGTGTTCGATCTCCTGGAACTCAACGGCAAGAATCTGCGACCGCTGCCGCTCGGCGAGCGCACGGCAAAGTGGCGAGGCTGTCGGCGCGGCTTCCGCCGGCATCGGGGGGACCTGATGGCGACTGGCGTTATGATACGGTGAGATAAAACGGCAAGAGTTGCTGCTTTGGCAGCACCCGCAACAGGATCGCCCAATGTCGCTCGACCTTGTGCTGCGCCAGGCCCGGATCGCCGGGAGGGATGGCCAGGTCGACATCGGCATAAGCGACGGCCGCATCGCCGAGATCGCCGCGCATACCGAGAGCGACGCCCGCGCCATGCCGCTCGACGGCCGGCTGGCGTTTCCGGGTTTCGTCGACACCCACATTCATCTCGACAAGTCCTGCATCTGGGATCGCTGCCGCTGCGAGCGCGGTACCCTGCACGGAAGCGATCGCTGCGGTGGCGGCGGCAAAGGCCGCCTTCACCGAGGACGACATCTACGCCCGGGCCCAGCGCACCCTGGAGCGGGCGATCGTCCAGGGCACCACCCACATGCGCACCCATGTCGAGATCGACCCCCGCATCGGGCTTAGGGGATTCGACGCGATCCGCAGGCTCAAGGCGGATTATGCCTGGGCGATTGATCTCGAGATCTGCGTCTTTCCCCAGGAGGGCCTGCTCAACGATCCCGGCGCCGAGGACCTGCTGGTTGCCGCCTGCACCGCCGGGGCCGATCTGATCGGGGGTTGTCCTTACACGGACAGCGACCCCTATGGCCAGATCGCGCGCATCTTCGCCCTGGCCGAGCGGTTCGACCTCGACGTCGATTTTCATCTCGACTTCGACCTCGATCCCAGCTGGATGCATCTCGACGAAGTCTGCCGCGTCACCGAGAAGCTTCACCGCGGCGGGCGGGTGGCGGTCGGGCACGTCACCAAGCTGTCGGCACTGGCGCCCGACGCGCTCGACGCCGTCGCCCGCCGTCTCGCCGATGCCGGCGTTGCCGTGACTGTGTTGCCGGCGACTGATCTGTTCCTGATGGGGCGCACACACAGCCACAACGCCCCGCGCGGAGTGGCTCCGGCGCACGTTCTGGCCAGCCGCGGCGTGACCTGCTCGCTCGCCACGAACAATGTGCTCAATCCCTTCACGCCGTTCGGCGACTGCTCGCTGATCCGCATGGCCAACCTCTATGCGAACACGGCGCATGCCGGGACCGCACGTGAGCTCGCGGCCTGCTTCGACCTCGTCACCACATCGCCGGCGCGGCTGATGAATCTGGATTTCTACGGAATCGCGATCGGCCATCCCGCCGATGTCGTGGTGCTCGACTGCGCGGACCCTGCCGCGGCGGTCGCCGAACTGGCGCAGCCCGTGCTCGGCCTCAAGCGGGGACGCCCGACCTTCACGCGGCCGCTTCCGGTGTTGCACCGGCCATATGCATGATCCCGAAAAGGTCGCTGGCCTCCTGCTCGACACCTGTGCGGCCGCACCATGCAGCCGCAGCCCCTCGGCGAGCTCGGGGACAGCAACGGTCACGTGATGGCTCTCCCGAATAGGCGCTGAAGGCTGGATGGCGAGATTGGGATGATCCTTGCCGGGAGGTCCTCAGCGCAATTGCCGGCCGCGTGGTATCATCTGCTTGCCTTGATCGCGACAGACGTTTCAATTGGTTTTGTCGGTTGGAGCCCAGACGTCATAAATCGGGGTCGCGGATGAGCGTGCTACAACTCCTCAATGGGATGACGTTTGCCGCACTTCTGTTCGTCGTGGCCAGTGGGTTCACGTTGATTTTCGGCTTGCTGCGGATCGTCAATCTCGCTCACGGCGCACTCTATCTGCTCGGTGGCTACATCGGTTTTTCCATCGCGGTCCGGACGGGTAGTTTCGTTCTCGGCGGCCTCGGGGCGATGATCGCGGCGGCGATCATCGGATTCGTGCTCTCCGAGGGGCTGTTGCCGTTCGTGCGCGGACACGAACTGCGGCAGGTACTGCTGACGCTCGGGGTGGCGTTCGTCCTCGACGACATCGCGCTGGTAATCTGGGGCGGCGACAGTTTAACGGTGCCGATCCCGGAAATATTCCGTGGCGGCGTTCGCGTGTTCGGAACCTATTATCCGACTTATCGCCTGTTCGTTCTGGTCGCCGGGTGCCTGATATTCGTTGGATTGTGGCTTCTCATACACCGCACCCGCATCGGCGCGTTGATTCGGGCGGGCGTTGACGATGCCGAAATGGTCGAGGCGTCGGGCATCAATATCAGGCCGATCTTCCTACTTACCTTCCTGCTGGGGTCGGCGCTCGCCGGACTCGGCGGGCTGATGGGGGGCGCGTATCTCTCACTCTATCCATCGGCCGACGCCGAAATTCTCGTATTCAGCCTCGCCGTCGTCATCATCGGCGGCCGCGGCAGTCTCATCGGCGTCGCAGCGGGGAGCCTGCTGGTCGGCCTGTTCAACACTTTCGGCCAGGTGATGTTTCCGGAACTTGCCTACTTCGTGATCTTCGGCCCGATGGCGATGCTGCTTGCGTTCCGTCCGCTCGGCCTTTTTGGACGAGCAACTGATATGACCACAACCCTGCCTCCGATCGTGTTGGCCGGCTCCCTGCCGCGGGTGAAAAATCCGCGGCGTGCTGCGATTGCCCTCGCCGTCGTGATCTTGTCCGCTGCCGCTTTGCCGCTCGGATTGTCGACCTATCAGACCGGACTTGCCA
This sequence comes from uncultured Alphaproteobacteria bacterium, assembly GCA_963795865.1. GTDB lineage: Bacteria > Pseudomonadota > Alphaproteobacteria > Rhizobiales > Xanthobacteraceae > JAJPKK01. The sequence continues at coordinate 26,702 of CAWCJX010000085.1, forward strand.
CCGAGGTGCTTATATTTGGTATCCTCGCGATGTCGATAGATATCCTGGCCGGTTTTGCGGGTCGCACTTCGCTGGGACATGGTGCGATTTTCGGCGTTTCGACCTATGTGGTCGTCTACACGAGTGCGCAGGCAGGCTTTCCCCCGATCGTTGCATTTGCGCTCGGAGTACTGGCCGCAACCGCGGTCGCCGCGATCTTCGCGCTTCTCGCAGTGCGAACCTCCGGCGTGTATTTCCTGCTGCTCACGCTCGCGCTCGGCATGATCGTCTGGGGCATCTGCGTGCGCTGGACAGAGGTTACGGGCGGCGAGAATGGGCTTCGCGGCGACATCCGCCCCGCAATCCTCAACGTGCACCGCAATTTCTATTGGCTGGTGCTGGCGGCCGCGGCGCTCGCGTCCTTGGCGATGTGGCGATTCGTCCGCTCGCCTTTCGGCCTCACCATGCGCGGCATCCGCGACAGCGAGAGCCGCATGCGGAGCCTTGGCTATAACGTGCCGCTTCACCTGTTCGTCGGGTTCACCGTATCCGGCTTTTTTGCCGGTATCGCTGGCGCGCTTTATGCTTACTACAACGATTTCGTGAGCCCTTCGACGGTCGCACTCGCCCAGTCCGTGGAGGGTCTTCTGATGGCGATCGTCGGTGGGATCGGCACGCTGTTCGGCGGGTTCGTGGGCGCGGCGACCATCATCGTGATGCGGAATACCGTAAGCGGCTATACGGAGCGATGGCCGACGGCGCTCGGCATCGCCTTCATCGTCGTCATGATCTTCGCGCCCGAAGGCGTCATCGGGACGATCCGCATCGCTCTGGCGCGACGCACTTGGTGGAAGTAACTCAACCGGAGAGGACCCGGACATGGACCGCAGGCAGTTTCTCAGAACTACGGGTCTCACCCTCTCGGCCACCGCGCTCGGCACCCCCTATATAGCGGCGGGCCGCGCCCAGGCTTCAGCGATCCGGATCGGCCTTCTGGCGCCGCTCACCGGGGTCGCGGCGTCCGGCGGGCGCGAGATGGTCGAAGGGACGCAATTCTGGTTCGAGCAGATCAAGAGGGAAATCTCCGGCCGCAAGGTGGAATTGCTGGTCGAGGACGACGCCTCCAATCCGGACGTTTCGCTGCAGAAGGCCCGCCGCCTGGTCGAGCAAGCGAACGTGCACATGCTGATGGGGAACCTGCTCGCCAATACCGGCCTTGCAGTCGCCAACTACGTCAAGCGCAACGGGACGCCTTATTTCATTCCGATCATCGCGGCCGACGATCTCACCCAGCGCGACCGCATTCGCAACGTCATCCGCGTCGCCGGCTACTCCGCCAGCGCCTTTTCCCATCCGTTCGGCGACTGGACATTCAAGACCGGCTACCGCAAAGTCGCGACGATCAGCCAGGACTATTCGTTCGGCCACGAGCAGTGCGGCGGTTTTGCCCAGGTGTTCACCGAGAGCGGGGGCCAGATCGTCGCCCAACTCTGGCATCCGCTCAACACTTCCGATTTCAGCCCCTATCTCGGCCAACTCGCCGACCTCAAGGTAGACGCCGTGTTCGCCATGGAGAACGGCGCCGATGCCACACGCCTGCTCCAGCAATTCGCGAGCTTCGGGCTCAAAGGACGGATCCCGATGATCGGCGCCATGAACCTTACCGACCAGTCGGTGATCCGCACGCTCGGCTCCGAGCCCGAAGGCATCTTCTCGGCGGGTCATTTCGCCGAAGGCGCCGACAATCCGGCGACCCAGAAGTTCGTCAAGGACTACGCCGCCAAGTACGACAAAATTCCCTCCCTGTTCGGCTTCTCCATGTATTCGGGCGCGATGTGGGTATCGCGCGCGATCGAAAAGGTTGGCGGCAAAGTTGAGGACCGCGACGCCCTCATAGACGCCGTCCTCAAGTCCGACCTGCGGGATTCTCCGCTTGGAAAGACGGTACGCCTCGATGCTTACGGCAACCCGATCTACGACGTTTACATCCGCAAGGTGGTCCGGCGCGACGACGGCAAACACTGGAATGTGCCCATCGAGGTGTATTCGAATGTTTCGCAATTCTGGAAATACGATCCAGAAATCTACTTGAAGCAGCCTGCCTATTCGCGCAGCTTCCAGGGCATCAAGCGAACCTAATCGATTTCTCTAACGGCGCGGGGATCTTGCCTGCGCCATCTCGCGCGACATACGACCGTGACGGATGCCGTACTCATCATTGATAAACTGGTGGTGGCCTTCGGGGCGCTCAGGGCCGTCGACGGCGTCAGCATTTCGATACCGCGCGGCGAGCGCCGGGCGATCATCGGTCCAAATGGCGCCGGCAAGACAACACTCTTCAACGCTGCAACGGGGGTTGTGCGGCCGGCGCATGGGCGCATCGTATTCGACGGTCGCGACATTACGCGGCTTCCCCCGCACCGGCGCGCCCGCCTCGGTATCTCGCGTACCTTTCAGATCACCAACCTGTTTCCGACGCTGTCGGTCTCGGACAACATGGCGCTGGCGGTACGCGGGCTCAAGCGGCAGAAATTATCGCTGTTCGGCTCCCCGCAACTCCACGTCGAGGAGGCCGCTGCGATCACACTCGCGCTGACCGCAGTCCGGCTCTCGGATTGCGTCGACGCGCAGGTGAGAGAACTGTGCTATGGTGAGCAGCGGCAGTTGGAGATTGCGCTCGCGCTCGTCACAGGACCGTCGATCCTGCTGCTTGACGAACCGGCGGCCGGGCTGTCGCCCGCCGAGCGCTCCATCGTGGCGCAGATCATTCGGTCGCTACGACGAGACCTGACCTTAATTATGATCGAGCACGACATGGATCTGGCACTCGGTCTCGTCGACTATGTGACCTGCATGCATGAGGGGCGCATTCTGGCCGAGGGGTCGCCGGATGTAATTCGGCGCAACAGCTTGGTGCAAGAGGTTTATCTCGGGAAGCCACGCAATGCTTGAGCTTTGCGAGCTGCATTGCTTCTATAACGAAGCCCAGATCATCCATGGCGTGTCGCTCGATGTCGCGCCGGGCGAAGTCGTGGCGCTGCTCGGCCGCAACGGTATGGGAAAAACCACATTGATCCGGTCGGTCATGGGTCTAACGCCGCCCCAAATTCGCGCCGGCGACATACGCTGGCGCGGCAAGTCGCTCGTGGGCTTGCGGCCTCATTCCGTCGCCACTCGGGGCATCGCGATAGTGCCGCAGGGGCGGCGATTGTTCGCCTCGCTGACGGTGATCGAGCATTTGACCATGGTCAAACATGTGCGCGCTACGGAGGGATGGACGGTCGACCGCATATTCACCGTGCTCCCGCGGCTCGCGGAGCGGCGCAACCATTTCGGTGGACAATTGTCGGGCGGAGAACGGCAAATGCTCGCCGTCGCCCGCGCGCTGATGATCGATCCCGATTTGATCCTGATGGACGAGCCCTCCGAGGGGTTGGCGCCAGTGATGGTGCAGCACTTCGAAGACATCGTGCTCAATCTGAAAAAAGACGGCCTCGCGATTCTGCTGGTCGAGCAAAACCTCTACAGCGCGCTGGCGGTCGCGGATCGGGTCTATATCCTCGAGACCGGAAAGGTGGTGCACGAGGCACCAGCGAATGAAATCGCGCGCGATCCGATCTCGCTCACTCGCTATCTCGGGGTAAATTAGGCGTCGGCCGAACGCAACTGGCCTCCATTCGCGCCTATCGCACCGTCATTCGGGATACCCGGATCAACCAATCAGCAACGCCACGATCAAGAGGACGCGGAATGAAATTGCCCAAGCCCCCAGTCGGCATGCTGCCGAACGACCGTCTCGACTATTCGGCCATCGTCAATCGAAAGCCGCTCAAGCTGCCGAAAGGCGCGCGCATGGTGGTATGGACCATTACCAACCTAGAACAATGGGATCCGACGCAGACGATGCCGCGCACCGCGCTGACGCCTCCGGCCGGCGGTTCGCCGATGCCGGACATACCCAATTGGTGCTGGCATGAATACGGCAACCGCGTCGGCTTCTGGCGCTTGTTGGAGGTGTATGACGAGTTCAAGATTCCCGGCGTCATGAACATCAACGGCACCGCGGTCGGTGCCTTTCCCGATATCGTGAAAGCCTGCGTAGAGCGCAAATGGGAATTCGTCGGCCACGGCTATGCCCAGCGCAATATGCAGAAAGTCGAAGATGAGCGTGCCGATATCCGCAAGAGCGCTGAGGTTATTGCCGACGCGACCGGCAAGCGGCCGCGCGGATGGCTCGGACCTGGCCTCACCGAAACCTGGGAGACACCCGATATTCTGGCCGAGGAGGGCTACGATTACGTCGCTGATTGGGTGCTCGACGATCAGCCGACGTGGCTCAGGACACGCGGCAAGCCTATCCTGAGCATTCCCTACACGATGGAATGCAACGACCTACCCATGATGCTCATCCAGCATCACAAGGCGTCGGAATTCTATGAGCGCGCGATCGATCAGTATGAGCAGCTCTATGCCGACGCCAAAAACTCGGCTCGCGTGATGGCGATCTCTGTACATCCCTACATCATGGGTGCGCCGCACCGGGTGAAATATTTCCGTAAGGTTTTTGAGAAAATCCGAAAGAAAAAGGACGTGCTATTCTGGACCGGCGAGCAAATTGCCGATTGGTATCTTATGACGGGCCCAAAGGTGCCGTAAGTACGATGCGATTTTGAACCCCGAGACACCACCGCGCACCTGGCGGGGCAATTGCTTTGCCGAACTGGGCGGCACCGTGCTTCCAGGTTCGCCCGCCGGTTTTTTCGAAGTTCATCGCCGCAAAAACCGAGAAATGGGGCAAGGTGATCCGGGCGGCCACCATTTGCCGGGCCGGATCCGCGCCGCCAAGCCCCGGGAGAGCATTCATCCATGTCCGTTTCCCTGCAATCTTGCGGAAAGTCCCCGACATGATGCCACTGTTGGCCGAGGAGTTCCTGCCGGGGCGACGTCGATCAATTAACCGGTCTGGCGGGCTTCCACGCTCGCCGCTTTATGGCGGAGCGCTTCGCGGCCGGCGGCGCCCAGCGCAGCCACGAGTCCGAACGCAAGTACCTGCCACGCCGGCGGGTAGCCCACATCCAAGATGGCCACTGTGAGATTGTAGCCGAGCGTCTCCAACACATCGAAGCCACGGCGAGCCCAAAGGAAGCCCGCTTCGAGAAACGCCGCAACAAGGCACGACGCCACCGCGAGCATGGTCAGCGCCTTGGCATTGGCACCCAGCCCGTAGCGGGCCAGCACCCTCCAGGCCATCAGCCAGAAAAACATTCCGGTCAGTATGTACTGCTCGGCATATGTGCCTCGCGCCAGCGCGACGTGGAGGATTGCAAGTCCACTTATCACATAGTTCGTCGTGTGAAGGCGCTGCCAGTTCTTCGCTCCCATGTAGCGAATCGCGGCGTCCACGGAGGTCGCGCCCAGGACGATCAGGCCGATGGTCGACAGCGTTGCCAGGACCAGCGTCAGGTCTCGTCGCCATCTCGTTGGCGATGTAGGCAAAGTCCCAGCGCCGGAAGGCGAAATAGATGATCATATGGGCAATCGTATAGACGAGCGCCGTCACCCCGATCATCCGTCGCACATCGACGAGCGCCGGCCAGCGGAATATCGTCGCTGCCGGTGTGACCGCCAGCGCCATCAGCAGGATAACCGTCGCCCACACGCCCGACCAGTAGGTCAGGCCACCGAGCACGACCGGCAAGGCGGTGCCGTAGTCTCCGGCGCCGACCAGATAGGCGGAGCGGATCGCCGGTAACAGCATGAGCGCGAATGTGCTCGCTTTGAGCCAGGAAAATCGGCGATTCCTGTCCTGCCATGGCCAGATCAATTGCAAGTCGTTTCCTCCGTCGATCAACGGCCTCCGGGTCGCACCGCAGAGCTTATTGCAACGAGGCGCCGCGATCCAGGTGTCCCCGGGCACTTAGACGCCACGTCCCGAAAATCTCGTGCTGCAGAATCTGGTGCGGCCTTCTTGCGAACAGGGTGATGATGCAACCTCGTTGCGAGCCGCCGGCGTGCCGAGTGGGGAAGTCCGGGGTGAACGAGCCTATCGGCCAAGCCCGAAAAACGCTACCATCCCAGGCGCGCTGGTTTCGGGGCACTATGGGAAATCCCGTTGCAGTAAGGCACTGCAAGGCAAAGGAGACCATCATGCGCGAAAGGTTCCTGAGCCTCTATGACAACGGTCGCCGTTGCGGCTGCTGCCGTCATTTCGGTGTCCATCGATCGGACGTTCGCCCAGGCTCCGGCGGCTTTCGCCGCGACGCCAGCCCCGGCGCCGAAGACGCCCTGGGGCGAACCCGATCTGCAGGGCATTTGGACCGACGAAACCGACACGCCCTTGCAGCGGCCCGCCAAGTATGCCGGCCAAGAATTCTTCACTGCGGCACAGCGAGCCGAACTCGATGAAGCGCGAACGGCGGTGCTCGTCAATGCCGACAGGCGGTCGGAACATGGAACTGCGCGCGACGTCGCCGGCGCCTACAATTCACAGTTCGTGTCCTTCAAGCGCACCGGCGCCCGCACGTCACTGATCGTAGATCCGCCGAATGGCCGGATGCCTCCGCTGACGGCGGAGGCGCAGAAGGTGGCCGCCGCCGAGCGGGAATTTCATCTCGCCCTGCTGCAGGCGACCGATACCTGCAGGGAGAAGTCGCCGGCCTGCAACGGCGGGAGGTACGATCCGACCCCCTCGCCGCAGTTCGGGGAACCGCCTCCCCGCTACAACACGGTTGCGATCAACCGCCACGATGGTCCGGAGGACGGCAACTTGGCGAATCGCTGCTTGACCGGCGGGCTGCCCGAGTTCGGAAGCCGGACCGGCAGCTACCGGCGGATCGTGCAGACGCCCGGCGGCATCTCGATCTTCTACGACGTAGGCCAGGGGCAAGGGTGGCAGCGCAACATTGTCATGGACGCAAGCCCGCATTTGCCGGCCAACGTCCGCCAATGGTATGGCGACTCGCGTGGCCACTGGGAAGGCAACACCCTCGTTATCGACGTGACGAACTTCAGTCGGAAGACCGATTTTGAGGGCTCGCGCGAGAACCTGCATCTGGTCGAGCGCTGGACACGGACCAGCCCGACCGCACTCGCGTACGAGGTCACGGTCGAAGATCCGACCGTGTGGACGCGGCCATGGACCGCCAAGGAAGAGTTCGCCAAGCAGAGCGACGGGGAGAACAGAATTTATTACGAGCCCCGCTGCATCGAAGGAAACCTCGGCCTGCCAGGGTTGCTGCACGGAAGGCGCGTGGAAGAACTCGCCTTTGCGCAGGGGCGCGGTCCCGATCCGAGAACCACGGACAACATAAAGGGTGGTTTTCTGCTTCAGGACGATCCCTTACGGTAACGCACAAGGAGAAATCATGCGCGAGAGCTTCCTGGACTCGATGATGACGGTCGCCGTTGCCGCGGCCACCGTCGGCGCGGTCATTTCGATGTCCGTTACGCGGACGTCGGCGCAGGCACCGGCGACCTCCGCCGCGGCACCAGCCCCGGCGCCGAAGACGCCGTGGGGCGACCCCGATCTGCAGGGCATTTGGCTGGACGAAACCGACACGCCCCTGCAGCGCCCCGCCAAATATGCAGGCCAGGAATTTTTCACCGACGCGCAACGAGCCGAATTGGATGCCCAACGCGCGGCGCTGGGCGGCAAGGACAATCGCAAGGAGCGCGGGACCGAGCTCGACGTCACCGGCTCCTACAACGACCTCTTCATCTCCAGGAAGCACGCCGGCATGCGCACGTCCCGGATCATCGATCCACGCGATGGCCGGATTCCTCAACTCACGCCGGAGGCTCAGAAAATCGCCGCCGCCGAACGCGAATTTCGTCTGGCCCTGTTGCAATCGACCGAGACCTGCAGGATCGCGTACCGCAGCTGCGCCGGCGGCAAATACGATCCGACACCCTCGCCGCGAATTGCAGAACCCACGCCCCGTTACAACCTGATATCGATCAATCGCCACGATGGTCCGGAGGACAGCCCGTCGGCGGTCCGGTGCCTGACCGCCGGGCTGCCGGGCATCGGAGGCCAACGCACGAACAGGATCATCCAGACGCCTGGCGGCATCGCGATGTTTTATGACGTGGGTCAGGGGCAAGGCTGGCAGCGGAATATTGTCATGGGCGGCAGTCCGCACCTGCCGGCAGGCATCCGCCAGTGGTTTGGTGATTCCCGTGGGCACTGGGAAGGCAACACCCTTGTCATCGACGTCACGAACTTCTCGGAGAAGACGGATTTTCAGGGCTCGCGCGAGAACCTCCATCTGGTCGAGCGCTGGACGCGGACCGGGCCGAACACCCTCGAATACACGGTCACCATCGAGGATCCGACCGTGTGGACGAAGCCATGGACGGTCACGCAGGAGTTCACCCGACAAAGCGAGCAGGGAAACAGAATTTATTACGAGCCGCGCTGCAACGAGGGAAACTATGCCCACCCGGGCCTGTTGCGTGGAGCGCGCATGCAAGACGTCGCCTTTGCGGAAGGACGAGGTCCCCACCCCGCTACCAGAGATAGCGCCACGGGCATTTCGGGCGCCGAGGACGACCCGTTGCAGTAACACGGTCCCAAGACACCCAATGTGGGAGCGCTCCGGATTCACTTCCGCGCGCCCGGTATTATTGCGGCGCGAGGCATCGTAGCGTGTTGTCGTCACATCCGAGAAGGGGGGTGACGAGCCGGGAATTCACTTCGTGGAGTTTCGTCGCCGCCCAGAACCCCTGGCGGTCGCGCGGTCGATTCTCGACGAAGAATTGCTGACCACAACCACGATCAGCCGCAACGGCCGTCGACCTCCCCGCGCTGGATCGCCAGCACGGTTTCGGACGATGGCACCCCTATGAAGGCACCGACGATGCCCGACATGAAGGTCCAGAAGAATGCCGCGCACAGCACCAGGAACAGCGACGTGATCAGCCCGCATTCACGGCACCGTAAATGCCGCGCTCGAACCGACGGTAGAGCGAAAGCGCAGGCCGATCAGCAAACGGCAGAACCTGCGTCATGAACACGGCAGCGACGCGCTTCGTCGGATCGATCCAATAATAAGTATTGAGGAGACCGGCCCAGGTGAGGCTGCCGGCGCTGCGACCGTCCGGCCCCGGCTCCATATTGATCATGTGTCCAAGGCCCCATCGCAACGGAATGCGCGGAAAGAAATCGACGTCGTTCGAGAGCGCGGGATTCATCGTCTTCAGAATTCCCGCTTCGATATTGCCGATCTGATTCTGGCCCATGAGCGCAACCGTCTCCGCGCGCAGAATGCGGGCTCCGTCGAATTGGCCCCCTTGCAGCATCATGCGGATGAGGGTCAGGTAATCGGGAGCGGTCGAATAGAGGCTACCGCCGCCGGAGAATGCCGTCGGGGTGGTTTGCTTCTCCAGCGGTTGCGGCTCCAGGGATCCGTCCGGCTTGCGTAGGTGCGCGTTTGCTCGCCTCGCACGTTGCGCCGGCGAAACGACGAAGCCCGTGTCCGCCATGCCCAGGGGCCCGAAGATGTGCTTGCGAAAATACACATCGAGACGTTCCCCGCTGACGGCTTCGACGATGCGGCCGACCAAATCGATGTTGGTGCCGTACTGCCAGCGCGTGCCGGGATCGAACATCAGCGGTGACCGCGGCAACAGGGCTCGTTCGCGCGCCGGCAGGCGATCGATGGCGTCAGCGTAACGCAGCGCATTGACATCCCAAAGCCGGTACGTGAAGCCGGCGGTATGGGTGAGGAGGTGGCGCAGTGTGATCGGCTGCTTCGGCGGCCGCAGCTGTGGCGCGTTTGCGGTATCGAAACCGGTAAGAACTCGAGGCGAGGCCAGCGCCGGGTCAATTGCAGGCGCCGGCGAGTCGAGCGAAATCTTGCCCTGCTCGACGAGTTGCATCGCCGCGACCGAGGTCACCACCTTAATCATCGAGGCGATGCGAAAGACGGTGTCATAGCTCATCGCCGGCCCCTGGCCGAGATGTCGGGAACCGAATGCGCCCTCGTAAATGATGCCGTCGTTGGTCGCGGCCATCGCGACGACACCAGGCACCTGCCGGGCCAGGGTCGCGTCCCGGAGCGCCCGATCGAGCTGGGCCAAAGAGGCGGGTACGGGTCTTTCGGTCTCTTCGCCGCGGGCGAAAGCACCACCGACGCTGGAAACCGAGTAAGCGGCGGTGAACGAGCGCGCGGCTCTCAGCACCTCGCGGCGGGTTCGCTGTAGTCGCCACACTGTGCCCCAGTTCCCCGCAACGCCTTCCATGGGCTGCCTTTGCCTGTTTATGCTCATGATCTTCAGGCCCCAGCCGAGTCCTGGCTATTCGCCGCCCGAGGTTTACCGACAGTTCGCAACTCGGGCAGACGCGGCGGAGAGGGACACGGAATTTCTGCAAAACAACCCCATGCAAAGTAGGAGAATATCGCCGGTTCGCAAAGTGTTCTCTCAGGCGCCACCGCGAGCGGCACGCTGGTCGATAGCAAATGGCGGGCTGTTCGTGCCATCTGGCGGCACCATCCGCGCGACCAGGGGTTGCAGATGCGCCATCGCTGCGACGCAGGCGCGAACATGGCGCGCCTCGGGGCCTACCGGCATCTCGTCGATCGCGGATTTCGCACCGTCATCCAGGGTTTGACCATGCACAGGCAGAACGAGCCTTTTCCTCTCGCGTCTGCGCCGGCTGAGGAGCAGGCGGGCAGACCGCCTCGGGCACTGACCCGCGCTGCGCACCCACCTGCAGGCCCGACGGTGTCAGGGATGGTGCGCGGCCAACGGCGTCTGAACCAATGAGCCCGATGCGCCGGATCGGTGATCATGGTGGCACCATGGCCGTCCCCTGCCGGCGCTGAAATTGGCCACCGCCAAGGGAGGGTATTCCATCCCTTGGCGACGCCCGCTGTCCCGGCACCGGCGCCCGAGGTCTCTCGCATCCAGGACATGGCGCTGGATGACGAACCAAATCGCAGGCTGCGGGGCCGATCTCATCTCCCGGGTCGAAGTCAGAAATGACGCCGACAAAATGTGAAAGCAGCAATCGAACTGCCTCATGCCGCCGGCGGAGAAGAAGGCCCCGTTGGAATCCGCTGCGGGCCACCCGCCGCCGACCTCGTAGCTGTCGGAAACCACGGTGGCCCAGCCGCCGCTCAGGATGATGTCGACGCGGTGTAGACCAAGTTACCCCATGCCTGCTTGCGAATTCAGGGAGGCCGAAAGTCCATGAGGATCATCGGTGCCGATGCGACGAACGTCGCCGGATTTCAGGCGCAACTCGACGGCGTCGAGGCCCGACACGTTATAAAGCCGGAAGCCAGGTCGCATCCTGATGCCGAAGCCATTCCACCAATGGTTACGTACCACTGCAACGGTTTGGATTTCGTCCCGCGAAAGCCGATAGGTCCACAATCCTGGTCCGAAATACCACCGCAGTTCCTTCCCGTTCACCTCGACGGTCAGGGAGGAGAACACGATCGCAGCGGCGATGAGGGCGATCAGCACAATTGCCGCCGACCATTGCCCGCTCCGCCAGACGGTCGCCGCAGCGAACACAGCAGAGGCCAAGCAAACGACCACAATCAAAATCCCACGCTGCGTATGATGGTACGGCATAGCCATGACCCTTCCTCCCGGAAACGGGGCGAATTGGAACTCTCAGCCTTTCATCTCGGCAAGTTGGTCGCCGGGCGTGGCACGGGGGTTCACAGTGAGCCGGGAATTCAGGGCTTGCGCGAATTCGCCAAGGATTTGGGCCCGCGGGAGGGTCTGGACGCAGAGCCCTGATCAAGTACCAGACCTGCCATGCCCGCTATGGCTGCGGGGCCGAGAGGAACTCGGGGGAAGGGCGCGCGCGCGTCCCCGATATTCCGGCCGTGCATCATCCGCATCTCGACCGGCCGCGGCTATATGACCAGCGCCGGCACTCGAGAGAGCCGAAAGACCGCGCGGGCTTCGCCGAGCTGCGCATAGAGCGGGGATGCTCGCGAGCGGCGGCAACGTTTCGGAGCCTCGTGGCGCAGACCAGCGACGATATCGAGGCCTCGCGTGCGGACGCCCATGGGAAGAGGATACCGCATGAGCAGGAGCATTCTTCGCACTCGTCTAATTTTCTGGTCCCGGCAAAAAGCACGTTGGGTTGTCCCAAGCCTTCGGCCACCAAAGGATGGCATATCCGACCCTGTTCGTTCCCTTTAGGACTCGATTGGGCGGAATCTTATTCCACCTCCCGCGCGAGAAGACTTCAAAGGAATGGTCTTCGAGTTCTCTCCATTCCGGGTCTTCAAGCCTCACTCCATCGTCATAATCGCAGCACGATTCTCCTCTGGAATTCTTGAGAGAACGAAACCATTCGGAAGTTGCGGCGTCATGTCCCCATTTGGAAGAATTGAAAGCATGAGCGCGAGAGACTACGCAGGAATACATGGCAAGCGAAAGCGCGCTCATCAAACTTATCGTGCGCGGCACAGACATTCGATTTCATGCGTTTTTCTCCATCAAAAGTCTCCGGCAGGGGACTGTCGCTCAGGCCGCCACCCAGCGTGTGCTCGCGGACTGGGCGTTGAGGAACCCTATCACTGGCATCGCCGGCTGCCGCGCCCGCGCCGTGAGCGGCCACGCCGCCGCCGCGCCTCCAAGTCCCGCAATGAATTCCCGCCGTCGCATCAGCCGTCTCCCTCAACAGGCCGATAGCTTATCGCGAACGAGGCTGCATGTGAACGGACTACCACGGACGACGAATGAGCCGTCCCCACTCCCGACCAGTCCCGGACAGCGCTCGCGCTCCCGAACCGACCAAGAAACGACCGCTCACCCCCGCCCCGCCAGCCTCTCCCCTCGCGAAATCCGTGAGCCGGTCTGCGTCCAATCCGCATGCGTTGCGCTCGCTATTTCCGTGCGCACTCCGACCCCGCATTTTTCGATTTTCATGCTGCGTGATGCGGTGACGTTCCCCGCCCATCTGGGCGATCGAGGCCAAATGCGCGGCATCGAGGACACGGCGCTCGTCCGGGGTGGTCTCGATTTTGCCAGCAGACCCCGCTGGAGAATCCTCCGAGGCAATCCATCGCAAAGCCCTGCCGATGCGATCCAAACGTATCGGGGGCTGACTTACCCGGCGGCCGCGAGCAGGACGGCTGCGATCTCGCGAGCCATATCCGCGATCAATCTGCTAGAATTCGAACAGTCCTCCATGTCATCCCTGCTGCCGCTTTGTCGAAACTCACCAGTGAGGCTGAAATGACCACACGACTTCAAACCGAACAAATCGAAGAAGGCTTGAGCCGCCGCGGCCTGGTTCAGGCCTTGGCCGTGGGCACGGCGGCAGCGAGCGTCGTTACGCCGTCTTTGGCGCAGCCGGCTGCGGCGCTGGCCGAAGCGACCTCGGCAGATTATGTCCGCGATCCGACGCGCTGGGGCAGCGCCGAAGTCGCCGCCCTGTTCCCGGGCTTCAAGCATCTCGACATTGGCACGAAGGGTGCCGTCATTCGGCTGCGCCATGGCGGCTCCGGCCCGCCTTTGCTGCTCCTGCACGGTAATTCGCAGAACCATGCGACGTGGTTTGGCGTCGCCGCGCGGCTGGCGGAACGTTACCACGTGGTTCTCGCCGATCTGCGCGGCTACGGTGACAGTTCGCTGCCCGAGCCTGGTCCCAATCACGTCAATTACAGCTCTCCGGTATTGGCCGAGGACATGTTCGAAGTCATGGACAGTCTCGGGCATCAGCGGTTCTTCCTCGCGGGCCACGATCGCGGCGCACGCGTGAGCCATCGCATGTGCCTCGATCACCCGGATCGGATCATGAAGGTCTGCATCTTGGACGTGTTGCCGGCGTATTACACCTGGACCAATCTCAACATAAAATCGGCTCTGAACTCCTGGCACTGGCTGTTCCTGGCGCAACCGGAGCCATTGCCCGACACACTGATAAGCGCCGTTCCCGCCGAATGGTTTCTGAAAAGCCGAGGTTACGCCACGCAGCTTCCCAAGATCGTGTTTGACGACTATATCCGCTGCTTCACAAAAAAGACGATCGTCGGCGCCTGCCGCCACTATCGCGCAAATGCCACAATCGATTTCGAGACCGACACAGCCGAGAAGGATCGCCACATCGTGACGCCGCTCTTGGTGTTGTGGGGTACGCGAGGCGCGCCGCCGACCCAGGAATATCCCACCGTATGGCGGAGATTCGCGAGCAACCTCGTCGACGCCCAGCCGCTCCCGACCGGCCACGCCCTGCAAGTGGAGGCGCCCGACCGCGTCTATGATCATTTCATCAAATTTTTCACGGCGTAAACGGTGAAGACCTGGTCGACAGGATTCTGGGCGGGATGAAGCCCCGCGATATCCCGCTCCAGCCGACGAAATTCGATCTCATCATCAATCTGAAGACCGCGCAGGCGCTCGGACTCGAATCCGCTAAAGTCGCATGCCTTCGCAGACGAGGTGATCGAGCGAGAATAGCGTCGCATAGGCGCGCATATTTCCAGCAACGGTCATACATGCCCGATTGGCATTTGTGTATCGTCCGGCAAGACTATAGCCTCGTCGCCGCGCTTTGCGAGCGTCCTCGCCACGGCTTAGTCGCACCTTCATTCCTCTCCACCAATGAGGTCACCACATGACGATTCAACGCATCGAGACCGGCGCCCGCATGAGCAAAGTCGTGATTCACGGCGACACCGTGTATCTCGCTGGGTTCACCGCCAACAAGGCGCTCGCCGGCGGCGTCGCCGAGCAGACGGCGGAAATCCTGTCGATCATCGACGGCTATTTGGCCAAGGCCGGCACCGACAAGACCAAGCTCCTGCGCGCCACCATCTGGCTCTCCGACATCCGCACCGTGGACGACTTGAACAAGGTGTGGGACGCCTGGGTGCCGGCCGGCTGCGCGCCGCGCGCGCCTGCGTCGAGGCGCTGCTGCAAGGGCCGGAGAAGAAGGTGGAGATTCAGGTCACGGCGGCGAAGTAGCGGTGCAGGATACCGGGCCAGGTCAGAGGGATCGGGCGCGGACGGCGCCGTACGAGAAGTTAGTTAGACTTTTGCCCGGAGAGAGCAGACCTCTTACAATCCCAATACGGCATCGATCGAATATCTTCCGGCACCTGTGGCGTAGAGTAGCAGAAAGCCTCCCATAATACTGAGGTTTTTGTAAAAGCTTTCCATGCTGTCGATTTTATCCGCACCCTTCATTGTCCAATAGTGATGTGCGATGAGCGCAGCTCCCAGCGTGTATAAAACCAAGAGCGCAGCTGAAACACGCGTGAACGCTCCAACAGCGACCGCGAACGCGACCGGAAGCTCCATGAAGATCGCTACCGCAGTAGCCAGTACCGGAATTGGAGCGCCGTCCTGTACCATACGACTTACCGTGCCGGAATAGTCCGTCAGTTTTCTCCAACCGAAAATCAAAAACAGCGCCGCGAGAAGAAGGCGCGCCGCTAGGATGACTTCATCGTTAATGTCGTATTGCATGACGCCGGCCCCGTTCTCCGCTTCCTCGTCGTTACGACGTAAAACCGCAAACTTCTCGGTTGACCTCATTGAACCGGGAAGACACCAGGGACGAAAAAGCAAGCGTTGCTATGCCGTTTGATCCCTAACTCTGCTTTCGTTATATTGCTACAACTTGTTTACGCTTGCACGCATTTCGCCAGACCGATTTCGCCTTCCGTCGGTGTTCAGCGACGTCCGGCCGACCGTCTCGGCGGCGATCAGCGTCGTGCGGCTGCCCATTATCTGCACGGCAGCGTCCGCGCTGCGGCGGCTGTGGGCGCGTCGGCCGGGGCGCCGATTCATCGCCGCCACCGACAGGGTGTTTTGCCGGGAGATTGGTCATACAAACGTTTGGCATATGCATCCGAACGGACGATTGCCACGACGGCAGGCGCAACTCACGATCGAAAACACGTGGATATTTCAGCGCAGCCCGCTGACCTTGGAGTTTGACATGTCTGAAACGCCATCGTTTCTCGCCGGGCGCAGTGTCCTGGCCACATCATCGGCGGCGGGTATTGCGATAGTGCTCGCCGTCTTCGGCGGCGGGGCCATTTCGGCGCAGGACAAGTACACTTTGAAGGTGCCTGACGGGCTCGCGTTCTCCGAGTTCAGAGGATACGAGGCCTGGCAGGTCGTCTCCGTTAGTCAGGACGGAGACCTGATTGCTTCGATCCTCGCTAATCCTGAAATGATCGCTGCATACCTGACCGGTATTCCCGGCAACGGGAAGCCTTTCCCCGACGGGGCGAAAATGGCGAAGATTTATTGGAACCCGAAAAAGATGGAGACGTTCCCCGCAGCGACGGTGCCAGGTTCCCAGCATGACGTCGACTTCATGGTGAAGGACAGCAGGAGGTTCGCGGATAGCGGCGGATGGGGGTGGGCCGTGTTCGAGTATGACGCCGCATCCGATACCTTCAGGCCTGGCACTTTGGCTGACAAGCCGCCCCAAGGGAACGACGCCAAATGCGGCTTTGCATGCCACACGATCGTGAAGGCAAGGGATTACGTTTTCACCGATTACGGGCATAGGTGAAACGGGGACTACCGCCGTCCGCTCCGACGATGCCTCCTCGACCGGACAGCGCGACCCCACCGGCCAAGCGCGACGGCTGCGGCGGCCGCTTTCTGGGGTGAACCCGCCGCGACGGCAATGTTGTCCGGGGGCAAATCGCTGCCGGGAAAAGGTTTCCCGAGGACCGGAGACACGGCCCGCATCCGCCGATGAGGCATCAGGAATCAAATCTCCGGCCGCCCCGGAGAGCAAAGACCGGATGGATAGATCAAAGCGCCAGAGGGGCCGCTCTGCGCTGCGCCCGTCATCGTGGCAGCGTCGATTTGGCCTGGACGAAGAATATGGAAAACCTTCTCGCCTTCAATAATCAAGTAGTCCGTGATGATACGCCGGTGACAGCGCCACCACACGGCTTCTGCACACATGATGGCACAGCGCCGGGTGCGTGCGAGTTCTCTTAATCTCGTCAACCCGCCACGAAACATCTCTCCCATCGCGTAGTCAGCATAATTGTGGAAGCTCTCGTTCTCCCAGAAGGCATTGACCTCCGATGGCACTTCGCAACTGCGTCCGCGCAGGCCGCCAAGCGAAGCAATGTGCTCGTACCCCACCTGAAATTCGGCGAGTGACCGTGTTAGCGCGTCACTGTTGTATTGAGGGTTCGTGCGCGAGCGCGGCACGGTGCGAACATCGGCGACGAACGTCACACCCGCGCTCTGGAGCAAGCTCACGAATTCGCTAATCGAGCGTGTCGAGTGGCCGATGGTGTAGAGCGGTTGTGTCATGGGATCGAGTATCGAGCGGCTTGGCGTCAGCAGGCAAAATGTGTGAGGTTCCAGGTCAATCGACAAGGGACTTCTCGCGATCGATCACGGGCGAAGAAGCGTCAATGCAGCCCCCTTGTGCAGGGCGATGTGATCAGTCTTGTCGCTCTTGATCTCGTATTGAGGATCATCCTTGCTGGCGTGATGGACGTAGCCTTTGTAGTCCACATTCATGGTGTGAACCTTCAAAATGCGACCGCTGACGCGACCGACCTCCGAGTTCCAGCTTACGTGGTCGCCGGATTTGAACAACTTGGCCATGGCACTTCTCCCGCGGCACCCTTCCGTCAAAGTTCAGGGTTCTCTCTGGGTCATTGGATTTGCCGATAATCTGCCGGACGATTTGCTCCGAGGGCAACCGGATCGCGACGGTGGAGGTGCAAAGCTAATTTACGATAAATATTTCAATAGCTTGCATCGATTGAACACGGTCACTTGGCGTGATGCCGCATAACCTGTGCGGAGCGACGCGGCTGCTGCGCCGCCAAAAATCCTCCTTGCCCCGGTGAGGCAAAAATGATCGTACTCGTGAAACGGGACATGCGGACAACATGCCATGCCGAGCTTGTTCAGGGTCCTCCTGGTGGTGGAAATCGTTGGCGGACTGGGTTACCTGGCCATGTATGCACTGGCCAATTACGTCGATCCGAAAACGCGCGAGATGAGCGTCACGGTCCCGCCCGACCACTTCGTCAAGCGCCAGTGACGACGGGAGCGCGCAAGGCGCCGGCGCCGCGCCTGATCGAGTTGTTTCTCGACATGGTCGCCTCCGAGCGGGGCGGCGCGGCGAACACGCTGGCGGCCTATGCGCGCGACCTCGACGATCTCGCCGCGTTTCTGAAGGCCAGGGGGCGCACGGTCGCAACCGCCGCCACGCCCGATTTGCGGGCCTATCTCGGCGACCTCGCCGCCCGCGGCTTCAGGCCGGCATCGGTGGCGCGGCGGCTGTCGGCGATCCGGCAGCTCCATCGCTTCCTTTATGCCGAAGGCCATCGCGGCGACGATCCCGCGGCCATCCTCGAGGGCCCCAAACGCGGCCGGCCATTGCCGAAGGTCCTCACCATCGGCGACGTCGACCGCCTGATCGCGGCCGCGCGGCAGGCCGCCGATGCGACCGACGTTGCGAGCGCTGGAACGATTGCGGGCGCGGCGGCTCCATTGCCTGCTCGAACTGCTGTACGCCACCGGCCTGCGCATATCCGAGCTGGTGGCGCTGCCGGCCTCGGCGGCACGGCGGGACGAGCGCATGCTGATCGTGCGCGGCAAAGGCGGCAAGGAGCGCCTGGTGCCGCTCAACGAGGCGGCGCGAAGGCGGCGATGCGCGCTCTACGCTCCGTGCTCGCGCGAAGTGCGGGACCTGCCGCCGTCGAAATGGCTGTTTCCCTCGTTCGGCGAGGGCGGCCATCTGACCCGCCAGCACGCCGCCCGCGAGTTCAAGGGCCTCGCCGTCGCCGCCGGCCTGCGCGCCGCGCAGGTGAGCCCGCATGTGCTGCGCCATGCCTTCGCCAGCCATCTGCTGCACAATGGCGCCGATCTGCGCGTGGTGCAGACCCTGCTCGGCCATGCCGACATTTCCACCACCCAGATCTATACCCACGTGCTGGACGACCGCCTCAAGAGCCTGGT
Source organism: uncultured Alphaproteobacteria bacterium (assembly GCA_963795865.1). GTDB lineage: Bacteria > Pseudomonadota > Alphaproteobacteria > Rhizobiales > Xanthobacteraceae > JAJPKK01. The sequence continues at coordinate 45,611 of CAWCJX010000085.1, forward strand.
GCGCGATCTCCATCCGCTGGGCGAAGCGCCCGGCGAGCGGTGATGCGGAGCTATCTCGACTTCGAAAAGCCGGTCGCCGAGCTGGAGGCGAAGGTCGAGGAGCTGCGCGCGCTCCAGGAGGCCGGCAATGCGGTCGCCATCGGCGAGGAGATCGCGCGGCTCGAAGGCAAGGCCAATGCGGCGCTCGAGGAGCTCTATGCGACGCTGACGCCGTGGCAGAAGACCCAGGTGGCGCGCCATCCGCAGCGGCCGCATTGCCTCGATTATGTCGGCGGCGCTGATCGACCGATTTCACCCCGCTCGCCGGCGACCGCAAGTTCGGCGACGACGACGCCATCGTCGGCGGGTTCGGCCGCTTCAACGGCGACGGCCTGTGCGTGATCGGCCACGAGAAGGGCTCGACCACCGAGAGCCGGCTCAGGCACAATTTCGGCATGGCGCGGCCGGAAGGCTACCGCAAGGCGGTGCGGCTGATGGAGATGGCCGACCGCTTCGACATCCCGGTGCTGGCGCTGGTCGACACCGCCGGGGCCTATCCCGGCATCGGCGCCGAAGAGCGCGGCCAGGCCGAGGCGATCGCGCGCTCCACCGAGGCCTGTCTCGCCCTCGGGGTCCCCAACGTGGCGGTGATTCTCGGCGAGGGCGGCTCCGGCGGGGCGATCGCGCTCGCCACCGCCAATCGCGTGCTGATGCTCGAGCATTCGATCTACAGCGTGATTTCGCCGGAGGGCGCCGCATCGATCCTGTGGCGCGACACCGCCAAGGCGGAGGAGGCGGCCACCAACATGAAGATCACCGCCGACGACATGACGCGGCTCGGCGTGATCGACCAGATCATCCGCGAGCCCATGGGCGGCGCCCATCGCGACCCCAAAGCCACCATCCAGGCGGTGGGCGAGGCGATCGCTGCCGCATTCGGCCCGCTCCGGGCGATGGACCCCGCCGCCGTGCGACGCGACCGGCAGAGCAAGTTCCTCGCCATCGGACGGCCGAGCCTCGGCCCCGGTGCGGACGGAAATCGTGGAAAACCAATCGCCTTGACCCGACCCGCGCCGCGCGCCGCAGCGCCGGCCGGGCGCTCGGTTCTCAGGGCCAACTGCCTGATTTAGCTTTCGTTAACCGTCACGGGCGTTGGTACGAGCAGGCCCCGCGCAGGCCCTTGTTTGCCTTGCTTATACCACATCTTAAGGCTACCTATGTCGTGCTGGTTTCGCGTTGCTGGGCGACCAGCGCGGGGTTCAATGGGGATTGGGGGAGTGGCGCGTTTGAAACGTTCCACGCTGCACGCGCGGTTACAGACGACATCCCGTTTCTTGGCAGTGTCCGCAGTGATCGCGGCAGCGGCTGCGCTCGCGGGCTGCGACACCGACGGTACCAACGTGGCCAGCGCCCGGGCGCTGCGGCCGCTGTCGGCCGAGATGGTCGCCGAGATCGAAAAGAAGAACATGCCCAAGGAATCGCCGATCCTTGTGCGCATCTTCAAGGAAGAGGCGGAGTTCGAGGTCTGGAAGCAGGACGCCACCGGCCATTTCGCGCATGCTCAAGACCTATCCGATCTGCCGCTGGTCCGGCGAGCTCGGTCCCAAGGTCAAGGAGGGCGACCGCCAGGCGCCCGAGGGCTTCTACACCATCACGCCCGGGCCAGATGAATCCGAATTCGAACTACTATCTGGCTTTCAACCTCGGCTTCCCCAACGCCTATGACCGGGCCAATGACCGCACCGGGGCATTCCTGATGGTGCATGGCGACTGCTCGTCGGCCGGCTGCTACGCGATGACCGACGAGCAGATCCAGGAAATCTACGCACTCGGCCGCGACTCCTTCCTCGGCGGACAGAAGTCGTTCCAGGTGCAGGCCTATCCGTTCCGCATGACGCCGCTCAACCTCGCCAAGCACCGCAACAATCCGAGCATGGCGTTCTGGCGGATGATCAAGGAAGGCCACGATCACTTCATGGTCACCAAGGCCGAGCCCAAGGTCGACGTATGCGACAAGCGCTACGTCTTCGATGCGGAGCCGGGCCCCGGCACGAGCTTCCGCCCCAAGGACAAGTGCCCGACCTACACGGTCCCGGCCGAGATCGCCGCGGCGGTGAAGGAAAAGAGCGACAAGGACGAGCGCGAATTCACGGCGCTCGCGAACAAGGGCATCGCCACCGTCGCGGTGCGCACCGGCACCGACGGCGGCATGCATCCGACCTTCCTCGCCAAGCTGCGGCCGCAGGATGCCCTGTTCGACAATGACGGCCATTTCCGGCCGGTGATGCCGTCCAGCATCCCGCTGCCGGCGAACGTCAATCCGCCGCGGCCGCCGTCGCCGGAAGCCGAGACCACTTCGAGCATCGCCGCGGCCCAGCCGGAGCCGGCCGCGCCGGCAAAGCCGAAGCCCACCATGGCCTTGGCCGGAACGTCGAAGCCCGCCCCGACCATCCACGCCGTGACCAAGCCGAAGCCCGCAGCGCCGCAGCCGCAGACCGAAGTCGCCCAGATGTCGGCGCCGCCAGCCAACTCGACCCCGCCAGCCGCCTCGCCGTTTCCGAATCCGCCGCCGGCCGCGAGTTCCGGCGTGATGACCGGGGCGACCCCGGTGGTGCCGTCCGGCACATTCGAGAGCCGCTGGGGCGGGATGCGGTAAGGAGCCGACGGACGGACTGTTCCGCCCGCCGCGTGGCGGCAATAGGCGATCTCACTGCCATCCTCGAAACCATAAAGTAGAGCGACGGCGCCCCGAGGGCGGGTCCGTTTCGAGCCACGCGGCCCGGCTCGACACTATTTCCTCAGCGCCTCGATTCGCGCCGTGGCGAGGGTCGAGAACACGCAATTGGGGAACCGGGCGAGGTGATCCTGGTAGGCCGCCAGCGTCCCGATCGATTCAACGCTTTTCCAGTGCGTCTCGGCCAATGAACAGTCGGCCGCCGGCGGCGGCGCCGGGGCCGCGACGGTGGCCATGGGAACGGCCGTAGCCACGGGAACAGCAACGGCAGCCGCGGGGGCAGCGACGGCCACGGGGGCGGCGACGGGGGCGGAGGGCGCAGCCCCGGACCGCGCCGGCCGGGTCACGCTGGTGATCTCGGCGGCCGGCGGCGGCGCAGCCGGCTCGGCCCGGGCCGCCCGGTTCGCGGGCGCCTCGACGGCCGGCGCCGCGGGCTCCGGCCTCGCGCTGGTCGTGGTCACCGGCGGTGCGACCGCGGGCGGCGCGACGGCGGGCGCCGGCGTTTCGGCGCGCATGGTCGGCACATTGTAGCCGGCGAAGGATTCGGCGATCTTCGGATTGATTTCCTTCGCCGCGGCGGTGTCGGCATTGCCGCCGGCGACCTCGCCCTTGCGGACCTTCGCCATGCCGCGCCCATAAAGCGGGCCGGCGAGCTTCGGGTTCGTCTTCAAGGCGGCGTCATAGTCGGCGATCGCCTTGTCGAACTGTCCCGACTTCAGATGGACGAGGGCGCGTCCCTCCAGCGTATTCGCCGAGGATTCGACCCGCAGCGCCGCGTTGCAATCCGCCAGGGCCTGGTCGAGTTGCCCGGTGATGGCGCGCGACCAGCACCGGCCGCTCCATCCGGCGGCACTGCCCGGCGCCAGGCGAATGACCTGATCGTAATCGGGGATGGCGCGGTCGTACTGCTTCAGGGTTTCGTACACGACGGCGCGATTGATGTAGGCGAGCGCATTGTTGGGATCGAGGCGCACCGCCTGGCCATAGTCGGCCACGGCACGATCGGTGCTGCCCTTCGCGCGCCAGGCATTGCCGCGGTTTATCAGGGCGACGGAAAAGGCGGGATTGAGCTTGATCGCCTGATCGTAATCGGCGATGGCGCGGTCATAGTCCTTCTTGCCGTAATAGGCGACGCCGCGCCGGTTGAAATCATTGGCATTGGTCGCGTCGAGCCGCAGCGATTCGCTGTAGTCGCCGAGCGCGCGGTCGAGGTCGCCCTTGCGCGCATAGAGGCCGCCGCGATTGCCATAGGCGAAGGCGTATTTGGGATCGAGGCGGATGGCGCCGTCATAATCGGCGATGGCGCGGTCGTCCTGCCCCTTTTCCGCATAGGCGCTGCCGCGGTTGTAGAACGCCTCGGCATATTTCGGGTCGAGCCGGATCGCCTGATCGAAATCGGCAATGGCGCGGTCGTAGTCGCGCTTGGCAAAATAGGCGATGCCGCGCTTGTCGAACGCGACGGCATATTTCGGATCGAGCCGGATCGCCTCGCCGAAATCCGCAAGGGCGCGATCGAAGTCCCTGGTCTCGGTATAGGCGAGGGCGCGATTATTGTAGGTCAGCGGATCCTGGGGATCGACCTTGACGGCGCGGTCGTAGTCGGCGATGGCGCGGGCAAAGTCCTTCTTGGCGAAATAGGCGTAGCCGCGGTTGTTGTAGACGTTGGTGCTGGTTCTGCCGCGATCATCGGCGACGACGCCCGGCAGCGGATCGATCCGGATCGCCTGATCGTAATCGGCGATGGCGCGATCGTAATTCTTCTTGCGAAAATAGACGTTGCCGCGATTGTTGTAGGCCAGCGCATAATTGGGGTCGAGCTTGAGCGCCTGGTCGTAGTCGGCGACGGCGCGGTCGTCGTCGCCTTTTTTCAGGTAGCCATTGGCGCGGTTGTTGAAGACGAGGGCGAGGCTCTTGCCCGCATAGCGCCCCGACTGGATCACCGCGGTGCAGGCCGCGATCTTCTGTTCCGGGCCGTCCTTGCCGCCGCTGCAGCCGCTGATCTGCTGCGGGGTCTGGGCGCCGGCCGGCACGACCGCAATCCATCCGACTGCGACCAGTCCGACGGCAATCGATCCGCCCGCAATGAAAGCGGTGAAACCCACCCGACGACCCGTCGCGGAAACTTCTGATCCCGCCACCATGGCCACCTCCCCGAAATGATTCCTCGCGTCAACCCGGCGCATGAGCGAAAACAATTGCGCCTTTTTCAGGTCCTTTTCGGGCCGGATCATGCGCAAAATCAAAGCGCTCGGCCGGCCGGCCGCGGCTGCAATCACGGCTTGCGATCAACGCTGCCGGCCGCTCCGGTCACGACCGATGCCGGCGAGGGCATCGCGCCAAGGGGCGTGTCAAGGCGCCGGCCGGCGTCAGGCAAACCGGCCGTGGCAATGCTTGAACTTCTTGCCGGAGCCGCACGGACAGGCCTCGTTGCGGCCGACCTTGCCCCAGGTGGCGGGATCGCCGGGATCGCGCGCCAGCGTCGCCCCGGCGCTGCGCGCCAGCGCCGCGACGGTGCCGTCGGCCATCGCCATTTCGTCCTCGCCGGTCGCCGGATTGAGGTGATGCGCCTCCATGTAAGGCAGGTTTTCCGGCGGCGGCTCGGGCGGCGCCTGCATGATCTCGACCCGCATGAGCTGGGCGGTCACCCCTTCGCGCAGATGCTGGATCATCGCCTCGAACAGATGAAAGGCTTCCTGCTTGTACTCGTTGAGCGGATCGCGCTGGCCGTAGCCGCGCAGCCCGATCACCTGGCGCAGGTGCTCCAGCATCACCAGATGCTCGCGCCAGAGATGATCGAGGGTCTGCAGCAGGATCGACTTCTCGACGTAACGGAGCACGTCGGGTCCCCATTGCGCCACCTTGGCCGCCATGTGCTCGTCGGCGCGGCGCTCCACCCGGGCGATCAGCTCCTCGTCGGCGATGCCCTCTTCCTTGGCCCATTCGTCGACCGGCAGGTCGAGGCCGAGCACGCGGTGGAGTTCCTCCTTGAGGCCCTTGGTGTTCCACTGCTCGGGATAGGCGTTCTCGGGGACGAATTTCGCCACCAGGGCGTCGACCACTTCCTTGCGCATGTCGCCGACCGTCTCGGCGACGGTCTCGTCCTTCATCAGCTCGACACGCTGGTCGAAGATCACCTTGCGCTGGTCGTTCGACACGTTGTCGAACTTGAGCAGGTTCTTGCGGATGTCGAAGTTGCGCGCCTCGACCTTCTGCTGGGCCTTCTCCAGCGCCTTGTTGATCCAGGGATGGACGATCGCCTCGTTCTCCTGCAGGCCGAGCTTCTGCAGCATGCCGTCGAGCTTGTCCGACCCGAAGATGCGCATCAGGTCGTCTTCGAGGGAAAGGAAGAACTTGGAGCGGCCGGGGTCGCCCTGGCGGCCGGAACGGCCGCGGAGCTGGTTGTCGATGCGGCGGGATTCATGGCGCTCGGTGCCGAGCACGAACAGCCCGCCGGCCTTGAGCGCCTTGTCCTTCAGCCGCGAAACCTGGCCGCGGATCTCCTCGATGCGGCGGTCGCGCTCGGGTCCGTCGGCAATGTCGGTGAGCTCCTGGCGGATGCGCATGTCGGCATTGCCGCCGAGCTGGATGTCGGTGCCGCGGCCGGCCATGTTGGTGGCGATGGTGATCGCGCCCGGCACGCCGGCCTGGGAGACGATGTAGGCTTCCTGCTCGTGATAGCGGGCGTTGAGGATGGCGAATACCTTCACCTTGGACGCGCCCTCGTCGCCCGAATAGAGCGCGGCGAAGGCGTTGGGATCGGTGAAGTCGTGCTGCTCCCAGCCGTTGGTGCGCAGCAGTTCGGCGAGCTGCTCGGATTTCTCGATCGAGGTGGTGCCGACCAGGACCGGCTGGCCGCGCTGCTTGCACTCCTCGATCAAAGCGAGGATGGCGCGATACTTCTCCTTGGCGGTGCGATAGACCTCGTCGTCGTCGTCGAGCCGCGCCAGCGGCATGTTGGTCGGAATTTCCAGCACTTCGAGATTGTAGATGTCGTAGAACTCGTCGGCCTCGGTGAGCGCCGTGCCGGTCATGCCGGCGAGCTTCTTGTACATGCGGAAATAGTTCTGGAACGTGATCGAGGCCAGCGTCTGGTTTTCCGGCTGGACCGGCTGGCGCTCCTTGGCCTCGAGCGCCTGGTGCAGCCCTTCGGAATAGCGCCGGCCCGGCATCATGCGGCCGGTGAACTCGTCGATGATGACGACCTCGCCGTTGCGCACGATGTAGTCCTTGTCGCGCTGGAACAGCGTGTGCGCGCGCAGCGCCTGATTGACGTGGTGCACGGTCGAGACGTTCTCGACGTCGTAGAGCGACTCGGACTTGAGGAGCCCCGCCGCCTTGAGCAGCTGCTCCATCTTCTCCATGCCGGCTTCGGTCATGCTGACCGAGCGCTGCTTCTCGTCGACTTCGTAGTCGGACTTGTCGAGCTTGGGGATGTAGCCGTCGATGGTGTTGTAGAACTCGGAGCGGTCGTCGAGCGGGCCGGAGATGATCAGCGGCGTGCGCGCCTCGTCGATCAGGATCGAGTCGACCTCGTCGACGATGGCGTAGTCGTGGCCGCGCTGGACCATGTCCTCCAGCCGGTATTTCATGTTGTCGCGCAGATAGTCGAAGCCGAGCTCGTTGTTGGTGCCGTAGGTGACGTCGCACGCATAGGCCTGCTTGCGCTGCTCGTCGTCGAGCCCGTGGACGATCACGCCGACGGTGAGGCCGAGGAACTTGTAGATCTGGCCCATCCATTCGGCGTCGCGGCGGGCGAGGTAATCGTTGACGGTGACGACGTGCACGCCGCGGCCGGCGAGCGCGTTGAGGTAGACCGGAAGGGTCGCCACCAGCGTCTTGCCTTCGCCGGTCTTCATCTCGGAGATGCGGCCCTCGTGCAGCACCATGCCGCCGGTGAGCTGGACGTCGAAATGACGCTGGCCGAGGGTGCGCTTGGCGGCCTCGCGGACCGTGGCGAAGGCCGGCACCAGGATGTCGTCGAGCGTCTTGCCGTCGGCGAGTTCCTGCGGAAGGCCTCGGTGCGCAGCGCGCAGGGCATCGTCGGAGAGCCGCGCCAGCGTCTTTTTCCAGGGCGTTGATGGCGTCGATGCGCGGTCGAAAGGCGCGGATGCGCCGGTCATTGGCAGAACCGAAAAACTTGCGGGCGACGGCGCCGAACATGCCGGAGATCCTTTCTCGTCCGCGCGGGCCGTGCCGCGGGACCGATATCGCACGGCCGGAATTGTCCCCAACGCATTCGGAATGCGGCACTTTTCGGGCGAGACGAGGCGCGCTTTGGAATGCCCCCGGAGCGGGACCGGCGAACGACTGGAGAGATAGGAGGGGGTGCCACCCTTGTCAATCCGGGCGTGCCGCAATCACGCCCTCGTTAGGCCCTAGGAGGCAGGCTCCGGTTGCCAATCGTGGCCGATTGAGCGAGTGTGCGCCGCTTCCGCGGACCGGTCGGTCGCGAGCCAACCCATAAAGGATGCCCCCGATGATCTCCCAGCCCTGTTCCCGCGCCATGGTCCCTGCGGCCGTGGCGACACGCTGCCGCCTGACCCTGGTGGCGACGGGCGCCGCGATCCTGATCGCCGCTTCCGGCCTCGCTCATGCCCAGGCACCGGCCGGCGACCCCCTGATCGCCAAGGTCAACGGAGTCGAGATTCACCAGAGCGACCTCGCGCTCGCCGAGGAGGACATCGGCCAGAACGTGCCGGCCAAGGACGAGCAGGGCAAGCGCGACTATCTCGTCAATTTTCTCACCGACATGATCCTGTTGTCCAAGGAGGCGGAGGCCAAGAAGGTTCCCGACACCGCGGAATTCAAGCGCCGCATCGCGTTTGCGCGCAACAAGGCGCTGATGGACACCGTGCTGCAGGAAGCGTCCAAGGGGGCGACCACCGAGGCCAACCTGCACAAGGTCTATGACGACGCGACCAAGCAGATGGGCGCCGAGCAGGAAGTCCATGCCCGTCACATCCTGTTCCGCGTCGTCAATCCGGCCGACGATGCCGCCAGCAAGGCCGCCGAGGCCAAGGTGAAGGTGGTGATCGAACGCGTCAAGAAGGGCGAGGATTTCAACAAGCTCGCCAACGAACTCACCGAAGACCCGTCCGGCAAGGCCAATGGCGGCGACCTCGGCTATTTCACCAAGGAGCAGATGGTGCCGGAATTCTCCGACGTGGCGTTCAAGCTCGACAAGGGCCAGGTTTCCGATCCGGTCAAGACGCAGTTCGGCTGGCATGTGCTCAAGGTCGAGGACAAGCGCCAGCGCCAGGCGCCGGCGTTCGACACCGTGCGCGACCAGGTCGAGAACTTCGCGGTCCGCAAGGCGCAGGTCGATCTCGTGACCAAGCTCCGCGCCGACGCCAAGATCGAGCGCCTGGACACGCCGGCGGCGCCGGCCCAGCCCGCCGCGCCACCGAAGTAACAGACTCGCGGATCGTGCCGGCCATGCTCCGCGCCGCGGCGCATGGCCGGACTTGCGTATGAACCATCGGGGGGCGCCATGGCACCGGCGGTTTCACCGCTCGCACCGTCGAACTTTCCCGACATGCCGGAGATTGCCGGCGTGCGGCTGGCCACCGGCGCCGCCGGGATCCGCTACCGCGGCCGCACCGACGTGCTGCTTGCGTTGTTCGATCCCGGCACCACCGTGGCCGGGGTCTTCACCCGGTCGAAATGCCCGTCGGCGCCGGTCGACTGGTGCCGGGCCCGGGTCAAGGCCGGCCGGGCCGCCGCTCTCGTCGTCAATTCCGGCAATGCCAACGCTTTCACCGGCCGCAGCGGACGCGAAGCCACCAAGCTGACCGCCGACATCGCGTCGCAGGCGGCGGGATGCCGGCCAAGTGAGGTGTTCCTCGCCTCGACCGGGGTCATCGGCGAGCCGCTCGATGCCCGTGCCTTCGAGGGCGTGCTGGACAGCCTCGTCGCCGCCGCCGCTCCCGAGACCTGGCAGGCCGCCGCCAAGGCCATCATGACCACCGACACCTTCCCCAAGGGCGCGACCGCCGAAGCCAAGCTCGGCAAGGCCAAGGTCACCATCTGCGGCATCGCCAAGGGCGCCGGGATGATTGCGCCGGACATGGCGAACCATGCTCGCCTTCGTGTTCACCGACGCGCCGATCGCCGCGCCGGCGCTGCAGCGCCTCATCGCCGACGGCGTCGCCGACAGCTTCAACGCGGTGACGATCGACGGCGACACCTCGACCTCCGACACCCTGCTCGCGTTCGCGACCGGCGCCGCCGCCGCCCGCGGCGCGCCCCGCATCGCGCGGGCGGCCGATCCGCGTCTCAAGGGATTCGCCAAGGCCCTCGACGGCGTGCTCAAGAACCTCGCCGAGCAGGTGGCGCGCGACGGCGAGGGCGCGCGCCAGCTGGTCGAGGTCATCGTCGAGGGCGCCGCGTCGCCGAAATCGGCGCGGCGCATCGCCCTGTCGATCGCCAATTCGCCGCTGGTGAAGACCGCGATCGCCGGCGAGGACGCCAATTGGGGCCGCGTCGTCATGGCGGTCGGCAAGGCCGGCGAGCCGGCCGACCGCGATCGCCTGTCGATCTGGTTCAACGGCATCCGGGTCGCCCACCAGGGCATGCGCGATCCCGATTACGACGAGGCGCGAGGTCTCGGACGAGATGAAGCAGCAGGTCATCCATCTCAAGGTCTCGCTCGGCATCGGCCGCGGGCGCGACCGCGTGCTCACCTGCGACCTCACCAAGGAATATGTTGCAATCAATGGCGATTACCGATCGTGAGCAACGTCGCCTTGGCGCCGGCGATTAACCACCGCGGCGATGGCGGCGGAATTTCGTAAAAATTGAATTGAATTCGGTGCAGTCGTGTTAACGATCCCGGTCCAAGCTGACGGCCGTGAAGGCGCCCGGATCGTGAAGCTCGTCCTGGTCGCCGCATGCGCGCTCATCGACGCCGACGGCCGCGTCCTCCTGGCGCAACGGCCGCCGGGACGCAGCATGGCCGGGCTGTGGGAGTTCCCGGGCGGCAAGGTGGAAGCCGGCGAGCGGCCCGAGGAGACCGTGATCCGCGAACTCGCGGAGGAACTGGGGATCGTCGTCAAGGAAGCCTGTCTCGCACCGCTCACTTTTGCGAGCCACAGCTATCCGGACTTTCACCTGCTGATGCCGCTCTATGTGTGCCGGCGCTGGGAGGGAATGGTGGTGCCGCGGGAGGGACAACAGCTGGCCTGGGTGAGGCCGAACCGGCTGCGCGAATACGAGATGCCCGAGGCCGACATACCGCTGATCTCGCACCTGGCGACGATCGTGTGAAACCAGACCTTCATCCAGACGGGGAGAGTTCATGCTGCGCCATCTCAGCCCGGGACGGTTCGCCGCTTCGCCGATTGCGCCGCTTTGCGCGCAACCACAGCGGCGTGACCGCCGTCGAATACGGGCTGATGGCCGCGCTGATCGGCCTCACCATCTTCGCCGCGGTCAGCGCCGTCGGTCAGGGCATCAACAACACGCTCTACGGCCAGATCGTCACGGCGCTGCAGAACATGGGGAAATAGGGCGGGGCGCCAAGGCGCACCCGCCGTTCGCGCCGGGAGCGTCCCTCCACTGAGTCTTGACAATGCCCTGCCCTACCCCCGCCCCGGCTTCTCCCCCGCGCTGATCTCCCGGGTTCCCAGCGCGTCGGCGAGGCGGGCCTTGGCCGAGCCCGGCTGCAGCGGCTGCTGCTGGCTGTGGTGGGGCGCCCAGCCCGACAGCCAGACGATGTCGAAGCGCGCGCGGATCTTGCCGTCGGGGTCGCCGAACCGTTCGGCATAGACCTCCATCATCCGCATCAGCACGGCGCGGCGCAACGGCACCCGGCGGCGCTCGACCAGCGGGTTGGCGGCGCCCATGCGGCGCAGGTCCGCCATCAGCGCCAGCGGCGAGGCGTAGCGCACCACCACCCGGTCCACATCGGCCACCGGCAGGGCGAAGCCCGCGCGCTGCAACAGCGCGCCCATGTCGCGCAGGTCGGGAAACGGCGCGACCCGCGGCGACACCCCGCCGGTAAGCTCGCTTTCGGCGACGGCGAAGCTGTCGCGCAATTCGGCGAGGGTATCGCCGCCCAGCAGCGCCGCGAGGAACAGCCCGTCCGGCTTGAGCGCGCGGCGAATCTGGACGAGCGCGCCGGGCAGGTCGTTCACGGTCTGCAAGCGCAAAGGCGCAGACCACGAGATCGAGCGCGCCGCCGGCGAACGGCAGGGCTTCGACATCGGCGACGACCCGCAGCGCGCCCGGTTCGGCCTCGCCGCCATCGAAGGCCGGGTCGACCGCGATCATGGTCGCGATCGCGGCATTGCCGGCGAGCGCAGCGCGCACCGCGCCGGTGGGGGTGCCGAGATCGGCGGCGCGATCGAACCGGCGCAGCACCGGCGCGAGGCGGTCGGCGAAATCCTCCGCCACCCGGTCGAGCAGAAAGGTCGCCGGCCCGAGCCGCCGGGCGCGGCGCCGCCGCGCCGCCAGCAGCGAGCGATCGAACAGCGGGGGCGGCGCCGTGGACATGCGCGATATTCTAAGCGAGTTTCGGCGGGGCGGCCAACGGACGGGCCGCGGATGCGGCGTCGGCTTTCGCCGGCCGGAGACGTGTCGCGGCGCGTATCGACCGTCCTGCTGAAGCGATCAGATCGCCGGCGCCGCAGCTTCCAGAATTCTCCGCTTCAACTCTCCAGCGGTCGCGCCATTCAATCGATCGTACCCGAGCCGAAAGAGCCAGAGCCCGTGCTGCGCGCTTCCTTTGTTCTTGATCGAGAATTGCACCCAATCTTCCGCCCAGCGGAAGGGTTCGGCATGTTCGGCATCGATCAGGGCTTTGCGTAAAGACCGGGTCAGGCCGAGATGGATCTCGCCATCGAGATGGATGTGGCCGAGCTCCCGCTCGCCGACATAGAAATCCGCACCATCCACTTGCGTGGGATCGTCCAGCAACCAATGGGTCGCCGATACGATGCCCGGCCAAGACTGAAGTTCGAGGGAAACCTTCTGCGCCCAGCCCTTGAGTATGGGCGGGGCGACGATCGGGCCTTTGTCAGCAAGTTTCATTGCCTATCCCTCTGCTTCGATATTTACGGTTACCGTTCGACCGCCGGCTTCAAGACCTGGTTGCACCATTGCTCGAAGGTGGTCGGCGTTGTCGTTTCGGGCGTGCGCGGCTCGGCGCCGTAGATGCCGCGGCCGACTTGCGCGAACATATCGACGAGGCTCTGCGCGAAGGCCTCGCTCGCACCGTGCTGCATGAGTGAGGCTTCGTAGCCGGGTGGCGGCACTTCCTGAAACCGCACCGGCTTGCCGAGCACTGTCGTCATGGTGCGGGCCATTTCGTTGCACGAGAGGTCCACAGGACCATGAACGGCGAGGCCGCCTTGCCCCGTCCATGTGCGATCGCGCAGCAGTTTTACAGCACTTGCCGAAATGTCTCGTGCCGCACAGGTCGGCATCGCAACATTGCCGCCCAGCGGATAGAAGAACATGCCTTGATGTTTGATCGGCTCGACTTGCCACAGCAGGTTCTCCATGAAGTTGCCGTTGCGCAGGGCGCGGAACTCCACGCCGGTGCTTTCGATCATCTCCTCCATGGCATGCAGCGCCGAGATCGGGCCTGCATTTCTGGCGCGTCCACGCCCGCCGCTGGAGACCGCCACGACGCGACCGCCGCCTTGATCCTCGAGGGTCTTCGCCAAGGGTCGCGTGAATGCGAGATAGTATTCGAGGACGTCGGTTTGTTCATTGCTCTGCGGCACGCACCAGAACAAGATATCAGCACCCGTCAGTGCCTTGGCCAGCACGGCCGTATCATCCATCGAGCCTTGAACGACCTCGACACGCCCGCGGGCTTCTGGAACGAGGCGAGATGGCTCGCGCGCGATGACGCGAACGGGTTCTCCGGCGGCCAGCAGCTCTCGAAGGACAATGTGCCCGATGTTTCCAGTCGGCGCGGTCAGGACGATCATATGCCTCTGCTCTTGCGTTTGATGCAGCGTGATGTAAACTATACCGTACCGTTTACAAAGTGCAAGAGGAAATCCGCATGGGCAAAAGAGGCGACGAGCTGCATGAGCACATCCTGTTCGCGGCGAAGGACGTCTTCCTGGAAATGGGCTTCGAGCGCGCATCGATGGACGTGATTTCGGCGCGAGCGCAAACGTCGAAGCGGACGCTCTATGCGCATTTCGAGAGCAAGGAGAAGCTGTATCTGGCCGTGATCGAACTCGTGCGCGGGCTTTATCTGGAGAAGCTCAAAACGCCTGCGGACTATGCGGGCGATACGACTGAAGCGCTGGTGTTGTTCTGTGGCCGCTTCCTGGAATTGCTCCTGTGGGCTCCCGCAATCGGCATGTGCCGCCTCGGTATCGCGGAAGCCGAGCGCTTCCCTGACGGCTCGGCACAGTTTTATCACGCCATGTTCACGACCGCCCATGAGCGCTTGTCCGCGTTCATCGGTGAACGCTGGAAGTTGAAACCGAAGGCGGCGGCGTTGCGGGCGGACGCGCTGCTTGGCACGGTCTTGCACCCTCGCTTTCCGCGTGCCCTGTTCGGTATAGACGAGGTCAGCGACGAGCGGCCCGACGATGAAAAGATCGCGCGCGCATTTGATCTCGCGCCGATCCGTAAGGCGGCCGCAGATGCGGCTCTGCTCGTTCGTGCGGGATGACGGCTGCGGTAGTGTCGAGGATGGGCGCGGCGACCAGGAGCCTGTGGCCACGCTTCCGTTTCCCATCCCCGCACATCGAACCGGACGTGCCGATATCCGGCATCCGGCTCGCCGACCGGCTTCACCATAAGGTGCATGGCGGGGCAATTCAGGGCAGGCGCTCGAGACGCGGATTCGCCATGGACCTCCATCATCCGCATCAGCACGGCGCAACGGAAACCGGCGGCGCTCGGACGCGCCAAGCTATGGTGACATTCCGGCACAGCGCGTACCTATCCACGTCTCGTCCCTGAAATCTCCGGTTGCCGAGACGGCCGAATGCGAGAGCGACAAAGTCAGTGGTTTGCGCCGCCGCTCGCATCCTCCAGCGTCCGCATCACCGCGTCCAGGTTGAATGAGCCCGGCTTCTGGCGCGGCGGAAACTTCTTGAAGTTCTCGATTTGCTGGGCCACCACGGCCTGCATCGCGTAGATGATGTAGGCGTGGGAGATGATCCAGTCCCAGTAGGTGTTCGAGTTTTCGTCGGCCCGTTCGAACGGGTCGCGGCGCAGGTGGAAGATCTTCGGGGCCCGAAGGCGGACGAACGGCTCGAACCAGCACTGCAGCATCTTCGCCCGCTGCTCCATCAGGACCACTTTCCAGTCCTGCATTCGGATGGCGATGATATCGCCGTCGTCACTGATATAAAAGAAAGACTCCCTGGGGCTTTGTTTCACCTCGCCGCTCAGATAGGGGAGCATGTCGAAGCCGTCGATATGGACCTTGTAGGTCTTGTTGCCGATCGTGTGGCCAACGAGAAGCCGGGCCTTGATATCCGGTTCTCCGGCGGCGGCCAGGAATGTCGCCAGCCAGTCCTGGTGGGTCACGATGCCGTTCGCCACCGAGCCCGCCTTGATCTTGCGCGGCCAGCGTACGAAGGCCGGCACGCGCCAGCCGCCCTCCCAGTTGGTGTTCTTCTCGGACCGGAACGGCGTGATGCCGGCATCCGGCCAACTGTTGTAGTGCACGCCGTTGTCAGTCGAATACATCACGATGGTATCTTCGGCGATGCCCAACTCATCAAGCTTATTGAGCATCGTGCCGATGTTCTCGTCGTGGGCGACCATCACGTCGTTGTAGTCCCCCTGACCGCTCTTGCCCTTGTGCTTCTCGGCGCAGTGGGTCCGGAAATGCATCGCCGTGGTGTTGTACCAGATGAAGAAGGGCCTGTCGGCCTCGTGCGCTTCGTCGATGAAGCGCAGCGCATGTGCCGTCACCTCGTCGTCGATGGTTTCCATCCGCTTCTTCGTCAGCGGCCCGGTGTCCTCGATCTTTTGCCCGCCCTCGCCGTCAGCGAAGGAGTGAAGAACGCCTCTGGGGCCGAAGCGCTTCTTGAACGCGGGGTCCTTCGGGTAGTCCGGATCTTCGGGTTCTTCCTCGGCGTTGAGGTGGTACAGGTTGCCGAAGAACTCGTCGAAGCCATGCACGGTCGGCAGAAACTCGTCTTTGTCGCCGAAATGGTTCTTGCCGAACTGGCCCGTCATGTAGCCGTGCGGTTTGAGCAATTCGGCGATCGTGGGGTCTTCCGGCCGAAGTCCCTGATCGGCTCCGGGCATCCCCACCTTGGTCAACCCCGTGCGGATCGGGTTCTGGCCGGTAAGGAAGGCGGCGCGGCCTGCGGTGCAACTCTGCTGGCCGTAATAGTCCGTGAAGGCGATACCTTCGTTGCCGATGCGATCGATATTCGGAGTTCGGTACCCCATTTGGCCGCGGCTGTTGTAGCTTATGTTCCACCAGCCGATGTCGTCGCCCCAGAGGATGAGGATGTTCGGCTTTGCCGTCTTGGCCATTACAAACTCCTTTAGTTGATCTGGTCGTCTCGGATCGGTGTTCCGGTCCGGTTGTCGTCTGCCTGCGTCGTCGGCGTGTTCATTATTGATCGTGGGGCTGCGGCGGGGATTGCCGGCCTGTCAGAAATGCCAGCTGTCAAGAGAACCTTTTCGTGACCATTGTACTGGCGGGGAAGTGTGGAGATGGCCCGGATTTTACCACCCTTGTGATTTCCGCGCTAACCACTATCCCTGGCCCCAATTCTGCTTGCCCCGTAGAATCGGGGCCGCCCAGACCGAGACGCCCGGAGGTTTTGCCGTCCTGGCCATTTCCAACTCCTTTGGTTGATCCGGTCGACGTGGCGGCCGCGGGATTCGGCGGTTTCGCACTGTTCTACGTCACATGGCTGATCGCGGCCACCGGTTCGCCACTTGCTCCGGAAGCCTACGTGACGTTTGTTGGTGTTTTATTATTGATCGTGGGCGCGAGTCGCGCCTTGCGATTCCCGACACCGCGATCATGAATATTGGAGCGGAGTGATCGGAACCCTTCGCTGCGTCTGCCTTCTCGCCCGCCCGCTCGTCACAGCAGCGCTTTGAACTCGTCGATCGTCAAACCGGCATCACCGATAATCTTGCGCAACAGTCCGCGCTTGATGTCCTTGCCCGCGTGCACAGGCACCACTGTGCTGCGGCTTGGATCATCGCGATGCCTCATCACATGAGGGCTGCCCTTTGATCCGCGCCACCTCGAAGCCGACCTTCTTCAAGACTCGGATTACTTCGTCGGCGGCGAGCGACGGCAGCCGATCGCTCACGCGGCAACCGTGATCCGTTCGATCTGCGGTTCCACGTCGGACGGGATCGCCTCTCCGCGAGCCCGGCGTTCCTCGATCACGAGTTCGATGGCTTCGCGCGCATTGGCCATGGCCTCGTCGTAGGTGTCGCCCTGGGTGCCGAGTTCCGGCAGCGCGGGCACCGTAACGATGAAGCCGCCTTCCTCGGCCGGCTCCAGAACGACCGTGAACGTATGCGAGTTGCGTCCCATAGTTGGGAGTCTAACGCCGAAATCCGCCGGTTGCAAAAACGGGAAACGAATCGTCCGTGGCGCATGTCACGCTGGATGACCCGCCATATCCGGACCTTGCGCTAAATGACCGGGAAAAGGCGCCGCTGTCTGCAGGCCCGGTTCGCGTCACTGGCACATCGGCCAAAGCGCGGCTATCCTCGACGCCATGTCCGCCGCCCAGTCCGAGACGCCCGGGGGCCTTGCCCGCGTCGCCCAATTCGGCCGCGCCGCCTTGGGGCTGTTGCTCAATACCGCGTTGCCGCCACTGTGCGCGGCGTGCCGCCAGCCGCTCGGCGGCAGCGGCGGGCTGTGCGCGGCATGCTGGTCCAAGGTCTCCTTCATCGCCCCGCCCTATTGCGAGCGCCTGGGCATCCCGTTCGCCTACGATCCCGGCCCCGGCATCCTGTCCATGGAGGCGATCGCCGATCCGCCCGCCTATGGCCGCGCCCGCGCCGCCGTGCGCTTCGACGACGTCGCCCGCGACCTCGTGCACGCGCTCAAATATGGCGACCGCCTCGACCTCGCCGCCACGCTCGGCGGCTGGATGGCGCGGGCCGGGCGCGAAGTTCTCGGCGAAGCCGATGCCCTGGTGCCGGTGCCGTTGCACTGGCGCCGGCTGTTCGCGCGGCGCTTCAACCAGGCCGCGGTGCTCGCCTCGGTGATCTCGCGGGCGAGCGGGGTTCCGGTGTCCCACGCCGTCAGGCGGGTGCGGGCGACGCCCCAGCAGGTCGGCCTGTCGCGCGCCGAGCGGGCCGCCAATGTCCAGGGGGCGTTCCGCGTTGCCGCCGGCGACGCGGCCGCCGTGCATGGAAGGCGGCTCGTCCTGGTCGATGACGTGCTGACAACCGGGGCCACCATCGATGCCTGCGCCCGGGCATTGCTGCGCGCCGGCGCCCGCTCCGTCGATGTGCTGGTGTTCGCCCGGGTTGTCGCGGCGGTGCGCACTCCCATATAGTGGTCGTCGCACCCGCCCCGGCGGGTGAAGGTCAACGAGAATGCCGCCTGTCGAGGTCTATACGACACCCTATTGTCCCTATTGCGTATCCGCGAAAGAGCTGCTCCGCAGCAAGGGAGTGACCTTCGTCGAAATCAACGTGGCGGGCGCACCGGCCCAGCGCGCCCAGATGGTGGCGCGCGCCAATGGCCGCACCACCGTGCCCCAGATTTTCATCGGAGCCACCCATGTGGGCGGCTGCGACGAGCTTTACGAGCTTGAAGAGGCCGGCAAGCTCGATCCGCTGCTCCGGGGCTGACAGGCTCCAAGGCTGACAGGCTCCGGGGCTGACGACTTCAAGGCTGACATGCTTCAAGGCAGACAGAGGGACGCCACGATGAATGCCACACATGACGGTGCCGCCTTTCGCGTCGGCCTCATCCAGATGCGCTCCGGGCGTTCGCCCGCCGCCAATCTCGACGCCGCGGTCGCGCTGATCGACGCGGCCAAGCACGACGGCGCTGACTACGTGCAGACCCCCGAAATGACCAACATCATGGAGGTCAAGCGCGACAGTCTGTTCGCCGCGATCACGGTCGAGGAGCAGGACGCCTCGCTGGCGGCATTCCGCGAGCTGGCGCGCCGCCATGCGATCTGGGTTCACGTCGGCTCGCTCGCGGTCAAGGTGTCGCCGGAGCGGGCCGCCAACCGGTCCTTCCTGATCGACCCCAGGGGCGACATCGCGGCGCGCTACGACAAGATCCACATGTTCGACGTCGATCTCGCCAATGGCGAGAGCTATCGGGAATCGCGCAGCTACCAGCCCGGCGAGCTCGCCATGGTGGCCGACCTGCCCTGGGGCCGGCTCGGCCTCACCATCTGCTATGACCTGCGCTTCCCTGCCCTGTACCGGGCGCTCGCCGAATCCGGCAGCGCGTTCCTGGCCATCCCGTCGGCATTCACGCGGCAGACCGGAGAGGCCCATTGGCACATCCTCAATCGCGCCCGCGCCATCGAGAACGGCTGCTTCGTCCTGGCGGCGGCCCAGGGCGGCCGGCATGAGAACGGCCGCGAGACCTATGGGCATTCCCTCGTGATCGATCCCTGGGGCAAGATCATCGCCGAAGGCGATGCCGAGCCCGGCGTGGTGATGGCCGACATCGATCCTTCCGCGGTCGCCGCCGCCCGCACGCGCATCGCTTCGCTCCAGCACGGACGGCGGTTCGAGGTCGTCGAGCCGATGGCGGAGCCGGCGCGGCTCCACCTGGTCTGAGACATGATCCGCTACAACCTCGTCTGCGCCAAAGGACACGAATTCGAAAGCTGGTTTGCCGGCTCGGCCGCCTATGACCGGCAGGCCAAGCGCGGCCTCGTGGAATGCCCGATATGCGGGTCTGCCAAGGTGGGAAAGGCGCTGATGACGCCGCGCCTTGCGCGTTCCGGCAAGTCGAGTCCGGCCGCGCCGGCCGCCCGTGAGACCACCGCGCCCGAGACTGCGGCGCCTCACGCTCCCGCCGCTTCCGGGGCGGCGGCGCCGGTCGCGGTGATCTCGCCGCAGGAGCAGGAGCTCCGCACCAAGCTCAAGGAATTGCGCGAGCATCTCGTCAAGAACGCCGACAACGTCGGACAGCGGTTTCCCGAGGAAGCCCGCAAAATGCATTACGGCGAAAAGGAGCACCGTTCGATCTACGGCACCGCTTCGCCCGACGACGCCAGGGCCTTGCACGAGGAAGGCATCGCCTTCGCGCCGCTGCCGGTGCTGCCGGACGAGCACAACTGATGGACGGCGTCCTGCCCTGGCAGGCCTGGGCGGTCCTGTCGGCCGTGTTCGCCGCGCTGACCGCCATCTTCGCCAAGATCGGCATCGAGAACGTCAACTCCGACTTCGCGACCTTCATCCGCACCGTGGTCATCCTCGGCTGCCTCGCCGCCTTTCTCGCGGCGACCCGGCAGTTCCAGTCCCCCGGCGCGATCTCGACGCGGACCTACGCGTTCCTGGTGCTGTCGGGCCTCGCCACCGGCGCCTCCTGGGTGTGCTATTTCCGCGCCCTCAAGCTCGGCAATGCCGCCCAGGTGGCGCCCATCGACAAGCTCAGCGTGGTGCTGGTCGCGGTGTTCGCGGTACTGTTTCTCGGCGAGCGGCCGTCGCTGCCGAACTGGCTCGGCATCGTCCTCATCGCCGCCGGCGCGGTGCTGATCGGGTGGAGGCGGTAACGGCTGACCTGACGCTCAACCACGTCGCGTTCGGCTATCCATCGCACACCTCAGCCACGAGCTGCTTTGATTCGAACAGCGTTTTCTATTTGACGCTCTATGACGGCGGTAGACACCGCGAACTCCTCGGCAATTGAAACGACATCGCGGCCATCGCTTTGCATCGATTGAATCTCATCAATGGGCGCGAGAAATTCTGCGGCGAACGATCGCCCAGCAGCTTGGCGGTTGGCGGAATGCAATTCATTGATTGGCGACCTGGTGTGCTCCGGAAAGCAAGCCGCGTCTCCAACTGCGCGCGCGAAGCTGAACAGGTGGGAAGCATGAGCTTCGGACGAATTGCCGTGGTCCCGCATGTGAATGTCGATACCGTCGATGTGATCACTCCGCAGCGCGCGAATGCCGTCGACCTGCCCAGCCAGCGCGAAATGGTCACTCGCCCCGAATTTTCGCGCCAGTGCCATGAACGAACGAAACCTACCGCTCGGTCCGATGTCCATAATTCGGCGCACCGCATGCGCGCGGCGATAACCCAGTGACCAGCTCCGTTCCTGGGCACGTGCCGGCGTCTGTTGGGCGGCCTGACGTGCGATCGCCCCCAATTCGGTGACTCTGGCCTTGAACCGAGGGCGACATTCGACAGCTTCTATCCATTCCAGCAACGGAGCGCGACGTGCACCTCGCGAGCCGGAGAGGAATTCGATGAGCGGCTCACCCTCGAAGATCGAGGCGGCCTGTTGTATCAAGCCGGAGTTGACATCGTCGATCTGGTAGGGGTCCAGGCCCAAGGCTCCCGCGGACTCGCAAAATCGCGCCTCGTCAACATCGGCACGGGAGGCTTGAACGCGCGCCCACCGCAGAGCTGCAGTCGTTTCTCGAACGCCCTGTTCATCGAGCCGATCGACGACGAATTGGACGAACCCACCCACCTCGGCCTCCGCTTCGCCACGCGACATGATCTCTGTCGGTCCGGCCCAAAACCGCACTTCGGGATTCCTGTAGATCCGCTGGTGAGCGGAAGCTTCAAAGACCGCTCCATCGAATTTGAAGCGAATATCCGGCACCGCGTATCCGCTGCGGTGCCTGATGAGCGAGAATTCAAGATCGCGTCCCCCGAACAAAGTCCACCAATCAAGCGCCAAGCCCTCGGCCAGCGAGTATAGCGAGATGGTCAGGTGGTTGAAGTTAATGCTGCCACGCAGATGCATCGCAACATTTTGCTTGTCGAGCCAAAAGCGAAAGTCGGCGACCGTTGCGCGTTCTTCGGGCGCGGCGTTCTGCGCATCGTTCTTCCATTCAGCCGAATATCGCAATGCGCTCATCCTCCTCGATTGGCCACCCCTTGTATTGGCCCTGCACGCTGTTGATGCAGAAGCCGAACCAGAGCTGACCAATCTCGTCTTCATACCAGATATGCTTTGGAAAATCCTTGTCGCCTTCGTAGAAGCGAGTCTCGACCGGCAAAAAGCGCGGCCTGTACCCAAGCTGTCGCCCGGTCCCGGTCCGCGTCTTTCGTCAGAGGGCAGATTGTCGTCTGCAGCTTCCCCGCCCTCGACGCAGTACCATCTTCGTCGACGTAGGCGGCCGGAAGTCCGCCCCACCATCTGCGCTCCTTATGTTCCGCGCTTCCCACGTAGCGGGCCGTCCGAATTTTGGTGGCATCGAGTGGCGGTCTTGCCGGAATTTGCGACGGTTTCCGCGCCATCTTTGATCCACAGAAATATCGGTCGAGACGTGCCGCGTTCGAGCGCCATGGCGGAGGGACGACGAAACCGGTCTCGCCGCTTTGCCGAGTTCGCGGAAGCGAACAGCGTTGGCACAAGTTACTGTGACGCAATAAGCATCTACAAGCTCGGTGGATGGCAGAGCGCACGGGCACGCCTCCACGGCGGTGAGCCCCTCAATACGTCCACACCAGCAGCGCCACGCCGATCACGATCATCGCGATGCCGACGCCTTCGCGCGCCGATACCGGCTGCTTGAACACGAAGCGCGAGATCGCCTGGGCGAACAGCACCTCGACCAGCGCCAGCGTCCGCACGCTCGCCGCCGTGGCGAGCGCAAAGGCGAGGAACCAGAACTGCGAGGCGGTCGCGCCCATGAAGCCGGCGAACAGCGACGGCCGCCATGACGTCACGATGGCGGCGAGCACGGCGCGGTCGCGCAGCGCCAGATAGAGCGACAGCAGCGCGGCCTGGATGACGAGCCCGACGGCCATGGTGAAGGTCGCCGCCATCAGGTAGTCGGGGTCGTGCAGGCTCAGGATCGCGCCGCGGAAGCCGATCGCCGACAGGGCGAAGCAGGCGCCGGCCGACAGGCCGAGGAGCGTCGCCCGCGAGCCGGCGCCGGCGGGGCCGGACTTGAGCGACATCACGATGACGCCGGCGGTCGCGATCACGATCGCGGCGGCCATCCCGGCCGTCACCTTGTCGCCGAGGAACACCAGGCCGAACAGGGCGACCTGGATCGGCTCGGTCTTGATATAGGCGATGGCGACCACGAAGGAGCGCTCGCCCATGGCGGCGAGCATCAGGGCGGTCGCGGCGATCTGCATCAGCGCGCCGGCGAGCACCCACGGCCAGAATTCGAGACCCGGCCGCGGCAGCGCCGCGCCGCTCAGCAGCACGCCGGCGAGGATCAGCAGCGCGAACGGACAGCCGAACAGGAACCGCACATGGGTGGCGCCCACGGTGCCGAGCGTGCCGGTCAGCTCGCGCTGGGCGGCGTTGCGCACGGTCTGCGCCGCGGCGGCGATGAGGGTGAAAACGGCCCAGAGCCAGCTCGGATCCGACACGAAATGACTTCCAAATGGCTCGGTTGACCGCAGGCCGGAGATGATCCCGGAAAAGTTGCAGCCGCAGCGGGACCGCGACGACAGGACAGCCGCGACAATGTATTTAAATCGGGCGCATGGTCTGCGATAGTGGGCCTAAGTCGGTCGTGCTCCCGAAACTCGATCGCCCAGCGCGGAGCCATCCGGCACGAACGGTGGCGGCGCTCTCTGGGCAGAGCCCAACCATACGCGCGAGTTTGCCTTGGTCGATCGGGCGGCGCCATTCAAGGAGGAATTGATGCCCGGATTGAAATGGAAAGACGAATCGCCTGCGTGCCGTTGCATCGGGCTGTCGGCCGGCGGTCTCGCCGTCTGCCTGACGGCGGTGACGCTGGCCGCAGGCGCAGCGCGGGCCGAGTCGGCAAACGCCATCCCGCAGTTTGCCTCGGCCGATTTCGGCTGGCAGTCGAACGTCGAGGATTGGGAGGATCCGCCGGCCGGCGCTGGCCACGGTCCGATCAAGAATGACCCGGCCTATCCGTTCCTCAATAACGCCGAGGGGAATCGCGCCGGCACGGGCGCGACCAAGCGTATCACCAACACCAAAGACCCGGTGCTCAAGCCGTGGGCGGCAGCGCAGATTCAGGCGACCAATGACGAGATACTGCAGGGCGTGCGCGACATTCCCTTTACGGCGCAGGCGCGGTGCTATCCGGGAGGCGTTCCCGGCCAGCTCCTGTGGCCCTTCGAGCCGGTCTATTTCATCCAGACCCCCGAGGAGGTGTGGATGATCTGGCAGCGCGACCACCTGGTGCGTCGCATCTACCTCACCGACAAGCATTCGGAACACGTGACGCCGTCCTCGTTCGGCGAATCGATCGGCCATTACGAAAACGGCGACACGCTGGTGGTCGATACCGTCGGGCTCTCCACCGGGATCAGCTACATCGACAATTTTCGCACGCCGCACAGCGAGAAGCTGCATGTGGTGGAGCGCTTCACCATCGAGCCGGGCGGCAAAGGCATGTCCGCGCTGGTGACGGTGGAGGACCCCGACACGTTCAACGCGCCGCTCACCATGACGCGGCGATGGTTCAAGTTCGACGGCCCGATGCTTGGAGACCGTCTGCTCCGAGAACAACGGCGATTTCTTCAACCAGAACCTGTTTCCTCAGCCGGAGGCAAAAACGCCCGACTTCTGACCTGAATTCCTTTCACTGCGACTTTCCCGCAGCTTGGAAGACATCCCGGTGCCGCAGCGATCGCCCGGCTGTTCCAGCTCAACGACGCCGACCCGCTGGGCAGCGTTCAGAAGTCCGGCTTTGCGGCCTCGGGCACCAGGCTGACCCATGATGAGCCGGCTCCCCGCGTGTTCTCGGCGCATACGGCCTCGGGCCATGTGCCTTGCACGTGGCGGTAGGTTACGAACGCGGACCACGGCGTCGTGAAGGTCGCCGGATCGTCGACAGTGATCTCAACCTGCAATCCCGGCTTCGCCGGGTCGGGGTCGATGTCGCCTCTCCCGTATGCATTGACAGGAGGGGCCGATCTTCCGGCGCCGAAATAGACGCTTTCGTGCTTTTGCTGGAGGTCGCGGGCCAGCGTTCCGTCGATGAGCCGATAGCGCTCGATCACATGCAACGCCGGGCTGAAAGGCGTCCCGTACCGATCGACCATCGACAGCGGCCCCACCTTCTGGCCGATCGTGTCGATCACCAGCGTGTCACCCTCGTAACGGCCTACGGACTCGCCCTGCCAGGACGGCACCGGTTGCGCAGAATGGGGCACGTTCAGGCGCACCTGGCGGACCTGGTGATCGCTGAGGTAGAGCAGAAGAACTTTGTCCTTCTGCTGGATCAGTTGCATGCCCAGTTGAATACTCAATGTGAACGGGGTCGGTTCCGGCCAGCACTGGTTATGCGGATTGGGCAGCACGGTCCCGCCCAACTCCATTTCGCCGATCTTCCTGATGGTCGCCGCCGCCTCCGGCCGCAGGATCGGATTCGTGTATTCACCAACCACGCTCAGGATCATGGTGCCATCGGGCCTGCGAAGCCTGCTGACGATCGGCCCCGATCCGGACGGCGGCGGTTCGAACGTGAACCAGCGCCCCCATATGCCGGATAAATCCGGGATGGATGCGGCCCTTGCCTGGCCGCTATCGGGGCGCGCGACCGTGGGCGCAACCTGCCCGATGGCGGGCGTCGCAGCCGCTGCCGCCACAGTTACGACCAAGAGGAAATGCCGCCATTGCGAATTCATGCTCTCCTCCCTCATTCATTGAGTTTCCGGCGGAAGTTCTCGCATAAAGCTACACTCAACGTGGGCACTTGGAAGGGGCGCGATGCTGTGGAGGCCCGTTGCCGCGCTCGCTCCTACCGCATTGGCCCAAGATCGATGAATGGCCCTGAGCCATCCCTCCGGTTCCGGGGTTGTGCGAACCCAAGCAACCTCCATCCGCTGGCCCATCTCCAAATCCCGCTCAGGCCGGCTTTTCTGCCGTCAGCATGTAGTTCACGTCCATGTCGGACGACAGCTGCCAGCGGTCGGCGAGCGGATGGTAGACCACGCCGGTCTGCCCCGCTCGAGGCGCAGCCCGCCCTGGTCGAGCGCGGTCTCGAGCTCGTTCGGGGTGACGAACTTGTCCCAGCGATGGGTGCCGCGCGGCAGCCAGCGCAGCACGTATTCGGCGCCGACGATGGCGAGGGCGAAGCTCTTGAGGGTGCGGTTGATGGTCGCCGCGATCATCAGGCCGCCGGGCTTCACCATCTCGGCGCAGCGCCGCACGAACAGGCCGACATCGGCGACGTGCTCGACCACCTCCATGGCGAGCACGAGGTCGAAGCGCTCGCCGGCATCCGCCAGCGCCTCCGCGGTGGCGGCGCGGTAGTCGATCGCAAGGCCGCTCTGCGCGGCATGGAGCCCGGCGGCCGCGATATTGGCCGTCGGACGGATCGACGCCCGACCACGGCGGCGCCGAGCCGCGCCAGCGGCTCGCACAGGAGGCCGCCGCCGCAGCCGATGTCGAGCATGCGCAGCCCGGCGAGGCAGCCGAGCCGCCGGGGATCGCGGCCGAACTGCCGGCAGGCGGCATCGCGGATATAGGCGAGCCGCACCGGATTGAACTTGTGCAGCACCGCCATCTTGCCGCGCGGGTCCCACCATTGCCCCGCCAGCCGCGAAAAGCGGGCGACCTCGGCCTCGTCGACCGTGGCATCGGCGCTGGAACTTCGATCGCCATGGATCCTTCCCGATTTCCGACGCCGGTGAAGCGATCCGGACGGATTGGCCGGCTGGTCCCGACATTCGGGCACCAAATGTCGGGGTCGCACTCGCCGGCATCCCGCCGTTGCGGCGGCGGAATCCCGCCGGTATGTATACGCGCCATTTCGCATCGCGGCTCCGGCAAATTCGCCGCGGCGCCGGCCAACCAGAAAGGGGCGCGAGCTCGATGGCTCGCCTGGTGATGAAGTTCGGCGGCACCTCGGTGGCCGACATCGAGCGCATCCGCAACGTGGCGCGCCACGTCAAGCGCGAGGTCGATGCCGGCCACGAGGTCGCGGTGGTGGTCTCGGCGATGTCGGGGACCACCAACCGGCTGGTCGAGTGGTGCCGCGACGCCGCGGTGCTGCACGACGCCCGCGAATACGACACCGTGGTGGCGTCCGGCGAGCAGGTCACCTCCGGGCTGCTCGCCATCGCGCTGCAGGCGATCGGCGTCACCGCGCGCTCGTGGCAGGGCTGGCAGCTGCCGATCGTGACCTCGGACGCCCATGCGCTCGGCCCGCATCCTCGACATCGACGGCGAGGAGCTGATCAGGCGCTTCAAGGAGCGCAAGGAGGTCGCGGTGATCGCCGGCTTCCAGGGCCTGCACCAGGAGACCGGCCGGATCACCACGCTCGGCCGCGGCGGCTCGGATACCTCGGCGGTCGCCGTCGCCGCCGCCATCCGCGCCGATCGCTGCGACATCTATACCGACGTCGACGGCGTCTACACCACCGACCCGCGGGTGGTGGCGCGAAGGCGCGCCGGCTCGACCGGATCGCGTTCGAGGAGATGCTGGAACTGGCCTCGCTCGGCGCCAAGGTGCTGCAGGTGCGCTCGGTCGAGCTCGGCATGGTGCACAAGGTGCGCATCTTCGTGCGTTCGAGCTTCGACCGGCCCGAGGACATCGACCCGCACGGCAATCCGCCGGGAACGCTGATATGCGACGAGGAGGAGATCATGGAGCAGCAGGTCGTCACCGGCATCGCCTTCAGCAAGGACGAGGCCCAGATCTCGATCCGCCGCGTCCAGGACAAGCCGGGCGTCGCCGCCAGCATTTTCGGGCCGCTGGCCGACGCCAACATCAATGTGGACATGATCGTGCAGAACGTGTCGGCGGACGGCGCCACCACCGATCTGACCTTCACCGTGCCGGCGGCGGATTTCGAGCGCGCCAAGGAGACCATCGCCGGCGCCAGGGCGACGATCGGCTATGAGCGCCTCGACGCCGCCACCGAGGTCACCAAGGTCTCGGTGATCGGCGTCGGCATGCGCAGCCATGCCGGCGTCGCCGCCCAGGCCTTCAAGGCGCTGGCCGAGCGCGGAATCAACATCCGCGCCATCACCACCTCGGAGATCAAATTCTCGGTCCTGATCGATGCCGCCTATACCGAGCTCGCGGTGCGATCGCTGCATTCCCTCTACGGCCTGGACAAGGCCTGAATTTGGCGCGGCGCAGCATGGTTCGCAACTCGGCCTTTCGCCTTGCGGCACCGCCGCCCCTTTGGCTATAGCCGTAGATGAGTTCTGCGTGCCGTTGCCGGGGCGCGCGCTACTCCCCCTAGAGTGAGCCGGGAAACGGGCGCGCCCGGTTCGTAAAATTCCGCCCGAAGGACCCGACGCCATGCGCGGCGCGCTGGGCGGTCCGCGCGTATTGTTGCGCCGTCTCCGCGAAGTGATGGCGGAGCCGGTCAGCGCGCAGGATCGCCTCGACAAGATCGTGGTGCTGATCGCCGCCAACATGGTGGCGGAGGTTTGCTCCGTCTACGTGTTGCGCGTCGACAGCACGCTCGAGCTCTATGCGACCGAAGGCCTCAACCGGCAGGCGGTCCACCAGACCGTGCTGCGCTCCGACGAAGGCCTGGTCGGCCTGGTCGCCAGCGAGGCCAACGCCATCAACCTGTCCGACGCCCAGTCCCATCCGGCGTTCTCCTACCGGCCCGGAAACCGGCGAAGAGATCTACCACTCGTTCCTCGGCGTGCCGGTCCTGCGCGCCGGCAACACGCTGGGCGTGCTGGTGGTGCAGAACCGGGCGCGACGCACCTATTCGGAGGAAGAGGTCGAGGCGCTCCAGACCACCGCCATGGTGCTGGCGGAGATGATCGCGTCGGGCGAATTGTCGGCGCTCGCCTCGCCGGGCGCCGAGCCCGCCGCCCGCCGCACCCTGCACCTGAGCGGCACCGCGCTCAATGACGGCATCGCGCTCGGCCACGTGGTGCTGCACGAGCCGCGGGTCGTCATCACCAATTTCATCGCCGACGATCCGCACAAGGAACGCCTGCGCCTGGAGGCCGCGATCACCACGTTGCGCGCCGACCTCGACACCATGCTCGAGCATGGCGACGTCGCCGAGGGCGGCGAGCACCGCGACGTGCTCGAAGCCTACCGCATGTTCGCCCATGACCGCGGCTGGGTGCACAAGCTGGAAGAGGCGGTGCTGACCGGCCTGACCGCGGAGGCCGCGGTCGAGCGCGTGCAATCGGACACCCGCGCCCGCATGCTGCGCCAGACCGACCCCTATCTGCGCGAGCGCCTGCACGACCTCGACGATCTCGCCAACCGCCTGCTGCGCCAGCTGCTCGGCCGCGACCACGCGCCGTCGCGGGAGCACCTGCCGGAAAACGCCATCATCGTCGCCCGCTCCATGGGGCCGGCGGCGCTGCTCGACTACGACCGCAAGCGCCTGCGCGGCGTCATCCTGGAGGAGAGCGGGCCGACCTCCCACGTCGCCATCGTCGCCCGCGCGCTCGGCATCGCCGCGGTCGGCGAGGTCAGCAACGCCATCGGCCTGGTCGACTCCGGCGATGCCATCATCGTCGACGGCGCCCGCGGCGAGGTCCATATCCGCCCCGCTCCCGATCTCGAAGCCGCCTATATCGAGCGGGTACGCCTGCGGGCGCGCCGCCAGCTCCAGTATTTCGTCCTGCGCGACAAGCCCTGCGTGACCCGGGACGGCGAAGGCGTCACGCTGATGATCAATGCCGGCCTGCTGGTCGACCTGCCCCACATCGTCGAGACCGGCGCCGCCGGGATCGGCCTGTTCCGCACCGAATTGCAGTTCATGGTGGCGTCGCAGTTTCCCCGCACCGGCGAGCAGCTCGCGCTCTACCGCGCCGTGCTCGACGCCGCCGGCGGCCGTCCCGTGACCTTCCGCACCCTCGATATCGGCGGCGACAAGGTGCTGCCCTATATGCGCAACATCGAGGAGGAAAATCCGGCGCTGGGATGGCGCGCGATCCGGCTCGGCCTCGACCGGCCGGCGCTGCTGCGCAGCCAGATCCGGGCGCTGCTGCGGGCGGCCTCCAATCGCGAGCTCAAGCTGATGTTCCCGATGGTGGCGGCGGTGGAGGAGTTCGACCAGGCCAGGGAACTGGTCGAGCGCGAGCTGACCTATCTGCGCCGGCACGGCCACAAGCTGCCGGAACGGGTCGAGGTCGGCACCATGGTCGAGGTGCCGTCGCTGCTCTACCAGCTCGACGAACTGCTGGAACGGGTGGATTTCCTGTCGGTCGGCTCCAACGATCTCGCCCAGTTCCTGTTCGCCGCCGACCGCGGCAATCCGCGCGTCAACACCCGCTTCGACGAGCTGTCGATACCGATGCTGCGGGCCTTGAAGGACATCGCCGATGCCGGCCTCGCCCACGCCAAGCCGGTGACGCTGTGCGGCGAGATGGCATCGCGGACGATCGGCGCACTGGCGCTGATCGCGCTCGGATACCGCAAGCTGTCGCTGGCGCCCT
Organism: uncultured Alphaproteobacteria bacterium; assembly: GCA_963795865.1. GTDB lineage: Bacteria > Pseudomonadota > Alphaproteobacteria > Rhizobiales > Xanthobacteraceae > JAJPKK01. The sequence goes on from CAWCJX010000085.1 coordinate 75,766, forward strand.
CCGCGGTGGGTCCCATCAAGGCGATGCTGCTGGAACTCGATGCCGGCAAGGCCGGCGCCGTGGTAAACGAGCTGATCGCTCGCAAGGACGGCGCCGGCTCGCTCCGAGACGCGCTGACGGCCTTTGCCGAGGCCGAGGGCGTTCCCCTTTAACCCCGTTCGATTGCGCTCATGCTCCCCGAGACCAAGCTCGACATCATGCTGGCGCGCCACGCGTCGCTGCAGTCCGAACTCTCCGGCCAGTTGCCGGCGGAAACCTATGTGAAGCTCACCCGCGAGCTCGCCGAGATCGCGCCGGTGGTGGAAAAGGTGAAGGCCTACCGCCACGCCATCGCCGAAATTGCCGACCTCGATCACATCATCGCCGATCCCGCCACCGATGCCGAGATGCGCGCCATCGCCGGCGAGGAGCGCCCGCTGCTGGAGCGCAAGCGCGACGCCCTGGAGCAGGACATCAAGCTCGCGCTGATTCCCAAGGACGCGATGGACGACCGCAACGTCATCCTGGAAATCCTGGCCGACGAGCGCGTCGGCAAAGAGCCGGTCGAGCGCCTCGCACTCGCTGCGACGTCCGAGGAGCTCGGGGGGCGGACGGGATCCTGACTCGTCGGCGGCCTCCCTGCATCGTCCCGAGACTGCTTGCCGCCGGTACCAGCAGAGCGTACATCGGCGACCGGGCCCGCGGAACCCCGCAGACCACGGGATCGGCCCAGGGTGTCTCCCAGGGGCGATACAGCCGCCGGAGCCCAAGAGTGGTACGGAACCGCCGGCGCGAGCGACGAGGTTCTGGAGGAACCATGGCCGCCGCGACCAACTCTTCACCCGTGCGCGGCGACCGTGACCTGCTCGGGCAGACCGTGATGGTAATCGGGGGCAGCTCCGGCATCGGGCTCGAGACAGCCCGGCTCGCCCGCGCCAAGGGAGCAGACATCATCCTCACCGCCCGCAACCCGGACCGCCTGCACCGCGTCGGCCTCGAACTGGCAGCCAGCATCGCCGCCTTCGACGCCACCGACTTCGCCCGGCTCAGGCGGTTCTTCGACGCGCTGGCCGAGCCCGTCGACCACCTGCTGGTCACCGGCCCCGCTCCCCGCTCCCCGCTACATGCCGCTAGCCGAGTTCGACCTCGATGCCGGCCGCCACGACGTCGACGCCCGTCTCCTGCTGCCGCTGCAGGTCGCCCGGCACGCCACGAGCAAGGTCCGCCCCGGAGGGACCTTGCTGTTCCTGGGCGGCACCGGTGGCCGCCGAACGACAGCCGGCCTCGCGTTCAGCGCGGCGCTCACCGCCGCGCTTCCCGCCATGACCAGGAGCCTCGCGCTCGAAGTCGCACCCGTCCGGGTCAACTTGATCGCGGCAGGCTTCGTCGACACGCCGTGGTCGGCTTCGCTGCTCGGCAGCCGGATCGACGAGCGCCGCGAGCAGCTCCGGACCACGCTGCCGATCGGCCGCGTCGTCGGCCCGTCCGACATCGCGGCACTTGCCGTCCACCTCATGACCAACACCGCGATCACCGGCGCGACCTTCGACATCGACGGCGGCCAGCAGCTCGTCGAGGAATGAGCGTGGCACGGGTTGGCCACATAGCGACATCTATCGGGTGAGGAACTCGCCGATCGCGGCGGCGATCTCCTCGCCGTGGGTCTCCAGGGCAAAGTGACCGGCGTCGACGAAACGAACGTCGGCGTCGGGGATGTCGCGCTTGAAGGCCTCGGCCCCGGCCCGCAAGAAGAACGGGTCGTTCCTGCCCCACACCGCGAGCAGCGGCGGCCTGCTCGTGCGGAAGTACTCCTGGAACGCCGGGTAGAGCGCCACGTTGCTCCCGACGCCAGCCTGCTGAGAACCTTCTCCAGGTCCGTCCGGCCCACCTCCGGCGCATTGGCGAACAGCTTTCGCAACTGGTTGATCTTCTCCTCGGCGGTCGCGTCCTATCCGGATCCGATCGCCGTCGTTGTTTCTGTCGTCGTGTCTGTCATTCCTTTCGGTTTTTCACGGTTCAGGCGATGAGAGTTCAGGCGACGAGAAGTGCCAGCCTCTTCGCGTGTCAGGTGAGGTTGTCGACCTCTTCGACCGCATGGACGAAGTCGAGCGGTGCCTCTTGCGGCAGGTTGTGGCCGATGCCGCCGGTGAGTGTCCGGTGCGCGTACTTGCCCGTGAAACGCGCGGCGTAGTCGGCAGGTTCGGGGTGCGGCGCACCGTTCGCGTCGCCTTCGAGCGTGATCGTCGGCACGCAGATCGCCGGGAAGGCCGCGAGCCGCTGCTCGAGCACGTCGAATTCTGGTTCGCCGACTGCGAGCCCTATCCGCCACCGGTAGTTGTGGATGACCACGGCGACGTGGTTGGGATTGTCGAACGCGGCCGCACTGCGCTCGAACGTCGTGTCGTCGAAGCGCCACGCGGGCGACGCGGACCGCCAGATGAGCCGGGCGAAGTCGTGGCGCCGTGACCCCGCAGGTAGGGGACGATCACGCGGTATCCGGCCGCGGCGAGCGGGGGCGCGACCTCGGCGTAGCTGTAGATGTCGTAGGGCCATCCGTGGAGCAGTAGCACCGCCCGGCCGCCAGGCGGCCCGATGTCGACGTAGCCGACATCGAGCACGCCGGCGGCGATCCGCTGCACCGGACCGAACGTCTTGGCGGCCGATGCGCTCATCTGATGGCCTTGACCGCGCGGACGATGACTGCGGCCACTTCGGCGGGATGCGTGGCCGGGACCGCGTGCGAGGCGTCGATCTCGGTGATCTCGCTTCCCGCCCGCTTGGCCATGTCGCGCTCGGCTTGCGGGTGGATGGCGTGATCGGCGGTGGCCACGACCGCCCAGGACGGCAACCTCTGCCAGGCCGGCGTGCCGGTGACGGCCGTCGCGAAGGCGGCGAGCGACGCCGGCCGCTGCGTGCGCGCCAGCGTGTCGGCCACATCCGCGGGCGCCTCGGCGCACACCGCGTCATGGAACAACGCGGCGTCGACGAACGTGTCGGTCGCCTGCTCGCTGCGTTCGTCGGTGTACGTGAAGGTGCGTAGCGCGGCCGCCAGCGGCACGGCTGGATAGCGGGCGTTGATCGCCGCTAGCGTCTCGCCCGCCTGGGGGGCGTAGGCGGCCACGTACACGAGCCCGGCGACGTTTCTCGCGTCGTTGCCCGCCTGGCTGATGACGGCGCCGGCGTAGGAGTGGCCGACCAGAACGGCGGGGCGGCCGAGCGCCTCGACGAAGCCGGTAAGGTACGCGGCGTCGACGCCGACGCCGCGCAGCAGGTTCGGCGGCGCCACGACGTCCAGGCCGGCCGCCTTGAGCTCGGCGATGACTCCGTTCCAGCTCGAGGCGTCGACGAACGCGCCGTGGACCAGCACGACGGTCGGCGTGGTGTCAGTGTGAGTGTTGTCAGACATGTCTTGCTCCCATCTATGAGCTCGGGATTGAATCGGGAGGCAACGCCGGCGACGGCGGGTGTGTCATCCGGCGGCCCAGAACGAGCAGTGGTGCGCGGCGGCGAAGTCCGTCTCGACTTGTGGCTGCGGCGGCACGAGCGACAGCACCTGCGCTCCGTCACTGAACGACGGCCAGGGCAGTGCGCGCGACGACGGGTCGCCGGTCGCGGCGAAGTTCGCCCAG
>CAWCJX010000086.1:0-4354 GCA_963795865.1 uncultured Alphaproteobacteria bacterium
TGGAAAGCCCAGTTGCACGAGGCCTACCGCGCCACCGAGCCCAGGGAATTGGAGTGGCATCTGCCCGACCTGCGCACGCTGCGCGTCGTCACCACGCCCAATCCCGACGGCGGAGTGACCTACCTGTTCGACGACGTCACCGAGCGGCTCAATCTCGAGCGGCGCTTCGACGCCCTGATCCGGGTCCAGCGCGAAACCCTCGACAACCTCTCCGAGGCGGTCGCGGTGTTCGGCAGCGACGGCAGGGTGCGGCTGTTCAACCCGGTATTCGCGAAGATGTGGCGCCTGGCGCCGGACACGCTCGAACAGCGTCCCCACATCGAGGCGGTGATCGCTTCATGCCGGGCGTTCCATGCCGAGGAATTGACCTGGCAGACGCTGCATACCGCCGTCACCGCGCTGGAAGAGCGCACGCCGAAGACGCTGCGCATCGAGCGCACCGACGGCGCCGTCATCGACTGCCGCACCGTGCCGCTGCCGGACGGGGCGACCCTCGTCACCTTCCACGACATCACCGATTCCGTGAATGTCGAGCGGGTGCTGACCGAGCGCAACGAGGCGCTGGTGGCGGCGGACGCCATCAAGATCGACTTCGTCGGGCATGTCTCCTACGAGCTGCGCTCGCCGCTCACCAACATCATCGGCTTTACCCACTTCCTCGACGATCCCGTGACCGGCCCGCTCACGGAAAAGCAGCGGGAATATCTCGGCTACATCACCGCGTCGAGCAATGCGCTGCTCGCCATCATCAACAACATCCTCGACCTCGCCTCGATCGGCGCCGGCGCGATGCAGCTCGACCTCGAGCCGGTCGATATCCGCGCCACCATGCATGCAGCCGCCGAAGGCGTTCAGGACCGGCTGGTCAAGAACAACATCACGCTCGACATCAAGGCGCCCCCCGACATCGGGAGCTTCGTCGCCGACGAGCGCCGCGTCCGGCAGATCCTGTTCAACCTGCTCGCCAATGCGGTCGGGTTCTCGCCGCCCGGCGAGACCGTGGCGCTGACGGCGCTGCGCGCCGCCGACGCCGTGATCTTCGCGGTGAGCGACCACGGCCCCGGTATTTCCAGCGAGATCAAGGATAAGGTATTCGACTGGTTCGAATCCGGCACGAGCGGCACCGGCCATCGCGGCGCCGGGCTCGGGCTTTCGATCGTGCGCTCCTTCGTCGAACTGCATGGCGGCAAGGTGAGCATCGAGTTGGTTCCGGGGCAGGGGACCACGGTGGTATGCATCTTTCCGGTCGCGGCCGCCGCTTCCCTCAGCGCCGCCGAATAGGTGAATGACGGCGCAGGCATCGATGCAATCGAACTCACCCGGGGCGGCGACCTTCACGATCGCGCTCGCCAACGAGGACGCGACGCGGCGTCTCGCCGTCGACCTCGCGAACCTGCTGGCGCCCGGCGACTTCGTTGCGCTTTCCGGCGACCTCGGCGCCGGCAAGACCACGCTGGTGCGCGCCATGATCGCCCATCTCGCCGGCGGCGTGGAGATCGAGGTGCCGAGCCCGACCTTCACCCTGGTGCAGACCTACGACCTCGCCCCGTTCGCCCTCGTGCATGCCGACCTCTACCGGCTGTCCGGACCGGGCGAGCTCGCCGAGCTCGGCATCGACGACGTTCCCGGCGCCGTGGTGGTGATGGAATGGCCCGACCGCGCCGGCGAGGCGCTGCCGGCCGATCGGATCGAGGTCGCGCTCGCGCTCGACCCGGACCATGCCCTCGAGCGCCGCGTCGCCCGCGTCGTCGGGCACGGCGCGGCGGCGGCGCGGATCGCGCATCTGGCCGCGCTGTACCGTTTTCTCCACGACGAGGGCTACGAGGCGGCGGAGCGCAGACGGATCGCCGGCGACGCGTCGAGCCGCTCCTATGAGCGCCTGGCCGCCGATGGACGCACCTTCATCGTGATGAAGTGGCCGGCCAAGCCGGACGGGCCTGCGGTCAAGCGCGGGCTGAGCTACAGCGCGATCGCCCATCTCGCCGAGAATGTCAGGCCGTTCGTAGCCATGGCGCAGGGGCTGCGCGAGCGCGGCTTCTCGGCGCCGAAGATCTATGCCGCCGACTGCGATGCCGGTCTCGTGGTGCTGGAGGATCTCGGCACCGAGCTGATCGTCGCGGGGAACCCGCCGCGGCCGGTCATCGAACGCTATGCGCGCGCGACCGACCTCCTGGTGGTGCTGCACGGGCTCGATCTGCCGGCGGCGCTGCCGATCGGCCCCAACGTCGAATATGCGCTGCCGAGCTATGACCTCGACGCCTTCCTCATCGAGGCCGAGCTGCTGGTCGACTGGTATCTCCCGCACCGCGGCGGCGCCGCCTCCGCGGAAGCGCGCGCGCATTTCCAGTCGCTGTGGCGCGATGCGCTGCGGCCGGCGCTCGACGCGCCCAGGACCTGGGTGCTGCGCGACTTCCATTCCCCGAACATCATGTGGCTGAACGAGCGCGAAGGCATCGCCAAGGTCGGCCTGCTCGACTTCCAGGACGCGGTTCTGGGGCCGGGCGCCTATGACCTCGCCTCGCTCCTCCAGGATGCCCGCGTCGACGTGCCGGAAGAGGCCGAGATCGCCCTGTTCGGCCGTTACGTCGGCGCGCGGCGCCAGGTCGATCCGCGGTTCGACGCGATCTCGTTCGCCCGGCTTTACGCGACGCTCGCGGTGCAGCGCGCCACCAAGATCCTCGGCATTTTCGCCCGGCTGGACCGCCGCGACCACAAGTCGCAATATCTTCGCCACATGCCGCGGGTGTGGAATTATCTGCGGCGCGCCTTGGCACATCCGGCGCTGGACGCACTCGACGGCTGGTATCTGCGTAACGTCCCGCCGCCGGAATGAAAGGAATTGGTAACCATGCCGGGGCTATGCTTGCAAGGCACCGACCGTCATGCGGTGGCGCGGCGCCGGCGCTAAAGGACTCGTCCGTGAATTATCGCTTCAATTCGCGTCAACGAACGGCTTTTCTACTCCCTCTCCCGCTTGCGGGGGAGGGTTGGGGAGGGGGCTCTCGTCGCGAGTCTGTGCCGGGTCTTGCCCCCTCCCTGACCCTCCCCCGCAAGCGGGAGAGGGAACGAAAACTGAATCGATTGTCGCCGGACGAGTCCCGAGGGCGATGCCGCGCCCGGACGGATGACGGGCCGGCCAGTGACGGATCGGGCCGGTGACGGTACCATGCGTCACATTCTTGTTGGGTGGACCGAACAAACTCGTTTGATAAGTTCGAGGTGGCCGAGGTGGCAATGACGAGCACTACCCGATCCGCTGTCCCGCGCGCCGCCATGGTCCTGGCGGCCGGCAACGGCATGCGCATGCGTCCGCTCACCGATCGCACGCCCAAGCCGCTCATCACCGTCGGCGGCAAGCCGCTGCTCGACAACGTGCTCGATCGCCTGGCCGCGATCGGCGTCGAGACCGCCGTCGTCAACGTTCATTACCTCGCCGATCAGATCGAGCGTCACCTCGCCGGAAGGCGGGCGCCGCGCATCGTCATTTCCGACGAGCGCGCGAGCCTGCTCGACACCGGCGGCGGCGTCGTCAAGGCGCTGCCCACCCTCGGCGCGGCGCCGTTCTTTCATCTCAACTCCGACACCATCTGGATCGACGGCGTGAAGTCCAACCTTGGCTCGTCTCGCCGAGGGCTTCAACCCGGCGCGGATGGATGCGCTGCTCCTGCTCGCGGCGACCTCCAGCAGCGTCGGCTATGCCGGCCGCGGCGATTTCGCCATGGCCCCGGACGGCCGGCTGCGCCGCCGCAGCGAGCGCGAGGTGGCGCCGTTCGTCTATGCCGGCGTCGCCATCCTGTCCCCGGCCCTGTTCGCCGGCGCGCCCGACGGGCCGTTCTCGCTCAACCTCCTGTTCGATCGCGCCATCGAGGCGGGCCGGTTCTACGGCCTGCGTCTCGAAGGCGTGTGGATGCATGTGGGCACGCCGGAGGCGATCGCCGCGGCGGAACGGGCGATCCTGTCCAGCGCGGCGTGATGGATTGAGGCTGAATAGCACTCTATGCGTTGATCTTGCCCATCAACCTATTGGAGACGTTTGATTTTCCACCAAAACCACTGCTGTCGCATACGCCAGTGGAAAAACTCTCACAAACAATAGCTTACATGGCGTCGGATAGAAGCCGGAGCCAACTTTGTCTTCACTGAGCGCACCCGGCGAGTCATCGCTGCCGCGGAAGCCGCGATCCTCGCCCCTTCAACCCGGCGCGGATGGATGCGCTGCTCCTGCTCGCGGCGACGTCCAGCAGCGTCGGCTATGCTGGCGGTGGCGACTTCGCCATGGCCCCGGACGGCCGGCTGCGACGCCGCAGCGAGCGCGAGGTGGCGCCGTTCGTCTATGCCGGCGTCGCGATCCTGT
>CAWCJX010000087.1:0-23201 GCA_963795865.1 uncultured Alphaproteobacteria bacterium
CTCGCGGGCGCGCAGGTAGAAAGCCATAGATTCGAGCGCGGCGCGCACTTCCTCCAGTGTCGGTTCGGCGACGGAATCAGCTGGCAGGTAGGCCGTGGTAGCGATATGAATGAGGTCAAGCGGCATGCCGTCACCGAAGCCGGCGGCCAGGGCGGTCAGCACGACACGCACCCACGGCTTGTCCGCCTCCAGCATCGTCAGCTGAAGGTCGAGCATGGCCGAGAGATCTGCGGGGATGTGCGCCGCGGCGGCGGCCGCGTCCAGCGGGGCCGACGTGCTCAGGTAGGCCGCGTACAAGGTGACAAGCAGGTAGCCCCCCTCGTAGCGGCCGCTGGCCAGCTCCGCCTCTACCGCTCGGGCGACCTGTTCTCTGTCATCCGCACGGGAATATCCGGCCGACAGCGCGAGAACATCCGAGAGATACCGGGAAATCTCACCAGTTCCCGGAGCCTGTCCGCCGGTCACCACAGCTTCTGCGCGGTCCAGATCGATAACCGCGCCATCCGCCCATAGCAAGAGATCCCCGAACTGATCCCACCAGGGGCGTATCCCGGCCAGGACCCTAGCCGCCGGACGTCCGTTCTGCCGCCTTCGATCGACCAGCCGGGCGATGACCTGGTTGACAAGCGCCTCACTGTCGTGCGCCTCATCGATCGCGTCGACCACGACGATAACCGGCTCGGCCATGCCCACTGCCCTCTCCAGGAAACGGTCCAGTGGATCACTGGCATCGGAGCCGCCGTCATGCTCCTCCGCAATGCCGAGCTGGGCACACATGGAATCGACAATTTGCCGGGCAGTTCGCTGACGGGCGTGGATGGCCACGAGATTCGGATACCTCCGCCGCGGACGCAGCTCGGAGGGCACGCGGCTGAGCACTGGCGTGCTCACCTCGAGCAGGCCTGGATGGGAAAGCCAGACCGTCACGCCGATCAGTGCGGATTTCCCCGCCCCCGGCTGGCCGGTCACGATGAGCACGGGCCCGTCGCTCTCCAGCCAGTCCCGCATAGAGGATAGTTCTTCCGTTCGTCCGTAAAAAAACATCCAGAAAGACCCGTGTCAGACGGAGGGATTCCGGCGGCCTTGCCGAGAAAATGACCAAGATCGAAGGCAGCATCGAATTCCGCAGCTATATCCGCGAGTGCCGCATTGAGCCGTGACATCAGGCGTCCTGATGCTGCGGGCCTATACGCGGGGTTCGCGAAAAACGGAGGCGTCCTGACTGAAGCCGCCATCATCGGACTGTGAGTAACATTCGGCATGTAACCATAGCCGTCATCCTGGCGCAGCATCTCCTGGGATATCTGGTAGGCAACCGTATCCAAAGGAACGCTTGGCATCGCGGGCGATATATCCCAGAGGCCTCTTCTCAGAAGCTCCATCGCCTGTGCCGCCGCTCGGGTAAATCTAGCGCCATATGTTCTTTCATCGGAAGCGCACGCCGCAATGACCCGCTTTCCGTCCGCTCGCGGACACCTTGAAATAGCTGATAATTCGCGGCCAGTCCGGCCGCGCACACATCAAGCAAAAACAGCACGGAAGGAGCGTCCTCGGTGTGCTCTGCCTCCTCAAGCCAAGTGATTGAGATCAATCGCCGTGGACGCGATAGATCCTGGCAAGCTGTCCCTGACAGGCAGGTACAAAGACGAGCCAAGCGGCCATCCGTGACCAGCGAAATGGAATATCACCGGATCCGCCGACGGACCCGAGAGAAAAGAACGCCAGCAGTCCTCAAGCTCGTCTTTAGTCGGATCAAAAAGGACAGCGGCCACCTTCACCCAGTCAAATCTGCCGAAGGCGTCAGCAAGCTGGCGCACAGCAGGGCCAACAGACGGCAGGGCGTGGAACTCCGGGGATCCCGCCGGATCGCCCTCGCCACCAGATGATATCTCGCCCGAACTGGCACCCGCCAGCACCACCCGAACCACGCAGTCCTCCCAGCCTCGGGAAGATGGCCCAACCGTCTTATCCCAGCTACGCTCACGATCAAGGGGACCCAATAAGGAAGCCGCGGCCCGCAGCGGCCGTGGTGTCAACAGCTCCAGCAGCACCTCCTTGATCGGCGACGTGCCTTCCCGGGGGGCGTACTTGTTCAGCTCGTTGATCATCGTGAACAGCAGCCCGCCCGGGCCGGCGTTCCTCCTTGCGGGCCGTTTCGGCCGCCAGTACCACGCCGACGACGAAACGCTGCGCGCGCTCATGCAGGTTATGCAGGTCCACGACCGTCACCTGCTGATCCTGGGTCGAAATCTGGCGGCGCGGTGTCCCGGTCAGGTCCGCCCGGATAATCGGCCGCAGCGGCCGCAGCGACGAGCGCAGCCGCCGGATGAACGCGTTGATCGCCCCTACCCCGGTGACCGGCCCGGCCCATTCCGGGCCGGGTCGCGTCGTCGGTGAGCCGGCTGACGATGACATCCACCAGCTCCTCATAGGTGGTGACGACATCATCATCGAGTCGCACGGCGCCGTTCTCCCCGTAGGGGATGGCATCCAGGCGGAGCCGCGTGGCGACCTGGTGGATCACGATCGTGTACTGATGGCGCTCGTCCTCTGCATCAGCGAACACGTACGGCAGCAGCTGCCGCGAGCAGAACTCGGCGATCGTCCACCAGAATGCCTCGACACCGCTCGTGCGGCCGGTGACGTTCGGCCTGCCGAGCTTGAATCATCCGGGATCGGCGGCGCCCAGAAACCCGTCGAGGGGGTACGGCTCGGCGGGCAGGCCCAGGTCCGCATACGCCGAGCGCAGGTCATCGTCCAGGCGGACATTCGGCTGGTCCAGGAACAGCAGATCCTCGCCCTTCACGCTGAACACCAGAGCCTTCGCATTGACAGCACGTGCACCAAGAGCACCGGAGCGGAAGATGGAATGGAGCAGGAACAACGCGAAACTGGTCTTCGTCGCCACTCCGGAAATGCCGCTGATCGATACGTGGGCTCCCCGCGTCCCGTCGAGAAACTCCATATTCACATAGATCGTGATCCGTTCCGGCCCCGGCCTACCGGTACCGTGGGGTCATCCGGTCGAAGTAAAGGGCCTGGGCTCGTTCGGGCCCGGTGGCGCGCCGCACGATTTCACCCGGCGCGGCGGCACGTAGACCTCCGGCTGGACCGGGGCGCCGCTTGACTTCGGCGATCTCCTGCACCTGGGCCGGCAGCACGCCATCGGAAGATGAGGAAGACGTCCGAGCCGAAACTCGCGCCCTCGTGCCTGGCCCGGACCTGCGTGACGACGCCACTGGTCATGACCGGGCCGATCCCCGGGACCTGCCGTATCGTGACCACGACGTCGTCCAGCTGCAGGTACGGTCCTCCGCAGGGCCACGGCGAACTGCAGCGGGCTGAGTCTCAGTCCCGGCCACCAGTCCTACCGGATACACCGATCCCTCAGACGCGCCGTCGCCGTTGGGCGGTGCCAGGGGCGTTCTCTGGACCTGCGAGTTTTCGCTGAATAAAACGCTCGACCACGACGCCTCCTTCAGCGTGACATTAGGGTCCAAGGGCTGCGTGGCCTTCTCTGCCGACTTGAGGATTTCCTGCAGGTCGAGGAGGTGCTTCTCGGTGAAGTGGATCTGCACGGGAACGCCGCACAACTCAAGGCTCAGACTGGCACTGAAACCGCCCTCGCGTCTTGTCCGCCATGCGGTGACCTGGTTGAGGATGTCGGGTGCCACGACGCTCCCGATATGGAACTTCGCTCGGCATGTGGGGCATACGCAGATCACGTTGCCGGCCGGTCGATCCAGCGGCCCTTGGTCCGCGAGACGAGGTAGAGGCCTTCGAAGTAAGGAGTGCCGTCTTTCTGCGGAAAGGTGCCGTCGCAGATCTGGCATTGCCCGGCGTACTGCTCGAACAGGAAGGCGCGGACCGACTCGTCCTTGCCTTCCCAGACCTGGCGTGTCACCTGTCGGGTCCGGTCTGTCGTCTCCGGTTCCGCGGTACGGTCGTCCTGGATGGACTCTTGGACCCGCTCGCGGCGGCGATCCGGGTCTCGGCCAATTCGCCCCTCGGATCGCGGGTCATCCAACAGTGCGGCTTTCTGCGGCCGCTTTGCAGGCTGGCCAAAGACGTCCGCCAGTTCGGCCGCGTAGTCGACGAGATCGTCCTTACTGAGGGCGTCAGCCGGTTGCCCGATCGGCTCGTCAGTCGTGTCGTGGTGCGCTTCAACCGCAGTGGCCTGGCGCTTTATGCGGGTCCGCTCTGCCAGCTCACGTTGCAGCATGGCGACGAGGTTCGGGTTCTCGCTTAGGCCGCGCAGGACGTCGGTCGGCACTCCCAGTTGCCTGCTGGCCTCCTCCACGAGAGGCTGCGCCATGCCTAGCGCCGTTGCGAGAGCCTCGTCACGCTTGAAGCCTGTTGGCAGATCGTCGAGAGTGATTTCTGCTGGACAATGAACTTTCCCGTCCGGTCCGGGCAGCCAGGCGAAGTCGGTCGCCAGTACGCCGATGGGGGACAGTAGCTCCCTTCGTTCGGCATAGAAGAAGTCCATCCGTCCCGACCTCTCAACCGCGCCCCGGACGAGGTGGCTGCTCGGCGAGAGAAGTTCATTCCAGATGTACTCGGACCTGGCTGGCGTTGGGTGAAGCAGCGCAAACTTAAGGCCTTCGATGTCGGCGTTAGGGTCGAACCTGTCGAGGCCACGTTCGTGGTGGCCCTGCATGTCAGCGATCCGTACGTACCCATGCACGCCGTCCGGGCGCGAATCACTGGCCGGTCGCTAATTCCGAGCGGTCCTAGCCTGTCCCGGTGGGCTGCGTACCGGGACGAGAGGAACCAGGTGTCGGGGTTCCCCGCGAAGTAGAGCTCGGTGTCGGAAGTTCGCCAGTGCAGCTTGGAGGGGGCGAGCAGGCGCAGGGCGCCGTCTGCTGCGTTTTCCGCGATCAAGAACGTGGCCTTCGCCAGCTGTTCTAGCAGGCGTGATTTGCGGTCCGCGTCAGCCCTGGACAGCGTGCGGACAATCAGCTCGATGTCCGAATCGTGACGCGCGAGGTCCAAGTCGCGGATATCCAGGCCTTTGTATCGTGGCAGCACGATGTCGATGACCTCGGTGACCGCGTCACTGGGCCGCGAAGCCCGAGCGACTCAGGATCTGCCGGGCTGGGGCCGAGGATAGGACACTGCGGCGCACGGTCGGGAACTCCGTCGCGACCTGACCCGGCAGGTGGGCTGCAGGGAATCCGCTGGCGTTGAAGGGCACCACGTGCCTGCCATCTTCAAGCCGGATGATCGGCTTGCTGCGGGCCTGACCCACACGCTCGTTCGGGAGGCGCGGCTTCCGGGACAGCGCCGGAGTCACATTGAGGAACTCGTAAAGCTGGGCAACCCACTCGTCCGGCTGGCTGGCGAGGAACTGCTGGGTGAGCCTGGTGACGACACCCTCGGCGGTGATCTCCTCTAGGCCTACCTCGTCGCGCAGGTACTGCCAGAGGCCCGGGGCGCGGTCCGGGGTCAGCGATTCGTGGGTGAACCGGAGCGGATCGGGACTCGCGCAGAGATCGGTGAGCGCTTGGGGTGAAAGGAGGGAACGCACTGTGCCGGTTCGCGGGAGCTTCAGCTCGCTTGCCTTCGCGTAGCCGCTTCCCGCGACGGCTATGAGCGGCTCGCTGGAGATCGCCGCCTTCACCGTCTCGAAAAGGGGCCAGAACATGGTGCGCTGGAAGTCGTCCGGAGTAAGTGGCAGGCACTGAATGGCCTCGAGCGTGAGTCGCCCTGTACCAGGAACAACTCCATCCAGAACTCCACCGCCGGGTGTTCCCGACCCGGAAGTTCCTGCTCCGAAACCGCCCAGTCTAAGAACGCCTAGCCCGGATATCCCCAGCCCGAGCACTCCGGGGCCTGAGACTCCAAGCCCTTCACAGCCGGAAATTCCGCCGATGGAACCCCCGCAGCACGAACCGGGTTCGCCGAGCTTCGGCTCGCGACAGCACGGCTCGGATTTACGACTCGGATCGGCGACCGCGTTTAGAATTTCCCCGTGCGCCCTGCGCGTCGCGGACAAGCTGGGAATCGACTGGCGAGAAGTGACCGGCAGCGGTCGCGGCGGCCGCATCCGTGAGCGCGACGTGTCGCCGATAGGCCGTGGGCGTTCCGCTCAGTGAGGTGACGGGCTCGCCAAGACCTCGCGGCGACGAGCCATCGGTAGATCAAGCTTGATTTCCTGGTAGGGAACGCGCGGCCGAATGGTGCCGCCCTCGCCTTTGAGCAACTCGACCAGGCCAAAACGCTCCATGCTTTTCAGCGTGCGGGAAAGGTTGGATTTTGCCCGCCCGGACAATGCTTCCAGCTCGGCGAGCGAATTCGGCTGTTGTGCGATGATGAGATCGAGCAGCAGGCGGTTTTTGTCCGACAGCACGCGCGCCAGGCTTTCGATCGACGTGAACCACAGTTTGGGTTCATCGCGGCCGAGCTTCAATTCGCCACGCGCGACAGCCAGTGTGCGCGCGCGCATCTCCGATAGGGGCGCGATGCCAATTCTCAGGGTCTTCATGGTGCGACTCCTCTCTCACGCAAGACGGCGACAACGTCGTTCCAGAAATCCTGAATCAGCGTTGCCGCGTCTCGATAGGCGTAGGGTGTCGTTACGCCATGCCGGTGCCGATGATCATGCGTCGGGCTTGTGCGCCTGGCCGGGCCTCTTCCGGCGCTGACGGGGTGCGCATTGTCATAGCCGACCAGACGCTCGCCGTCGGCTCCATGGAGTGTCAGCGCATAGCTGATCCCATGAGGCCGCTCCGGCGAGGGAGCTACCTGCTTCACGACGAACTTCACCCAATGATTGCCGACGGGATCGACGACGAGCACGGTGTCATCGAGGATGAGGAGGTCATCGAGCCCCCGATCTCGCGTCGGTTCTATCATTGCCCGCAACGTTATCATCAGATGATAACGGTCGGCAAGAAAATTCGCCGCATGCCCGAGCCGATGAACGCTCGCCATCCCAGGCCTTGAGATTGTCGAGCGATTCTGGTGCGGAAACCTGCTGCATAATGGCGCTGTTACGAGGCGCTCGCCGGCGGCGGATCGACCCACGGATTGAACACGGGCGCGCGCGCCTTTTGATAGTCGCTCACATCGCGGGACACGACCGTCAGCCCGTGATGGAGCGCCGTCGCCGCAATGATGAGATCGGGCTGCGAGAAGGTATGGCCGGCCTTGCGGCCGTCCTCGACCAGGAGACGCCACTTGAACATGATGTCCTCGGTGATCGCGAGGACACGCTGTTCGAACATCGGCCGCACCTTGTGCGCGAGCCAGTCGTTCAGCTCGGCGCGACGGTTGGCGTCGCCGACGAGTTCGATGCCGAATCGGATTTCGGCCAGCGTCGCCGCGCTGACATAGAGGAGATCGAGCGGTTGCGCGGCAATGAAGGCGAGGACTTTGCGTTCCGGCTTGGGGCGGCGCAGCTCCGACAGGATGTTGGTATCGAGCAGCCACCCCGTCACAAGGAAACCTCGCGCACGGGCATCGGTGCGCGCCGCGGTTCGATGACGATGTCGCGATGCGGCGAGGCCTGCATGGCGGCAATGAGCGCTTGCCCCGTGAGATCGCCCTTGAGGCGGCGAAACTCTTCCGCTGCGATGACGACCACTTCGTCACGCCCGTGCACCGTCACGTGCTGCGGCCCCTCGCTGCGGACGCGACGCACCAACTCGCTGAAACGTGCTTTTGCATCCTGCAACAGCCAGTGGCCCGGCTGCCGCCTGCCGTGCGCCCCGGCGCTTTGGTTGCTTCGTCGGCTTCGATTTTACAATTCTAGTCATGCTGACTAGAATAACGCACTAGAGGGCGATTTTTCAAGGTCCGTGGTGACCCCGCGTGGCGCTCGACTTGGGCTTGACAGGATACCAACTAGTCGGTATGTCGCGGATCATGACAACCCGCCTGCAGCACGAATCGAAAACCAAGCTCCTGAATGCGGCGCTGAACGTGATCCGCGCCAAGGGCTATGCGGCGACGACGGTCGATGACATCTGCCACGCGGCGGGGGTGACCAAGGGCAGCTTCTTCCATCACTTCGAGAGCAAGGACGACCTCGCGCTGTCGGCCGCCGCGCATTGGGGAGAGATGACCGAGGGATTTTTCGCCGCCGCGCCCTATCACAAGTCCAAAGACCCGTTGGAGCGGCTGCTCGGCTACGTCGATTTTCGCGGCGAGATTTTGCAGGGCGACCTGCCGGATTACACCTGCCTGCTCGGCACGCTGGTTCAGGAAACCTATGCGACCCACCCCGACATTCGCGCCGCCTGCGACCGCGGCCTGTCGACGCACATCGCCATCCTGACGCGCGACATCGAGGCTGCGAAGCGGCTTTACGCGCCAGATGCGACGTGGAGCGCGGCAAGCGTCGGCTATTTCATCCAATCGGTCTTGCAGGGCGCATTCATCTTCGCCAAGGCGAAGCAAGGCCCCGAGGTGGTGCGCGAGAGTCTCGCGCATTTGCGGCGCTATCTCGGGCTTCTCTTCAACCGGCCGCGCAAAACCAAGCGAAAGGAAAAGCCATGACCGACTCCAACATGAAGAAGTTTCTTGTTCTGTATCTCGTCCCGGCATCCGTTATGGCGGACTGGGCCAAGACCGATCCCGCTACGAAGCAGGCCGAGGAACAAAAAATGCAGGCCGCCTGGGGAAAATGGATGGGCGATCACGCCAAGATGATCATCAGCACGGAAGCCGGCGGCAAGACCAAGCGCGTCACCACGAGCGGCGTTTCCGACACCAGGAACGACATCGTTTTGTGCTCGTTCGTGGAGGCCCAATCCCATGAGGCCGCCGCAAAGGCTTTCGAAGATCACCCGCACCTGCGAATTCCGCAATCCTCCATCGAGGTGATGTACGTCAGGCCGATGGGCGCCATGTAGCGCCCGGGTTTCAACGACGAAATTCCATGCGACCAGGCAACCGAAGGAATTGCCATGACCGCCACGAAAATCATAGTTGAAGCCAAAGTCGCCGCGCCAATTCAGGAAGTCCGGCGCGCCCGGAATAGGCCGGACGACATCAGGCTGTGGAATTCCGTCCGACGATTGGCACACGACGAAATCCACCGTGGATTTGTTCGTCGGTGGCGCCTTTTCATCGCGCATGGAAGCCAAGGATGGCAGCATAGGTTTCGATTTCGGGCGTAGCTACGGCGTCAGTCACCGCAAGATTTTCAGGTCGACTGATTGACTGCCGCGCCTATGGGGTGTCGTTTGCCCGGAGTACCCAGTAAGCCGCCGCTGCAACCGGCGGGTGTCCGAGAAGGGCCGGAGCTGCCGCCGGCCACCTTCCGGGCGTCCCAGCAATCGATCTTGAGCGCTTGGCGATAGCGGGATTTCTCAGACCTTTGCTGGCGAACTTCTTCATCTCATGCACCTTTTCGGCACTCAAGCATTTCCGCAATAGGGGCTTCCCGGTACGCGACGAGGACGCGGCTGTCGCTCCTTTGCCATGAGCACATCAATATGCCCGGAGACCATGCCTTCTCCTGGAACCTGTCGCCCGCGGTGAATTGCGGCCCCTCAGAAATCCTGATCAGGCAATTGAAGAGGGCTCAATTGAAGCGGGCTCAATCGGAGTTTCCGTTCCGCTGCTCCGACCCCGAGATGGACGGCCCTGGTCATTCCGTCGATGCATATCAGATGCGATCAATTTGCATTCGTCTCGTGTTTCCGGTTGCAAAGATACGCCGGCGCAACAGCTCTTTATTTTCTCTCAACTGACCCTCTCGCAGAACTGTCCGGCGGTTGTGGCCGCGCGGCAGTCGCTTTGTGCGTTGCAACATGAAGGGCTCGGGCAGCGTTCAAATGCGGGCACGATCCCATCCGGAGAATCGCGTTAAACCCTCATAAACAGGCTATTTCAACACAAAACTCCTGATCAAAAACTCACTTGTGCAATGCGGAATTGGCGCTATGTAGCGAGCAAGAATTACGAACGAGGTGATCATGAATAAGAACCTAAAGGTCCTGCTATCCGCCGTCGCCTTTGCCGCTCTCGTGGCAGCTCCGGCGATTGCGAAGTCCCGCACGCAGCCGCACCACAATGCCCCAACTCAGGCGCACCAGAACATCCCGGGTGTCCGGGATTACCAGACAGGCGAGATTCTCGGCACCGACCCCGATCCGCGGATCCGCTATGAGTTGCGGCGCGACGGTAGTTCTTCTTGGGAGGAGCCTGCCGGATAAGTCGCTGTTTTTGATCCGCTGCATGAAAGAGCTCCGGCGCGTGCCGGGGCTCTTTTCGTTTTGGTCCCACCTGGGCACCCGCGAGTAAGGAACCGTCCAGAAAGCCGCTCGCGTAGGACAGCGCGTCCAGGCTCGCGCCTATACCGGCTGCATCCCCAAGGGCGCCAAGGCCGCCGATCTGCCGGTCGTGCAGCCGACCAGGTTCGCGTTCGTCATCAACCTGAAAGCCGCCAAGGCGCTCGGCATCGAGGTGCCGGCAACGCTGCTCGCTCTCCGCCGACGAGGTGATCGAATGATGCACCTCGCAATGCAAAACAATCGGACCGCCGATGGCTGTTGGGTCACTTTGCGCCGAGCTTCGCTGCCGACGGCGATAGGTGCCCCCAGAGACCGGCCGCCGCGCTTCCGTCTCGTGGCATCGGCGGCCAAAGACATCGCCACCAATTGAGTTAGTGTCCGAACTGCAACGGTCCAGGAGAATATTACCGAACGATTAGGTTGCCCGCAAAATCAGCCCCAATTGGCCGGTCATTTTCTTGGTGGTGCCGACCTTGCATTTGGGATGGGGGATCGAGGTTGGAACCGTAGCGCTTCATGGCAAGAGCATGTGCTCATCCCCCACGTAAAGCGCGTAAAGGGGAAGATCATGTATCGATATGCTTCGGTGAGGGTTTTCGCGGCGGTGGCGGCGGGCGCTTTGTTCATGTCGGCAATTGCCGGACCAGCAGCGGCCGACAACAATTCGAACAACCCGGTTTTGACATTCAACAGCGGGATAGGAGTTATTCCTGTCTCGTCCGTCAGCTGCTCGCCATCGGCCACGCCCTGCGTCACGGGCTCGACAGTGACAGTGACAGTGACTCCGAATGTAGTTCGCGGCCAGCAACCCGGCGGCCAGCCCTGGGTGATCAACCAGCTCAAAGCCCAGGTGTTTGCCAACGGGGGTATCAAGGTATCCGGAAAGGGGTTGGTTCTGGCGGGCGGGAATAGCGCCGGAGGGATACCCACACCCGCACCGAACGTGCTTGCGGACCTGATCTGTCAAACTGCAGCAGGCTCCCCTCCTACCTACACCTACAGTATGACGTCCCTCACCGGCGTTACGCTATCGCCCACCGGTGACTTCCAGATCAATGACATGCTCTCGCCGCCGCCGACGTTCCCTTGCACGAGCCCCTTGCTCCTGATCCAAAGCACGGCGAAGGGCATGCACTGGTTCGCGCTCGGGATCGTCGGTTCGGGCAATTCGGGCGACTGAGCTAGCAGCCTGTCAGCGCCGGATGGTGCGCCCACGCCCCCCGAATGGGGGGTGTGGGCGGCGACGGTTGTTTCCCAGAGGCCGGCCGCCTGGGTGCATGCACAGGCTCGGCATTCCGGCGTCCGAAAACCTGCCCATTACCGGTCGCCAGCCCTTTTGGAGGTGCGGCAATTGGGATAGCTTTGACCCTCGCGCGCAGCGGCGGTCAAGTACGGCCCCGTTTGGAGGGCGCAGCGCCGAGAGGAGGACAGAATGAAGATCATCGTTTCGGCTTTGCTCGCTGGCGCAGGTATCCTTTTGGTTACCTCATTGCAAGCATCGGCGACGCCGGCCGATGGCGCGGCCATCGCCGCCATCGGACAGCAAGTCGACACTGTCATCAATGTCGCGAGGAAACGCCGCTGCCGCCCCGACTACACGCGTGATCGGAACGGTTACTGTCGTTTCAATACGCATACCCTTTAGGAACCGGCCGGCACGCCGGCATTGTTGGCCCTGCGACTTGTTGCGCTTTTGTCGCACATCGTACTTGTTTTGCCATTCCGTTGAAAAAGGCTTGCGCACGAGCAGTGTTGTTAATATTTCTGGCTGCCAGGGGTCGGGGGAGGTTCACATGAAAGCGTTGCTTGCGAGCTTGGCAACATGTGCGGCAGTTTTCTCATTTGATGCATCAGCGGGCGCGGCTTCACTGGTTTCGATCCAGGGGGCGGTGCAGATCAATAGCGGTGCTGGCTTCCACCAAGTCGCGGCGGCCGCGGAATTGGCACCAGGCAACTCTGTGATGGTGGCCGCCGGGGCTAGTGCCGAAATCCGCTATTCCGACGACTGCCGCATCCCGGTCAGGCCGGGATCGGTCGCAGTGGTTGCACGGTTCTCGCCATGCCGACCGCCGCCGATCCTCACCGCGGTCCAGGGCGGTACGCTGGTTGGTGCTGATCCCGATACCTTCGTTCGCTCCCAGCTCTTGCGCGACAATGGAGATATCCTCAGTAAATGAGTCGCCCCCCGGGCGGCTGGGACCGCGCGGCGGCCGACTTTATGCCTTGCAACATGCCGGCCGGGGTGGGTTCAAATGGCGGCATCTCGTTAAATCCTCATGAACCGCAGGATCAAAAACTCGCTTGTGCAATACGGAATTGGCGCTACCTAACCAACAACGAATAACGAACGAGGTTGGTCATGAACAAGAACCTGAAGGTCGTATTGTCCATCGTCGCTCTTGCCGCTCTCGTGGCACCCCCGGCGGTCGCGAAGCCCCGCACCCAGCCGCACCAGACTGCCCCGACTCAGGCGCACCGGACCAGCACGGGTGTCCGGGATTACGTGACAGGCGAGGTGCTCGGCACCGACCCCGATCCGCGGGTGCGCTACGAGTTGAAGCGCGACGGCAGTTCTTCTTGGGACGAGGGTAAAGAATAAGTCGCCGTTTTTGCTCCGCTGCATGAAAGAGCTCCAGCCCGTGCCGGGGCTCTTTGCGTTTTGGCCCGACCGTGGGCACCCGCGAGCAAAGAACCGCCCGGAAAGCTCCTCGCTTAGGACAGCGCCTCGAGCCTCGCATCTATACCGGCACCATCTCAAGGGCGCGCCGGCGCAACTCGGCAACCGCCTTGGCGGCAGGAACCCATAAGCGACCAAAGCTGTTGTCGCGATCACCAACGCGGCGCGGACCGGGGGCGTTGCGAGTGGAGGCCGGGATGGCGGCAGTTCAAGCGCGGCGGCGAGATTTTCCGGCCGTCCATGTGTGGCCGGAAACTGCGTTCCGTCGCCGTAATGGCGCGATGCGAGAACGATGGCGCAAGGCCGGTCTTTGGTGCCTTCCTCGCGGCCCTCGCGATGTTCCCGCAGCCAGAGATTTGAATACCGGATGACGAGGCCGGGTTCCGGCTCCGGCAGCCTCACGGCGTCCAGCCTTTGACGAGTTCATCGAGATGACGATGCCGGGGATCCATTTCGGAGGTCCGCACGGAATCCGCTCGCGCCATAACGCGGCTCCCGCCTCACCGCGGCAGCGGCGGCACCGGCGGCAGCGGTTCGGAGGTCACCGGCGGGTCGGGCGGCGCCAGGTGCAGGGCCTCGCGGGCGCCTTCCAGGGCGGCGTCGGCCATGGCGGCATGGCCTTCGGCGGTGGGGTGGATGGCGCCGCCATAGACGGCCGATAGGATGCCCCAGGTGGAGTCGTGCAGGTCGCTCGGCTGCAGCGCCGCGGAGACGCCTTCGGGAAACGTCATGGCGGCGAAATAGCTGTCATTGGCGGTCCGGATCCAGCGCGCGCGCGGCGCATAGGCGCGGAATTCGCTGACGGCAGCGCCGCAGGCCAGCGGCTGGTGCGCACCGGTGACCAGGCTGTCGTCGAAGCTGGTGCCGTCGGCGAGGAAGCATTCGCGGTCGAACGGCGGATCGGTCTCGGCGCGGGCGCAGAAGCCGTGCTCCGCGAAGGCGGCCTGGTGGGCGTCGACGAAGGTCATGCTTTCCGAGCGGTCGGCACAGGCGCCCGTGGCGTAGCAGTTCGCGATCCGCTCGAGCGCGGGCAGGAACTTCTGCTGCACGAAGGTCGCGGTCCGAGCCAGCTCCTCCGCTCCCACGTTGAAGGAGGGATTGACGTCGAACCCGGCGCGTCCTCCGGGGCAGGGCTTGCCGTCCGCGGCGAGCGCGGGATTGCCGTAGGATACGAAGACGACCCGCTCGAACATGTTGTTGACGAGGGGCCTGAGGGCGGCCCGGAGCCTCGCGAAGTCGCCGGGAAGTTTCCGCTCCAGCGTCGCCTGCGACGCCTCGACGGTCGAGACGATGCCGACGCTTTGAAACAGCCGGCGTTCGGCGGGCGACTCGATGATGATGCCGGCGACGAGGCCGGGAAAGTCGATGTCGTTGGCGCCGATCGTCAGGAACACGAGATCGAGGGTGCGGCCGGATTGGCTGCGCTGCGCGCGGACCAGCAGGTCGCGCAATTGCGTGACCTGAGCGGGCGAGGTCCTGGGGCAGGCGGCGCCGCTGCCGCAATTGATCTCCCGCGAGCGCTGGCCGTCGAGGAGGCCGGTGTCGATGGTGGCGCCGGTGCAGGCCAGCGGCAGGAAGGTTACGGCCATATGCGGGCGTTCGACCGCGAGCGCCAGCGCCGCACGCAATTGATGGCCGTAGAGCGACCGGTGGCAGGCCCCGCTCATCCACCTTGCCGACAGCAGCGCCCACTCCTGCCGTTCATCGTCGCGGCTGCCGGATTCGCAGGCCCGGCTGCCCCTGAAGCCGACCCGGCTCGGGCGGAAGTATTCGGTGCGCGCGGCCGGATCGAAACGGCGGAAGCAGAAGCCTTGGTCGGCGATCACCACCGGGCGGTCGGGATTGCCGTCGCCCGACGCCACCGAATCGCCGAGCCCGGCGATGAGAAGGTCGCGCACGGCGATCTCTCCGTTGGCGCGGCGGACCGGCTCGCCGGGGGCCGCGATATCGACGGCGGCCATGGTCGTCCGGCCGTAGCGCGGCCGGACCGACACTGCTTCGCTGCAGTCGGAAGCGAGCGTGAGCGGCCTGGCGTCGCCGTCGCTGAAGGTCCAGCTGCATGCCGCTCCGGCCGGCACCCGGCCCTCGAGCCTGACCGCGACGCGATGGTCGGTTGGAGCGAGATAGTTCTCCCGCACCCCGTCGCGCAGGCACTGTTCCGTCACCCGGCCGATGGCGTCGAGACACAGGCGCACCACCATGTCGCGTGCCCAGCCGCGGCCCTCGGTCGCTTCCGCGAGATCCTGCTCGGCCTCGAGCACGCTGCGCCCGCTCTCGGCTTCGACGTGACGGCGGAAATCGCGGTCGTCGCGGAACAGGCGGAACCGGTTCATCACCTCCCAGGTGATGACGACGCCGGTCGCGGGTTCCACGGTAGGCGCAGGCGGCGGCTCGATGGCCGGCGCGGATTCCGGGGCCTGGGCGCGGGCGACGCCGCTCGCACCGGCAAGCAGGGCGACGACCGCCAGGACGGCAACGCAAAGGAAAGGGGGCGGCGAGATGAGCGGGCGCATCGATCTGAAATGATCCAATCGGGAGAATTTCGCAACCGGCGAAGTTTTGAGCGCGCGGACGGCAATATCAGGGCGGCCGCATGACAGCCGCATTACGCCGGGAGTTGCGTCGGATTCGGGTTCAAATCGAGCTTCAGATCAAAAATTTCAGAGCAAATTTTCATATCAAACTTCTCAGAGCAAGATGCAGGCCAATCAGCAGCAGGCCGACCGCGAAGATGCGCACGAACATCGCCGCGCTGACCTTCTGCCGGCACCATTGCCCGATCGCGACGCCGAGCCCGGCCGGCGCCAGCGCCGCGACCGAAGCGCCGAGCATCGCCAGCGGCAATGCCCCCTCGCGCGCCAGCGCAATCGCGAGCGCGACCGCCGAGACCACCAGCGAGAGGCCGAGGGCCTGGATCAGCTCGTCCTTTTCGAGTGCAAGTGACTGCAGATAGGGCACCAGGGGCAGCACGAAGACCCCGGTCATGATCGCGATGAAGCCGGTGACCACGCCGACCAGCGGCGCCAGCCACCACTCCGCCCGCCGGGGCACGCTCAGCCGCGGCGACGCCATCGACAGGAGCGCATAGGCGACGAGCATGACGCCCAGCGCCACCGAGGCCCGTCCGGAGGTATCGTTGGCGAGAAAGCCGGCGCCCGGCGTGCTGCCGACGCCGATGCCCACCAGCATCGGCCAGAACCGCCGCAACAGCACGCGCAGCTTCCGCCCGCCGAGCGCCTGCCACACATTGGTGCTGAAGTTCGGCACCACCAGCAATCCGGCCGCCTGGCCGGGCGCCATCACCAGGGTCAAGAGGCCGGTCGCCACGGTCGGCAGCCCCATGCCGATCAAGCCCTTGACGAAGCCCGCGAACAGGAACGATCCCAATGCCACGATAAGAACGGGCAACGACAGTCCGAACAATGCGGCGTTCCTCCCGATGGAGACGGCTCCTGTTCGAACCACAGCCGGGCGCAAGGGACAAGCGCGGCGGCGGTCGGACGCTCTGTACGAACCGTCGCTCGACCCGTGCAAGGCCGGGGAATATATCGGTAGGGCGAACGGGTGGCCGCCGCCCGGGCCCGGATCGTGCAGGGCTTCCGGGAAGACCCGAGGACATAGGGATGTTCGTCACCTTTTTCCACGCGCTGAAATCGGCCGGCGTTCCGGTGACGCTGCGCGAATATCTCACTTTGATGGAGGCGATGGAGGGCGACCTCGCGTCGCGGCGGGTCGAGGCGTTCTACTATCTCTCCCGCGCCACGCTGGTGAAGGACGAGCGCAACCTCGACAAGTTCGACCGCGTGTTCGGCCATGTGTTCAAGGGCCTCGAGCTTCTGTCCGACGGCGCCGACCGCGGAGATCCCGGCCGAGTGGCTCAGGAAGCTCACGGAGAAATATCTCACCGAGGAGGAGAAGCGGGAGATCGAGGCGCTGGGCGGCCTCGACAAGCTGATGGAGACGCTGCGCCGAGCGCCTCGCGGAGCAGAAGGGCCGCCACCAGGGCGGCAGCAAGTGGATCGGCACCGGCGGCACCTCGCCGTTCGGCGCCTACGGCTACAATCCCGAGGGCATCCGCATCGGACAGGATGCCAACCGCAACTTCCGTGCCGTCAAGGTGTGGGACAAGCGCGAGTTCAAGGATCTCGACGGCGACGTCGAGCTCGGCACCCGCAACATCAAGGTGGCGCTGCGCCGCCTGCGCAAGTTCGCCCGCACCGGCGCGCCCGAGGAGCTCGATCTCGACGCCACCATCAAGGATACCGCCCACAAGGGCTATCTCGACATCCACATGCGCGCCGGAGCGCCACAATGCGGTGAAGGTGCTGATCTTCTTCGACGTCGGCGGCTCGATGGACTGGCACATCAAGCTCACCGAGGAGCTGTTCTCGGCGGCGCGCACCGAGTTCAAGCACATGGAGCATTTCTACTTCCACAACTGCCTCTACGAGCGGGTGTGGAAGGACAACCGCCGCCGCTTCGACCAGCCGACGCCGACCTGGGACGTGCTGCACACCTATCCCCACGACTACAAGGTGATCTTCGTCGGCGACGCCACCATGAGCCCCTACGAGATCGTGATGCCCGGCGGCTCGGTGGAGCACGTGAATCCGGAGCCCGGCCAGACCTGGATCGAGCGGGTGACGCGCACCTATCCCGCCTGCGTCTGGCTCAACCCGGTGGCGGAGAGCCAGTGGGAATACACCCAATCGATGCGCATGGTCCGCCAGCTGATCGCCGACCGGATGTATCCGCTGACGCTCGAGGGCCTCGACCAGGCGATGCGCGAACTGGCGAGGTGACCGCGGGTCCGGCCGCCGGTTGTTTTCGGCCGTTACCCTGCGGAATTCTCCCTGTCATTCATTGTCCATCGAGGCTGGGTAGATCATGTCCCCAATGCGCGCGAACTCATCTCATTCCCACCGCAAAGGAAGCGCCATGGCGGCCATCGAGATAGAATGCGGCAAGTCCCACACGGAAAAGCGAATCCTGTCGTTCAACGAGGCCGACCGGGATCGCATCGTGCGGAATTTCCCCGACAAGATCGAGGTGTCGGTGGCCGGATCGGGCGGCCAGGAATTCGCCCTGCGTCCCTATATCAAGGCGATCCTCGATCAGGTCCAGCCGCCGACGCTGAAGATCGCCATTGCGGTGCGTGGCGACCCGGACGATCTGGACACCATCGAGATCGACGACATCCAGCTCAAGGTCACGGGAAACACCTCGGGCACGTTCGAGGTCGCCGATGTGGAAATCTCCTATGCCTTCGACGCCGATATCCTGCCCAGCGAAATGACCACGACGGCGTGCGAGTGCGAGCATGGCGAGGGGCGCCAGAGATCCCGCACCTTCAAGTGCACCTGGGACATCGAGATATCGATCGAGCCGGGCATTGGCGGCATCTACGAGATCGAGGAATTCGAGATCACCGTGACGTCGCCCTGCGATTGCTCGGACCATGAATTCGAGGAGGCCGAATCGGAGGGCGAGGAGCCCGATGATGACGAAGACGATGACGATGAGGACGATTCCGACGGCGAGGACCGCGATGATGATGACGACGACAAAGGCAAGGGCAAAGGCAAGAAAAAGTCCGGCATGAAGAAAGCAAAAAAGCGCCGCAAATAGCGCATTGCGGTTCTCCCTGCGATCGTGCCGCAGGCTTGCCGCGCCACCGTCAGTCGCGCGCCCCGAAGCCCGCGCCGAGCATCGCGGTGAGCATGGCGAGCAGGCCGCCCACGAGGCTCGCGCCCACATGTGCGGCGGCGCTGCCGCCCGTCGATGTGCCGGTGGCGTGGCCGATGGCGGCAAGCACCGCCACGATGCCGGCGCCGGCGATCCAGCGCAGCACGCGCAACGGCCACCAGTGCAGCATCAGGAACCGGGTCAGGGCCGCGGCGATGTAGCCGAAGATGAGCGCGGTTCCCGCTACCAGCCACCACGCCAGGGCGGACTTGAACTGGGCGGACCAGGCGATGAACAAGTCGTGCCACGCGCTCGCCAGTTCGACATGCATGTCGGCCAGGTAAATCTGCGCGGCCAGAGCAGCCAGGGTGCCGCCGATCACGCCGGTGGCAAAGGAGAGCTGGCGGACCGAAGGTCTGACTTCTTGTTCCATGACTCTTCCCGGAAGACCTTCATACGTGGGTTGTGGCACGCTGACAACGCCGCTCGCCGCCGGCGCCCGCCTTCACCATTCCCGCCTGACGCGAGTGCGACGTTCGACCTCGTCAGAACCTGGTCCGGGGTATCGCGCCGGAACAGATGGTGTAGTGTCCCCGGCCGGTGTCGGGGCACGCGCCGGTAACCGCACCGCTCGAAACCCAGGAAGCGGCATCGGGCTCCCGGCAGCCGCTTCGATCGAACTTACGGAGGACATGGATGAAAGCCCTCAAATTCGCCACCGTCGCCGCTGCAGCGATCGCCTTCGCTCCCGCCGCCCTCGCCCAAGGCAAGGGCGTCGAGAAGATGTATATCCTCGACTGCGGGCAGGGACACACCGGCGACATGTCGCGCTGGACGCCCGGCAAGAATGTCAATGTCCCCATGGACATCGTCGACAGCTGCTACCTGATCAAGCACGCCCAGGGCTATTTCCTGTGGGACACCGGCATCGACGATGCCATCGCCGCGATGCCGAACGGCCAGCCCGCCGCCGCCGGCCGGGATCAGCTGGCGCCGGCCGAAGTCGCTGGCGTCGCAGCTGCAGGAACTCGGCGTCAAGCCCGACGACATCAAGTTCGTGGCGATTTCCCACACCCATCCCGACCATGCCGGCAATGCCGAGCTGTTCCCCAAGTCGATGCTGCTGGTCCAGAAGGCCGAATACGATTGGCCGGACGCCAAGGGCGGCCGCGCTTCAAGCCGGAGCACCCCGTCACCAAGCTCGAAGGCGACCGCGACGTGTTCGGCGACGGCAGCGTCACCATCATCTCGACGCCCGGCCATACGCCGGGGCATCAGTCGCTGCTCGTCAAGCTGCCCAAGACCGGCCCGGTGCTGCTGACCGGCGACGCCGTGCACTTCAAGGCGAACTGGGACGGCAAGGTGGTGCCGGGCGCCAACTTCGACAAGGAGAAGACGGCCACCTCGATGGCGCACATGGCCGACGTGCTCGCCCAGAACAAGGGCGACATCTGGATCAACCACGACAAGGTCCAGCGCGAGGCGCAGAAGCTGTCGCCGCGGGCGGGGCAGTTCTACGAGTCTAAGCGAAAGATTTTACGGCTCAGACCGGGGCACAATGAACGATCGAAATCGGCACCGGCGATTTCGTTTTGCGAGGGGCGGGGTCCCAGGCGCCGTGACGCCGGGTGCGGGTCTGCCACGACGGGGCCGCCGCATCGCCGCTGGTGCGCGGGCGAGGCGTGGTGGTTTGCTGACCGGTGTCGCGCTCTCGCTCGGGGCCCTGATGCGACACGATTCCTTCGCCAACTTCTGGTGCGCGCGGGTCGCCACCACCATGGCCTACCAGATGCAGGCGGTGGCGATCGGCTGGCAGATCTACGACATCACCGACAGCGCGCTCGACCTCGGGCTGGTCGGGCTCGTGCAGTTCATGCCGACGGTCGCGTTCTCGGTGTTCGTCGGGCAGGCGGTCGATCACTTCGATCGCAAGCGTATCGCGCGGATCTGCCAGTGCGTGGACGCGCTCGCCGCCGCCGTGCTCGCGCTCGGCACCGGAGGGTGTCAGAAAGAATGTGTAAGCAGGTTTCTGTGAGTTTACCTTATCGAGGGAAACTCACATGACGACCAATACGACGATTACACCGGAGTTGCTGGATCAACTGCTCGCTAACTATGAGAAGCCTGAAGACCTGACCGGAGATGGCGGTCTTTTCAAACAGCTAAAGAAAGCGCTGATCGAGCGCGCGCTTGGGGCGGAGCTGACCGACCATCTCGGCTACGAGAAGGGCGATCCTGCGGGCCGCGGCAAAGGCAACAGCCGCAACGGGACGAGTTCGAAGACGGTGCTGACCGAGGATGGCGAGGTCGAGATTGCGGTGCCGCGCGATCGGGCCGGCAGTTTCGAACCGCAGCTGATCGCCAAGGGGCAGACGCGGTTCGACGGGTTCGACGACAAGATTTTGAGCCTCTATGCACGCGGCATGACGGTTCGGGAGATCCAGGGCCACGTGGCCGAGCTGTACGGCACGGAAGTCTCTCCCGACCTCATCAGCCGGGTCACCGACGCGGTCCTTGACGAGGTTCGGGAGTGGCAGAACCGGCCGCTCGACCCTGTCTATCCGGTGGTGTTTTTCGACGCCATGCGGGTCAAGATCCGCGACGAGGGCCTGGTCAAGAACAAGGCCGTCTACGTGGCGCTCGCGCTCAATCCCGACGGCGAGAAGGACGTTCTCGGGCTGTGGATCGAGCAGACCGAAGGCGCCAAGTTCTGGCTCAAGGTCGTCAACGAACTCAAGGCGCGCGGCGTCAACGACATTCTCATTGCGGTGGTCGATGGGCTCAAGGGCTTCCCGGAAGCGATCACGTCGGTGTTCCCGCAGACCTTGGTGCAGACCTGCATCGTGCATCTGATCCGCAACAGCCTGGCCTTCGTGTCGTGGAAAGACCGCAAGGCGATCCTGCCCGCCATCAAGGCGATCTACCGGGCCGAGAACGCCGATATGGCCATGGTCCGGCTCGAGGAGTTCGAGGCCGAATGGGGCAAGCGCTATCCGGCAATCGGCCAGGCCTGGCGCCGAGCCTGGGAGCACGTGGTGCCGTTCTTCGCGTTTGCGCCCGGCATCCGCAAGATGATCTACACCACCAACGCGGTCGAGGCGCTCAATCGCTCGCTGCGCAAGATCATCAAGACGCGCGGCAGCTTCCCCAACGACGATGCCGCGCTCAAGCTGCTTTACCTCGCCATCAGGAATGCCGGAATGCGCTGGCGGCGAAGCACCGAGTGGACGGCTGCCATGGGCCAGT
This sequence comes from uncultured Alphaproteobacteria bacterium, assembly GCA_963795865.1. Classification (GTDB taxonomy): domain Bacteria; phylum Pseudomonadota; class Alphaproteobacteria; order Rhizobiales; family Xanthobacteraceae; genus JAJPKK01. The sequence goes on from CAWCJX010000087.1 coordinate 21,853, forward strand.
TTGCGATTCAGTTCGGCGCGCTTTTCCGGGATCGGCGCGATGATCCGGGCGACGCAAAGCCCACGAAAACCCCTGACGAGGGCGGTGGCAATCAACCGTCAAACTCGGTGGCACGAGTATGGCCGACCAGCAAGCCCTGTAAAGGCTGGCCTTCGGCCCCCGCCTTCGGCGGCTGACGGCCTTGACAGGGCTTGCTGCCCGGCCTTCGTTGGCCACCAAGCGTTCGACGGTGGGCTCCGGCTGATGCAGGAGCGCACCACATTTCAACCATCACGGAAGCCTCTTACACAAAATATCTGACATTCCCCGGCACCGCGGCGGGATGGCTCGCGCGCGACACGATCCTGCTCCTGGTGTTCGTCTCCCGGCACGGCGCGGGCGTTCGAGATGCCCGCCATGCTGGCGCTGGTGCCCGGCATCGTCGCGCCGGCGCTGCTGCCGCGCGCCATCGCTGCCTCGGCCTCAGCGAGCCAGACCGCGATCATCTGCGGCCCGGCGCTCGGCGGATTGATCTATGGATTCGGCCCGACCGTGGTCTATGCGCTTCTGTGCGGTGATCCTACGTCATCGGCCAGCATCCTGGTTGCGCGCGTGCTTGTCGAGACGGCGCCGCGCCCGCCCGAGCGCGCGCCGGTTGACGCTCGCCACCATGTTCGCGGGCTTCTCCTACATCCGCAGCCGTCCCTGACTGCTCGGCGTCATCTCGCTCGACCTGTTCGTGGTGCTGCTCGGCGGCGTCACCGCGCTGCTGCCGATCTTCGCCCGCGACATATCGCAGACCGGGCCGTGGGGGCTCGGCCTGTTGCGGTCGGCCCCGGCGGTCGGTGCGCTCTCCATGTCGGTCTTCCTCGCCCATCGCTCGCTCGGCGACGAGGTCGGCGTCAAGCTGTTCGCCTCGGTCGGCATGTTCGGCGTCGCCATCGTCGTGTTTTCCCTGTCGCACTCGCTCGCGCTGTCGCTCGGCGCGCTCGTCGTCTACGGCGCCATGGACGCCGTTAGCGTGGTGATCCGCCAATCCCTGGTGCAGACGCGCACGCCCGCCGACATGCTGGGACGGGTGATCGCGGTCAATGCCATGTTCACGGGCACCACCGGATCGCTCGGACAGTTCCGCGCCGGCCTATTCGCTGCCCTGCTCGGCGCGGCGCCGTCGGCGCTGATCGGCGGCATCGGCGCCATCGCGGTGACGGCGCTGTGGATATGGTGGTTTCCCCGACCTCAAACGGATCGGGAGCCTGGAACACGAGCCGGTGCTGCTCGGGGCGCGGCGACCCCGCCGAGCCGCGCGAGGCGGCGGGCAAAGCCGGGTAGCGCGGCGCCTGCGCCGGCGCACTTCGATCAAACAGGAA
>CAWCJX010000088.1:0-10091 GCA_963795865.1 uncultured Alphaproteobacteria bacterium
GACCGGCCTGCTGCGTGCGCTCGGCGTCGCGTTGCTGGGCTGCATTTTGCTCGGCGGGATGGTCCATGCCCAGGCGCCGCAGCAGGGTGTCGCTGGACCGGCGCCCGCGGCGGCGGCTGCTGCGGCGTCACCCGGCGGTGCTCCGACGCCTGCGGCGGCATCTCAGCCGCAAGGGGAAGCGGCTGCGCCGCCGGCCGCGGATACCCCGCCGGCCGCGGATGTCGCGCCCGGCGCTGCTGCCGCGCGACCTCACGCCGTGGGGCATGTTCATGGCCGCCGACATCGTCGTCAAGGCGGTGATGATCGGCCTGATCTTCGCATCGGTGCTGACCTGGACCATCTGGCTCGCCAAGACGCTGGAACTCGTCGGCGCCCGGCGCAGCCTCGCCCGCGCCCAGAGCGTGCTCGCCGAGGCGCGTTCGCTCGCCGAAGCCGCCAGGCCCGCGAGTCCCGCGTGCCGGCAGGTGGCGCGGCTGATCGCGGCGGTGGAGAGCGAGCTGCGCCGCTCGCCCGACCGGCGCGACATCGACGGCATCAAGGAGCGCATCGCGGCGCGGTTCGAGCGCATCGAGGCCGGCGTCGGCCGGCAGATGCTGCGCGGCACCGGCATCCTCGCCACCATCGGCGCGACCGCGCCCTTCGTCGGCCTGTTCGGCACGGTGTGGGGCATCATGAACAGCTTCATCGGGATTTCGAAGCTGCACACCACCAATCTCGCGGTGGTGGCGCCGGGCATCGCCGAGGCGCTGCTCGCCACCGCGTTCGGGCTCGCCGCCGCCATACCGGCGGTGGTGATCTACAACATGTTCTCGCGCTCGATCGCGCAATATCGCGCGCTCTATGCCGACACCAGCGTCGAGATCCTGACCCTGGTGAGCCGCGATCTGGTGCAGCGTCCGGAGCGCTATCCGGCTGCCGTTCCGGCCGCGGAGTGATCCCGTGAGCATCCGTCTCGACCACGGCGAGAGCACGCTCGGCGAAATCCACGAGATCAACGTGACGCCGTTCATCGACGTCATCCTGGTGCTGCTGATCATCTTCATGATCGCCGCGCCGCTCGCCACCGTCGATGTCGCGGTCGACCTGCCGACCTCCAATGTGGAGCGCCAGCCGCGGCCGGACAAGCCGATCTTCCTGACCATCAAGTCCGACCTGTCGCTGGCGATCGGCGATTCTGCGGTGTCGCGCGACGCCCTGCAATCGACCCTCGACCAGCTCAGCAATTCCGACCGCTCGATGCGGATTTTCCTGCGCGCCGACAAGACGGTGCCCTATGGCGATCTCATGGAGGCCATGAATGCGCTGCGCACGGCGGGCTATCTCAAGGTCGCCCTGGTCGGCCTGGAGACGGATGTGCCGCGATGACCGCTGTGGCCGCAAACCCCGGGATGGATCGCGCCGAGACGGCGCGGTGGGCGGTGTGCTTTGCGGCGGTGGTGGCCGCCCATGCCGTGGCGGCGCTGTCGCTGTTTTCATCGCCGCAAGCGTCGGATTTCGATGCCGGGGCGCCGGTGGTGCTGCTGGAGCTTCCCGAGGCGCCGGCGTCGGCCGCGACGCCGCCGAGCGATCTCACGCCGGGTCCGCCCGAGGCCGAGAGCGAGCCGACGCCGCCCAAGGAGCAGGAGACCAAGCCGCCCGAGCAGGAGGCCGAGGTCGCCTTGCCGTTGCCCGAGCCGCCCAAGCCGAAGCCGCCGACCGAGGAGCGGCCGCCGACGGCGATGCCGTCGGTCGCGATGCCCGCCGCGCCGGCGCCGCCGACGCCGGGCGCCGCAGTGGTCACGTCGGCTGCGGTCAGGCGATGGGAAAGCACGCTGGTCGCCCATATCGAGCGCTTCAAGCGCTATCCCGCCGAAGCGCGCGCCCGCGACGAGCGAGGTCGCGCGGTCGCCTTCACCATCGATCGCGATGGCTGGGTGCGGGCGAGCCGCATCGTGCAAAGCTCCGGCTCCCCGACGCTGGATGCCGAGACCCTCGCGATGCTCGACCGCGCCCAGCCGATGCCGCGGCCTCCAGCGCAGCTTCCAAGTAGCGAGCTGTCGTTCGTCGTGCCGGTGCGATTCAGCATCAAGTGATCCCCTGGCCATTCCTGGCGGGCCCATCGCCCAACGGTCTCGAGGAGACCGCGAGCGGCGAATTCCGACAGGGGAACCGCGTTGCCCTGTCGCGGTCGCGGCCGCAAAGCAATCAGGTCCACCCGGTAACTTCCACACCCGATCGCCGCGTCGGCGGCGCGGATCAATCAGGTGGATGCGGATGAAATTCGGCCGGGCGATCGCGTGAGTGGCAGGACCGATAGTGGCAGGACCGTTAGTGCCAGGACATCGGCGGAGCCGACTTTACGAGCTACTTGAGGTAGGACCGCACCACTTCGATCAGCTCAGTGGCAGCGTCCGCCGCTTCGCCCTCGGGATGGGCCGGGATCGATCAGATGCATGCGGATGTGATCTTCGATCACTTCGCCCATCAGTCCATTGATCGCACCCCGGGCCGCGGCGATCAGCTGCAGGACATCGGAGCAGCCGATTTCCTGTTCCAGCGCACGCTCGACCGCCTCGACCTGGCCGCGGATGCGCCGCACGCGGTTCAGGAGCTTGGTTTTTTCTCGGATGGTGTGGGACACAGGCAACTCCGGCTTTGCACGCACTCTAGCAGAAGCGTCGAACGAGCAACCATAAAATTTGCATAAATGCGCGCTGCCGCCTCGGGGAAGTTCCCCTGCATTCGCAAAAGCTTGCGAGAGCTGTCCGGGGTGCCAGGACCGCTCGCGCGAGGCTTCTTGATAGTGTAGTGGAGTATGGGTTTAAGCCAGATCATTATAGTCCCGTTACCGGCCAGTTCTACTCGACACATTCGGGAGTAAAATCGCTACAATGCTTCTGAACTCAACATAGATTTCTGTTTTTCATTGCATGCCGGCGGTTCGTCTGCATACTGTTAAAAGTTCATTAATGCCGGGCCGGGGGGGGTCGAAGCGGTGCGCAGAGGAGTGGGCGAGCGGCGGCGTGTCCTGCTCGGTGCCGCGGCGATTTCGCTGTGCTGCGTCAGCGCCGAGCTGGCTTCCCAGCCCGCGCCCCCACCGGATGTCCGACCGTCGCCTCAGCCTGCTCCCCCCGCAAGCGAGGCGCCGCCTGCGGCGCCCGCTCCGGCCGCCGCGACACCTGCTGAGGCCCCTGCGGGCGCTGCGGACATTGGAAAGCCCCTTCCGACCATCGCGGTGACCTCGGAGCGGCCTAAACAGCGGGCGGCGACCGCCAATCGGACTGCCAAAAGAGGCGGTCCGGCTGGAACACCTTCACCCGCTGCACCGGCGGCGCCGGCACCACCCCCCCAGGGCGCGCCCAATGTCGGCTCGGGTCCCGCGGTGCCGGCGGCCGCGGCGAGCCAGATGCGAGTAACCGGCGACGAACTCCTGGCACGCCCGATAACCCGCCCGGGCGAGATCCTCGAAGCCGCACCCGGCCTCATGGTGGTCGCCCATGCGAGCGACGGCAAGGCCAATCAGTACTACCTGCGCGGCTATAATCTCGACCACGGTACCGATCTTGCGACCTATGTGGACGACATGCCTATCAATCTGCGCACCAACGTCCATGGGCAGGGCTACACCGATCTCAATTTCCTGATGCCGGAAGCCGTCAACGCGCTCGACATCCAAAAAGGCCCGTATTTCGCCAGCGAGGGCGATTTCGCCAATGCCGGGTCCCTGCATATCAGCCTGAGGGACACCGTCGAGCACCGCACTGCGGGACTGACCCTCGGCAGTTTCGGCTATGAGCGGCTGTTCGAGATCGGCTCGACCAAGGTCGGCGACGGCAACCTGCTGGTCGCCGGCGAAGCGGTCCGCTCCAACGGCCCGTGGGTCAATCCCGACAATATTCGCAAGTTCGACGGCATGATGCGCTACAGCCAGGGCACCGCCACCGACGGCTTTTCCGCCACCGCGATGGCCTATTCCAACCAGTGGAATTCCACCGACCAGGTGCCGTTCCGGGCGATCGCCTCCGGCGTGATCCCGCTCTATGGCGAACTCGACCCCACCGACGGCGGCGACGCCAGCCGCTTCTCGCTGTCGGCGCGCGTGGCGCACACCGACGACGCCGGATCGTGGAAGGCCAATGCCTATGTGATCAAATACACGATGGATCTCTACAATAACTTCGAATGGTTCACGCCCAATGTGGAACCGACTGTGCCCCAGGTTCCCTGCGGCAATACGGGCAATCTCGGCCAGCAGGCCACGTGTCCGCCGGTCTTTGGCGACCAGTTCCATCAGCGCGACGATCGCATTTACGCGGGCGGCAGCGCCTCGCGCACCTACAAATTCACCTATGCCGGCCTGCCCACCGAAGCCACCTTCGGCGTTCAGACCCGCTACGACGCCATCAGTCTCGGTCTCACCGACACCTATCAGCGCATCTTCATGGCCAACATCCGCACCGACCGGGTGGGCGAGGGCAGCGTCGGCATCTATGCCGAAAACACGGTCCACTGGACCAGCTGGTTCCGCACCACCCTGGGCTGGCGCGGCGACTACTTTGAGGGCACCGACAACTCGATCTACGATCCCTTCAATTCCGGACACAGCTCAGGCCGCGATCGGCAGCCCCAAGGCGAGCCTGGTGGTCGGTCCGTTCAGCAAGACCGAGTTCTTCCTGAGCAGCGGCATGGGCTATCACAGCAACGACGTGCGCGGCACCGACATTACCGAGTACCCCATTGACCGCCTGCTGATCGCCGGGAGCGCCGTCGACGCCATTGGGCGCAGACCCGCTGCTGGTGCGCACCCGCGGTGCCGAGGTCGGGGTCCGCACCAAGGCCATTGAAGGGCTGGATTCCTCCGTCAGCGTGTATTTCCTGGATCAGGCCTCCGAGCTGGTGTTCGACGGCGACATCGGCCAGACCTCTGCCGGCCGGCCTTCGGAACGTTACGGCGTGGAGTTCACCAACGACTACCGGCCGGCCTCCTGGGTGCATTTCGACGCCAATCTCGCGCTCTCACACGCCCGGTTCCTCGGCTACGACTATGAGCAGGCGAAGCTCTATCAGTCGCTGGCCGGATATCCGGAGGCGGAGGTGGGCAATCTGCCCGGCAATTACGTCTTTAACGCCCCGTGGATCATCGCATCCGCCGGCGTCACCCTCGGCGAAAAGCTCGGTTGGTACGGCGCGTTGCGCTGGCGCTTCGTCGGGCCGCGGCCGCTGACCGAGGACAACTACTTCAGGTCGCCCCCGCTCAATCTCGTCAATGCCCAGCTCGGATATCATTTCGACAACGGATGGCGCGTCCAGCTCGATCTCCTCAATCTGCTCAACTCGCACACCGACCTCGCGACCTATGCCTACGGGTCGCTGATCAAGTCCGATCAGCTCTACGCCCAGTGCGCTTCGCCGACCCCGCCACCCGTCGCGGTGTGCCAGACCGGCGTGATGGATCGGGTCCTGCACCCGGTCGAGCCGCTGGCGGCGCGGATGTCGGTGGTGGGAACGTTCTAAAAAACGCCGACCGAGAGATGCAGGTGGCACGTCATGGGTTCGCTGGGAAACGAGGGGAGGGCGGAATGTCTCGCCACGGAATGTTGAAGTGCCTCGCGGCAGCGATCGCTGCGATGGCTTTGAGCGCGCCGGCCGGCGCAGCCGACCTGCCCCAGGCTCCGCCATTCCCGGCGCCGGCGTCCATCTGGACGGGCTTTCATGTCGGCGCGGAGATCGGCGGCACCGGCGCGCACGAGGATGGAACGACGACTTTTTTTGGCGCGCCGGCCGCGTTCTCCACCACTCCGAGCGGCACCATCGGCGGCCTCGCATTCGGCTATGATTATCAATTCTCGGTCAATTGGCTGGTCGGCGCCGACCTCGCATTGTCGTGGTCGTCGGCCCGCGCCAGCTTCAACTCGATCACGGCGACGGCGCCGGCCGCGTTCTCCGCCGGCATGCTCACCACCAACCATAATTGGTACGATACTTTCACCGGCCGGGTCGGATACGTGCTCGGCAATTGGGTGCTGTACGGAAGGGGCGGCGTCGCGTGGATCAACGCGACCTATGGGCTGGCATTTGCCCAGCCGTTTCCCGGCGGCTCGGTCACCGGCACCCGCGCCGGATACGATCTCGGGTTGGGCGCCCAATGGATGTTCATGCCGGGTTGGTCGACCAGCATCGAATACGACTACCTCGGCTTCGGCAGCCATTCCTACAACTTTGCCGGGGTCGGGACGACGGTCGACACAAAGGTCCAGCTGATCAAGGTGGGCCTGAATTATCAGCTTCATCCCGGCGGATTTTTCGGCTGGTTCTGACAGGCTCGAGAAAAATATCATGTGATCCAAACGCCAAAATTGCCGGCCTACTCGGCCGTGAAGGCGACCTCGGGGGTCTGCCCATCCGCGGTGTCGATCAGCCGCTTAGGCACCAGCAGCAGGACCGGAAGGATCAAGGCATAGACCACCGTGATCGCGATCACGCACACGGTGAAGCCGCCGAAATAATCGTAGAGGTTCGTACCCAGCACATTGCCCAGGCCCCCGACGATCGCATAGAGCGCGGCGGACATCATCATCAGCGTGCCCTGCAGGCCGCTCGGACAGGAGCGGATCATCAGGTCGAGGTAGGCGGCCGAGGCGACGCCACCCATGAGGCCGATCGGTACCGCCGCGATCAGGGCGCCGGTCACGGAGTGGATGAACAGCAGCGGCACCATCTGCGGGATCGCGACCACGGTGCCCCAGAACAGCAGGGTCTTCAGCGGGAACTTCCGGCACAGCACTCCGAACACCAGGAAGGTGGGAATGAAGGATGCGGAGAAGATCGCGTTCCACTGACCCCACTGGGCATCCTTCGCGTGCAGTGCGTCCTGCAGATAGTACTGCAGCGGCGTGCCGGATCCCGGCGCGAAGTTCCACAAGAACCAAATCAGCAGGGCGGGGTAGATCGGCCAGTGCCTGACCAGCCGCTTGATGTCGTCGAGCGGGTGGGCGTCCGACGGGCGCTCGACTTGCAGGTTGCCGAAAACGCTGGCGGGCTTCCACAGGCCGTACAGCGCCACCAGCGCCATGATCGCAGCCCCGACGAGAAACAGCAGGTGCGCCGCGCGCTCGGCGTCGCGGCCTTCCATCAGGTCGCTGAGGAACCCGCCCAGAATCAAGGCCGCGATCCCGGGAAGCGAGCCGAAGATGTTCACCGCCGCGCTGATCTGTCCGGACATGAGGTGCTGCTGGCCGATCGCCGAGGTCAGCCCGTTCTGCGCGCTGGAGACGAACAGGAAGGACGTCCCCAGCAGCAGGTAGGCCACCAGAAGCGATTGATAGGTGACCGGCGTGAAGGCGAACAGCAGGTACACGGCCGCGCACAGGCCGCCGAACAGCACCATGAAGCCGCGGTCCCGCATGCCGAACGGGTTCCAGGTGTCGCGCGCAAATCCGAACAGGAAGGACACGTAGCTCGGCGCCCCGGCGATCAGGCCGAAGATCGCCATCTCGTGCGCCTTCAAGTGGAGCTTGTTCTTCAACAGGAAGCTGATCGGCAGCCCGATCAGGCCGCCGCCGGGAGAACCGAAGCCCAGCAGCACCAGCAGAACGCCGAGATAGATCAGGATCCGCGTGCGCTCGCTGGCCGGCAACGCCGAGGGCGCGGCCGGGCGGGCCGAGGGCGCGGCCGAGGGGTCCGAGGCCTTTGCGGCGGCGTCTGAGGTCATGGCTGCAGCCCTCGAGAACAATCGGCAGGCTCGCCTACCCAGGTCGGTCGCCGAACCTATCGAGGCGCACCGGGGCCAGCAAGCGCGACGTGGCCAGCAGCGGACGGTGAAGGTATCGTGGTGCTTCGGTGTCGCGTGTTTTCCAGTCGGCAAGGAGACGCGGAGCCGGATCGGCGAACCATGGTAACTCAGAGAGGGAGATGTCCCCCATGATCGTGATTGAGCGCGATGGAAGGTTCGTTGTCATTACCGGATGGCGTGCGTGGCTCCTCGTGGCGGTCGCGGTCGTTGTAACGACAGCCGTGCTTGCAGCCCTGGCGTTTCTGGTTATCGGCATCGCGGTCAGCATGGTGGCGTTTGTGCTGATCATCATGCCGGCGGTGGTCATCGTGGCGCTGGTAGCGTGGTTTTTCCAACCGCGGAGGGCCTGATTGACGCCGGCCCCTGGTTGAGGCATCACCCGGCGGGCCTGAGCTTCAAGTGAATGTTCTTTTCCTGGGTGAAGCTCAGCATCTCCTCGAGGCACTCTTCGCGCCCGATGCCGGATTGCTTGTAGCCGCCGAACGGCACGCCGAGGAAATGCCTGCCCACTTCGTTGATCCACACGAAGCCCGATTGCACCGCCATGGCGGTGCGATAGGCGGTGGAGACGTCATTGGTCCAGATCGAGGCGGTCAGCCCGTATTCCACCGCATTGACCTGGGCGAGCATCGTTGCCTCGTCGGACCATTTCAGGATCGCCAGAACCGGCCCGAAGATCTCCTCGCGGGCGATGCGCATGTCGGGCGTCACGTCCGCGAACACGGTCGGCTCGACGTAGAATCCCGCCGCGAGCGCAGGATCGGCCGGGCGGGCGCCGCCACTGACCAGGCGCGCGCCCTCGTGCCGGGCCTGCTCGATGTAGCCGATCACCCGGTCGTATTGCGTCTTCGAGATGATCGCTCCCATGGTGGTGGCGGGGTCGGTCGGGATGCCCGGCTTGTAATGGCCGATCCGCCGGCGGACCATTTCGATCACCGCGTCATGGATGCTCTCGTGCAGAAACGCCCGGCTGGTCGAGCCGCAGGACTGGCCGCACCAGGTGAAATTCATCCCCGCGACGACGCCGCCGGCGACCGCGTCCGGGTCGGCGTCGGGGTAGGCGATGAGCGCATTCTTGCCGCCGAGCTCGAGCATGACCGGCTTGACCGTCTCCGCCGCCGCCCGCATCACGGCGCGGCCGGTCGGTACGCTGCCGATCAGCGCGATCATGGCGACGCCGGGATGGCCGGCGAGCGCGGCGCCGACCTCCTTGCCGCCGGGCACCACGTTGAACACGCCCGGCGGCAGGATGCCCTCGATCAGCTCGAACAGGCGCAGCGAGGACAGCGGCGCCTGCTCGGGCGGCTTGATCACCACGGTGTTGCCGGCGGCGAGCGGAGCGGCCGATTTGCCGGCGCAGAACATGAACGGATGATTGAACGGGATGATGCGGCCGACGACGCCGCGCGGCTCGCGCACCGAAAAATTGACGGCGTCGGGGCCCATCGGGATCGAATGGCCCTTCATCTCGGTCACCAGCCCGGCAAAGAACTCGGTCTGCGCCGCGGCGACATTGGCGTCGCTCACCATCTCCGCGTAGGGGTTTCCGCAGTCGGCCGCATCGATCATCGCCAGCTCCTCGGCGTGCTCGCGCAAGGTTGCGGCGATGCGCTTGAGGAGCCTCGCCCGCTCCAGAGGCGGCACGCGCCGCCATCCCTCGAATGCGAGCTTTGCCGCCGCCACCGCGGCATCGACGTCGTCGGCGCCGCCGTCGGCGACGGGACCGAGCGATTGGCCGGTTCCCGGGTTGATGGAGTTGGCATAGCGGCCGGCCCTCGGCCTGACCCATCGGCCGCCATAGTAGCAGTCGCGATGGGTCGGCAGCGTCAGCGCCGGCGCGGCGCCGGTTCTCGGGATGGCAGCGACGGACATGGCGTTTTACCTCCGGTGGGATTGCGGGTCGCTCCACGGACCTTGCCGTCCGGTGCAACAAACCTCGTTCGAGCGTGCGGCTGTCGCAGCGGGCTCCGCGCCACCCACTGGGTGCGGCGAAGGCTACGTGGGGCGGACCTCCGATCGGGTCGAGCGACCAGGCTGCTGAATGAATGAGCCGGGGTGGTGCCCGCCCGCGATTTGGGCATTCCTGAGACCGCTGCGCCAGAAGATTGATTCTTTGTAATCATTGGAAAGAAGCGATGCCGTACTGCCCTATACTATAATTTCCTTCCAATTCTCTCGCCTCACTGCTTTCTATCTGCTTTAAGGCTCCCTAGGTACCACCCTAAGAGACGGCATGTTCCACGTCCATGCGTGTCCGCGTTCCACCGTTCAAGGGGCCTCCACAATGCAGCCCGACAGATTATTGGGCTCGATCCAACTG
>CAWCJX010000089.1:0-64191 GCA_963795865.1 uncultured Alphaproteobacteria bacterium
TGGCCCGGCGCAACTGCGGCGGGCTCGTCGTCGGTCTCGAACACCGGCTTCTCGCCGGGCGCCCACGGCTCGAGGGCAGCGAGGGTCCCGCCCAGAGGGTCGGCACCGAAATAGACCCGCGCGGCGCGGATTGCCGGATTTGCGTCCTCCAGCGGCCCGGAACGGGGCTCCGACGGATCGATATCGGCGACTTCCGTGTCCTTGTGCGGCGCCGTCTGCTGCGGGACGGAGGGCTCGGCAACGGCCTGTTCCGGCGCGGGCTGCTGTTGCGGCGCGGCGTATTCGGCAATGGCCGGCTGCGGAGCGACCTGTTGTTGCGGAGCGGCGCGCTCGGCGACGGCCGGTTCCGGAGCGGTCCGATCCGGCGTGACTTTTTCCGGGGCAGTCTGCGCCGTCTGAGGCCTTGTGTCGGTGGTGGCGCGGTCCTCGGCGACGAGTGCCGGATGGGTCGGCCCCTCGGTCGTCGGCTCGGGCAAATCGAAGTCCGGCTGGATCTTCGGCACGAGGCGGGCGCCTTTCAGGCTGCGATTGACCTCGGGATAGATCTGGGCGGGTAAAGCCCTGGTGCCGGGGCTCGATCGCTCGATCAAGGTCTGCGGCGAGATCGCGGCGGTGATGTCGGCATTGGGATCGAAACTGACCAACTGCACCGCGCCGCCGGACGGAATTTCGGTGCCGATCGGCTGCGGCAGGCTGAAGGTCGCGGCATGGATGGTGCCGAATGGCGAAGCGATCAGATGCCTGCGCAAATGCTCCCCGACGCCGGGCTGGCGGGCAATGAAGGCGGCGAAATCCTGATATCCGATCGGCGCCGGCAGCGATGCCGCCACGAAGGAAGCGACGCCGATGGCCATTGCAGACGGCCTCGACGGCGCGCGCGAATCCCATTTGCCACGTCGATGAAACGTCACAAACCCCCCCGCCCCAAGCGGTATCCCCAGGGTCATATTCAATGAGAGCACGGCAGGAATGAGGCCGTGCCCGGCGCAGCCTAAAATTTATGCCCGATTAGGCTTGATAGGGAGTTAATGGCCTTGGAGGCCGAGCCGGAACGGCGTCGCTTCCGCCAACCGGCCCTGGCCGATCGCCGTGATCGCCTCGACCATGCGGCCGTTGCGGCCCAGAATATCGTCGGCGAGTGCGACGATGCGGATGTTGGGGGTCGCGGTCGGCGACGCCCGGCGCAGCGCCTTGGCGATGGCGGCTTCGCTGCGCCGCGGGTTGAGCGTGCAGACGGCGACGAAAGCCGCGGCGGTCGATCGGCTGACCCCGGCATAGCAGTGAATCACCAGCGGGCTCGCGCGCTCCCAGCGCTCCACGAATGAGATGAGCTGCTCCACATGCGCGCTCGCGGGATGGACATGGCCGTCGCGTGGCTCGCTGATGTCGTGGAGCTGCAGCCACAGATGATTGTGGGCCGGTATGTCGAGCGGGCGGGTGAGATTGTCCTCGTTTCCCAGCAGCGAGACGAGGTGGCGCGCACCGGTCGCGGCGACGGTGTCGTGGAGTCGCGACAGCGAACAGACATGGATCATCGAATCATCCAACCTCGAATCGCGGACGTGACCGTTCACCTGATCGCAAACTGGATCGCAAATTCGGATTGCAAAATTGAGACCTGCAAAATTGGAACCTGCAAAATTGGAACCTGCAAAATTGGAACCTGCAAAATTGGAACCGATTGAGACCTGCGGTCAGGCTCCGGCGAGGGCGGTGAAGCGCGCGAGGAAGCGGCCCTTGGCGGTCTCGGCCAGCCATGGGGTGAGATAATCCTTCTCCACCGCCGCAGGCAAGGTCGGCCGTGGACCAAACAGGCGGCGCGCTTCGTCGACGCCAAAGCCGGCGAGAGCCGTCGCTTCCAGGAATGCGGCGCCGTGGTCGGCTGCCTTGATGATGGCGATGATTTCGGCCGGAAGCGCCGGCGGCACCCCGAACCGAATGTGGATGGCGTTCAGGAGACGGTGCTCCACCACCTTGTAGGAGCCGCCGATGACGGCCTTGAACGGCGAGATCATGTCGCCGATCACATATTCCGGCGCATCATGGAGAAGCACGGCGAGGCCGAGCCTGCGGTCGAGGTCGCCGGTTTGACGGCGGGCGATTTCGCCCACCAGCAGGGTGTGCTGCGCCACCGAAAAAATGTGCTCGCCCATGGTCTGGCCGTTCCAGCGTGCGACCCTGGCGAGGCCGTGGGCGATGTCCTCGATCTCGATGTCGAGCGGCGAGGGGTCGAGCAGGTCGAGCCGGCGTCCCGACAGCATCCGCTGCCACGCCCGCGGCGCCGCGCGTCCGCCGCTCCGGCCCTGCGATCGCGAGGCGGTCATGTTGAAGCGGTCATGTTCCGATGCCCGGCACCGCGGCGACGGGGGTGCCGGTCGCGGGCCGCGTCACGGCTTTCCTGTCGAGCGGCCGAGCAGGCTCGCCATCTCCTCCTCGATGCTCGTGAATGCGGGCGTGGGGGCCGGGGGCTGCCGTGGCGTCGAGTCCGTGGGAACGACCTTCAATTCCGGAACGGTGGTCTCCTTGGGAAACGCAGGCGCCGCGGGCTCGCGGGCGGTGGCCGGCGGCGCCGGGGGAGTGGCGAACTCGCGCGAAGGCGCAGGCCGGGGCGGCATCGCGAGCGGGGCCGGTTCGGAGGTAAAGCGGGGCGCAGGCGGTGGCGACGGCACCGGCTCCACCGGTTTGATCGGACGCCGCAACGCGGCTTCCAGCCGCTGCGCCATTTCGGCGAGATTGGATTCCTCGCTCTGGGGCGGCCGGGGCGGCAGCGGCGGCGCCGTCGGCATGCGTCTCGGTTCCGGCGCCGGCGGAATCTGGAACACCGGTTCGAAGGGCGGCGGGACCGGCGGGAACGTCGGTTCGGGCTCCGGGGGCGGTGTCGGCAGCAGGGGCGGAGCCCCGGCGTCTTCGACAAGGCTTTCCAACCGCTGGCGCGCCACCGGCGCCGGCGCGGCGCCGGGCGGACGAAGGCTTCGCGGACTGGGGCTTCGCGGTCCTGGGCTTCGCGGACCTGGGCCTCGCGGACCTGGGCCTCGCGGATTGGAGCTTCGCGGACCGGGAATTCGCGGATTGCTCGCGGCGGCGCCGGCTCGACATAGGCCGGCTCGCTCGGCGGCCACGCCGATCCCTCCAGGGGCATGATTTGGCGGGGCGGCGGTTCCGGTGCCGGGCTTGCCCTTGTGTCGTGCAGCGGTGCGGGGGCCGCTGCTGCGGCCGGCCCGATATTCGGCTCGACCACGATATCGGTCGGGCCGCCGATCAGCAGCAGATGCTCCATGTTGTCGCGCCGGACCAGCACCAGACGCCGGCGGCCATCGACGCTGGCGGCATCGATCACGGCGAGGCGCGGCTGGCGGCCCCGCGGGCTCACGATGCTCAGATTTCCGCCGGTGAATCGCCGCATCAGGTAGCCGGCCACGCCAAGGACAGCGAACACGACGATGAAGGCGAGCAGGAACTTCACCGGAACGGACATGTTGTTGAAGAAGGCCTCCATCGAAGTGCTCCCTTTCCCCCTTGCCCACTACTTCAACAGATCGGCGGGCTCACCGGGCAAACATTCGCGATCCAAAAGCCGGGCCGGCATCGGCTCGCCGCGCCGGCGCAATTGTGCCATCCTGCACCGGGAAACCGTTACTGCGCCTCGTTGATTCGTGCCATGAAATAGCTGGAAAACCGGAGGATTTTCCCGAACCCGGGCTTGATGGCGAATTAAAGGCACGGGCATTCCGTTTCCGACGGCGATCATCATACACCCGGTGCGACCCAAATGGATGATGCCCATCTGTTTGGATAAGTCGCCCCGCTGCGTCAATAAGTTAGAGCATGTTGCCGAAAAGTTGCAGAGGTTTCGGGGCGAGATCGTGCCCAAACCCACATAGGCGAAGAATCCTTGCCCTGGAAAACGGTGCCGCTTCCGACTTTCCGGCGCCTGTTTCCCTTGCGAAGCGCGGCCTGCTGGGGCAGTGAGGAGTTCCGGCGGGGTGTCTGGAAGGGGTGGATGGGGTTCGTCATGGCAACGCCGGGCCTGAGCACGACGATGATCTCGCGCAGCGAGCGCCGCGGCAGCATCGCATGGGTCCTCCTGGTCGCGGTTCTCCTTGTCGCCGCCGCCGCCGGTCTCATGATGGTCGGCCGCAATGAGGCCGGGCCCTATGTCATGATCTTTCTCGCTTTGCTGGCCGTGATCGGCGTGTTTGCGGTGTTCGCGCTCGCCGCCGGCGTGCTGCGAATCTCGGCCCGGGACTCCGGCGACCCGATGCTCAAGAGCGTCATCGATAACGCCTATGACGGGATCGTGGTCACCGACGCCGCCGGGCGGGTGCAGTTCGCCAACGCCGCCTATCGGGTGTTGGCCGATGCGGTCGGGCAGGAGGAGGTGCGCCCGGTCGAGCGCGTGTTCGTCGGCGACCCCGATGTATCGGAGGCGGTCTACCGACTGCGCAAGGCGGCGCAGGAGGGGCGGCGCCTGCAGGAGGAAGTGCGGGTGGCCGGGTCGCGCGGAGAGCCCGCGCGGTGGTTGCGGCTGCGGGTGCGGCCGCTCGGCGAACCGCGCGACGGAGCGGCGGTGTGGACCGTTGCCGACGTCACCCGCGATCGCGAGCGCCAGGAGAACGTATTCCAGGAGCTTCAGCATGCGATCGACTATCTCGATCATGCGCCCGCCGGTTTCTTCTCGGTCGACGGCCATGGCGACATCGTCTATCTCAACGCCACCCTGGCCGGCTGGCTCGATTACGATCTCGCCCAGGTCGGATCCGGGGGGCTGCGGCTCGCCGACATCCTGCCCGGCGACAGCGCGGCGCTGCTGACGACGCTGTCGGCCCATCCCGGCGAGGTCAAGACCGAGGTTCTCGACCTCGATCTGCGCCGCCGCGACGGGCGCACTTTGCCGGTGCGCCTCCATCACAAGGTCGCGTTCGCGGCCGACGCCACGCCCGGCGCGTCGCGCACCCTCGTCCTCAACCGCGCCAGCGACGACGGCACCGATCCGCAACGCACCGCCGAAGTGCGCTTCATGCGCTTTTTCCACAATACGCCGATGGCGATCGCCACGGTGGACCGGCGCGGGCGGATCGCGCGCAACAATGCGCCGTTCGCCCATCTGGTGCAGAGCATTCTCAAGGGCGAGGCGGGCGCCTCCCAGGGCGGTTCCATCCTCGGCGTCGTCGCCGTGCGCGACCGCGCCTTGATCGAGGAAGCGCTCGCCCGGGCGGCGGGCGGCCGCGGCGATGTCAAGCCGGTCGATGCCGCGCTCGCCGGCGAGGGCGAGCGGTGGGCGCGGTTCTACGTCACCCCGGTCGAGGACGGCGAGAACGACTCCGAGGCGGCCATCGTCTACGCCATCGAGACCACCGACCAGAGGGTGCTGCAGCGCCAGTTCGACCAGTCGCAGAAGATGGAATCGGTCGGCAAGCTCGCCGGCGGCATCGCCCACGACTTCAACAACGTGCTGTCCGCCATCATGATGGCGACCGACTTCCTGCTCAATGCCCACAAGCCGAGCGACCCGTCGTTCCAGGACATCATGCAGATCAAGCAGAACGCCAACCGGGCGGCGAGCCTGGTGCGCCAACTGCTGGCATTCTCGCGCCGCCAGACGCTGCGGCCCCAGGTGCTCGATCTCGGCGAGGCGCTGTCCGACCTGTCGATGCTGCTGCGCCGGCTGATCGGCGAGCGGGTGACGCTCGATGTCGTTCACGGTCGCGACCTGTGGCCGGTCAAGGCCGACCTGTCGCAATTCGAGCAGGTCATCGTCAATCTCGCGGTCAATGCCCGCGATGCCATGCCGGACGGCGGCAAGCTGTCGCTGCGGACCGCCAACGTTTCCGCCGCGGACTCGGAGCAGTTCACCCTCAAGGGCATGCCGCGAGGCGAATACGTCCGGGTCGATGTCGCCGACACCGGCACCGGCATTCCGCCCGACATCATCGACCGCATCTTCGAGCCGTTCTTCTCCACCAAGGAGGTCAACAAGGGCACCGGCCTCGGCCTGTCCACGGTCTACGGCATCATCAAGCAGACCGGGGGGTTCATCTATCCGGACTCGGAGGTCGGCCGCGGCACCACATTTCATATTTTCCTGCCGCGCCACGTTCCCACCGCAGAAGAGGCGGCGCCGGTCGCGCCCAAGGCGTCGAAGGAGACCGCCAGGCCGGCGCCCGCCGACGACACCGGCAATGGCACGATCCTGCTGGTGGAGGACGAGGAGGGGTTGCGCGGCCTCAATGCGCGCGGGCTCACCTCGCGGGGCTACACGGTCCTGCAGGCAGCCAATGGCATCGAGGCCATCGAGGCGATCGAAGGCCATTCCGGCAAGATCGACCTCGTCGTATCCGACGTGGTCATGCCGGAGATGGACGGACCCACGCTGCTCAAGGAACTGCGCCGCCGCGATCCCGGAGTGAAGATCATCTTCGTGTCGGGCTATGCCGAGGAGGCCTTTGCCAAGAATCTGCCGGACGAGGAGAAGTTCGCATTCCTTGCCAAGCCCTTCACCCTCAAGCAATTGGTCGCGGCGGTGAAGGAAACGATCGCAAAGTAGGACGGTGGTACGGGTTCATCGCAATGAACGAGCAACGCCGCCGGGACGAGGTGCCGGAAACCGACAGCGAACGTCGCAACGCCAACCTCATTCTGTTGGCGATCGTCATCGTTATCGTCGGCGGTGGCTTGTGGCTCGCCGGCGCCATGCTCGATGCCCGCCGTGCCGACGAATGCATGTCGTCGGGCCGTCGCAACTGCGAGGTCTCAGCGCCGGTGCAGCCGCGGCGCTGAGCGGATCGGGCGTAGCCGGCAGTGCGCGTCAATAGGCGCCGTACAACAGCGCCTTGCGGGGATCGTACGAGCGCGGGAAGTAGCAGCGGAACCCGGCATAGTCGCCGTAGCGGCGGTGGACGCTGCTGATCACGGCGATCTTGTTGAAGCGGGCGCAATGGTAGGCGGCGAGGTCGCGATAGAAGTATTGCGCATCGGGCCCCCACTGGATGATGCCGCCGGAGTCGTTGCCGGTCACGCCGGGGTGGATGGTATCCGCATGCGCCGCTAGCGCAATGGGAACGACGGCGACCGCAAGCACCCAGCGCATTGGAGCCCCTCCCTTGTTCCGGCCCAAAAAGCGAGCCCCGGACACACTCCGATATCGGCCCCCGCAATTCAAGTGCGCGAGGGCGTCGTCGATCTTCCACAAGATGTTGCCAGCATGTCTGCGCCAATTCGGAACCATGCTCGGGAGACGCGAGCCGGCCGCGCGCGGCAAAACGGCGCTGCAACAAAGTGTCCGGGCGGGTGAACCGGCGGGCGCGTTCGGTCAACAAACATTCATCGACCTCGCCGAGGATCGCGATTGCGCCCACGGCGCGTTCATCGTAATCGGATGCAGCATGTCGGGCATGCAGAGTCCGTGCGGTCGCGACCCGGAAATCAGGGGGGCCAGGTGACAGAGCTAAATTCCTGCGATGCCATGTGGACTTGGCCTTTGACTTGGCATGGGCCCGGCGGCGCTGATGGCTTGCTGCGATTGCAGCGAGCGCTGCAGCGCGTCCTGGCCGTGATTCGGTCCGGCGGGGAATTGCCATCCTTTGCGGCCAGTTTGTTTCGGATCGACCAGCGAGAACACCCATGACCTCAGGCATCTCTCCGCGCGGCGCATGGTCGCGGCGCTCCGTCCTCGCGGGGTTGGCGGCGGTTGCGGCTTCTCCCGTCCTGCCGGCCGACGCGGCGGGCGACATGTCGGCGAAGTCGTTTCTCCAGCAGATCTACCAGAACTACGTGGGCAGCTCGACCGGCGCGGCCAAGGGCGTGCCGCTCGCCGCCGCGAAGGACGTGCGTGGCTATTTCACCGTCGGGCTCGCCTCCCTCATTCTCGAAGACCGCACCAGCGCGGCCAAGCGCGGCGAGCCGCCGGCGCTCGACGGCGACCCGTTCGTGGGGCACCAGGATTGGGAGATTTCAAACCTCGCCGTCGAGGTCAAGGACACCGGCGCGGCCAAGGCGATCGGGACCGTCACCTTCACCAATTCCGGCAAGCAGGAGAAGGTCGTGCTCGAGCTGCTGCGCTCCGGCAAGGACTGGCGCATCGCCGACATCCAGTGGGATGCGTCGAGCCTGCGTGCCCTCTATCGCAAGAAGGCAACCGTCGGCGACGCCTATCCGGCCCGCTGAAAGGGCGCCCGACGGTGGTGCCGACGTTACCCCGGTAGCCCGGGCCTGTTCACGGCCGCCGACGATCGCGTACGCTGGTTTGTCCGCAATTCCGCGGCCACGGCCGCAGCGAAGAACGTGGCGCACGCCGCGCCCTTCTACGTGGAAATGGAAAGCCCGGTGCCGCACGGGGCGGACTCCCCGACCCAGCCGCGTGCGGCCGAGCCTGCCCAACAACCACTTCCGATGCGCCCTGACCTGGCTCGGCCTGACTTGGCCCGGCCTGACTTGGCCCGGCCTCGTGGCGGTGGTCGGGGTCTATACAGCCTGGATGTTCGTACGCTGGCGGGGACGGAATTGACCGGAGGGAACGGACTGACCGGCGGACGCTCTTGTTGCGGACGATGTCGCACAACGCCGAAGGAGACATCCGAACGCTGGAGAGAGGGCGGGACCCTAAGTCGACATCAGGATTGAGATAGCCTGGGCACTCTCGGACGGGGTCAGATCGCTTACATCCAGGGTGAGCGCGGGATGGGGCATAGAGGCCATGCACGCTTCGAACTGCGGCCGAAGCGCATGGAGCAGCGACAGATCACGCATTTTTCCAAATGCAGCGCGGCCCTCGTCGACGAGCCGTCGCTCCTGCTCTTCGCGCGTCAGGTCCAGTGCCACAAAGATTACTTGGCCGCCGTTCCCCTCAATCAATGCTCGCGCCCGGTCCGGAAAATCCCGCGCCACGGTCGGCTCGGGGGCGAATGTGAAAATCAAGGATCGGCCCTGCCTGGCAGCCTCGTCAAAGACCGTCATCCAGAACTGTTCGCGCAGGCGCGAGAACGTCTCTGTACCGAACGGAAACACTGCGCCGACGGCGTCAACGACGAGGTGATTGTGGAACAACGCGACACCTGTCCTCGCCGCGAGTTCGCGCGCGATGGTCAGTTTCCCTGAGGCAACCTGCCCGTAGATGAAAATGAGCTGCATCCGTTCGCAGTATCACAGGCAGTGGCCACCCTCTATAAGGCGTCCCTGGCGAAAGCGGCCGCGGCATTCGCAGTTGGTCGCCCCACCGAAGCTTGCTTCAGATGGAAGAAATAATCGCCACCCGGTTCAAAATTTCGCCGGCTGCCTGAAAATACCAATCGAATCAACCCCATGCCCGCGGCGTCCTGTCCCCGCGGCAGCCGCCTGGGGGCCGGCATTCCTTGTGCCGGGGAACGCGAGCCATTATTCTGGTGCCACGGCGGCGTTCGGCCGGCCGCCTGGGACTCCCGGGAAATCAACGGCTTGCGCGCAGGCCGGGCATGCCTCTGCATCCCGGCGGCGCGCATCGAATCCTCGATCGGCTCTAGGGACGGTTCGTGCAGTACATCTCGACTCGCGGCGAGGCCCCGGCGCTCGGCTTCATCGACGTGACCCTCGCCGGGCTCGCGCGTGACGGCGGACTCTACCTGCCGCAGGCGTGGCCGGCGCTCGACCCGGCACGCATCGCGGGGTTTGCCGGCCGCCCCTATGCCGAGGTCGCCTGCGAGGTGATCTCGCCTGTTCACCGCGGGTGACATCCCCGAAGCCGACCTCGCCCGCATGGCGCGGGAAGCCTATGGCGCGTTCCGCCATCCCGCCGTCGTCCCCCTGGTCCAACTCGGGCCGAGCAGTTTCGTGCTGGAGTTGTTTCACGGGCCGACGCTGGCCTTCAAGGACTTGGCGATGCAGTTCCTGGCGCGCCTGATGGACCATGCGCTGGAGCGGCGCCGGCAGCGCACCACCATCGTGGTCGCCACCTCCGGCGACACCGGCGGCGCCGCCGTCGAGGCGTTTGCCGGGCGCTCCCAGGTCGATGTCGTGGTGCTGTTCCCCAACGGCCGCGTCTCGCCGGTGCAGCGGCGCATGATGACCACGGCGGCCGCAGACAACATCCATGCCCTCGCCATCGAAGGCACCTTCGACGACTGCCAGGCGCTGGTGAAGGCGATGTTCAACCATGGCGCCTTCCGCGACCGGGTCGGGCTCAGCGGCGTCAACTCCATCAACTTCGCCCGCATCGTCGCCCAGGTCGTCTACTACTTCGTCGCCGCGGTGGCGCTCGGCGCGCCGCATCGCAAGGTCGCCTTCACCGTCCCGACCGGGAATTTCGGCGACGTGTTCTCCGGCTATGTCGCCGCGCGCATGGGCCTGCCGGTCGAGCGGCTCACCATCGCCACCAACGTCAACGACATCCTGGCGCGCACCCTGTCGAGCGGCATCTACGAGGTCCGCGGCGTGGTGGCCACGACCTCGCCCTCGATGGACATCCAGGTGTCTTCCAACTTCGAACGGCTGCTGTTCGACGCCTGCCGGCGTGATCCGCATCCGGTACGCAGCGCGATGGCGTCGCTGGCGCAGTCGCGCCGCTTCACCGTTCCCGAGCGCGCGCTGGGCGAGATGCGCGCGCTGTTCACCGCCGATCGCGCGCTCGAGGACGAGACCGCGGCGGCGATCCGCACCACGTTGCGCGAGACCGGCCACCTGATCGATCCCCATACCGCGGTCGCCGTCGCGGTCGCCGAGAAGGAAAGCCGCGAGCGCGACAGCGCGATCCCGATGGTGGTGCTGTCGACCGCCCATCCGGCGAAATTTCCCGATGCCGTCGAGGCCGCCTGCGGCGTCCGCCCCGCTTTGCCGGACTGGCTGGCCGGCCTGGAGGACAGGCCCGAGCGATCGACCGTGCTGCCCGCCGACCAGGCGGCCGTCGAAGCCCATATTCTCGCCCACAGTCGCGCCGCGCGCGAAGGAGTTGCCGCATGAGTGTCGAAGTCACCCGCATCCCGTCCGGACTGGTCGTGATCACCGATGCCATGTCGCATCTGCAGACCGCTTCGCTCGGGGTCTGGGTCGGGTGCGGCAGCCGCTTCGAGGCGGCCGACGAGCACGGCATCTCGCATTTCCTCGAGCACATGGCCTTCAAGGGCACGGCGCGCCGCACCGCCCGCCAGATCGCCGAGGAGATCGAGGCGGTCGGCGGCGACCTCAATGCCGGCACCGGCATCGAGATGACCGCCTATTACGCGCGGGTGCTCCGGACCGACATGGCGCTGGGGCTCGACGTGCTTTCCGACATCCTGTCGCATCCGAGCTTCGATCCCGAGGAAATCACCCGGGAAAAGAACGTCATCGTCCAGGAGATCGGTGCGGTCGAAGACACCCCCGACGATCTCGTCTTCGAGCACCTGCAGGCGACCGCGTTCGCCGGCCAGCCGGTCGGCCGCTCGATCCTGGGCACGCCCGCGACGGTGCGCTCGTTCGACGCCAAGCGCCTGCGCGGCTATCTCACCCGCAACTACCGCGCTCCCGCCATGGTGGTGGCAGGCGCCGGCGCGGTCGACCACGAAGCCGTGGTCGTGGAGGCCGAGAAGCGGTTTTCCCAGTTCGTCGGCCCGGCGGCGGGGGCGCCCGCGGCGGCGCGGTTTTCCGGCGGCGCCTTCATCGAGAAGCGCGACCTCGAGCAGGTCCATATCGCATTGGGGCTGGAGGGCGTGCCGCAGCGCGATCCCGCGATCTTCAGCCTGCAGGTCTTCACCAATGTGCTCGGCGGCGGCATGTCGTCGCGGCTGTTCCAGGAGGTCCGCGAGCAGCGCGGGCTGTGCTACTCGATCTACGCGTTTCACCAGCCCTATGCCGATACCGGGATGTTCGGCCTCTATGCCGGGACCGATGCGATCGACGCGCCGGAGCTGATGCGGGTCGTGGTGGGCGAGATCGCCGCTGCCGCCGACACCATTACCGAGGAGGAAGTCGCCCGCGCCAAGGCACAGATGAAGGTCGGCCTGCTGATGGCGCTGGAAAGCTCGAGCGCGCGCGCCGAGCAGCTGGCCCGCCAGGTCTTCATCTATGGCCGCCCGATCCCGATCGAGGAAATCGTCGCCAAGGTGGACGCGGTGACCGTCGCAAGCACCCGGGCGGCCGGACGCGCCCTGATCGCCCGCTCCAAGCCGGCGGTGGCGGCGCTCGGACCATCCGGGCTTGAAAGCGCGGCTGCGATTGCCGAAAGTCTGACCCAAAAGGCTGCCTGACCAGAAATCCACAAGGGCCGCTGCCGGCTACCTCCGACGAGACATGGCGTTCTTCCGAACCACCTCTTTCCCCGAGACGATGCCCGCGATCGACGGCGATCGCGTGGTGCTGCGCCAGCCGCAGACGTCCGACTATGCCGAATGGGCCGAATTGCGCGAGCGCAGCCGCGATTTCCTCAAGCCGTGGGAGCCGATCTGGCCCGCCGACGATCTCACCCGCGGCGCGTTCCGCCGCCGGCTCAAGCGTTATGCCGAGGATCAGCGCGCCGACCAGTCCTACTCGTTTTTCATCGCCCTCAAGCCGGAGGGCGTGCTGGTCGGCGGCATCACCCTCGCCAACATCCGCCGCGGCGTCGCCCAGGCCGGCAGCATCGGCTACTGGGTCGGCGAACCCTATGCCCGCACCGGGATCATGAGCGCGGCGTTGCGGGCCGTCATCCCGTTCAGCTTCGGCACCCTCCGTCTGCATCGGCTCGAAGCCGCCTGCATCCCCACCAATGCGGCCTCGATCGGGCTGCTGGAGAAGTCCGGCTTCCAGCGTGAAGGCTATGCGCGGCAATATTTGTGCATCAACGGCATGTGGCAGGACCATCTGCTTTATGCCCGCACCAAGGACGAGCCGCCCCAGATCCGCCCCAACCGCCCGATCGAGGCATGAGGTCGCATCCGAGCGCCTTTGGACTGCCACGGTTATGCTGCTATAATATTTGGTATATTTGGGGGCTGGGAGATTCCATGGGCGACCTGGAAACCGGACCCGGCACGGAGTGGCGCAGCTTGCGCAGAACCATTGCCGGCATGATCGCGCTGACGGTGTTCGCCGGCTGCTCGTCGCTGACCGGCCTGACCGGCTCGGAGAAACCGCCGCCGGCGACCGCCGACGCCGGCACGTCGGCCCCGGCACCGCAACCGCCGCCGCAGCCGGCCGCGCCACCACCGGCCGCAACGGCCAGCGCGGCGCCGTCGAGCACGTCCTTCACCAGCCGCGTCAAGCAGTGGTTCACCGGCGATCTGACCGGCGGCGGCCTGGCGGCGGCGCCCAGCCGGACCCAGGCATCGATCGATTTCGATTGTCCGACCATCGATTATCGCCAGGGGGCGGCGACCCTCGCGGTCAACGATCCCAAGGCCGAAAACACGGCGCTCAGCCTGAAATACCAGGCGAGCTTCGTGAAGACGGCGCGGGAATGCGACGTTCGCGGCGACATGGTGACGATCAGGGTCGGGGTCCAGGGGCGGGTCGTGGTCGGCCCGGCCGGCGGGCCGGGAACCGTCACCGTGCCGCTACGCTATGCGCTGGTCCGCGAAGGGATCGAGCCGAAGACGATCTGGACCAAGTTGTTCGTCCTCAACGTCGCGGTCACCGATACCCAGCTCAACGTTCCCTTCACGCACATCGAAGAGGAAATGACGGTACCGATCCCGCCGCGGGCCGAGCTCGATGCCTACGTGGTCTATATCGGCTTCGACCCCGACGGCCTCAAGCCGGTCGAGAAGCCGAAGCCGGTGGCCAGGCCGAGAGCCGCCCGGGCGCGGTAATGATTCCGAAAAGTTGCAGACGGCGTTCAGGTTCTGGCGGAGCAAACGACGAAGCTACGCGGTGACGGAGCGATCGGAGGGTAGCGCGAGCTTCCCCGGCTGATTGGGAAATTGCAGACGCCGGAGGCGAGATGAACCCCGACTGGGCGAATTTCTTCGTGGCCGAGGTCGGGGCGGCGGCGGCGCTGACCGGACTTCTGGTCGTCGCCATATCGATCAACCTCGCGCGTATTCTCTCCATTTCGCAATTGCCGGGCCGCGCCGCCGAAGGCCTCATCATACTGGCGGCCGCCTTCGTCGTGGCCAGCATCGGGCTGGTGCCCAACCAGCCGGTCGCGCTGTTCGGGGCGGAAGTCCTGACGATCGGCTTGGTGACGTTCGTGGTGCAACTGTCCGTCCAATTGCGCTCCTGGAACGCCATAGCGGCCGTCTCGCCGGCGAAGCAGTATGCGCGCGCAGTCGTCGGCGTGGCCGTGAGTTTTCCGTTCATCGTCGCCGGCGGCCTGCTCCTGCACGGCTCGGACGCGGGCGTCTATTGGATCGCCGCCGGCGTAATCATCTCGCTTGTGGGCGGCGTCTGGCATGCCTGGGTACTTCTGGTCGAGATTCTCCGGTAGACCGGGCACGATCACATGCGCGGATGCGATATCCGGAGAAGCGAGAACGGCCCTGACGAACTGTCGAATGCCGAAACTCCGCAACGCGGCCGCCCGCCTCAGTTCAGCTTCGCCTTCACGTCCCTGATGCCGTTGGCGATCAGGCTGTCGGCGGCGGCGCCGTGGGTCGTCTGCACCAGGATCTTCTCGGCGGCGGCCACCGCGGCGTCGGCGGCTGCGGCATGCACGTCGGCGAGCGCCTGGGCCTCGGCCTGGGCGATCTTGGACTCGGCCATCTTGGTGCGGCGGGCGATGAACTCCTCGACCTTGCCCTTGGCCTCGCCGGCGAGACGTTCGGCCTCGATCCGCGCGTTTACGATGATGGCCTGGGCTTCCTTTTCGGCCTCGACGCGCTTCTTCTGATATTGCGCCAGCACCGCCTGGGCCTCGGAGCGCAGGCGCTGGGCTTCGTCGAGCGCCTGCTTGATGCGGTCGCTGCGCTCATCGAGCGCGGACAGCGCCATCTTGGGCACGCCGAATTTGACGAGAATGCCCAGGAAAATCACGAAGGCGAGCAAAACCCAGAATTCGGGATCCTCGAACATGGTCGTCCCTTCAGCGCTTGATGGCGTCTTCGACCGCGCGCGCAACCGCGTCAGCCGACGGGGTTATGCCGATCAGGCGGGTGACGATGGCGGCGGCGGCGTCCTGGGCGATGCTGCGCACATTGGTCATCGCGGCGGACTTGGTCGCCGCTATGCTCTTTTCCGCGTCGGCGAGCTTGCCCTGCAGCTTGGCCTCGAGCTCCTTGCGGTTCGCCTCGGCGGCAGCGTTGAGCTTGTCGCGGTTTTCCGCCGCGATCGCCTGGGCGCGGGCGCGGGCGTCCGCCAGCGCCTTCTCATAGGCCGCGACCGCGCCGTCCGCCTGGTCCTTCATCCGCCCGGCCTCGGCGAGATCGCCGGCAATGCGGTCGCGCCGCTCGGCAATGATGGTGCCCATCCGCGGCAGGATGAGCTTGGACACCATGATGTAGAGCGCGGCGAAACAGATCACCAGCCAGAACAGCTGGGAGGCAAAGGTCTCCTTCTGGAACGGCGGAAATCCCGCGCCATGCTCGGAGGCAGGGGTCGCCTCGGTCAGTGTGGAATGTTCGTCCGCCATGGCAGGCTCCGGTGGCGCAGGCCGTGCGCCGCAACGGGCGGCGCGTCGGCCTCGCGGGTGGTCACAGGGCGAACAGCAGCAGCAGCGCGATCAGCAGCGAGAAGATGCCGAGCGCTTCGGTCACCGCGAAGCCGAAGATGAGGTTGCCGAACTGGCCTTGCGCGGCGGACGGATTGCGCAGCGCGGCGGCGAGATAATTGCCGAAGATGGTGCCGACGCCGACGCCGGCGCCGCCCATGCCGATGCAGGCAATGCCGGCGCCGATATATTTGGCGGCTACGGGATCCATGTGAAGCTCCTTGTTTGCGTGAGGCGGGAAAGGCCGGGAACTCAATGGCCGGGATGAAGGGCATCGTTGAGATAGATGCAGGTGAGAATGGTGAAGACATAGGCCTGCAGGAACGCGACCAGCAGTTCGAGCGCCGATCAGCGCCACCGTCAATGCGAGCGGCAGCGTCGCGCCGAACCAGCCGAGCACCCCGAGACCGCCGAGCATGGTGATGAAGCTCGCGAACACGAACAGCGTGATGTGGCCGGCGAGCATGTTGGCGAACAGACGCACGCTGTGGGAGATCGGCCGCGACAGGAACGACAGCACCTCGATGAACACGATCAGCGGCAGGATGTAGATCGGGATGCCCTTGGGCACGAACAGGTTGAAGAAGTGCAGCCCGTTCTTCCAGAAGCCGTAGATGATGACGGTGAAGAACACCAGCAGCGCCAGCGCGGCGGTGACGATGATGTGGCTCATGACCGTGAACTGGTAGGGAACGAGTCCGACCACGTTCGACACCAGGATGAACATGAACAGCGAGAATACCAGCGGGAAGAACTGCATCCCGCCCTCGCCGATGGTGTTGCGTATGGTGTCGGCGACGAATTCGTAGGCGAGCTCGGCGACCGATTGGATGCGGCTCGGCACGATGCGGCGCGATGCCGTGGCGCCCAGCATCAACGCGGCCGTGATTCCGACCGACACCAGCATGTAGAAGCCGGAATTGGTGAAATCCAAATGAGCCCCGCCGACCTGGCCGAGCGGCAGCAGCGACTCGATCTTGAACTGGTGGATCGGATCGGCCATGACCGCAACTGTCCCTCGTCTGCGCGACGTGACCGGCGGTGCGCCGTCACGCCCTGTTGCACCACTAGGTGTCGCCGGGTGGAACGCCCGCCGCCCGCACCACATTGAGCACGCCGGCGGCGAAACCGAGCAACAAGAACACGATCAGCCCCCACGGCGAGATGCCGAGCCAGCGGTCGAGCGCCCAGCCGATGCCGGCCCCGACGAGAACGCCGGCGACCAGCTCGGTCGAAAGCCGCAACCCGCGCGCCATCCCCGATCCAACGGATCCCGGCGGCGGACCTTCCGTCTGCGGCATTCGGCCTGGCCGGTCACGACCAAGCTCATCGCCGAGACGCCGCAGTCTCGCGGAAAGAGCAGCCTCGTTGCGGGATTGGTCGCCTGTCTCGTCGTGCGCGTCATCGGGCATGATTTACGCCATTCGCGCGCTCGCCTGATTGGAAACCGCCCCCCTCGAAGCCGCGCGGACCATACTGATTGGGGGGTATCGAGTCAACACTCTGTGCGACTGCGGCAACCGACTGATACGAAAGGACAATCACGCCGTTCAGCAAGCCGAGAAGGGGCCCGCAGGCGGGCCGCGCGACGGTATCATGGTGCGACTCCCGAATCGAAAAGTCGCAATCCAGCCACGGCCTTGCCGCAAAAGCGCATTCTAGTCGCGACCGCAGCTGTCCGAACAAGGGGGAACATGATGGGCCGACTGATGGCATTCATCGTGGTGGTCGTGTGCAGCGCCCAGGCGGTGCTCCTGCGCGCGCAGGAGCCGTCCCTCGATCTTACCGAGAAACGCTTCACCTATCACCGCATCGATGACGGATATCTGCGTCTCGATCTGCGCTCCGGCGCGGTCGCCACCTGCCGGCAGCGCGAGGCAGGCTGGACCTGCACCCTGGCGCCGGACGAGCGCGCCGCCCTCGATAATGAGATCGGGCGGCTGCAGCGGGAAAACGCCGCGTTGAAAAACGCGCTGCTCGAGCGCGGTCTGACGCTTCCGTCACCACCGGCCGACGCGCCGGCGCTGGCGGCGCCGGCCTCCCCGCCGGTCGCATCGGAATCGCCGCAAGCGAGCCCGCCCGCCGCACCGGCGCTTCCCCCGGTCGCTTCGGTGCCGCCGCGCCCGCCCGCGCCGATTCCCGCCGAGCCCGACCTGCGGCCACGCGACAATGCCGAAATCGACCGGGTCATGGACGCGGTGGAGCGGCTGTGGCATCGCCTCGTCGAGCTGATGACGAGCATTCAGCGCGACCCCCAGAAAAAGAGCTGAGTGACTGAGCCGAGTGCGGTCTCGCGAGCGTTGACCGCCGACAGGACGCGACGCACTTCGCCGTCGACAACATCCTGGAAGGTTTGCTTTTCTGGTTCCTCGAACAGAACCGCGATCAGGGCTGAGCTGTCGACGGCGATCGCAGGGCGTCAAGATCGTCCTGATGTCGCGCGGGGAACGCAGATCGAGAACCGGCATCGCCGCAATGGTCCATGGATTTTTGCATGCGCACAGCCGGACAAGCCTCGCCCTGCGGGACGCGGCAGGGCATCTGCGTGGCGAAGCGCCGACAGTGCCAGCATCGCCGGGACGTCGTCCTCACATTCATCGGCGGCCGGCGCGCACCACCGTGAGGCGCGCCGCCACCCGAAGCGGCCTCCGGCCGCCTCGAAGGGCACTACGGCAGGCGCTTGCTAACGCGCCGCGCGGCCGCGCGAACCAAGCGCCCTTGTAAGCAGGTAGACGGCGGCGGCGAATACCAGCGCCGCCCCCAGCACCACCAGATAGGCGCCCAGCGGGGCCTCGACATAAGGCACCGTGATCGCATTGAGCTGTCGCACGAACAGATTGATGGCGAAGAAATAGATGAGCCAGGCCGACAGCAGCACCGCCATGGTGCGCGGCAATGCCGCGAGACCGGGCTGGCGGCGGATCACCCCGGCTGTCGTCCGGCGAAGATTTCCTGCATCGTGAAGCATGTTCGGATCCTTTCAAAGGGTCCGCGGCGGCGTGCCGCCCGGACGTGCCGACATCACAAAGCGCCCCACCCTCGGGCATCCCCCGATGTCCTTTCACCAGCGTGGACGTACGTTGCATGCGACGTGCCAAGGGCCGGAATTGGCCAGCGGGCGGCGCCGCAAATGGTCCTCCCCGCCCGGATACCGCTGCAAGCGGACCCAGGCTCCGGCAGCGGCATGGATGATGCAGCGGGCGCTCATTTCAAATGCAGCCCGTGCCTCATGCATCGGCAGACATGCGGTTGGAAAATGGTCATAGTCTGATGCCCCGGCCCCGAACCAGATCGGGCTCGCAAGTGAGCGAAACAGCGTGAATGCATCAGTGAGCGCGTCCGTACTTTGCCGGCTTGTGATCGCCGATGACCATCCGTTGTTCCGGGGTGCGCTTCGCGAGGCGGTGACCGGCCTGTTCGAACGCGGTGAGATCGCCGAGGCCGGCTGCTTCGACGATATTTCCATGCTGCTCGACCGTGCCGGCGACATCGATCTGCTTTTGCTGGACCTCACGATGCCGGGGGTTCGCGGATTTTCCGGCCTCATGTACATGCGCGCGCAATATCCGGGCGTCCCCGTGGTGATCGTGTCGGCGAACGACGATCCGGCCGTGATCCGCCGCTGCATGGACTTCGGCGCCTCGGGATTCATCCCCAAGACGTCGGCCACCGACCAGATCCGCGAGGCGATCGAAGCGGTGCTCCGGGGCGGCGTGTGGACGCCGCCCGACATCGATCTCGCCGCCGAGGGCGGCGACGACAATTCGGCCGATGCTGGCGCGGCTCGCCTCGCTGACCCCGCAGCAGGTGCGCGTGCTGATGATGTTGTCCGAAGGTCTGCTCAACAAGCAGATCGCTTATGAGCTCGGCGTGTCCGAGGCGACCGTCAAGGCGCACGTCTCGGCGATCCTGCAGAAGCTCGGGGTGGAAAGCCGCACCCAGGCGGTGATCGTGGCCTCGAAGATCGAAGTGGGGTGGTCGCAGGTGCCGCCGATCACGCATTAACCGCGGCGACCGACCGCGCGCGATCACTCCGCCGCAGCGAGCCGCCGCGCCGCCCATTGCGAGACCATCGCGCGCAGTGCCGCCGGCTTGAGCGGCTTGTCGAGCACGGCGATGCCCAGAGCGCGGGCCGCGTCGCGGACCTCCGCAGAGCGGTCCGCGGTGATCAGCGCGGCCGGCAGGTCGGGGTCGAACTGCCGCCGCAGCGCGCGGACGGCCTCGATGCCATTGCCGCGCTCGAGGTGATATTCGACCAGCAGCCCGCTCGGCGTACGGGTGCCGCTGCGCAGCGCCGCGACGGCGCCGGCGAGATCGACGGCGGCGAGCACCTCGCAGCCCCAGCCCTGGAGCAGGATCGTCATGGCGTCGAGAATGTTCGCATCATCGTCGAGGCAGAGCACCGTTGCCCCGATTCGCCCGCGGTCGAGACGGGATTGCGGGGCGGGCGCAAGGCGGGCGGCCGGCGGCGCCATCGGCACCTCGACGGAGAAATGCGAGCCGCGTCCGGCTTGCGAGACGAGGCCCAGCGGGTGATCGAGGGCGCGGGCGATGCGCTCGACGATCGACAGGCCGAGGCCGAGGCCCGCGGCCTCTTTGGCCCCCTGCGCGAGCCGGTGAAATTCGAGGAACACCGCGCGGTGCTGGTGCGGCGGAATTCCGATGCCGGTGTCGTGCACGCCGATGCGCAACCGCGTACCGCGGCGGCGGCATCCCACCAGCACGCGCCCGCTGCGGGTGTATTTGATGGCGTTGGAGACGAGGTTCTGCAGCAGCCGGCGCAGCAGGCGGCGATCCGATCGCACCGTGAGCGAACACGCAACGAAGACGAGATCTATGCCCTTGGCCTGGGCCAGGGGGGCGAAGTCGAGCGCCAGCGGCGCCAGCACGTCGTCGATCCGGAACGCGGAGATGTCGGGGTTGAGCGCGCCCGCGTCGAGGCGCGATATTTCCAGCAGGGCGGCGAGTATGTCCTCCACCGCCCCGAGCGAGGCGTCGACATTGCCGATGAGGCGGGCGTCTTCGCCGACGCCCTGGCGTTCCACCAGGCTGGCCACATAGAGCCGCGCGGCATTGAGGGGCTGGAGGATGTCGTGGCTCGCGGCGGCGAGAAACCGCGTCTTCGAGAGGTTGGCGGCTTCGGCGGCGGATTTCGCATCGGCCAGTTCCGCATTGAGGCGTTCGAGCTCGCGCAGCCGGTCGCGATAGCTCGCGATGACAAGCAGCAGCCCGATAGCGACGAGCGCGGCTGCGACGACGAACCAACTCTGCAGCATGGCGCGTTAGGCCTTTGCCTCGGCCGGCCCTGAAAACCTCTCGAAATGCGGCCCTTGCCGTTGCCGATAAAGTCAACACAAGTCGGCCTTGCTGTCCATCTCGGCCGCGCCGGCCACACACTGTGTGGCGCGCGGCGCCGCCACCGAGCCGATCTTCTGCACAAAGATCGTGCTTGCGCCCGCGAAGTCGGCACGTCGCGCGGCCCGATCGATCGCGTCGAGATTCACGGGGCGCGCGCGCCGATTTGACGGCGCGCATCCGGCGCGGCATTGATCGCCGGGCATGCAGCCCGCCGACATCTCCCGCCTCAAATATCACAACCTCGTTGAATCCCTCCTGATCGGCGGAATCGGCGGACTTGCGCTCAACGCCGCCAAGTTTCCAGCCGGCTGGCTCGCCGGCGCGATGCTGTTCACCGCGGTGGCGGCGCTGCTGGGCCGTCCCATTTCGGTGCCGCAGCCGCTGGCGCGCGCGTTCTTCATCATCCTCGGCATCTCGATCGGCGGGGTGGTGACGCCGGAGACGGTGAAGGGGATGTCGGCATGGCCGTTCAGCCTGTTCATGATTTCCGTCGCCATGGCCGGAGTGACCCTCGGCACCGTCACCTATCTCACCAAGGTGCATGGCTGGAATACGATAACCGCAGTCTTTGCCGGGGTGCCGGGCGGATTGAGCCAGGTGATGGCGCTGGCCGCCGAACAGAAGGACTGCGACGTGCGCGGCGTCGCCATCGTGCAGACGCTGCGGGTGGTGATCCTCGCCATCGGCGTGCCCGCGGTGCTGTCGGCCTTCGGCATTGCCGGGCCGGCGCGCCTGCCGGCCGGCGCCCTCGGCATCGCCGACGCGCCGCTCCAGTTCGCGCTGCTGGTGGGAGGCTGCGTCGCCGCGGCGCTCGGCCTCACGCGGCTCGGCTTTCCGGGCGGCCTGATTTTCGGCCCGATGGTGGTCTCCGCGGTGCTCCATGGCGGCGCCTTCGTCAGCGTGACGATGCCGTTCTGGCTGGCTTCGGCGTCCATGGTCGGCCTCGGCACGGTGAGTGGCGCGCGCTTCACCGGAACGCCGTTTCGCCTGATGCTCAGCTATCTCGGCGCCGGTTTCGGGGCGTTCGTGGTGTCGCTGGTCATCGCCGGGGCGGTCGGCGGCATCGTCACGGCCACGGTATCGCTGCCGCTCGCCGACGTGATCGTCGCCTATGCGCCGGGCTCGGTGGATGCGATGATGATCCTCGCCCTCGCGCTGCACCTCGACCCCGTATTCGTCGGGGCGCATCACCTCACGCGGGTGTTCGTGGTCTCGCTGGCGCTGCCGGTGCTCTCGCATTACTTCGGCCGCCCGCGTCGCAAACCCGGCGACAGTGGCGCCCCGGTGCTGCCGACCGGCAACAGGCTCGACAATTGATCGCCGTCGCTGCCGGGATCGAGCGACCCGAATCCGCGGCGTCATCGAAGCACGGTCCTGCTGCGCGATCGGCCGGGGCCGAACCGCCATTACCGCCGCGCCGCAAAAAAGCCGCGCAGCAGGGCGGCAGCCTCCTGCTCGCCGATGCCGCCATAGATGTCCGGCCGGTGATGGCAGGTGGGGTTCGAAAAAAACCGCACGCCGCTTTCGACCGCGCCGCCCTTGGGATCGGCGGCGCCGTAATAGAGCCGGCGGATGCGGGCGAAGGAGAGTGCGGCGGCGCACATGGTGCAGGGCTCGAGCGTCACGTGCACATCGCAGTCGACAAGGCGTTCCGAGCCGATTGCGGCGGCCGCCTGGCGAATCGCCAGCATTTCCGCATGCGCGGTGGGATCGCGCTCGGCCAGGGTGCGGTTGCGGGTGCGGGCGAGAACATCGCCGCCGCGGACGATGACGCAGCCGACCGGAACCTCCCCCGCTGCCGCCGCGGCGCGGGCCTCCGCAAGCGCCAGATCCATGAAGGAACCCGCCATGAAACAATCCGCCACGCTCGTTCTCGCGGTGAAACTCTGCTATCAGCCGGCATGCTTATCGACCGGACCGGCCGAGGCAAGAGGCCGAGAGCAGGCCGAGAGCAGGCCGAGAGCAGGCCGAGACTAGGCGCCATGACCCGCAACAGCGACGACCGCAGCAAGCCTTCCCGTCGCACCGGCGCCGCGCCGGCCGACACCGATGCGCGCCGCGGCGAGCGCATCGCCAAGGTGATGGCGCGAGCCGGTCTGTGCTCGCGCCGCGATGCCGAGGAGTGGATCGCCGCCGGCCGCGTCGCCGTCAACGGCAAGCCGATCGCCACCGCGGCGGTCAACGTCACCGGGCGGGACCGCATCACCATCGACGGCAAGCCGATGCCGCGGCGCGAACGCACCCGCCTGTTCCTCTACAACAAGCCGGCCGGCCTCGTGACCACAAACGCCGATCCGCAGGGACGCCCGACCGTTTTCGACGCCCTGCCGCCGGGCCTGCCGCGGCTCATGAGCGTCGGACGCCTCGATATCGGCACCGAAGGGCTGCTGCTGCTGACCAATGACGGCGGCCTCGCCCGCGTGCTGGAACTGCCGGACACCCAATGGCTGCGGCGCTACCGCGTGCGCGCCCATGGCCGGGTGGCCCAGGCGGAACTCGACAGGCTGCGCGACGGCATCTCGATCGAGGGCGTGAATTACGGGCCGATCGAGGCGAAGCTCGAACGCGAGCAGGGCGCCAATGTGTGGCTCGGCTTCGCCATCCGCGAGGGCAAGAACCGCGAGGTCCGCAACGTGCTGGGCCATCTCGGCCTGCAGGTCAACCGGCTGATCCGCGTGTCGTTCGGCCCGTTCGAGCTCGGCGAGCTGCGCGACGGCGCGATCGAGGAGGTCGAGACCGCGGTGCTGCGCGAGCGGCTCGGCGAAGCCATCGCCGACCAGGCCGGCTGCGATTTCGTCAGCCCCGTCACCGAGCGCGAGGCCAAGCCGGCACGGTCGCGCGAACAGCGGCGCGAGGAACGCCGTCCGCCGCGCGGCCAGGACCGATGGCGGGGCGAGCCCGCGCCGCGGAGCGGGCGAGCGGTTGCGCGCAGCAAGCGCGGCGACCCGGCGCGGAGCGAGAGCGCAAGCGGACCACGCGCCGAGCGCGGGTTCGCGCCGGGAGCTTGAGCGCACCGAGGCGCCGCGCGGCGACAAGCCGTTTCGCCGCTCCCGCACGCCGCGCGACGACCGCCCGGAAAAGCCGCCGGGGCGACCGCGCCGCGGCCACGCCTGGCGCAAGGACGACGCGCCGCTGCGGCGGACCTATCGCGGCTCGCGCCGCGACGACCTCAAGATCGCCGACGAAGCGCGGCCCGACAAGCGCGCCGGCCTCCTCAAGGACCGCAAGGGCCGCCGCATCCTGGTGGAGCGGTTCGGCACCAGGAAGCCCAGGCCGGAAGAAGCAAAGCCGGAGCCGGCGGAAAAGCCGGCCCGCCGCCGGACGCCGCGTCCGCCGCCGCGCGACCGCTCGTCCGGGCCGCGACCGTCACGGCCTCGCGCGCCTCCCGACCGGGATCGCTGAATGCGGATCGTCGGCGGCCGGCTGGGCGGACGCACCCTGGCGGGACCGAAATCGCAAGCGATCCGTCCCACCAGCGACCGGTTGCGCGAGTCGCTCTTCAACATCCTCGCTCACGGCCATGGCGACCCGGTCACCGGGGCGCGCGTGCTCGATCTCTTCGCCGGCACCGGCGCGCTCGGCCTCGAAGCGATGTCGCGGGGCGCCCGGTTTGCGCTGTTCATCGACGACGGCGCGGAGGCGCGCGCGCTGCTGCGCCAAAACGTGGAGGCACTCGGGCTGGGCGGCGTGACCCGCATCTTTCGCCGCGATGCGACCAAGCTCGGCGCCGCCCATCCGGTCGAACCGTTCTCGCTCGCCTTTCTCGATCCACCCTACCGGCGAGGCCTTGCGGAGCGCGCGCTCGGCTCGCTCGCCGCCGGCGGCTGGCTGACGCCCGACGCCCTCGTCGTCGTCGAGGAGGCGGCCGACGCCGGCTTCCAGACGCCGGACGGGTTCACCGCGACCGACCGTCGCCGCTACGACGACACCGAGTTCCTGTTCCTCGCGCCGGCACCAGCGGCCGGGGCGCCCGGGCCGCGCTGAACGGGGTGAGCCGCGCCGCGATCGGCGGGCGCCGCGGCCCGAAATGCGCGGAGCAGCATACTTTGCTCGGCATCTATTTTCGGCAACAGTCTGTAACACTTTTGCAACGACCGCCAAAAAAATGAGCATTGCGGGGAAATATTCAGATCTCGTGGCGAAATCCGT
Organism: uncultured Alphaproteobacteria bacterium; assembly: GCA_963795865.1. Taxonomy (GTDB): domain Bacteria; phylum Pseudomonadota; class Alphaproteobacteria; order Rhizobiales; family Xanthobacteraceae; genus JAJPKK01. Next base: position 25,073 of record CAWCJX010000089.1, read on the forward strand.
CTGGCTTCCTCTGCCAAAGCGGTCATCCTACGGAAATATCTAGCGTTCTTCGAGAAGGGGCCGGTTATCGGAACGCTGCGAGGCTCTGGCGGGAAAGAAAATGAATTGCAATCTGATGAAGTTGGCGGCAGCCGGCGCATTGTCGCTTTGCACCGCTGTTTCCGCATCGGCGGCGTCTGTCACGCAGCCTGGCATAACAGTTGGCATTGCGACCGGCGCACCGCTCCCTGAAGGCTTCTATTTCATCGACAACTCCAACTGGGGTTGCCGGGACACCCTCCCGAACGGCGTCTGCGTGGGAGCCACCATCCCGGACCTGGTCTGGTCGACGCCCTGGACTTTGCTCGGGGCCAGGCTGCAATTCGTGGCCGGCACCCCGGCGGCGGAGGTCGGCATCAAAAACTCGTTCTACACCTCCGGCATGTACAATCCGCTGCTGGCCGGCCAACTGGCCTGGGATCTCGGCTATGGCTGGGGGGCGAGCTACCTGCTCGGCACCTATCTCGACGCCAACAGCCCGGTGGCGTTCAGTTCGAGTTCGCTCAGCCAGCGCTTCGCGCTGAGCTACACCGGCAATGGCTGGAACCTCACCGCAAACGCGATCTGGGGCATCCAGTTCGACCAGGTCACGGTCAAGCCGCAACTGTCGCCGTGCCCGGTTTCGCCGGCATTTCCCGTCCAATGGGTGCAACCCCAGCTTCATCAATCTCGATCTGACGGCGACCAAGAGGTTCGGCAAGTGGGAGCTGGGGTGGGTCGGCTTTTATTCCGACGATCTGAGCGCCCCGGTTCCGAACTACCCCAAGCAAAGCCAATTCGCGATGGGCGGCCTCGTCGGCTACCACTTCGGTCCGGTGATCCTGCAAACCTATCTCACGACCGATACCTATGAGAAACATTACGGCGGCGTCGACACCCGCGGATGGGCGCGCCTGATCATCGAGCTCGGGGATCCGTTCGCGGCGCCGGCGCCCGAACCCATGTCCCGAAAATAGCGAATCGGCGCCGGTCGCCGGCTGTCGCAACCGGGGTTTGCGGTGGCAAGCCCCGGCACTGCCGCGACGCCTGCGGAAAACACCAGCGCCGGCGTCCGCCATCGGGCCGACTCGGCTGTGGCCATGCCATAATGTGCATTGTCCAAGCTCGAGCGAATGACGGCCAGTATTGCAACCGGGGCATTTCCGACCTTGACCAAAGCCGATCATACCGCCGTGCGGGTCGAGCTGACCGCGGTGATCGTGGCCGTCACCGCGGAGGAGCCGCGCGTCCTCACGATCCAGGATTCCCAAGCGCTGCCCACCGGCCCGTTCACGTCGGACCACCGGACGCTCCAGATCGGTCTGCGATCATGGGTCGAGCGCCAGACCCATCATCCCTTGGGATACATCGAGCAGCTCTACACCTTCGCGGACCGCGATCGCATGCATGACGGCGCCGGCGAGCGCCTGGTGTCGATCAGCTATCTCGGGCTGACCCGGGAGGCCCGCGCATCGGGCGAGCGCGATCCGCGCTGGCAGACCTGGTACCGTTTTCTGCCGTGGGAGGACTGGCGCGCCGGCGCGCCCGCCCTGGTCGCGCAGACGATTGCACCACGCCTGCGCGCATGGGCCACCGGCGCCGGCGATTCTGCGATGCGGCGCGAACGCAAGGATCGCGTCGCGATCGCCTTCGGCCTGTCCGGCCGCTCCTGGAACGAGGAACTCACGCTGCAGCGCTACGAGCTGCTCTACGAGGCCGGCCTGGTGCCGGAGGCGAACCGGCGCGGCCCCGTCGACGACCCGTTGCCGGGAGCGCTGATGCGGCACGATCATCGCCGCATCCTGGCGACCGGAATCGCGCGGCTCCGCGCCAAGATCAAGTACCGGCCCGTCGTCTTCGAGCTGATGCCGGAGAGCTTCACGTTGCTCGCGCTCCAGCGCACCGTCGAGGCGCTGGCCGGCCGGCGGCTGCACAAGCAGAATTTCCGCCGGCTGATCGACCAGCAGGGACTGGTCGAGGACACCGGCGAGATTTCGACGCAGACCGGGGGCCGGCCGGCCAAGCTGGTCCGGTTCCGCCGCGAGGTGCTGCTCGAACGGGCCGTCGTCGGCACCAAGCTGCCGCTGTCCCGGCCGGCCTGAGCGTCCGGCGGCGGCGGCCGGCGGGCTTGACATTGCCGGGTTTTGCTCACATCTAGCATAAGCCGGGCGGAGCCGCGTTTCTGAGGAGCAGCGCGGCATTCGTATTCCCCACTAATGCTCCTAATGAGCATATAGGTGCGCCATGCTTGCCGAAACCGCCGCGACCGACCTGCTGGCCCGCACCGCGCCGCTCTACGCGCGGGTCAAGAGCGTGGTCCCGCCGATCGAATGGCCGTTCTTCGCCCGCGACATCGACGCCATCCTCACGCTCAAGCGCACGCGCAACGCGGTCATCCTCGCCCACAACTACCAGACGCCGGAGATTTTCCACTGCGTCGCCGATCTCGTCGGCGACAGCTTGGCGCTGGCGCGCGAGGCGACCCGCGTCGACGCCGATGTCATCGTTCTGGCCGGCGTGCACTTCATGGCGGAGACGGCGAAACTGCTCAATCCCGCCAAGACCGTGTTGATCCCGGATGCCGCCGCGGGCTGCTCGCTCGCCTCCTCGATAACGCCGGCTGACGTGCGGCTGCTGCGTCAGCGCTATCCGGGCGTCCCGATCGTCACCTACGTCAATACGTCGGCGGCGGTGAAGGCCGAGTCGGACATCTGCTGCACCTCCGGCAACGCCAAGAAGGTCGTCGAGTTGCTCGGGGTCGATCGGGTGATCATGCTTCCCGACGAATACCTCGCGCAGAACGTCGCCGCCGAAACGCGCGTCTCGATCATCTCCTGGGCCGGGCATTGCGAGGTCCATGAGCGCTTCACCGCCGCGGAGATACGCCTGCTGCGCGAGCAGCATCCCGGCGTGGTCGTGCTGGCGCATCCGGAGTGTCCGCCTGAAGTCGTCGCCGAAGCGGATTTCGCCGGATCGACCGCCGCCATGATCGGATATGTGGGAAGCAAGAGGCCGGCCCGCGTGGTCATGGTGACGGAGTGCTCCATGAGCGACAACGTCGCGGTCGAATATCCCGACATCGAGTTCGTGCGGCCCTGCAACCTGTGTCCGCACATGAAGCGGATCACCCTGCCGCGGATTCGGCGGGCGCTGGAAACGATGACCCACGAGGTCACCATCGATCCGGCGGTGGCGGTCGGCGCAAGGCGCGCGGTCGAGCGCATGCTCGCGATCTGAGCGATCCTTCGGCGCGGCTCTTCACGAGGTCGGCGGGCCGGCCAAGAGAGTGGAATCGTGCCGCCCGGGCGGCCGCCGCCCCCGAATTTCGCGCGCCTATTTGACGTATTCCACGGCCCCGGGCACGACCAGGGGCAACGAGCGCGGGTCCTTGAACGGCTCCCAGCTTTGCGTGTTTCCCTGCGTGTCCGTCGCCACCACCCGATAGCTCAGGGACCCGGTCGGATAGTCCTGCGGGATCAGCCAGGCCGCCGACCAGAAACGATCGGTCGGCGCCGTGAGGCCGAGCGAGGCGAGCACGGAGTTCGGCGGGCGGCTGCCAAATCGGGCCGGCAGTCTATTGCCGTCCGACAGTTCGACCACGAGGCTCTTGATATTCTTGTCGTCCAGCGGCTGCCCCATGACGTTGCGCACGCGGATGCGGAAGATCACGTTCTCCTTGCGCTTGAACTGGTTGGCGAGAACGCAGACGGCACCGGTCGCGCCGGAAGGCGTGTTGCCGCGCACCATGTCGCCCTCGATGAACAGTTTCTGGGCTTCCTGCGCCGCCGACGGATTTGCCAATCCCAGAACCGCCAACGACAGCGCGACAACCAGCAATTTCCCCGCATCCATGAACACGCTCTCCCCTGTTTCAGTTCCGATCCCGACGCACCGTCACCTTCCGCAACGGCCTCGACGTCGCGCCGGCCACGATCATCATGTCTTCGACTGATCGAAGTGGCGCAGAGTGGGGACTCTCGACGCCAGCGAACCGGCACCGAGGCTCCCCTAGGCATCATTACGACGCCGCCGCGCCGCGACATACGATGCCGTTATGTCGGCAAGGTATCGCTTTTGAGAATCGATGCGCAAGGCGTGGGCACGACAGCCCAACGACAGCCCGAGAATCCGGACGGGTTCGCCGTCCGGCCCCCGGATTTGGTGCCGGCTCACCGCGCCTTGCGTCGGGGCGATCGCAGGCCGCATCGCTGGTGCCGTGAATCTCATACGAACGGCCGCGGCGGCCCCCGCGATGGGTCACGGCGGGTGGTGCCGATCATTCTGGCGGCGCATCGGGTCGACCCCATGACCGGCCCCATTTGGCGCTGGCAGGAATTGGCTTCTGCGGGCCGGGACCTGCCTCTCACGCTGCGAAAAAGATTGAGATCAAGGCCAGACATGCAGCCCCGACCGCGATAGGCTGCATGTGGTGGCTCAAGAGGTGTCGGATGCGACGGCGGCGGTTCATCGCGGGGCTTGGCGCGGCCGCGGCATGGCCGTTTGCGGTCCGCGCGCAGCAGCCTGATGGAGTGCGGCGGGTCGGCGTGCTCATGAATACCGTTGCGACTGATAGGGAATTTCAGTCGTACGTGGCGGTCTTTATCCAGGGACTTCAGCGGTTGGGATGGGTCGAAGGCCAAAATCTCCGCGTGGACGTTCGCTGGAACGCCGGCAATGCCGGGCTCTCACAGACCTATGCGGTGCAGTTGATCGGGCTGATGCCGGACGTGATCCTGGCCGCTTCCACGACCAACCTGACCGCGATCCGGCAAGTCACCAGCACCGTGCCGGTCGTGTTCGTGTCGGTCTCCGATCCGGTCGCGCAAGGTTTCGTTGCGAGCGTGAGGCAGCCAGGCGGCAATATCACCGGTTTCAGCAGGTACGAATTCTCGATCGGCGGCAAATGGCTCGGTCTGCTCAAGGAAGCTGCGCCCGGCCTTGTCCGGGTTGCCGTCATGTTCAACCCCGACACGTCTCCCCAATTGAAATTCTTCATGTACGCGATCGAGGCGGCTGCAGAATTCTCTCGGCGTGCAGGTGATCGCCGCGCCGGTTCGGGCTACTGCCGATATCGAACCCGCCTTGGAGAGTTTCGGGCGTCAACCAAACGGCGGGCTGATCCTGACGAGCGACACCTTCACGAATTTGCGCTATCCGCTGATCGCCAACCTGGCGGGCCGTTATGGCCTGCCGTCGATCGCCTCGGGAGCTGGTTTTGCCAAGAACGGCGGACTAATGTCCTACGGCAGCAACATCAATTTGGCCGACGAATACAGACGAGCAGCCACTTACGTCGATCGCATCCTCAGGGGTTCGAAGCCCGGCGATCTACCGGTGCAGGCGACGGACCAATACACGTTCGCCGTCAACCTCAAGACCGCCAAGGCGCTCGGTCTTACCGTGCCCCGGACGCTCCTCGCGACCGCCAACGAGATGTTCGAATGAACGGGGTCGACAGCTTCGGACCAATTCCCTGACTCCCGCACGACAAAAAGGCCGCGACTCCCGCACGACAAAAAAGGCCGCCGCTTCGTCATGCCAACGAAAATAGCCGTGCTCGCGACGCAACGGCTGCGGCACCACATGCGATTCAATTATCGTCGTGGACGGTCTTGGATATTCATGGCGCCAGCGCCTGCTTGGCGACGGCTGGTGCAGGCAAGGTCACCGTCACCTTCGCGTTCTGTCGAAGCTTGTACTGGCCGCTGACGACGACCCGGTCGCCCTCGGAAAGCCCCGCCGTGATCATGGTGCGGTCACCGGTCGTCGGTCCGGGTGTGATCGGACGCGCCTGGACCACATCTCCTTCGGCGACTACCCAGGCGAATTTCCCGTCGGGGCCGACTTGGATGGCCGCCGAAGGAATCGTGAGAGCGTCGCGGATCACGTTCAGCGAAACCTTGGCATTGACGAAGTCTCCCGGCCAAAGCTGCTCGTCTTCGTTGGCGAACATCGCTTTCAGGCGCATCGTTGCGCTGGCCTGGTCGACCATGTTGTCGATCAGCAGCAGCGTGCCTTTGCCGAGGGTGCGGCGGTTGTCCTGGCTCAACGCGGTGACCTCGACCGGCCCGCGCGCCATGGCGTCACGGATGTCGTTGAGCGAACGGGCCGACAGCGTGAACAGGACGGCCGACGGCTTGGTCAGCGTCAGCGTCACGATCGGCGAGGAATTGGAAGCGTGCACGATGTTGCCCGGATCGATCAGGCGAACGCCCATGCGGCCGTCGCTCGGCGCGACGATGGAGGTGTAATCGAGATTCGTCTGCGCGGTTTCGATCGCGGCCTGATCGGCATCGACCATAGCGATGACCTGATCGACCTTGGCTTGCTGCTGGTCGACCACCTGCTTGGTCTCGAAGAACTGGCTGACCAGGGTGCGGGACCGCTGGAGGTCCTTACGCGCGGAAATCAGTTGGGCTTCGTCCTGCGCCTTTTTCGCTTTGGCGTTATCGAGCGCCGCCTGATAGAGCCGCGGATCGATCTTGGCCAGCACGTCGCCCTTGCGGACATACTCGCCTTCCTTGAACAGGACCTGCTCGAGGTTGCCGTCGACTTGCGGACGAATGCCCACCGTGAACGATGCTTGCACCACGCCGAGCCCGGTCAGGTAGATCGGCAAATCCTGCCTCGAGGCGATTGCTACGGTCACCGCAACCGCAACTGGCGCCGTTTTCACCACGGGGTCAGCGCGTTCTAGCTCGTACCACGCGCCGCCGCCGGCAAGGGCGACAACGATGGTCGAGATGACAAGGATTTGATGTCGGGCCAATTTTGACTCCGGACCAGCCACTACCTTGCGACTTTATCGTTTCGATCCCCGGTTAAATGTAGCGGAGCCGCTGCGGCGAACAAGAGTGCGTCTCCGGCAACAAGGGCCGGAGCCCCTCCGCCAAGCCGGAACGACCCGCGTATCTGGCACTTCCATAGCGTCCATTACGCGGGTCGACGACACCTCGCTGCAGCGCATCATGTTTTTTTCGCCCCGAGGTCGAGATGGACCAAGAACCGCCGCCGAGCTTCGCGGCCGACGGTGACAGGTGCTCCCAGTGAGCGGGCAGCACGCGCAGGCGCGGCCGAACCGGTCATCCGATCTCGAGCAGGAGCTTCTGCAGGATAGCCTGCTTGAAGTTGTCGAAGCCGATCGACTCGATGACGACGTGGCCGTCGCCGCCGACCACGTGCCGGCGATAGTAGACGTCGAGGCCTTCGGGCGGTTGGGGCGGAAAGATATATTCGGGCGGCTTCACGATGATCGGCAGGCCGTTGATGACCACGCCTTTGCCGACCAGTTGGTCGCGAATTTCGTGAAGGCCGACGACGCCCTGGTTATCGTCGCCGTCTCCGGAGACGTCGATGACCTTCCGGCCGCCGTTGAACTCCTGGTCGAACTGGGCGCCGCAGAAATAGAGGGCTCGCCTGATCAGGGTGTTGACGCCGATGCGCGGACGCTCTGTCTCCTTCAATCGGTTGCGGAACACATCCATCGTTGCGACATCATGCACCCGCGTCCACGGTACCATCACTTCCTGGTCGCGCGCCCATGCGATGAAGGTGATCGCGAGGACCGGCGGGTCGAGCTCGGCGATGACGTCGCGCACGCGCGGATCCCCCAGCGCTTCCAGATAGCCGTCCTGCTGGGTCCTGTAGCGCGTCGCATTCACGCTCCCCGAAACATCGGCCGCGAGGATGAGCTGCATCCCGACCTTCTCGCGTTCGGCTGCGCCGGCGGCAAAGGGAGCGAGCGTGAGCGCGGAGGCGGCCGCCAAGGCCTGGCGTCGGGTAACCAGAGTTTTCATCGTCGGTCTCCTGTGCGCCACCCCTGTCTCGATTCGATATGGCTGAAGCTCTCCGATCGCCGGCACGGCTCTGCCGGGTGTGCACCGGGCGTCACGAGTCCCCAAACACCCGCACGCGGGGGAGGGTCAGGGAGGGGGCACTTCCACGGCACAGACTTGCTACGAGAGCCCCCTCCCCAACCCTCCCCCGCAAGCGCGAGAGGGAGCAAAAGCCTGGGCGAATGCCGATCCCGCTCCCGAAGCGGCGGAAACAGTGAGTGCGGCGAGGGCAGCGGCGGTCAAAATGCGTGTCTGACTCATGTTGCTACCTCCCATGAGGGGATCGCCATCATACAAGATCCGTGGCCCCCTGCGAAGGTGTCCGCGCCAGGCGTCTTCGCTCAGCAGGGGAACGCCAGGGCGCAGGCGGCCGCCGCGGCGACGGCACGCCACGTGCACGGGGCTGGCTCGATCGGTATCTTGAGGTTGCGGGCGAAAATTTCGAACGGAGTGGAGATAATTTTCGCCCCTCCGAGGCAGGCTTCGGCGCCAACTGCAGCAGCGTTTTGCCGGCAGCAGGTATGCCGCGAGACATGCCCTGGGCGGCAGCGCGCCACAACCCGCCTCCGGCACTGCAAAATGATCGAGATGGACGCGGCTCGTTCCCATGCGGCCCCGGCCGCGATAGGCTGTCCGCATGGCGACCCAGGGGCATGATTTGATGCGAAGGCGGGACTTCATCGCCGGACTTGGGGGCGCAGCGCGGCTAATATTGGATGTCCTTGATGGTGTGGATCGATGAAGTTTTGTATCGTCACCCCCTGTCTCAATGCCGCGCAGTTTATTGATGAGACGATATTTAGTGTGCTGTCTCAAGCAGGGCGGTTCCGCATCCGCTATCATATTCAGGACGGCGGCTCAAAGGACGGAACGCTCGAAAAACTCGATCGCTGGCGGCAACTGTTGGAGGCGGGACTTCCATCACTTTGCGAGCAGATCGAATTCACCTATGCGAGCAAAAAGGACGATGGCCTCTATGATGCGGTGAACAGCGGGTTTGAGGCTTGCGGGGATGGGGACGCGCTCTCCTGGATAAACGCGGACGATAGGTTCCAGCCGGGCGCTTTTATCACTGTCGCCGAGATTCTACAAAAGTACAGTAACGCTCATTGGCTCACTGGCAGCACCAGCGTCATCACGGAAACCGGCTTTGATAAAGGCTACATGGGACGCAGGCTGTATCCGCGAAAGGCGATCCAGGCTGGAATTTATGACGAACGGGTATTCCCAATGACTTTCATTCAGCAAGAAGGAACTTTTTGGAGGCGGGAGCTTTGGCAAAAGGCCGGTGGAGCGAAAGGCAATCTCCGTTTGGCGGGAGACTATGATTTATGGCGGAGGTTTGCCAACCATGCCGAATTGATCGTCGTCGATCGCGCCCTCGGGTCCTTCCGAATGCGCGAGGGTCGGCTGTCACAAAATCGGAAGGCTTACTACGCCGAAATTGATCGCTTGTTGTCCGAGTCGGAAAAGAGAGATCGCAACCGTGTTTCCGCGACATTCAAGTCTTGTCGGACGGAGGTGGACTGCGTTAGCAATGATTTCGTCACCACGGTTGCGCGATACGATTTTCGCAAGGAATCGTGGGAACTTGTTCGGGCTGCCGGTATAAAATTCAATTTCGTTTGACGCTAAAGCTGTTGGCGTGCCGCGGAGCGCAGGATGGGCGGTGCCGCGCTCCCGAAGTATCTTTCGATTGGGCAATCGGCTGGGCATCGAGCCGGAAGGGGGGCCGACTTCTGCGCACTACGGATGTTCCATCCTTTCCGGAGTCGGCACCTTGCTGCACCGCATCGTGTTTATTCGTCCCGCGACCGGATCGGGTCATAACTCACCCCTCTCGCGCTCGGATGTCTCCGTCCGCCTTGTGCGGACATAGTCCGCGACGGTGGCGTCCGCTGGTCGGGCGCCGTTCCCTTCGGCTCAATTCCGTCCCCGCCAGCGTCCGACCATCCAGGCGGCATAGACCCCGACCAGCACCGCGGCGAGGCCGAGCCAGGTCAGGGCGTATTGGAAGTGGTTGTTGGGGAGGCTCGGCTGCACGCGGCCGGGGTGGGGGAGGCCGCCCGGCGGCACCGGGCTTTCCATTTCGACGTAGAAGGGCGCGGCGTCGGCGACGTTCTTCGCGGCGGCGATGGCCGCGGAATCGCGGGCAAACCAGATGTTGTGGACGGGGTCGCCGGCGGGCGTGAACAGGCCCGGGGGTTCCGGCCACCGCAGCACGCCGGTGATGTCGACCGGCCCGGACACCGCACCGTCGCGCCGGGTCGCCGGATTCTGCCGGCCCTCCGGCACGAAGCCGCGATTCACCATGACGATGCGGCCGTCGCCCAGGCGCGCCGGCGTGAACACCCAATAGCCGGGGCCGCCGGTGTCGCTGCGCATGCTCGATCCGGTGGTGTAGACCAGGGCCTCCTTGTCGTCCTGGAACTCGGCCGGGAAGGCGACCCGGAGGAACTCGTCGCGCGCGGGCACGAGCCTGCCCCATTGCGCGGCCGGCGGCAGGGCGACCGCGGTGGCCGCGAGGCGCTGCTCCAGCGTCGCGATCAGGCCCTCCTTCCACGCCTTGCGCTCCAGCTGCCAGAGGCCGAGGCCGATGAGGATCGCCAGCGCGACCGCGACCACGAGGCTCGTCGTCACCACGCCGCGCCGGGGCGGCGAGATGTCGGCGCGCGGCGCGTCGGGCGAGGTGGTGCCGGCCGGGGTCATTGGCATAGGCATGGGCGCGCCGGGCGCCGCCGGACGGCGTCCATGATCACGGGCCGGGCTTGCGCTCGAGCCGGCCTTCGGCGGCATGGTGGTGATACTGGAGCGCGATCATCAGGGCTTTCATCGGACGCAGCGGCCCGATGGTGGTGATGAGGATCAGCGGCAGCCACAGCAGGGCGTGGAGCCAGAACGGCGGCTGGTAGAGCGCCTCGACGATGAGCGCGGCGCCGACCACGACGAAGCCGGCGAAGAACATGATGAACACCGCCGGCCCGTCGCCGGCATCGATGAAGGAATAGTCGAGGCCGCATACATTGCAGCGCGGCGGCAGGCTGAGAAATCCGTCGAACAGCTTGCCCTTGCCGCAGCGCGGGCAGCGGCACATCACTCCGACGAGGAGAGGCGAAACCGGCGGGTAGGCGCGCTCGTCCGACATTGCAGCCTCATGCTCATGCGCCCCGCACCGCCGTGAAGACCCACATGGGGTCGATGGAGGGCGCATCGCGCGCCCCCGACCCCGTTCGCGTCAGGCGTGATTGGCGCCGGCGCCCCAGACATAGATGCAGGCGAACAGGAACAGCCACACCACGTCGACGAAGTGCCAATACCAGGCCGCGAATTCGAAGCCGAGATGCTGCTCGGGCGTGAACTGCCCCGCATAGGCGCGCAGCAGGCACACGATCAGGAAGATCGAGCCGATGATGACGTGGAAGCCGTGGAAGCCGGTCGCCATGAAGAAGGTGGCGCCGTAGATGTTGCCGGCATAGTGGAACTCGGCATGGCTGTATTCGAACGCCTGGATGCAGGTGAAGGAAATGCCGAGCGCGATGGTGAGGATGAGGCCGAGCTTGAGGCTCTTGCGGTCGCCATGCAGCAGGGCGTGATGGGCCCAGGTGACGGTGGTGCCCGAGGTGAGCAGGATCAGCGTGTTGAGCAGCGGCAGGTGCCAGGGATTGAAGGTCTCGATCCCCTTGGGCGGCCACACCCCGCCGATCAGCTCGGCGCGTTCGACCTGGTGGATGTCGGTCGGGAACAGGGCGACGTCGAAATAGGCCCAGAACCACGCCACGAAGAACATCACCTCGGAGGCGATGAAGAGGATCATGCCGTAGCGATGGGAAATCTGGACGACGCGGGTGTGGAAGCCGCCGTGCTCGGCCTCGTTGATGACGTCGCGCCACCACGACAGCATGGTGTAGAGCACGCCGATGACGCCGGCCCCGAACAGATAGGGCGCTGCCGAAAACGAGTGGTGCATCCACCCGATGGCGCCGATCGCCATCATGAAGGCCGCGGTGGCGCCGACCGCCGGCCACGGGCTCGGATCGACCAGGTGATAGTCGTGATGCTTCACATGCGCGTCGGCCATCGTCTTCTCCATCTGCAGTTCCGGCACGGCGGCGCGCGGCGCCGCCCCACCCCTGATGCGCTCATGCATGGCCCGGAAGGTCGGTCGCCTTTCGGGTCATGCCTCAGATCCTCTTCTCCGCCCCGGCCGGGGCGCTGTCGGCCACGCCGGCCTTCGGTTCCCGCACCGGATAGAACGTGTAGGAAAGCGTGATGGTGTTGAGGTCGTCCTGGTCGGAATCCTTCGCCAGTTCCGGATCGACATAGAAGACGACCGCCATCTCCCGCCGCTCGCCGGGCGCCAGGCGCTGCTCGGTGAAGCAGAAGCAGTTGATCTTGTCGAAATAGCCCCCGGCCGTGGGCGGCGCCACATTGTAGGCCGCCTGTCCCGCGGTTTCGCGGGCGGTCAGGTTGGTGACCGTGTAGTAGATCGTCACCACTTCGCCGAGGCGCACGTCGATTGCGGTCCGTTCCGGCTCGAAGCGCCACGGCAGGCCGGAGCCGATATTGGCGTCGAAACGCACCGTGATCCGACGCTCCGAGATCTGCATGGGCGCCGCATGGGAGACGAGGGGCGTGCCGCCGAATCCGGTGGTGCGGCAGAACCAGCTGTAGAGCGGAACCGCCGCATAGGACATGCCCACCATGGCCGCCACGAACACGCCGCATGCCGCGGCGACCGCGACATCGGAGAGCGAACGACGGACGACGGACGACGGAGCGGCCGCCGAACCGCCGCCGGCCGGTCTTGCATCTTGCGTCGTCTGTCGCGCGCGATCCGTCATCTGTTGTCCGTCATCTGGCGGCTGCCGTCCGCTCACAACGGCCGACGCAGCACGCCGGGGCCGAGCTTGACGATGGTGACGACGTAGAACAATGCCACCAGCACTCCGAGCGCGAGGGCGATCGCAATCGACCGGTGGCGGCGTCGGCGCTTCTGCTCCTCGGTGAGGACGATGCCGGGTTCGCTGTCGTTGTCGTCCATGCCGTCATCTCGCCGCCCACAACAGGCCGCGGCCGGGGGCGCCCAGCCGGTCGTCGATCAAAAGCACCGCGAACAACAGGAACAGATACAGAATAGAAAGGCCGAACAGCCGCTTGGCCGCGCGATCGCCGGCCGGCGTGTCGCCGAAGCGGTGCAGCTGCAGCGCGAGGTGCGCCATCACCGCGCCCGCCGCCGCGGCGGTGATGCCGTAGATCAGGCCGGCATAGCCGAACAGCCAGGGCGAGGCGCCGACCGGGGCCAGCACCAGCGCATAGATCAGGATCTGGCGCCGCGTCTCGGCGGGGCCGGCGACCACCGGCAGCATCGGAATGCCGGCGCGGGCATAGTCCTGGGTCCGCCACAGCGACAGCGCCCAGAAGTGCGGCGGCGTCCAGAAGAAGATGATGAGGAACATCAGGATCGATTCGAGCCCGATCGCTCCGGTCGCCGCCGCCCAGCCGATCATCGGCGGAAACGCGCCGGCGGCGCCGCCGATGACGATGTTCTGCGGCGTCGAACGCTTGAGCCAGGCGGTGTAGATCGCGACGTAGAAGAAGATGGTGAAGGCGAGGAGGCCGGCGGCGAGCCAGTTGGCGACCAGCCCGAGCACGGCGACCGAGCCTACCGCCAGCGTCATTCCGAAGCCGAGCGCCTCCTGCGGCAGCACGCGGCCGGCGGGGATCGGCCGCGATGCCGTGCGCGACATCACCGCATCGACGTCGGCATCGAACCACATGTTCAGCGCGCCCGCCGCGCCGGCGCCGATGGCGATGCAGAGCAGCGCGGCGAAGCCCAGCACGGGGTGCAGATGCCCCGGCGCGACCATCAGGCCGACCAGCGCGGTGAACACCACGAGCGACATCACCCGCGGCTTCATCAGGGCGACGTAATCGCCGACCGACGCCTCGCTGATGGCAAAAGCGGCCGCCCGGCGGTTCTGTTCCACTGCAGTCAGATCGGTCATGGCCGGCGCGTCATGCAATCCCGTGTGATGAATCCCGAGTGATGATCCGAAGCGATGTCCTGGGCGAACCGGCCGGAGCGGGGAACGCCGCTCCGGCCCGTGCACGTCACTTGATCCGCGGCAGCACCTCGAACTGGTGGTACGGCGGCGGCGACGGCAGCGTCCATTCCAGCGTGGTCGCCCCCGCTCCCCACGGATTGTTCGGCGCCTTCACTTTCTGCATGAAGGCGCGGGTCATGCCGACGAAGAAGATCAGCACGCCGACGCCGGAGATGTAAGAGCCGATGGAGGAGACGTAGTTCCAGCCGGAAAAGGCGTCGGGGTAATCGGCGATGCGGCGCGGCATTCCGGCGAGGCCGAGGAAGTGCTGCGGGAAGAAGACCATGTTCACGCCGACGAACGTGACCCAGAAGTGCAGCCGGCCGATCCAGTCCTCGTACATGTAGCCGGTGATCTTCGGGAACCAGTAGTACCAGCCGGCGAAGATCGTGAACACCGCGCCGAGCGAGAGCACGTAGTGGAAGTGCGCGACCACGTAATAGGTGTCCTGCAGCACGCGGTCGACCGCGGCATTGGCGAGCACGACGCCGGTGACGCCGCCGACGGTGAACAGGAAGATGAAGCCGATCGCCCACAGCATCGGGGTCTTGAAGTCGATCGAGCCGCCCCACATCGTCGCGATCCAGGAGAAGATCTTCACGCCCGTGGGCACCGCGATCACCATGGTCGCGGCGACGAAATAGGCCTGGGCCCCGGTCGACATGCCGACGGTGTACATGTGGTGGGCCCACACCACGAAGCCGATCACGCCGATCGCCACCATCGCATAGGCCATGCCGAGATAGCCGAACACCGGCTTCTTGCTGAAGGTGGCGATGATCTGGCTCACCATGCCGAAGCCCGGCAGGATCAGGATGTAGACCTCGGGGTGCCCGAAGAACCAGAACAAATGCTGGAACAGCACCGGGTCGCCGCCGCCCGACGGGTCGAAGAAGGTGGTGCCGAAATTGCGGTCGGTCAGCAGCATGGTGATGGCGCCGGCGAGCACCGGCAGCGCCAGCAGCAGCAGGAACACGGTGACCAGGATCGACCATACGAACAGCGGCATCTTGTGCAAGCGTCATGCCGGGGGCGCGCATGTTGAAGATCGTGGTGATGAAATTGATGGCGCCGAGGATCGAGGAGGCGCCGGCGAGATGCAGCGACAGGATCGCGAAGTCGACCGCCGGGCCGGGATGCCCGAGCGTCGAGAGCGGCGCATAGATCGTCCATCCGGCGCCGACGCCGTTGGCGCCCGGCTCGCCTTCGACGAAGGCGGAGGTGAGCAGCAGCGCGAACGAGGCCGGCAAAAACCAGAACGAGATGTTGTTCATGCGCGGGAACGCCATGTCCGGCGCCCCGATCATCAACGGCACCATCCAGTTGCCGAACCCGCCGATCATCGCCGGCATCACCATGAAGAAGATCATGATCAGGCCGTGCGCGGTGGTGAAGACGTTGAAGGTGTGGGTTTCGTGGAAGAACTGCAGGCCCGGATACTGCAATTCCATCCGCATCGCGATCGACATCAGCCCGCCGATCACGCCGGCGAAGATGGCGAACACGAGGTACATCGTGCCGATGTCCTTGTGATTGGTGGAATAGACGAAGCGGCGCCACCCGTTCGGGTGGCCGTGATCGGCATCATGGGTGCCGTCGTGGGCGGTCGCGTGGGTATCCATGTCTGGCTTCCTTCGGCTCGTCGCGCCCATCCGCTGCGGCGGCATCGGGCGCTGGGTGTGGGCGTTGCCGGTCTATTCGGCGGGAATGCTGGCTTTCGCAAGGGCGGTCGAGCCGCCGGCGCTCGCGAACTTCTTCTTGGCCTCCTCGACCCATGTCGAGAACGCCTGCTCGCTGACCGCCCTGACGGCGATCGGCATGAAGGCGTGATCCTTGCCGCACAGTTCCGAGCACTGGCCGTAATACATGCCCTCCTTGTTCACCTTGAACCAGGTTTCGTTCAGCCGGCCCGGAATGCCGTCGATCTTGACGCCGAACGAGGGTACCGCGAAGGCGTGGATCACCTCGGCGCCGGTCACCTGCACGCGCACCACCTTGTTCACCGGCACCACGATCTCGTTGTCGACCGAGAGCAGCCGCGGCTGGTCCGCCTTGAGCTCCTTGTCCGTGAGGATCAGGGAATCGAACTCGAAATTGCCGTTGTCGGGATAGGCATAGCTCCAATACCACTGCTTGCCGGTCGCCTTGATGGTGAGGTCGGCCGGCGGCGTGTTGAGCTGGAAGAACAGGATGCGGAACGACGGCAGGGCGATGGTGACCAGAATAATGACGGGCACCACCGTCCATGCCACTTCGAGGAAGGTGTTGTGGGTCGTGCGCGACGGCGTCGGGTTCGCCCGCGCATTGAACTTCACCATGATGATGATGAGCAGCGCCAGCACGAATGCGGTGATCGCTCCGATCACCCACAGCAGCAGGCTATGAAACCAGACGATGTCGTCCATCACCGGGGTCGCCGACTGCTGCAGGCCGATCTGCCAGGGTGACGGCTGCCCGACGCCGGCAACTGCCGCACCGTCGGGCGTAAGCAAGGCCGCGGCGAGCGCCGCAATGACGATTGTTCTGAACAGGGCCGGCATTGTCGTCTCAGCTCCTTGGATGGCGGCCGCCAGTGGGCCTACCTGCGCCTTGGACCGCAGCAAAGAAGCTGCAACAAGGCGCGATCTCGACTTCGATCTGCGACCGGGGCCACAGTGGGCGCCTTACTGCTCGGGGGTGCTGCAGCCGGAAAACCCGGGCCTCATGAACCACAATTCCGCCCCACTCGCAATGTGCCTGATCGCATGAACCGGTGACAAAATCGGCCGTCTCGAGACCGGGTCCCGAGGGGGGCCGGCAAGGGGTTCGCGAGGCGCGGCGGGCTCGGTGTCGGTTGCAGAAGGCAAAAAATCCTCTCATGCTTGACATGGCAGGCCACCAATGTAGGCAAAAGCGGGACCGGAGCGTCGATGCGAATCGGTTGGCCGGACCGCCGCCGAAGATCGGAGAAAAGCACATGACCGTTCGAGGGCAGGTCAGGGCGGCCATAGCCTCGCCCGTCTCCACTGGCGGCCGGTGCGCCGGCGGCTTCCTGTTTGCGGCGGTGCTCGCCTTCGCGGTCCTGTTCCATTCCGGCGCTTTTGCCCAGGGCGCGGTCAAATCCGTGCATGGCGACTGGCAGATCCGCTGCGAAACGCCGCCGGGAGCGCAGGCCGAGCAATGCGCGCTGTTCCAGAGCGTCGTCGCGGAGGATCGCGCCAATGTCGGCATCACCGTGCTGGTGCTCAAGACCGCCGACCAGAAGTCGCGGCTGATGCGGGTCCAGGTGCCGCTCGGGGTGCTGCTGCCCGCCGGGCTCGGGCTCAAGATCGATCAGGCCGATGTCGGCCGTGCCGGCTATGTGCGGTGCCTGCCGCGCGGCTGCTACGCCGAGGTGGTGATGGACGACACCCTGATCGGCAAGATGAAGACCGGGCAGACCGCGACCTTCTTCATCTTCCAGACGCCCGAGGAGGGCATCGGCTTCCCGATGGGCCTGAAGGGCTTCGGCGAAGGCTACGACCAGTTGCCCTGAGCGGCTGCGCCGGGGCAGCGCCGGACGGTCACCGCCTCGGTTCCGCCGAAGCTTCCGGCGGCGCGGTGCGCGGCGGGGAGGGGGGCATTTTGCCGCCGCCGTGCTACCCTCGCGCCCCTGATGAAGGTCGATTTCGGGAGGAGCGGATGAGGACGCCCGCATCGCTGCTGCCGCGACGCCGGCCGGTGGCGCTCGCAGGCGCCGGCGCTTTCGTGGCGCTCGCCTGCTGGTTCGCCGGACCGGCCCTCGCGCAGTCCTATCCCGACAAGCCGATCCGGCTGATCGTTCCGGCGGCGCCGGGCGGCCCGACCGACATCCCGGCGCGGCTGCTGTCGCAGATCCTGCCCCGGCTCGGCCAGCCCGTGGTGGTCGAGAACCGCGCCGGCGCCGGCGGCGCCATCGGCGCCCGGGCGGTGGTGGCCGCCACGCCCGACGGCTATACGCTGCTGGTCGGCAATACCAGCGTGTTCGCGGTGGCGCCTGCGGTCTCCGCCAGCGCCGGCTATGATCCGACCCGGCAGTTCGCCGCGGTCGCCAAATTCTCGGAGAGCTACCAGATCCTGGTGGTGCGTCCCGATTTTCCGACGCAGTCGGCGCGCGACCTCATCGCCTATGCCAAGAGCCGTCCGGGAGAGCTCAACTATGCCCATACCGGGCCCGGCGGGCTGCCGCACATGACCGGCGAGCTGTTCAAGTCGGCCGCCGGCGTCGACATCGTCGGCGTGCCCTACAAGAGCGGCGGAGAATCCGTCACCGCCGTGCTGGGCGGCCAGGTGCAGATGACCTTCGAGGGCATCACCATCCTGCTGCCGCTGATCCGCGAAGGCCGGCTGCGGGCGCTCGCGGTGACCAGCCGCACCCGCACGCCGCTCGCTCCCGACCTGCCCACCATGATCGAGGCCGGCGTGCCGGACTACGAGGTCACCACCTTCAACGGCGTGGCGGCGCCGGCGGGCACGCCCGACGCCATCATCGCGCGGCTCAACGCCGCCATCAATGAAGGCCTGCGCGCGCCCGAGATGCAGGCGAGCATCACCAGGCTCGGCGCCGTGGCGGTACCCGGCACCCCGGCCGAATTCGCCGCCTTCATCGCCGCCCAGGAGCGCAAATGGGCCGCCGTCGCCAAGGCCGCACACATCAGGATCGACTGAATCGTTTTTCGCCAGGTTCGCACGCACCTTCTCGTCATCGCCCGGCTCGACCGGGCGATCCAGTAAACACCGACCGTGAGTACTGGATTGCCCGGTCAAGCCGGGCAATGACAATAATAGGGTCAGCGTATCTTCATGCCGCGGAGACAAGCATGGCCCATATCGTGTTCGCCGCCGGGACCTCCCACACGCCGATGCTGCTGGCGTCCGACGAGACCTTGCCGCGCTTCGTCGAGACCGACCGGAAGATGAAGCACCGCGACCGGGAAGGCCGTCCCGTCACCTATGGCGACCTGCTCGAAAAGGCCGATCCGAAGCTCGCCCACATGGTCGCGCCGGAGCATCTGGTGGCGCGCCAGAACGTCGCGCGGGCGGCGGTCGGGCGATTGAAGGATGCGGTGAGTGCGGCCGCGCTCGATGCCCTCATCGTGTTCGGCGACGACCAGAACGAGAGCTATCTGGAAGACTGCCGGCCGACCTTTGCGATCTATTACGGCGACACCATCCGCAACGGCAATGTCCAGCACCCGACCTATTCGCATCTGCCGGACTGGTACATCAAGAATCGGTCGGCCTTCTTCGAGCCCGACGCGCCGCGCGACTATCCGGTCGACGCTGCGCTCGCCGTGCACCTGATCGAGGCCTTGACCGCGGCCGATTTCGACATCGCCAGTTCCAAGTCGCTGCGTGCCGGCGAAGGCGAAGGCCACGCCGTCGCCTATGTCCATCGCCATGTGCTCGACGCGCTGCAGGCCGGTGCCGGTGGTGCCGGTGTTCCTCAACACCTATTTTCCGCCCAACCAGCCGAGCCCGCGCCGCTGCTATCTGCTCGGCCAGGCCGTGCGCAAGGCGGTCGAGGGCTTTGCCGGCGACGCCCGCGTCGGGGTGCTCGCCTCCGGCGGGCTCAGCCATTTCCTGGTCGACGAGGATTTCGACCGTGCCATCCTCAAGGCGCTGGCCGACAAGGATGCCGCCTTCCTGCGCACGCTGCCGCGCAACAAGCTCCATGCCGGCTCATCGGAAATCCTCAACTGGGTGGCGGTGGCGGGCGCCGCCGAAGGCCTCGACCTCGACTGGTTCGAATACGTGCCGGGCTACCGCACCCCGGCCGGCACCGGAACCGGCATGAGCTTCGCGACCTGGCGGTGAGTGGCGCTCCCCGTAGCCCGGGTTGAGCGACGCGAAACCCGGGCGCCGACGCCGTGATGGGGCAAGGCCGCTCCCGGGTTTCACTGCGTTCAACCGGGCTACAGGGCGTGCACACCCCTCGCGCATCGCCACTGCACGCTCTATGTTGGTCGACAGCCCAACAACCCCGGACACCGCCATGACCTCACCCACCTCCCTCATCGACCGCGCCGGCCTCGACGAGGCGCGCCTCTCCCGCATCCTCGGCCACGGGCTTGACGGCGCCGATGACGGCGAGTTGTTCCTCGAATACCGGCAATCGGAGGTGATGGTGTTCGACAATGGCCGCCTCAAGCAGGCGACCTACGACACCGCCCAGGGCTTCGGCCTGCGCGCCGTCAAGGACGAGGCGGTCGGCTATGCCCATGCCTCCGAGGTCTCGGAGGAGGCGATCCGGCGCGCCGCCGATTCGGTGCGCGCGGTGAAGGGCGGCTACTCCGGCCACATCGCCGACGGGCCGGCGCGCACCAATGTGCGCCTCTACACCGACGACAATCCGCTCGGCGAGCCTCGGCTTCGAGATCCAAGGTCAAGCTGCTCGAGGAGATGAACGCCTATGCCCGCGACAAGGATGCGCGGGTGCGCCAGGTCTCGGCGAGCCTCGCCGCCACCTGGCAGATGATCGAGATCCTGCGGCCGGACGGCGAGATCTATCGCGACGTGCGCCCGATGGTGCGGGTCAACGTCTCGGTCGTGGCCGGCGACGGCGACCGCCAGGAGACCGGCAGCCACGGCTATGGCGGGCGCGAGGTCCTACCAGCGCTTCGTCGAGGCCGGCGGCGTGGCGCGGCGCGGTCGACGACGCGGTGCGCCAGGCGCTGGTCAATCTCGCCGCGGTGCCGGCGCCCGCCGGCGAGATGGACGTGGTGCTCGGCCCCGGCTGGCCCGGCGTCATGCTGCACGAGGCGGTGGGCCACGGCCTCGAGGGCGACTTCAACCGCAAGAAGACCTCGGCCTTTGCCGGCCTGATGGGCGCACCAGGTGGCGGCCAAGGGCGTGACCGTGGTCGATGACGGCACCATGGCGTCGCGCCGCGGCTCGCTCTCGATCGACGACGAAGGCACCCCCACCAACCGCACCGTGCTGATCGAGGACGGCGTCCTCGTCGGCTACATGCAGGACCGCCAGAACGCGCGGCTGATGAAGATGCGCCCGACCGGCAACGGCCGCCGCGAAAGCTACGGCCACGTCCCGATGCCGCGCATGACCAACACCTACATGCTCGCCGGCGGCCGCGACCCGGCCGAGATCCTCGCCTCGGTCAAGAACGGCATCTATGCCGTGAGCTTCGGCGGCGGCCAGGTCGACATCACCTCGGGCAAATACGTGTTCCAGTGCACCGAGGCCTACCGGATCGAGAACGGCAAGGTCGGCGCGCCGGTCAAGGGCGCGATGCTGATCGGCAACGGCCCGACCGACCTCAACCGCATCACCATGATCGGCAACGACCTCGCGCTCGACCACGGCATCGGCACCTGCGGCAAGAACGGCCAGGGCGTGCCGGTCGGCGTCGGCCAGCCGACCCTGCGGATGGAGCGGATCACGGTCGGCGGCACCGGAGGGTAGGCGGCTCGGACAATCGTTCTCATGGCGCGCCGCACCAGCGACGACGGAGTTCTGCACTTCTTCATTCTGAACGAACGCGGCCCGGGCCGACGCCTGCGTCGATCCGGGCCGCGATGACCTGACGAAGACCGGCTTCTTGGTGGCGGCGGCGACCGCGACGCGGCGCCCGACTTGAACTCGGTACTTGTCGCCCGATTCGATAGCGCGAGGATCGGCACGGTGGGTCCGACGATGATCTCATTGCGACGAGGTTTTACTCGATGATCGCGTCGGCGCGACTTAGCAGCCGTCGCGGCACCGCGATGCGAAGCGCCTTGGCGGTCTTGTTGTTGATGACCAATTCGAGACTTCTGGGAAGCAGGGCCGGCGACTCCTCCGGGGTGGCGCCGTTGAGAATGCGTCCCGCATAGACGCCGGCCACCCGATACATGTCGGTGGTGAGGTTGGTGAGGACTCCGTAGCTCATCAAGCCACCATGCACGACAGCCCCGCGCGTGGCGTAGATGGTAGGCACGGCGCTCTGCGCCGCCAGCGCAATGATCTGTTCCTGCCGGGTGACCAGAAAGGCATCGGGACTGACGACGAGCACGCGAACGCGGTTTAGCGCCATGGCGGTAAACGCCGTCTCGATCTCCTGCTCGGTAGCGGCATCGAAAACAACGAGCTCTCGCCCCATGATGCGCGCAGCTGTCGTCAGGTTGCCTACATTGGTTTCGAAGCTCTCCGACAAGCGTGAGTTGTCGAGATAGCCGACCAAACTTGCGCCTGGCCTCAGTTCGAGCAGCAATTCCAGGCGCTTGGATGCGAGTCCCGCGGCGGCGAGGCTCATGCCCGTCAGGTCGGCTTCTGTGCTGTTGAGGCTGTTGACCATTCTGACTTCGACTGCATCCGATCCCATCGCAAATACGATCGGAACAGCCGAGGTGGCTGCCGTGGCGGCCAGGGCCGGCGTCGAAGCTCCGATGGCGACGATCACCGCCACCTGCCTTCGAATAAGATCGGTCGCGAGTTCCGGCAATCGCTCGTAGCGGCCGTCCGCGTTGCGGTATTCGATGGCCAGGTTTTGCCCTTCGACGAAGCCGGCTTCCTGCAGGCCCTGTCGGATCGCGGCAACGGAAACGGCGTACGGCCCTTCGAATGAAACGCCGCCGAGCAGCCCGACCACCGGCACCTTCGGTTGCTGCGCGCGCGCCGCCAGCGGCCACGCGGCTGCCGCGCCGCCAAGCCCGGTGATGAATTCGCGCCGCCGCATGCCCGGCTCCCTTCGATTGGTTCAGGGGAGCCTATCGCGGTCCGCTCCGGATAGATACCGGGTCCGGCGGAAGATACGGTCGCGGCCGGGTCCCAGCAGGGAGGACACCACGTCGTTTGCGGCGACGGGTTAATCGGCTGCCGCCCGCCGCTCTTCGAACCTCACCCCTCTGGCCGGTTCAGAGGCGTACTACCATCGGCAATCGGATTCGCATTAGGACACCCTCAACGATAACTGTTACGATTTCGATGTCCGGGGCGTGATCGTGTAGGTCCCGTTTGGCCCGGATGTCGAGGCGCTTCGACACACGCGGCACACACGATGGTCAAGTGGCCAATAAACCGCCGACACTCCACGGCGATCGGTCCACGACCGGCCGATGAGAATCCCGCGACGGGGGCATGGCATGAGCGTTCACCTGGCAATTCGCGATGCTGCGACCGTGCCGAAAGGCGGCATGGCGACGGTTGTCTTTGCCAGTTCGGTCGGCACCATCGTCGAATGGTACGATTTCTTCATCTACGGCATCGCGGCGGCGCTGGTCTTCAACACCCTGTTTTTTCCCAACATCGATCCCTTGGCCGGGACGCTGGCTTCGCTCGCAACCTTTTCGGTGGGGTTCATCGCGCGTCCGATCGGCGGGGCGATCTTCGGACATTTCGGCGATCGGCTTGGCCGCAAGATCATGCTGATGATCACAATGGTGATCATGGCGGTGGGAACATTCGCCGTCGGGTGCCTGCCGACCTACCAGCAGATCGGAGTCTGGGCCCCGATTCTCCTGGTCACCTTGCGCTTCATCCAGGGCATCGGCCTCGGCGGCGAATGGGGCGGCGCATCCCTGATGGTGATCGAGCACGCACCATCCGGCCGACGTGGCCTGTTCGGCAGCCTGGTGCAGATCGGTGGCCCGCTGGGGCTGGTGATGTCGTCGGGCGTGTTCGCCCTGGTGACGATGATCACGGAAGAAAACTTCATGTCATGGGGATGGCGCATTCCCTTCCTGCTCAGCATCGTGCTTCTCGGCCTCGGTTGGTTCGTGCGCGCGCGCGTGCCGGAGACGCCGGTATTCGAGGAGATCAAGCGCCGCGGCGCGCTCTCGAACAATCCCGTCGTCGAGGCTATTGTCGAGAATCCGCGCAGCTTTCTGGTGGCCGTGGGGCTGAAACTTTCGGAGGTGTCCTGGTTCTATATCCTCACGATTTTCATCGTGGTGTATGCGACTGGCCAGCTCAATCTGCCGCGAGCGCTGATCTTGAACGCGATCTCTGTCGCCGCATTGGTCGAGGTGTTTGCAATTCCCCTGTTCGGCTGGCTGTCGGACCATATCGGGCGGCGCATCTTCTTTTTTCTCGGCACCATTTTCACGGTCTGTTTCGCCTTCCCGCTGTTTTGGCTCCTGAGCACCAAGGACCCGCAGATCGTCATCCTGACCGTGGTTGTGGCTCTGAGCTTCGGTCATGGGGCGATGTTCGCACTGAAGTCGGCCTATTTTCCCGAGCTGTTCGGCGCACGCGTGCGCTACAGCGGCGCATCATTCGGTTTCCAGCTCTCCGCGGCCTTGGGAGGAGGGCTCTCGCCCATCATCGCGACGGCGTTGGCCGGTTATCTGGGCGGTACCGCGGGGGTGTCGATGATGTTGATCCTGTTTGCCTCGATTACGTTCATCGCCACGCTGTTCGCGACGGAAACGAAGAGCGAATCTTTACTCGACTAAACACGCGAGCACCCCGGACAGCGATAAGTTGAACCTGCGGTCCGCCGCCGCTATGTTTGCGGCTCGCAGCAGAAAAATCGGGCCGCATCGATGAATTCCGAGCAAACCGGGAATGGACGGCGCGACTGCAACGCCGCTGCGGCCCCGGACTCCGATCCGCGACACCATGACCGGCGGTCGTTCCTGAGGGCGGCAGGGCACGCAGGCCTCGCCGCCGCGTCCACGCGGGGGCTGGGCGCCGGGCTGCTGGGGTCGGGGATCGCCTTGCTGCGCTCCGACCGGGCGAACGCGGCACGGGAGCCATTGGTCCGAGCCGCCGGAAATTCGTAGCCGGGACGGCGTGCTCAACGCCACCCTCACGGCCGCCCAGGACCGAATGCATCTCGGCGAAATCGAATTCCCCGGGTTTCTCTACAACGACTCCTACCTGCCTGCCGCTGCTTAGGGTCCGCCTCGGCGACATCATGCGGATCAGGCTCAGGAACAACCTGACCGACGGTCCCACGAACCTGCATTTCCACGGCATGAACGTGTCACCGCGTCGGCAGGAGCGACAATGTTTTCATCCAGGTGCGTCCGGGTCGTGAGTTCGAATACGAGGTGACCATTCCCGCGGCAGGCCGGCAGGGGCCGGGCTTGTTCTGGTATCACCCGCATGACCACGGCTTCGTCAACAAGCAGATGCTCGGCGGCATGTCCGGCGGCCTCGTGGTGGACGGCTCCGAAACGCTGTTTCCGATCCTGAAGGATCTGCCGGAGCGGTTCTTCCTGATCAAGCATGCCGAGCCCGGCGGCGGCCGCGAAGTCATCTCGGTCAATGGCCAACTCAATCCGGTGGTCGAGATCGGGCCGGGGGAGATGCAGTTCTGGCGGATCGCACACATCGGCGCCTCGTTCTTCTTCCCGTTCGAAATCGAGGGGATGCCGCTCTATGTCGTCGCGACGGATGGTCATCCGTTGTCGCGGCCGCGCAAGTCGAGCGAGTTCCTGATTGGCCCCGGTCAGCGGATCGATGCGATCGCGATCGGACCGCCGGCCGGCGAGTACGCCATGGGAACGAAGCTGTTCAAGAACATGGCGTGGCGGGAGCCGTTTCCGGCGCAGCAGATTGCGACCATCGTGTCGACGGGATCGCCGCGATCGCCGGACGCCGAAACCCAGGTTCTGCTTGCGCGCAACGACCGCCCGCGATGGATCGACGAGGTGCGGGCCAGCACCGATCTCCCGCCGCCGACGCCTGGAATATTCGCGAACCGAGGACCGCAGCGTGTTCATGATCGATGGGCGGGTCATGGACGATGACCGCGTCGACCAGACGGTGAAACTGGGCGCCACCGAGGAGTGGACCGTCGTCAATACCGACCAGCAATTTCACAGCTTTCACATCCACCAGACCGCGTTCCTGGTGACCGAGGTCAACGGCATCCGGCAGGATGAAGACAGCCTGCGCGACACCTTCTCGATCCCGCCGGCGACGGACGATGGGCCGGGCATATTGAAGGTGATCATCCCCTTCACCGATCCGGAGATCGTCGGGCGCTTCGTCTACCACTGTCACGCCGTCGACCATGAGGACAAGGGCATGATGGGGATCGTCGAGGTCGTCGCGTGAGATGAACGGCGTCGCCGCCGAAGGTTCGGCACGGCGGCGTCGTCCAGACGGCCCCCGTCACTTCAACTCCTTGCCGGCCGTCTCGGGCGCGGCCATCGTGGAGTTGAACATAATGACGGCGAGCACGATCAAGTAGACCGAGATCGCAAGTAGACCGAGATCGGCCGCCGTCGGTCCGGGCCATGGACGTCGTCGCCGCAAACGGGGTGAGCCCTCCGGTGATCGCGCCGCTACGTGCAGCAATTGTTCGGTGATGGGGGCTCAGCGTACCCGTCATGGTCGATCGTCCCTTCAATGCCGGCAAAATGCAACCGCGACCCGCGGCCCGCTGTCGCCCCGCTGTCGCCCCCTTGCCAAGGCCTGTCATGCGCATTAGTCTTGCGCATGAACTGGAGGCCACCGCCATGATGAGCGACCGGCCGGCAAGGAAGCGCGCCGTCAACCTGTTCGTCGATGCGGAATTGCTCGACCATGCGCGCCGCATGCGCATAAACATGTCGGAGACGTTGGAGCGGCGGCTGCGCAGCCTGGTGCGGACCGAGCTCGAAAAGCAGTGGCTGCAGGACAATCAGGAGGCGATTGCGCAGTACAATCGCCGGGTCGCCGAGCATGGCCTGTTGGCCGACGATGCCGGCCTGCTGTAGCCGGCGATGAAACAGTTCGACCTGTTCGCGAATCCATTCCCGCGCAGCCGCGAGCGCCAGCCGTTCCTGGTCGCCCTGCAGAACGATGTCCTGTCGCGCAGCCTCGATACCGTCGTGGTGGCGCCGCTCGAGACGGCGGACAGCGGCGGCAAGTATGCCGAGCGCCTCAATCCCCGTGTGAGCGTCGACGAAAGGGCCTTCACGCTGATGGCGCAGGAAATCGTCACCGTGCGCAAGAGCGTGCTGGGCGGCCCATGCGGCTCGCTCGCGAACGAGCGCGACCACATCATCGCCGCGCTCGACCTGTTGTTCAGCGGCTTCTGATTTGGTCGTGGCGTTGGCCGGCCGAGTTCGGGGCGTGGGCGCCCCATCTGGCCGGGCAGCATGGCGCTGTGCTCACAGTGGTCCGTGAGCGTGTCGATGAAGTCGTCGGCGATCGCGCGGCTCTTGCTCTCGCGCTCGATATAGGCGGCAATCTCGGCTATGGCGCGGCGAGCGGCGGCCCGGTAAACGAGGCGCGGCACCTACGGCGTGGGCGTCTGTTTGAGACTATCGAGGTGATCGCGCGCCTAACGGCGCACGTCGTCCGTCGTGAAGCTGCCGCCCTCGGCCTCGGCCGCTGCAAGCTCGGCACGCAGCTCGACAAGCTTCGCCTGATTGATGGCGTGGCGAATAGCATCCTCAGCCGTCGGGAAGCGGCCGGCGGCAAGGCCTGCACCCATTGGGCAGCGTCTGGTGTGAGTTCGATGTGGCCTCCTTGCGACCGATAATCATGTTTCCACGATGGCATAAATATAGGCGGTTTCGATCGCAAAAACGATCATGATCTCAATGGCTTGTCAGAACAACGGCTGCCCGGCCGCGTCCGGTAACTGGGTGCTGCCGCCATCGCCACTCAACTCAACTAACGGACTGTTTCTGCGGCGGCCGGGACCTGCCTCACGCATGAGAAAGGACGTTATCATGCGTGAGATGGGGCGACGGTTCGACGCCGCCGATCCACGGATCGACGAATACGTCGTCTGCCGGCACGATGCAGATAGCCGATCACTTCCGGCTGCGGGTCGAACGTGAGCGTGGATGCCGAACGCTTCGCTCGGTGATCTCGGGTTTTTCGACCGACTTATGTCGACCACGATCAGCACCCCTCTGGCGACGCCGCCGATCGCGCCGAACAGGCGTACTTCGACGCCAGTGCGCTCGTTCTGGCGAAGGACACCGACTCCAGTGCGCTGCGATTCTTGGAACCGCATCGCTCACGATCGATTCAAGGTTCGCCGCTGCCGTACCGTGGAAGAAGACAGACGGATCATCTTCCAGTTGCTCGTCGGGAAACGGAGGTAGCCGTTGCTCATCGACCGGTCGGACGATCGGATAGTTCATGATCGAAGCGGATTCCAGTCATGGAAGATCGTCCTCCGCAACGAATTCCAGAGTGCCGCCACATTGGTAGCGCGATCTGTTCGGAAGAAAGCGCCGCCGCCAGCGGCGACCGCGACATCTGGTTTGCGTGTCAGCCCTGCGGAGACCGGCCAGAGCCTGGTTTCGTCGCCCGCCGTCGGCGGTGCGGCCGCCATTGGATTGAGCCGGAATGCCTGGCGAGCGTGACTATCGCGGCACTCAGATATAACAATCTTCGAGCTCTCCTCATGTTTTGGGTCCTACGGTTAGACTCGGCCCACTTCGTCGTGGTTTGCTGTGCACGTCCGAAATCTGCTCTCTCCAGCCCGCGTGCGTTCCCGAACCGTTGCGGAGGCCATCGAAAGTTACGGAGATCGACCCGTTCGGAGATTCTGTCGGACGCTGGTCCGGGAAGAGCGTCGCATCGAGGACCTTCGCAGGACGGTCTCGCCGAGGAGTCCGAGCTGACAAAGGCGCGCATCTCGGAGAAATGCAAACCGGTGTCGCGAACCCGCAGGCAAGGACCGTTGATGCTTCTCGTCGCGCTCGACATCTCGCGGGAAGAGCACGCGGCCTGCCACCCCGCCGCATCGGGGCTTCCGGCACGCCTGCTGGAGAAACTGGCGGCACCTCGGGGGCCGACGTGCCGGAAGCCACGGAAGAGGGACTCGAAGCCTTGTTGATGGCGAAGGTCGAGGAATTTCGAGAGATACGGAAGCGCTTCGAGAAATTGGCCCCGGAAGGGGCCGAGGGCCGGATTTCTGGAAGCTGGTCGATTGCCGCCGATGCTGCCCTAGGTGAAGGCGACTTCGAACGACCGACAACCTCCTGCGAGACGCCGAGGCGGTTGGCGGCTCAGTTGAGCACCATCGTAGCTCTGAAGAACAGGCGGAACTACGGATTGCGCGAGGCAGCACCACGCTACGTGATCGGCGAGGTTCCACGGCCGCAGGCCATTTCAGCGATCATCGCGCTATTTCTCCGAGTTGACGTCGGGCTCAGGCGGACAATCGGCACGAATGCGCCACGCTGCTCCGCCACTACGGATACCGATACAAGAGCGCCGAAGCGCTTTACGAAGCGAGAACCGCCTTCAAGAAGAATCTTCGCATCTCGATCGAGACGCGCACCCGGAGAATCGTCCCCGACGAAGACCGCGCTCGGCGGCGTCGAGCTGGCGACTGTCGAATTCGACGTTCGAGAGAGAAGCCGATTGCGTCGCATCTGGCGGACGCACATGGTACTACAAAGATGTACGCGCCCGCTGCTCGGAAGAGTTCCTGCCCGAGACGTTCGCCACAGGGCCGCGGCTTGATCTTGCAAGACGCTTATTCCGACCGCCAGATGGCGAAATCTGATTCAGGTTACCGGGACCAACTTGCGAGAATCTTGGCTTCCGACTCTCGGCGTTCGCTCTTTCTGCAGCCGGGAGGTCCCGACGTCGGGGCATAGTGCAGCATAATCTCGGGTGCACCTATATCGATCTTCGAACATCCGTTCGGACGAGGTCCGATCGGTCGACGACATCGAGATGCAATCCGCCACGTAGAATTGTCGTTCGAGGTGAGTTGCCAGAGCGCCTTTCAGTACTGGCTCGGTCCTGCCGGACATTGGGGGCGGCTCTTCTCGACCTGTCCACCTGTCGATCACCAAAGATGCCGCCCAGTCCGCTCGCCGCGCCGAGGAGATTCGTGCGAGGCGCCACGGCAAGAATATCCGCGAGCGAACACCCCCATCAATGGGCGGAACTCCAAGAGCAGCTGCAGCGATGCGGTCAGCCGCAGCCGACATAAGTCCACCCGAGGCGCATGCTGGCCGTGCTCTAAAAGCGGAAATCGGGTCACGACACTGCCTCCGGGATCCTCCCACTCCTCTCGGGTTAAGACCTAATTAACCATGTGTTGATTCAACGGGTTGGTCAACCGATTGGAGGCCAACCGATGAACGCGAGCCTGTTTTGGTTCAGCGATGAACAGTGGGCGAAAATCGAGCCACATTTGCCGACCAACCAGCCTGGGCCTGAGCGAGACGATGATCGGCGGATTCTGAGCGGCATCATGCACGTGCAGCGCAGTGGCTGTCGTTGGAAGGATTGTCCGAGCGAGTACGGGCCGGACAAGACGATTTACAACCGCTTCGCGCGCTGGAGCGAACGGGGCATTTGGCAGAAGCTGTTCGCTGCGGTCGCCGGAGCGCCCGACACGCCCGGCTGCATGGCGCTCGACAGCAGCCATGTGAAAATCCATCGCTGCGCCAGCGGCGGAAAAGGGGGGCCGAGACGCAGGCGATCGGCGTCACCAAAGGCGGTCGGAACAGCAAAGTTCATGCGATTGTCGATGAAGAGTGCCGTCCATGGGCCTTCGTCCTGACGCCGGGCAATACCGCAGATTGCGTGGTCGCGGAAACCTGCGTGAGCTTGATCCCCGGCATCACCGAGCTGGTCGCCGACAAGGGATATGACACCGATGCGTTTCGCTCCTTTCTCAAGGAACGCGGAATCAAGACGGTCATCCCCGGCAAATCCAATCGCAAGAAGCGCATTCGCTACGACAAGGAAGCCTACAAAGGACGCAATGTCATCGAGCGCTGCTTCTGCCGCCTCAAGGATTGGCGGCGCATCGCCACACGTTACGACAAGCTCGCGCAAAACTTTCTCTCCGCCCTATGTTTCGTTGCCATGTTGGCCTACTGGCTTTGATTTAATTGATCCCGGCCCTAAGCCATTGTGTGGTGGAGAGGACATTATCACATATTAAGCGGGCAGATAAGAACCGCCCGCTGGCGGGATTCTACTTTGCATGGGGTGTGGCGAACCCGTCATGACGCGGCTCCCTTCTTGACGGTGCCGAGCGGCAGAAACAGAGAGTACGGACGGCTGGCAAACGCCTGAAATCCGTGGTGCTGATAAAAGGCAATCGCATTTTCGTCCTTGGCATCGACGATGAGTGCAAACGCCTTCACGTCGCCTTTGATGACGCGCAGCGCCGCGTCGGCAAGCAGGGTGCTGCCGAGCCCCTTGCGATGAAAGCGTTCGTCGACAGCAAGCCGGCCAACCAGCGCGGCCAGCAACAGCGGGTACCGCGGCAGACGTTTCAGAATGTCAGGCGGTAGATCTTTGGCGTGAACGCTTGTCGCCGCCACCGTGTAGTAGCCAGCAATCGTGTTCGTCGCTGTATCCACGGCGACAAAGCAACTCGCCATCAGCCGCTTTACATCCTGGGAAGCCTGTTCCCGCAGATAGCGGTCGAGTGTAGCTATGCCGCAAGCAAAGGCTGAGCGATCATGAGCGCCAAGCGGCTCGATGACAAAGGCATCGCTCACCGCGAACTCTTGGATCAACTCACGGTGACGCCGAAACGCGCGGCGCAAGGCCGGCGTCGGTTCCGCAGGATTGATGATCGCCTCCGCAAACGCGCGCTGATCCTCGATCGAGAGCCGGATGATTTGCGTCTCCTCGATGGCGCGGTTGGCCGCTTCCTGGGCGGCGGCAACGACAAAGTCGCTGACGCTACGGCCTTGGATTTCGGCGGCGCGTTTCACGATCGCCAGCGCCTCGGGCGCGATGCGCGCCTCGATGCGGGCGGTGCGGATTCGGTCCTGGGGCATCAGGAAGCCTCTCTCTTAGAGACTATTGTACGGGTTTTAGCCGAACAATGCAAGAGGCTCGTTCTGGTCGCGGGCGCCGAGCTGAAAAGATCGGTGTCATCACCGGACGGAGCGCCGCGCTTTTGACAGGCGGCCGCCCCGAAGCCGGACCGCAATGGTCAAGCGCCCGTCGGCGGGGATTCTACTTTGCATGGGGTTGTTTTTCAAAAAATGAGAACGGCCCCCTCCCGTCAAGGCGTCCGGTCAATCCTTGCCCCAGTAGTTCAACGCCGCCGAGCCCAGCGCTCCGCCGACCACGCAGGGGATCCCGATCTCGACCTGCCCGGCCGCCGCGGCGGCGATGCAGCCGAGCGCCACGGCGCCTTGCCCGATCTGTCCCCAGGTCGAGATGTCGCGCTTGTAGCCGGGACCCTTGCGCTTCAGGTCATCGATCGAGGCGAGCGCGGCCTTGCGGATCTGGGCGATTTCCATGGTCTCGGCGGCTTCGATGACCTCCTGGAGGATCGGCCGCACGTCTTCGGGCTGGCGGTCCGCCCCGCGCTTGAGCATGGCGAGCAGATCGGCGTCGCGCGCGGCGTTGCTGGCGAGGGTGTATTTCGCCATGTTGCCCACGGTCAGGCGCTCGCTGTCGTCGCGGTCCTTCGACCATGGCAGCATCCGCAGGATGCGGGCGATCGGCCCGTAGGAGCCGGTGGCGAAATAATAGCCCCACAGCGTGTCCAGCACTTCCGGGCCCGGATCGAGCTTCACCACCGGTGGCGGCTTGCTGAAGGTGATGAAGTTCTTGAACTTGTCCATGGCGGTCGGGCCGCTGCCATAAGCCACATCGTCGAGCGTCGGCAGCTTGCCGCTGACGTATTTCTCGATCATCAGCCGGCGGGCCGGCAGCCGGTCGGCGAGGCGGTTGAGCATGTCCTTCCATCCGGTCGCGCCCGAATAGGCGATGCCGCGCACGATCGCCCAATCATCCTCGGGCGGCAGCGGCAGCATCTTTCCGATCAGCTCGTCGGCCTTGCCCGGATTGGCCCCGATGATGCCGGCGATGAAGCCGACATAGACGGCGGAATTTTCCGGATCCCTCAGCGCGCCGAGCTGGCTCATCGCGCGCACTGCGAGGGGCACATGGGCGAGGTCGCGCCTCGCCGGATAAACGTTGATCCAGCGCAGCACCGCCTCGGTGGTCGCCAATTCGCCCGGGCGCAGCGGCGCCGCCGACGCCGGCGCGGCGAGTGCGCCCCCGATGGCGAAGCTCGCGAATGTAAGGCTGGCGAGAACGAAAAGGGTTGACGCACGATACATGACACTCTCCCCACCGCCCGCGCGCGTGCCCACGGCCTGCGCACGAACCCCGGCACGCGTAACGGACCAAGCCGCTGAGCCCATTTCGTGATCGGTCCGGGGCGCCGACGTGCATTTTTGATGGCGGGCCGGACCATCATCGGGGCGCTCCGGCCGGCCTGCACGCCCGCGCACCGCCGCTATTTTTGCGGCCGGCTCGCATAGACCGCGGCGCTGGAGGCCAGCAGGCTGACCGCGATGATGACGAAAATGCCGCCGGCGCCGGTGGCCGCCGCGACCAGGCTGGCTGCGAACGGCATCGCCGCCTGGGCAATGCGGTTGCCGGTTACCCGCAGCGAATTGGCGGTGCCGCGGGCGCCGGCCGCGGTCAGCGCCACCACGCTGGTGATGGTGATCGTGGTGGCGATGCCGATGCCAAATCCGGTCATCGCGGTCGCCGCATAGAGCGCGGCGACCGGCATCGGGACGGCGAGCGCGGCGTATGCCACGCCTCCCAGCACCAGGCTCGCGACCATCAGCGCGACGCGGCCGCATGCGGCGATCAGCCTGACATAGATGAGGCGTGCCGCCATCGACGCCGCCGCCCGCGTCGTCAACAGGCCGCCGATGGCGTTCACGTCGATGCTGCGCTCGGCGCCGAGCAGAGGCAGGTAGATGACGATGAGGTCGCCCGCGGTCACGGCGATCACGCTGGCGACCATTGTCGCGGCGAGCCCGGGCGTCCGCAGCAGCTGGCGCAGCGGCGTGACCTCCTTGCCGCCCGGCGGCTTGCCGCGCCGCCGGCTCGGCCGGATCGCCACCGCGCAGGCGAGCGCGACGATCGAGGCGAAAAATCCTATCGCAAACAGGAGCTGGGTCGGCGGCACGGTGGCGTTGCCGCCCGCCCAGCCGACGATCAGGGGGCCGATGCCCTGTCCGACCGCGCCCGCCACCATGTAATTGCCGAACACCGATTCCCGGCTGCGCAGCCGCGAGCACCGCACGCACAGCATCTGCTGGCTGATGACCGCAAACAGCTGGCCGACGCCCAGCAAGGCATTGGACACGAGCAGGCTCGCCGTCGAGCTGCCCGATGCCCACAGCCCGGCGCAGGCGATGGCCATCACCGCGGAGCCGATCCAGGTCGCCAGCGCGTCATGGCCGCGGTCGACGAAGCGGCCGAGCCAGACCGCCAGGAACACCGGCAGGACGGCATAGGTCGCCGATACGATACCCAGCCACACCACCGGCA
Organism: uncultured Alphaproteobacteria bacterium; assembly: GCA_963795865.1. Classification (GTDB taxonomy): domain Bacteria; phylum Pseudomonadota; class Alphaproteobacteria; order Rhizobiales; family Xanthobacteraceae; genus JAJPKK01. Next base: position 59,211 of record CAWCJX010000089.1, read on the forward strand.
GGCCGAGCTCGAGGATGCGGTAGCTGGTGGTCACGCGCATGATCGCCGTGACCGCCTGGACGGCAGCGCTGCTCGCCAGCAACGGAATCAGCAGCCGATAATCGACATCGGAATGCCGCAAGCGGGCGACGATCGCGTCGAACATCGGCGACGTATAACACTGCGCCGCGCCGTCGCGCATGGCGGCCCGACATTGGCGCCCAGACGCCGGGACGGGTCAAGTGCGACTTGTTGCAGGGGTCAGGCCCGGCAGGGTCAGGCCCGGCTCTGCGCCGCTTCGAAGCGGGCGCGTCCGGCCTCGCCGAGATCGCGCAGTCCCTCCGCGACGAGCCGCGCCGTGGCGGCTTCGAGCCTGTGCTCGAGCTCGGCGAAGAACGCGTTGCGGTCGCGGCCGGGCGGGATCGGATCGAGCACCTCCACGCAGATCTGTGCCGGGAAAGCGCAGGAACCGGCGGCGCGGCCAGAACAGGCCGGAATTGAGCGCGATCGGAACGCAGGGCGCCCCGCAGTCGGCGTAGAGGAAGGCGACCCCGAACTTGTATTTCGGCGCCGCGCCGGCCGGGCGCCGTGTGCCTTCGGGAAAGATGATGATCTGGCGGCCGGCGGCGAGCGCGGCGCGGGCCCGCGCCGTCATCGCGGCCAGCGCCGCTCGGCCGGCGCCGCGATCGACCGGGATCATCCCGGCCTTCCGCAGGCACCAGCCGAATACCGGTATCCACATCAGCTCGCGCTTGAGGATGAAGACGGGATCGCCGAGCAGCGTGAGCAGCGCAAACGTCTCCCACGCCGATTGATGCTTGGCCGCGACGATGATTCCGCCGGGCGGGATCTTTTCGAGGCCGCGCCATTCGACGTCGAGCCCGCAGACATGGCGCAGCAGCCACAGATTGGTGCGGCCCCACAGCTTGGCCACCGCGACGACGCACCAATACGGCATCACCAGCGTCGGCACGGCGAGCAGGAGGTGGGCGACGAGGTTCAGATAGAACAGCAGATTGAACAGGATCGAGCGGAGCAGGATCACGTCGGAGGTCCGTGGTTGGTGGTGCGGCGCGGACCGATGGCTTCGATCGGTCCGGATGGGTGTTCCCACGCCTTCTACAGGCGAGTGGGCCGACTTGTCCCGACATTTGGGAACCGAATGTCGGGGGCGGACCACTGGGACGAGCGGATCAAATCCTGGCTCGACCGTGCGAGGCCGCGACCGTCGTCGCGCCCGGCGGCGCATCGAGCCCGATCCGTGCGCTCGCCACGATGTATTTGAAGTACTCCAACGCGAGGACTTTCACGTTGGCCGGATGCGACCACCACGGCGCGGCGCGGCGCTGCTGGGTCACCACCGGGTAGGGGATCAGCGTGACGCCCGGCAATTGGTGGGCAAGCTCGAGCATGGCGCGCGGCATGTGATAGCTCGAGGTGACCACGATGAGCGAGCGGAAGCCATGGTCGAGCGCCCAGCGCCGGGTCTCGACGGCATTGCCGATGGTGTTGACGGCGCTGTAATCGAGATCGATGCAGCAGTCGAACCAGCGGCGGTGGTCGGGCACGCGGCGCATCAGGTCGGCGGCGTTGGTGCGGGGGTCGACCCCGCTGATCAGCAGCCGCCGGCCGCGCGCCGCCGCCAGCAGGTCGACCGCATCGTCGACCCGCGACGCGCCGCCGGTCAGCGCGACGATGCCGTCGGCGGTCCGGTCGAGGCGCACCTCTTCGCTGGCGATGTGGAAGGCGAACCAGAGAAAGCCGCCGCCGAGCAGCGCCATCGCCAGCCAGCACGCGGCCATGGCGACCTGCCACAGCCGGCGCAGCCGAACCGGAGCGCGGAACGTCCGCTCACGTCGCGGGACCGCGCCGGTTGGCGGAAATAAGTCGTGCTCGACCGTCATGAGGAACCATCAGCGAAGCGCCAGTATAATGGGGAATTTGGCGCTTGGATGGCATGTTACCATCAATAAATGGTTCTCAAAGTGTGAATCACGACCTGGCGGGAGGTGACCGCGGTAATGACCGCGATCAGGATCACCTCGCCCACGACCATGGCGTAGCCCAGCGTCCCGATGGAGAAGGCGCCGAACAGGGCGGTCGCCTGGGCCTCTCCCGCAGTGCCGACGAACAGGTCGCTGATCGGCCCGGCGAGCGACAGGAAGGCCATGGCCGCGATGCCGCCGATCGCTCCGCCCTTGAGGCCGAGGGCGAGGAAGTGGCGCTGGAACTGGCCCGCGATATAGGCTTCCTTGGCGCCGACGAAGTGCAGCACCTCGACGATGGGCCGGTTGCTCGCCATCGCGCCGCGGGTGGCGAAGGCCACCGAGAGCACCGTCGCCGCCAGCACCAGCGCGAAAATTCCGAAGCCCAAGGCCACGGCGGCCGCCGCCATGCGGCGCATGCGGTCGATCCAGCCGCGGTGGTCGTCGAGGCTGGCGCCGGCGACCTGGGCGGTGAGCGTCTGGCGCAGCGCCGGGATGTCGAGCCTGCGCGCCCGCGGCGACGCGGACGGCGATCATGCGCGGCACCGGCAGTTCGTCGAGCGAGAGGCCGCCCAGCCACGGCTCCAGCAGCTTGTCGGACTCCGATTTGCTGTAGGTGCGGACCTCCGCGACGCCGGGGGTGGCGCGGGCGAGACCTTCCGCCTTGAGGACCTGCGCATCGAGGTCGTTGTCCGCGGTGGGGCGGACCTGGATCGTGATCTCGCGGGCGATGTCGGACTGCCATTCGGAGGCCGTGCCGATCACCATCGCGACGCCGCCGCTGGTCACCGCGGCGAGAAACGTCATGATCGCGACCACCGCGGCGAGCGCGTTGCCGGCGATCGAATCCTTGGGGACGATCGTGGCCTCGCCGCGCGCATGCTCGCGCTGGCCGCCGTCGCGGCGCAGCAGGCCGAGGCGCTGGCGCAGGCCGCCGACGGCCTGCTCAATCATAGACATGAATGCGACCGTCATGGAGCACCAGGCGACGGGCATCGTACTGGTCCATCAAGGCGATATCATGGGTCGCGATGACGACCGAGGTGCCGGATTTGTTGAGCTCGATGAACAGCCGCAGCAGCCGCTGCGCCAGCGCCGGATCGACGTTTCCGGTCGGCTCGTCGGCGAGCAGGACCTGCGGCCTCGCGATCACCGCGCGGGCGATGGCGGCGCGCTGCTTCTCGCCGCCCGAAAGCACCGGCGGCAGCGACCACATGCGATCGCCGAGGCCGACCCAGCCCAAGAGCTCCGTCACTTCGTCGTAATAGGTCGCCTCGTTGCGGCCGAGCACCTTCAGCGGCAGGGCGACATTGTCGAACGTGGTGAGGTGATCGAGCAGGCGGAAGTCCTGGAACACGATGCCGATGCGGCGGCGCAGAACCGCGAGCGAATCCTTGCTGAGCGTCGCGGTGTCGTGGTCGAACAGGGTGATCAGCCCGCGCGTCGGCCGCATCGAAAGGAACAGCAGGCGCAGCAGCGAGGTCTTGCCTGCCCCCGACGGCCCGCTGAGGAACTGGAACGAATGGGGCGTGATCTTGAAGCTCAGGTCGCGCAGGATTTCCGGGCCGAGCCCGTATCGCAATCCCACATTCTCGAACTGGATCACGCCGTTCTCCGAATCAGGCGCTGCGATCATGTCGCTCCGGGCCGGCCGTTCGCGCCGGCGCGATGCCGACGATGCGCAGCCGACGATGCGCACTGGCGCGATGGGGCCAAGGCCGCCGCCGACCGTAAACGAATCCGTGCTGGCCTCGCAACCGGTGCCGCCATGCGCATCCCTGCGCTTGGGCCGCCGGATCGATCCGGTCGCGATCGTCGCAAAGCTGTCAAGAATCACAGCTGCGAGGGGACTGCTTTCGTGACAGCATTCCGGCGGGGAAGTGTGGGGAGGGCCCGGATCGAGGGGTACCCCTGCTTTCGATCCGGGCCGCTTCCCGCCCGGACGATTGCCGAACCGTTGCGGGCGCAGCGTCGAGACCGCGGCGCGGGCGACGAGGCCGCCCATCAAAAGCCCCAACCACGAGTGCACCGCCCCAGCCGCCTCCGAGTGCATCGTGGCTGGCCGGTTTTCAGTCCGAGTGACTGATTGGGCATTGGCTGGGACCTGGATTGTAGAGTTGCAACACCATGCCGAAAAGATCGGTGCATAACTTTTTTGTCATCTTTTCTGAATGTGTGTGGTTGTAAGTTCCTGTGGCGGCACCTCCGTCACGCTTCCCCGACGAAAGGGCCCTGTTACCGGGACCCCAGCCGTGCCTTCCCGTTCGGCTGGGGTTTCCGTTTGGCCGCCTTGGCTGGTTTGGCTGAGCCCGGTCCCGGGACTGGCCCATTTTGGCGGCAATGGTCCGTTTTGAATCGATCCGAATGACCCATTGTGGTCCATCTGCAACAGATCAGCACGAAAGATCGGCATGCCGATTCTTTGGTCTTCGCAACGCAGCATGGATTTGTCAGAAATCACATCGCGTTCGTCGCAATACCCGGCAGGTGACGGAAGCACTAGGCCCCAGCCGAGATTCCGCGGCTGGGGCCTCTCATTTTTCGCAATTCGATGGCCGTCTCTTTGTCCTTGTAGATCGGCCTGAAGCTGCCCCCACCGCGCTACCATGCTTTCGCGGATTGCTGGCGCGTCTGTCCAAATCTGGCAACATATGGCCGGATGCGGAACAACGAGACCGCCAACCAAATGGAAACCCCAGCCGAACGGGAAGGTACGGCTGGGGTCCGGTAACAGGGCCCTTTCGTCGGGGAAGCGTGACGGAAGTGCCGCGAATTAATTTTATAGAAGATGACAATTTTGTCAGGATCAAAAAAACATCACCGATTGATCCGGTCGATAAGTTGCAGATAAGCAACGCATGGAACCCGACAAGACTGGCCACTGCTGATGTCAAAACACTAGCCCTTAAACCCAGCACCCACCCCCACCTGGGATGGCCCGCCAAAAAGGGCCAGCGCCCCCCCCAGGTACTGCCCGGGCCAGCACGGTGCTGTCCTAAGCTGGCGGCGGGTGTCAC
>CAWCJX010000090.1:0-16938 GCA_963795865.1 uncultured Alphaproteobacteria bacterium
ATCCGGAGAAGCCGATGCCGACCTCGCCTGCCACGCCCAAAATCGCCGCCGATGTGCCTGGTCGACCTGGCGCTGCAGGGCGGCGGCTCGCATGGCGCCTTCACCTGGGGCGTGCTCGACCGGCTGCTCGAGGAGCCGCGGCTCCAGATCGACGGCATTTCCGGCACCTCGGCCGGCGCCATGAATGCCGCGGTGCTCGCCGACGGCTACACCGATGGCGGGCCGCAGGGCGCGCGCGCGGCGCTCGAAGCGTTCTGGCGGCGGCGTCTCGCACGTCGGCGCGGTTCAGCCCGTTCCGGCGCGGCCCGCTCGACATCCTGCTCGGCCGCTGGACGCTCGACCAGTCGCCGATCTTCATCGCCATGGACATGATGTCGCGCCTGTTCTCGCCCTACGATCTCAATCCGCTCGGGACCAATCCGCTCTGCGACGTTCTTGGCCGAATGCGTCGATTTCGAGCGCGTGTCGCGAAGCCCGATCAAGCTGTTCGTCACCGCGACCAATGTGCGCACCGGGCGCGGCCGCGTGTTCCGCAACGCCGAGCTCACGCCCGACGTGCTGCTCGCCTCGGCCTGCCTGCCGACCATGTTCCAGGCGGTCGAGATCGACGGCGAGCCCTATTGGGACGGCGGCTATTCGGGCAATCCGACCATGACGCCGTTGGTGCGCGAATGCGCGTCGAGCGATACGATGCTCATCCCGATCAATCCGGTCGAGCGGCCGGGCGTGCCGCGCTCGGCGCGCGACATCCTCGACCGTCTCAACGAGGTGTCGTTCAACGCGGTGCTGGTCAAGGAGCTGCGCATGATCGCGCTGCTGCGCCAGGTGGCGGCGCCCGGCGACAGCGAAGGCGCGAAGTGGGCCAAGATGCGCATTCACATCGTGCCCAACAAGGCGATGGCCGACCTCGGCTATTCCTCGAAGCTCAATGCCGAGTGGGCGTTTCTGACCATGCTGCGCGACGAAGGGCGAAAGGCGGGCGAGGAGTTTCTTCACGCATGGCGCGGACCTCGGCTGCGGCTCCTCCTTCGACCTCGACGCGCTGCTCGCGGGCGTCTGACGCCATGGGCCTTCTCGGCATCGCGCTCGGACTGTTGCTGCTCCTCGGGCTCGCGTTCCGCGGCTGGAGCGTGCTGCTGCTGGCGCCGGCCGCGGCGCTTGTCGCTGCGCTGTTCGCCGGCGAGCCGCTGCTCGCCCACTGGACCCAGACCTTCATGGGCGGCACCGCAAACTTCCTTGCCCAGTTCTTCCCGCTGTTCCTGCTCGGCGCGCTGTTCGGCAAGCTCATGGACGACAGCGGCTCGGTGACCGCGATCGCCGAATTCATGACACGCCGGCTCGGCGAACGCCGCGCCATTCTGGCCGTGGTGCTCGCCGGTGCGCTCGTCACCTATGGCGGCGTGAGCCTGTTCGTCGCCTTCTTCGTGCTGGCGCCGATGGCGCAGGCGCTGTTCCGTGCCGCCGCCATTCCGCGCCGGCTGATGCCGGCGGCGATCGCGCTCGGCACCTCGACCTTCACGATGTCGGCGCTGCCGGGCACGCCGGCGATCCAGAACGCGATTCCGATGCCGTTCTTCGGCACGACGCCGTTCGCCGCGCCCGGGCTCGGCATCATCGCCTCGGCGGTGATGCTCGGCTTCGGCCTGTGGTGGCTCGGCCGCGCCGAGGCGGCGGCCCGGCGCGCCGGCGAGCCGTTCGGGCCCGGCGAGCCCGCCGCGATGGACAACGTCGCAGACGATCAGGCGCTGCGCGACCGCGCCACCACCGCGCACGAGTTCGACCCGGCCGAGATTCCGCACGGCGTGCACGGGACGACGGCACCGCCGGTCGGCCTCGCAGTGCTGCCGCTGATCGTCGTCGTGCTCGTCAATTTCGTGATGTCGTTCGTCGTGCTGCCGCGCCTCGACTCGTCCTTTCTCGCGGAGGAGCGCTGGGGTGGGACGTCGCTGTCCGCCGTCGGCGGCGTGTGGGCGGTGGTGATCGCGCTCGCCGCCGCGATCGTGACGGTGATCGCGATCAACTGGTCGCGGCTGCCGTCGTTGCGCGCGACCATGGACGCCGGCGGCGAACGCCTCGGTGCTGCCGGCACTGAGCGTCGCGAGCCTCGTCGGCTTCGGCGCGGTGGTCGCGGCGATGCCGGCCTTCGCGGTGGTGCGCGACTGGGTGCTCTGCATCGGCGGCGGGCCGCTGGTCTCGCTCGCGGCGGCGACCAACGTGCTCGCGGCGCTCACCGGCTCCGCCTCCGGCGGGCTGACCATCGCGCTCGATTCGCTCGGCAGCACCTATCTCGCGCTGGCGCAGGAGCACGGGATCGATCCCTCGCTGCTGCACCGCGTCGCGGTGATCGCATCGGGCACGCTCGACAGCCTTCCCCACAACGGCGCGGTGGTGACGCTGCTCGCGGTGTGCGGGACGACCCACCGCGAGAGCTATTTCGACATCGTCATGGTCGGCATCGTCGGCGCGCTCATCGCGCTCGTCGTCGTGATCGTGCTGGGATCGGCGTTCGGCTCGTTCTGAATGCGCATCGTGCGTCGATGACGCGGCCGCGCATCTGCCCGTCGCTCATCGGGCTTGACCCGGCCGTGCGGATCGGCGCAACGATCGGAACGGCCGGACTGGCCGCCACAGGATGCGATCGATCAAGGAGACTGCCATGAAGGCCGGCGACATCATGACCGCACGCGTCATCACGATCTCGCCCGACGCCACCGTGCTCGCGGCGATCGACCTGATGACCAAGAATCACATCAGCGGCCTGCCGGTGATCGATTCCTCGGGCGCCCTCGTCGGCATGGTGACGGAAGGGGATTTCCTGCGACGCGCCGAGACCGGGACCGCGCGCAAGCGGCCGCGCTGGCTCGAATTCCTGGTCGGGCCCGGCCGTCTCGCCGAGGAATATGTCGAGACCCATGCGCGCAAGGTCGGCGAGGTGATGACGCGCGATCTCGTCACCATCGCCGAGGACACGCCGCTTGCCGAGGTCGTCCACCAGATGGAGCACCGTCGCGTCAAGCGGCTGCCGGTGATGCGCGGCACGCAGCTCGTCGGCATCGTGAGCCGCGCGAACCTCATGCGGGCGCTCGCGGCCGTCGGCCGCGAGGTCCCCGCTCCGGCACAGACCGATGCGGCGATCCGCAAGCAATTGCTCGCCGAGTTCGAGAAGCAGACCTGGGTGCCGGTCGGCGCTGATCGACGCCACCGTCAAGGACGGCGTCGTCGAATTGTGGGGCACCATCCTGGAAGGCTCCCAGGGCGAGGCGATCCGGGTCTTCGCCGAGAACGTGCCCGGCGTGAAGAAGGTGGTCAGCCACCTCACCTGGGTCGAGCCGATGTCCGGCATGGTGATCAGCGACGCCGATATCGCCCCGCCGCCGCCCGGTGCGGCGCCGCCTCCAAAGGGATAAGCCGTCTTTAGGGCATTGCTGCGGGGAAGCGCGTCCATACGTCACGCGTCATCGCCGGGCTTGTCCCGGCGACCCCGATCATGCCGGCACGGCCGTGCCATACGATCGGGGTGGCCGGGACAAGCCCGGCCATGACGATTTCATGAGAGCGGAACATGATCTACACTCAGCCAAAGCCGATCGTTGAAGACGCGCTTTGGGAGGACTTCCATGACAGAGCATGAAGGCTCGGGACACGAAGGTTTGGGCCGCCGCACCTTTCTCAAGCAGGTGGCGGTCGCGGGCGGCGCGCTGCCCGGCCCTGATCGGCGGAGCGGCGGCAACCGTGGTGTGGCCGCGGCGAGCGCCGAGGAGGCCGCGCAGGCGCATCACGAGACCAATCACGAGACCGAACGGCTCGCGGCCTATGCCGCCGCGGTGAAGTTCGAGGATCTGCCTCCTGCGGTGGTCCAGCGCGCCAAGGACACCATGGCCGATACGGTGGCGGCGATCGTCTTCGGCGGCGAGCTGCCGTGGAGCCAGATGATCATCGCCTATGCGCGGCCGAACAGCCCGGCCGGCAAGAGCTACATCCTCGGCACCGGCGGCGCGCCCGTGCATCCCGGCGCCGCGGCGCTGTCGAACGGCGCCATGACCCACGCCTTCGAGCTCGACAACCTGACCAAGCCCGATTCCGGCGTGCATCCCGGCGCGACCGTGTTCACGCGCGGCGCTGGCCGTCGCGCAGGATCGCGGGCTCTCCGGCCGCGAGCTCCTCACCGCCTTTGTCGCCGGCACCGAGGCCGCGCTGCGGATCGGCCACGCCACCAAGCATTCGAACGAGGCGCGCGGCTTCCATGCGCCCGGCACCACCGGTCCGTTCGCCGCCGCGACGGCGGTCGGCCGGCTGATGAACTTCGACGCCGGCGAAGATGGCGAATGCGCTCGGCATCGCCGGCTCGTGCTCCTCGGGCCTGCTCGAATTCGCCCATGCCGGCAACGGCGCGATGGTGAAGCGCCTGCACATGGGGCGCGCCGCCGAGAGCGGAATTCTCGCCGCGAGCCTCGCCGCCGAGGGCTTCACCGGGCCGACCAGCGTGCTCGAAGGCGAAGCCGGCTTCCTGCGCGTGTTCTGCAACGACTGGGACGTCGCCGAGCTCACCCGCGATCTCGGCACGCACCTATTTCACCCTCGACATCATGCTCAAGCGCTATGCCTGCCACATCACCGCGCACAATCCGGTGGAGGCGATCCTCGACCTGCGCAACGAGCACAAGTTCACCGCCGCCGACGTCGCCTCGATCGATGTCGCTCGGCAACGACCGGATGGCGACGACCAACAACATCGCGGCGCCCGGCGACCTGATGCTCGCCCAGTACAGCATCCCCTTCAGCGTCGCGCTGGCGCTCTATCGCAATCCGGTCGACCCGCGCTCGTTCGACGAATCGCGCGGTGCACGACCGCGCCATCCTCGACATGTCGTCGCGCATCAGGATGCCGGTCGCCCCCGGCCAGGACCGCCGCGATCTCACCGCCACGGTCACCGTCAAGCTCAAGGACGGGCGCGAGTTCTCGCGCAAGGTGGCGAGCTTCAAGGGCACGCCGGAGCGCCCGCTGGCGCAGCCGGAGCTCAAGGAAAAATTCATGATGCTGACCCAGCGGCTCGATCGCGGCACCACGGAGGCGCTGTTCGACCGGCTCCAGCACATCGAAAACGAGACGTCGCTCGACTGGCTCAATGTGTGAGCGCCCAATGTCTGGGCGCGCAAAATGTGAGCGCGCCACGCGGAACGTCTCGGCGGCTCATCGGGCCTCGCCTATCACCTCGGTTTCAAACAACGTTCGGGAGAAGCACATGACGAGATCACGCAAACAGCGCCGGGCCACAGCGCCGGCGGTCGGCATCGCGGCGGCGAGCCTGCTCGCCATTCTGGCGTCGGACGCGCAGGCGCGGGTGACCAGGATCGTGGTCGAGAAAAGGTCTCGCCCGCCTTCGACGGCGCGAGCTTCGGCACGGCGGGCCAGTACGAGACGCTGGCCGGCCGCGCTTTCGGCGAACTCGATCCCAACGATCCCAAGAACGCGGTGATCCAGGACATCAGGCTCGCGCCGCGCAACGCCAAGGGGATGGTCGAGTACACCGCGACCTTCCAGCTGGTGAAGCCGGTCGACATGTCCAAGGCGAGCCGCCTGATGTGGCACGACGTGCCGAACCGCGGCGGCCGCCTCACCATCGTGCCCGCGGAACGGGCGACCGGCGACATCGGCCTTTCCAGCGGCTGGCAGGGCGACGGCGCGGGCTCGACGGCGCCCGGCCCCAACAACGACTACGTCGTCGTGCCCGTCGCAAAGAATGCCGACGGTTCCGCGATTACCGGCCGGGTGATGGTGCGCATCACCAACGCATCCGGCAAGAATTCGCATCCGATGATCGTATACAACAACCCGATGCCGTATAAGCCGGCCAGCCTCGATACCAAGGAGGCGACCCTTACCACCCATGCGTCCGAGACGATCGACGGGGTGATCGGCGCGACAGGCGAGATCGCGCCCGGCGACTGGGCTTTCGCCAAATGCGGCCCGGACAACCCGTTTCCGGGCACGCCCGATCCGACCCAGGTCTGCCTAAAGAACGGCTTCGACCCCAACCTGCTCTACCAGCTGGTGTTCACGGCAAAGGACCCTCTGGTGCTGGGGATCGGATTTGCCGCCTTCCGCGACGTCGGCTCGTTTTTCAAATATGCCGCCCAGGACGACGCCGGGACGCCCAATCCGGTCGCCGGCGCGGCGTCCTGGGCGATCACCCGCGGCGTCTCGCAATCCGGCAATTACGTGCGCGGCCTGATCCATTTCGGCTTCAACCAGGACGAGGCGGGACGGCAGGTCTATGACGGCGCGTGGCCGATCATCGCCGGCCGGCGGCTTCCCCTCAACATGCGCTTCGCCACCCCCGACGGCGTGCTGCGGCTCTACGAGGCCGGCAGCGAAGGCCCGCAATGGTGGGGCGACGCGCCCGATCCGGTCCGCGGCCTGCCGTCCGCCGGCATTCTCGACCGCTGCAATGCGAGCAATACCTGCCCGAAGATCGTCGAGCATTTCGGCGCCGCGGAGGTATGGGGCCTCAAGCTCACACCGGAATGGGTCGGCATGAGCGGCGATACCGACCTGCCGCTGCCGGACAATGTGCGGCGCTATTACATTCCCAGCACCCAGCATGGCGGCGGCCGCGGCGGCTTCAGCACCGCTGCGGCGGCGGCGCCATCCTGTCCCGGCATCGAATGGGGCAAGGGTGCGCTGCCCGGCAACCCGGTGCCGCATACCGAGACGGTCAATGCGCTGCGCGTCCATTTCCGCAACTGGGTGATGAAGGACGTGGCGCCGCCGCCGAGCCGCTATCCCACCCTCAAGTCCGGCGATCTCGTCGACGCCACGGCGGAAGCGATGGGATTCCCGTCGCTTCCGGGCCTGCCGCCGAACGCGCCGACCGGCCTCATCAATCCCGCCATCGACTACGATTTCGGCCCCGGCGTCGATCCGATCGACGGCTCCGGCGTCCCGACCGTGGTGCCGCCGCGCATCAAGCACGTCATCCGGCTGAAGGTGCCGCGCGTCGATGCCGACGGCAACGAGATGGGCGGCGTGCCGGTGGTGCTGCGCGATGCGCCGCTCGGCACCTATCTCGGCTGGAACATCACGGCGGGCGGGTTCTACAAGGGCAAGGAGTGCAACTTTGCCGGCGGCATGATTCCGTTCGCCAAGACCAAGGCCGAGCGCGTCGCCGCCGAAGACCCGCGCCCCTCGCTTGAGGAGCGCTACGGCAGCCATGCCGGCTATGTCGCCGCGGTCCAGCTCGCTGCCCGCAAGGCGGTCGGCGAAGGCTTCCTGCTGGCGGCCGACGAAAAGGCCCTGGTGGCCGCCGCCGAAGCCAGCGACGTGCTGAAATAGCGAGCCGATCCCTCCGCGTTTTCGGCCATCGAAATCGGCAACAGCCGATTTCGATTGCGGGGCGAGGGAGAAGAGGCGCCGGCCGAATGAAATGGTGGTCGACTGAGATGTGTGACTACGATAGCCGAAGACGGGAGATAATCCGTCACAGTTCTGGGAGTTTCGACATGCACCGCAGTCGTTGGAGTTCGTTCGCCGCACTCGCCGCAACAGCGTTGGCGCTGTCCGCCGCTCCGGTTGCGCTGAGAGCCCAGACCCCGACCGTGACGGTCTTCGAGGGCGCCCGCCTGCTCACCGGCGACGGCGGCGTCATCGAAAACTCGGCATTCATCGTCGCCAATGACCGCATCACCGGGGTGGGCCGGCGCGGCGAGTTGCCGGTCGCCGCCGGGCGCGGTGCGTGTCGACCTCGCCGGCAAGACGGTGATGCCTGCGCTGGTCGACGTCCACGTGCATATGGGCTATCGCACCGGCACCAGCTTTACCGCCGACAACTACACCCGCGCGAACCTGCTCGACATGCTCGACCGCTACGCCTTCTACGGCGTCGCCGCGGTCCTGGAGACCGGCACCGGGCGCGGCGACCTGCCTTACCGGGTGCGTGCCGAAGCGCGCTCAGGCGCGCGCTATCTCACGGCCGGCAGCGGCTTCGGCATGCCCAATGCCGGTCCCGGCGGGGCCATGCGCGACAGCGCCTATGGCGTCACCACCGAGGAGGAGGCGCGCCGCGATGTCCGCGAACTCGCCGCCCACAAGGCCGACATGGTCAAGATCTGGGTCGACGACCGCAACGGCACGGTGGAAAAGCTCACGCCCAACCTCTACCGCGCCATCATCGACGAGGCCCACAAGAACAATCTGCGGGTGATGGCGCATGTCTTCGCCCTCGACGACGTCAAGGCGCTCGTGCGCGCCGGCATCGACGGCTTTGCCCACATGGTGCGCGACAAGGACGTCGACGACGAGCTCATCGCGCTCCTCAAGCAGCGCCCCGACGTGTTCTTCGTGGCGACGCTGTGGGGCGAGCGCCGCGCGCTCTATGCCGGCAAGCCGGCCTGGGTCGACGATCCGGTGCTGCGCCAGGCGTTCGGGGCCGAAGACATCAAGCAACTCGCCGGGCAGCTCTCTCCCGACCCGAATGCGGACCCGAAGGCGGTGCAGCGCGCCCGCGAGTTCGCGGCGACCAACCTGCGCAACATCGCGAAGCTGTACGCCGCCGGCGTGCGGGTCAGCCTCGGCACCGACACCGGCGGCGTCTCCGGCGGCGAATTCTTCGGCCTCGGCTCCCATGTCGAGCTCGAGCTTCTGGTGACCAGGGCCGGGCTGACGCCGATGCAGGCGATCATGGCCGGAACCCATACCGCGGCCGGGATCCTCGGCCTCGACGATCTCGGCATGGTGGGGCCGGGAAAGAGCGCCGACTTCCTGGTGCTCGACGCCAATCCCCTCGACGACATCGCCAATACGCGCCGGATCAGCAAGGTGTATCTGCGCGGGCAGGAGATTCCCCGCGCGGCGCTGTCGGCGAAGTGGCAGGCGAACAGCGCCCAGCCCGGCAAGTGACGGGCCGGGGCCTGGAGCGCCATCGTTCGGGTTCGATCGGATAGCGCTCTCGAGCTTGATCACTTGAAGTTCATCGAGACGTCCGTGATCGGTGGCCGGGATGCCATCGGGATGATTCGAATCCCGGCCCCCTGCCGCCACCAGCGCCGCCTGGATTCCGGGTTCGCCTGCTGCGCACGCGCCCCGGAACGACCATGCCGAAAGCCAGATGCGGCGCGGCTCACAAGCCGAACACGTAGAGCATCGTTGCGCTGCGCTGGTCGTTGAGCTCGGGCGTGTTGCGGATTTTCGCCTTGGCCGGCCCGCTCGGCCCCGACGCGATCGCCACATATTGCCTGCCGCCGACCTCGAAACTCATCGGCGGCGCGGCAAAGCCGGTGCCGACGTTGAACTTCCACAATTCGTCGAGGGTGGCGTCGTCGTAGGCGGCGACGGTTCCGTCCATGAGGGCGATGAAGACGAGCCCGCCGGCGGTGCTGAGCGCGCCCGCATAATTGGGGTAGCGCATGTGCACGCTCTTCTTGATCTCGAGGGTCGCCGGGTCGACGGCGGTCAGGTTGCTCTCATAGCGATCCTCGACCTTGAAGGAGCCGCCCGAGCGCGGGATCCAGCCTTTTTCCGTCTTCGGCTTGTCCTTGTCGATGGACACGAACTCGCATGCCGTCATGGCGGGAATGTAGAGCAGCTGGGTCTTGGGACTGTAGGATGACGGGTAGTAATTATTGCCGCCGTTGCGATTGGGGCAAACCTTCTTGACCGGGGCGTCCGCGGTCGGATTGGCGAGGCCCGAATAGGTCTGCACGTCCTTGTTGGGATCGTAGTCGAGGGGCTTGCCGGTCTTCTGGTCGATGCCGGCCGTCCAGTTGACGTCGGTATAGGGCTTGGCGCCGACCATGGCGCCGTTGGCGCGCTCCATGGTGTAGACGAAGCCGTTGCGCGCCGAATGGGTGACGAGCTTGCGGGCCTGCCCGTCGATCACGCGATCGAACAGGATGTGGGTGCCGACCTCGTCGTAATCCCACATGTCGCCGGGGGTGTACTGGAAGTACCAGTTCATCCGGCCGCTGTCGGGATCCCAGGAGACGACGCTGTTGGTGAAGAGATTGTCGCCCGGCCGGACCCGCGCATCGAGCTGCGGCACCGGGTTGCCCACGCCCCATAGCGTCTGGTTGGTGTCGGGGTCGTAGGTGCCGGTGACCCACATGGCGCCGCCGCCGGTCTGCCAGGCATTGGTGTTGCCCTTCCAGGTTTCGCTGCCGGGCTCGCCCGGCGCCGGCACGGTGAATTTGCGCCACAACACCTTGCCGGTCGCGGCGTCGAGGCCGGCGATCCAGTCGCGGATGCCGCGATCGCCGCCGGCCGCGCCGACGATGATCTTGTCCTTGATCGCGAGCGGCGCGCCGGTGATCTGCACCTGCGGCACGTCGAAGGCGATGTTGGTCTCCCAGACGATCTTGCCGGTGGCCTTGTCGGTGGCGATCATGCGGGCCGGCGAGTTCGCGGCCGAGATCACGTAATTGCCCCAGAATGCGGCGCCGCGGTTGACCGCCTGCCTCTCCTGCTTGGGATCCATGCGCCAGACGATCCGGCCGGCGTCGCCCGAGGTGCCGTCGATCTTGTAGAGCACGCCCCAGGAATCGGTGATGTAGAGGAAGCCGTCTTCGGCGAGCGCGGTCGCCTCGTTGGATTCGTTGCCCGCAGTCCCGCCGAGCGCGACCGCATAGACGAGTTTCAGGCTCTTGGCGTTGCCCTTGTTGATCCGGTCGAGGGGAGAGAAGCGCTGGCCGTCATAGCTGCGGTGGTTCATCAGCCAGTTCTGCGGCTCCTTGTCGGGATTGAGGAGGCGCTGCGGCGTCACCTCGGCCGCGAGCGCCGGCCAGGCCATCAGCACGCTGCCGGCGAGCAGCGCGGCGCGCGAGGATCGAATGCGGCTGGTCATGATGTCTTCTTCCTTTGCTCTCGTTCATCGAGACGGCGGACCGCTGCGAAGCGGCCCGCCGTGATGTCGTCGCCGCGGCGGGTGCCGCGGATTCTCCGCCTACAGGCCGAACACGTAGAGCACGGTCGCGCTGCGCTGGTCCTTGAGTTCCGGGCGTGGCCAGGAGCTTCGTGCGCGAGGTCGGGCTCGGCCCCGACGCGATCGCCAGATACTGCTTGCCGTTGACCTCGAAGGTCATCGGCGGCGCGGCGAAGCCGGAGCCGACATTGACCTCCCACAGCTGGTCGAGCGTGGTGTCGTCGAAGGCCGCGATGGTGCCGTCCATGAGCGCGACGAATACCAGCCCGCCGGCGGTCGCGAGCGCGCCGGAGTAGTTCGGATAGGGCAGGTGCACGTTCTTCTTGATCGCGAGGGTCACCGGATCGACCGCCGTCAGGGTGCTTTCGTAGCGGCCGTCGATCTTGTAGCCGCCGCCGGTTCGCACGAACCAGCCTTCGTTCCGCTGGGCGGCGATGGTCTTGTCGTTGGTCACCAGTTCGCAGGCCGTGGTGGCGGGAATGTAGAGCAGCTGGGTCTGCGGACTGTAGGCGGACGGGAAGTAGTTGTTGCCGCCGGTGCGATTGGGACAGACCTTCTTGATCGGATTGGCGGAGGTCGGATCGGCGAGGCCCGAATAGGTCTGCACGTCCTTGCCGGGATCGTAGTCGACCGGCTTGCCGGTCTTCTGGTCGATGCCCGGCCGTCCAGTTGACGTTGTCCACGTAGGGCTTGGCGCCGACCATGACGCCGTTGGCACGTTCCATGGTGTAGACGAAGCCGTTGCGGGCGGAATGGGTGACGAGCTTGCGCGGCTGCCCGTCGACGGTGCGCTCGAACAGGATATGGGTGCCGACCTCGTCGTAATCCCACATGTCGCCGGGGGTGTACTGGAAGTACCAGTTCATCTTGCCGTTGTCGGGATCCCACGAGATGACGCTGTTGGTGAAGAGATTGTCGCCCGGCCGCGCGCGGGCATCCATCATCGGCACCGGGTTGCCGACGCCCCACAGGGTCTGGTTGGTGTCGGGATCATAGGTGCCGGTCACCCACACGGCGCCGCCGCCGGTCTGCCAGGCGTTGTTCTTGTCCTTCCAGGTTTCGCTGCCCGGCTCGCCCGGCGCGGGAATGGTGTACTTGCGCCACAGCAGCTTGCCGGTCGCGGCGTCGAGCGCCGCCACCCAGTCGCGGGCGCCGCCGTCGCCGCCGGAGGCGCCGATGACGATCTTGTCCTTGATGGCGAGCGGCGCGCCGGTGATGGTGACGCGGTCGGCGTCGGATACGTTGGATTCCCACACCACCTTGCCGGTAGCTCTTGTCGGTCGCGATGATGCGGGCCGGCGCGCTCGCGGGCGAGATGACGAGGTTGCCCCAGAGGGCGGCGCCGCGATTGGCGACCTGCCGCTCCTGCTTGGGATCCATGCGCCAGACGATGCGGCCGACGTCGCCCGGCGGAGGCGTCGATCTTGTAGAGCACGCTCCAGGAATCGGTGATGTAGAGGAAGCCGTCCTCGGCGAGCGGCGTCGCCTCGATGAATTCGCCGCCTGGCGTGCCGGCGAGCGGCACCGCATAGGCGAGTTTCAGGTTCTTGACGTTGTCCTTGTTGATGCGCGCGAGCGGCGAGAAGCGCTGGCCGTCATAAGTGCGGTGGTTCATCAGCCAGTTCTGCGGCTCCTTGTCGGGATTGAGCAGCCGTTGCGGCGTCACGTCGGCCGCCGACACGGGCGATGCGGCCAGCATGCTGCCGGCGAGCAGCGTCGCGTGGAGCGAAAGATTGGGCTTTGCCATGGTGTCCTCCCGTTGGATTTTCGTTCATCGAGGCGGCGGCCGCTGCGCGGCGATCCGCCTTTGTGCGATTTTCGGCTCACAGCCCGAACACGTAGAGCACCAGTCGCGTTGCGCTGCTCCTTGAGCTCCGGCGTGTTGACGAGCCTGCGTCTCGCGGCCGGGCTCGGCCCCGACACGATCGCGACATACTGCTTGCCGTTGACCTCGAAGGTCATCGGCGGCGCCGAGAAGCCCGAGCCGACGTTGATCTTCCACAGCTCGTCGAGCGTGGTGTCGTCGTAGGCCGCGACGGTGCCGTCGAGCAGCGCGATGAACACGAGCCCGCCGCCGGTCGCGAGCGTGCCGCTGTAGTTCGGGATAGCGCAGGTGCACGTTCTTCTTGATCTCGCCGGTCAGCGGATCGACGGCGGTGAGGTTGCTCTCGTAGCGCTCGGCGGTCTGGCACAGCGCCGCCGTTCCAGCCGCTCTCCTTGCTGTGCTTCTCGCGTGTCGATGGTGACGGTCGACGCAGTTGGACAGCGCCGGGATGTAGAGGAGCTTGGTCTTGCGGGCTGTAGGACGACGGCCAGTAATTGTTGCCGCCGGCCTGCGACGGGACAGACCTTCTTGAGCGGCTCGTCCGGGCGTGAGATTGGCGACGCCGGAATAGGTCTGGATGTCCTTGCCGGGATCGTAGTCGAGCGGCTTGCCGGTCTTCTGGTCGATGCCCTTGGTCCAGTTGATGTCCATATAGGGCTTGGCGCAGCACGATCTGGCCGTTGCTGCGCTCCATCGTGTAGAGGAAGCCGTTGCGCGCCGAATGGGTGATGAGCTTGCGCGGCTGGCCGGCGACCATCGCCGTCGATCAGGATGTGGGTGCCGACCTCGTCGTAGTCCCACATGTCGCCGGGCGTGAACTGGAAGTACCAGTTCATCTTGCCGGTGTCGGGATCCCAGGAGATCGCGCTGTTGGTGTAGAGATTGTCGCCCGGCCGGTAGGTCGGATCGAACATCGGCACCGGATTGCCGGTGCCCCAGATGGTCTGGTTGGTGTCGGGATCGTAGGTGCCGGTGACCCAGACGGCGCCGCCGCCGGTCTGCCAGGCGTTGTTCTTGTCCTTCCAGGTCTCGCTGCCGGGCTCGCCGGGCGCCGGAATGGTGTATTTGCGCCACAGCCGCTTGCCGGTCGCGGCATCGAGCCGCGCCGATCCAGTCGCGCACGCCGTGGTCGCCGCTGGCCGCGCCGACGATGATCTTGTCCTTGATGGCGAGCGGCGCCGCCGTGAACGTCACGTCCGGCGTGTCGGTGAACGTGGTCTCCCACACGACCTTGCCGGTCTCCTTGTCGGTCGCGATGATGCGCGGCGGCGCGATGCCGGCGCCGGTGATGACGAGGTTGCCCCACAGCGCGGCGCCGCGATTGCGCTGCTGGCGCTCCTGCTTCGGGATCCATGCGCCAGACGATGCGGCCGACGTCGCCGGACGTGCCGTCGATCTTGTAGAGCACGCCCCAGGAATCGGTGACGTAGAGGAAGCCGTCCTCGACGAGCGGCGTCGCCTCGTGAACTCGTTGCCGGCGCCGCCGCCGAGCGGCACCGCATAGGCGAGCTTGAGGTTCTTGACGTTGTCCTTGTTGATGCGGTCGAGCGGCGAGAACCGCTGGCCGTCATAGGTGCGGTGGTTCATCAGCCAGTTCTGCGGCTCCTTGTCGGCATTGAGCGAGCCGGTCCGGCGTCACCTCGGCCGCGAAGGCGCTGGTGGCGAGATGCCCCGAAGAAGGCACTGCTCGTGAGCAGGAGGCTCCGCAAGAATGCGTGTTGCGCTGGCATAGGTCCTCCCCATTTCGGATTTACTCGTTGTCATCAACCGCCCTGGCTATCGCGAAGGGCATTCGAATTCGCGCCAGCCGGCACCTCGCCCCGCTTGCGCGGAGCGGGGAAGCATGATCTCACAGCCCGAACACGTACAGCACCGGGGCGTTGCGCTGGTCCTTGAGTTCCGGCGTGTTCATCAGCTTGGCCTTGGCCACCGCGCTCGGCCCCGACACGATCGCGACATACTGCTTGCCGTTGACCTCGAAGGTCATCGGCGGCGCCGAGAAGCCGGAGCCGACGTTGATCTTCCACAACTGGTCGAGCGTGGTGTCGTCATAGGCCGCGACCGTGCCGTCGAGGAGGCCGAGGAACACGAGCCCGCCGCCGGTCGCGAGCGTGCCGGAATAGTTCGGGTAGCGCAGGTGCGCGTTCTTCTTGATCTCGACCGGTCAGCGGATCGACGGCGGTGAGATTGCTCTCGAAGCGCTCCTCGGTGGTGAACAGGCCGCCGTTCCAGCCGCGCTGCGCATTGTGCTTCTCGCGGTCGATCGTGATGGTGACGCAGGTCGACAGCGCCGGGATGTAGAGGAACTTCGTCTTCGGGCTGTACGATGACGGCCAGTAGTTGTTGCCGCCGGCCTGCGACGGACAGACCTTCTTGAGCGGCTCGCCCGGCATGAGATTGCCGACGCCCGCATAGGTCTGGATCTCCTTGGTGGGATCGTAGTCGAGCGGCTTGCCGGTCTTCTGGTCGATGCCCTTGGTCCAGTTCACGTCTCCATGTAGGGCTTGGCGCGACCATCTGGCCGTTGTCGCGCTCCATGGTGTAGAGGAAGCCGTTGCGCGCCGAGTGCGTGATGAGCTTGCGCGGCTGTCCGCCGACCTGGCCGTCGATCAGGATGTGGGTGCCGACCTCGTCGTAATCCCACATGTCGCCGGGCGTGAACTGGAAGTACCAGTTCATGTTGCCGGTGTCGGGATTGTAGGAGATGACGCTGTTGGTGAAGAGGTTGTCGCCCGGCCGGTAGAACGGGTCGAACATCGGCACCGGATTGCCGGTGCCCCACATGGTCTGGTTGGTGGCCGGATCGTAGGTGCCGGTCACCCAGACGGCGCCGCCTCCGGTCTGCCACGCATTGGTGTTGCCTTTCCAGGTCTCCGAGCCCGGTTCGCCGGGCGCCGGAACGGTATATTTGAGCCACAGCCGCTTGCCGGTCTTGGCATCGAGGCCGGCCATCCAGTCGCGCACGCCCTGGTCGCCGTTGGCGGCGCCGATGATGATCTTGTCCTTGATGGCGAGCGGCGCCGCCGTGAAGGTCACGTCCGGCGTGTCGGAGAACGAGGTCTCCCACACCACCTTGCCGGTTTCCTTGTCGGTCGCGATGATGCGCGGCGAGTTGCCGAAGCCGCCGGCCGTGATGACGAGGTTGCCGGAGAGCGCGGCGCCGCGGCTGCGCTGGCGATCCTGCTTGGGGTCCATGCGCCAGACGATGCGCCCGACGTCGCCGGAGCGGACGTCGATCTTGTAGAGCACGTTCCAGGAATCGGTGATGTAGAGGAAGCCGTCCTCGACCAGCGGCGTCGCCTCGATGAATTCGTTGCCGGCGCCGCCGCCAAGCGGCACCGCGTAGGCGAGCTTGAGGTTCTTGACGTTGTCCCGGTTGATGCGGGCGAGCGGCGAGAAGCGCTGGCCGTCATAGGTGCGGTGGTTCATCAGCCAGTTTTGCGGCTCCTTGTCGGCATTGATGAGCCGCTCCGGCGTCACATCGGCCGCCAGCGTCGGCGAAGCGATGCAGCCCGCCAGAAGCGCATTGCGGATCGTTTGATCGCGTCGTGCCATGGTGTCTTCCCTGTTCTTCTTGCCTGTTCTCTTGGTGCAGCGCTTGATCGGTGGGCTCCTTCCCCCTTTCAGGGGGAAGGAGCAGATTCAAATCTCAGCTCACAGCCCGAACACATAGAGCACCGTCGCATTGCGCTGCTCCTTGAGCTCCGGCGTGTTGATGAGCCGCGACTTCGCCGACGGACCCGCCCCCGATGCGATCGCCACATATTGCCTGCCGTTGACCTCGAAGGTCATCGGCGGCGCGTGGAAGCCGGAGCCCGCATTGAACTTCCACAGCTCGTCGAGGGTGGTGTCGTCGAAGGCGGCGATGGTGCCGTCGAGCAGCGCGTTGAAGACGAGGCCGCCGCCGGTCGACAGCGCGCCGCTGTAATTGGGATAACGAAGGTGGACGGTCTTCTTGATATCGCCGCTGACGGGATCGACGGCGGTAGAGGTTGCTCTCGTCGCGCTCGGTCGTCTTGAAGACCGCCACCGTTCCAGCCTTTTTCCTTGCTGTGCTTGGCGGTGTCGATCGAGATGTCCTCGCAGTTGGAGAGCGTGGGAATGTAGAGGAGCCCGGTCTTGCGGCTGTAGGTGGACGGCCAGAAATTGTTGCCGCCGGCATGGCCCGGACAGACCCGCTTGGTCGGCTCGCCCGGGTTC
>CAWCJX010000091.1:0-37395 GCA_963795865.1 uncultured Alphaproteobacteria bacterium
GTTATGTAACCTACTTCGTTCAGTTACATCACCTCCCAATTGGTCAACTACGCAGACGAAAAGCGATACATGAACACCACGAGAGCAATCACAAAGCAAGTGGCTGAGCCCCACATGCCAATATGCCCTAGCCAGGCCATAATGGCGGACCGAATTGGCCTGGGGTGGTGTTCCTGGGCGATGATTGCCTGAGGGACCTCAACCTTCAGAATTGTGAGAACTAGAAAGACGTTCCGGCCAAAAGCAGACCCACACCGAAGAGCCAGATAAAAACACCAATATGTACCGCGGCACATCACTTTTTAGGACGAATAGGCAATAACCCAAGCCTACGACGTGTCCAGCGATGAGCAAGTTTGTCCAGGTGGTAAGCGCTCCGAGGTGCTTATGAAGCGCCTCTAGTTTGGTCTTGGCGTCGAATGTAGACATGGAGAGCCTCTGTTTCATGCATCTTCCCCGAAACCACAATTTCCCGTCGCCGAGCTTCGTGCCTGGCGACTACGGCGCCTTCGCGTGCATCAACCATTACCGACCAAAATATGCTATGGCCGACCGGACCGGTAAGGTAATCCAAGAGGTTCCTGTTACGATCATCACGCACGTGACGAGAAAAAAACCAAGCGCCAACAGTCCTCGCCAGCCGCGACCTCTCAGGCCGCAATTCCTGCCGAGTTGGAACTCGAAATCATGCGGCGGGGTCATGTTAAGTCCCCCGTGTCCGCCAACCGGTGCGATTGCTGCCGACCATATTGCCCATCGGCGGAATGTCGCGCTGATCGCCGCTTCCTGCCTGGGGGCGGCCTCCGCAGCGCAGGATTCCAGACAGCGGACGATCCACGCGTTGAGTGATTGCTTGTTGGCCTTCGCCAGCGCTGCCAATCGGTCGCGCAGGCTCTCGGGCATTCGCAGGGTGTATTTGGCCTCGCCTGAGCCTGCTCGGGAAACTGACCGAATAATCGTTCGATGAGATCGACGTTGTAGCTATCGTGCTTTTCTATCCAGGCTCGCGCTTCCTCGGACGTGAGAGGTTCGATGGTTGTGAAATCATCTTCGTCGCCGGCTTCTCGGTATGCGTAGGTGAAAAACGCGCCGAACCGTGTCTGGAATAGATAGCTGCCGCGCACATATGGGCCGACATCTTCAGCACGACCGGCAAGCTGGGTAGCCGTCTCGGTATTGTAGGTCTTGCCGTCGATGATCCGCTTGCACTTGATTGCCATCAGGCGCTCCTCACTTGCCGTCAAATGACAAATACGCTCAGTTGACGGCAAGTGTAACCGTGCCGTCAACTATTTTATTGTGGCGACCTGAATATGTGATAATGTCCTCTATTACCTAAGCTTTTTACGCCGGCTTTAGAGGACATGTCATGGTTGGCGGATGCGGGGCATCCGGTAACCCCCGTGGCAGCGGCGGAACTCGTGCTGTGGCCAAATCGCAGGCCGGTGGCTACTGGATCGCCCGGTCGAGCCGGGCGATGACAGAAACGGGGTTCGAGCGTCGGAAACACGACACCACACGAGTCGAACAGGAGGCACTCTATGCCGCGCATCGTATTCCGGATCGCCTTGATCGGCTTCGCCGCCGCCGCGCTGTTGCGGCCGGCGCTGGCGGAGCCGCCGAAATTCCTGGTCGACCCGACGTGGCCGCAGACGCTGCCGGGGAACTGGATCATCGGCACCATCGGCGGCATCACCGTCGATGCGCAGGACCATGTCTGGATCAACCAGCGCCCCAGCTCGCTCGATGCCCGCGAGAAGCGCGCCTCGACCGCGGCCAATGTGATCTGCTGCGTGCCGGCGCCGCCGGTGATCGAGTTCGACCAGGCCGGCAAGGTGGTGCAGGGCTGGGGCGGCGACGGCCCCGGTTACAAGTGGGGCAATGACGGCCACGGCATCTTCGTCGACCACAATAATTTCGTCTGGGTCGGCGACAATGTCGAGGCCGGCGGGCACATCTACAAGTTCACCCGCGACGGCACGTTCGTCATGCGGCTGGGCAAGCCCGGCACGCCCGGCGGCTCCAACGACATCGAGCACCTCAACCGCCCCGCCGACATGGCGGTCGATCGCGACACCAACGAGATCTTCGTCGCCGACGGCTATGCCAACCATCGCGTCATCGTGTTCGACGCCGCGACCGGGGCCTACCGGCGCCACTGGGGCGCCTATGGCAAGCCGCCGACCGACGACAAGGTCGTCTGGGACCCGAGCGGCCCGCCGCCGCAACAGTTCGGCAATCCGGTGCATTGCATCACCATCACCAATGACGGGCTGGTGCTGGTGTGCGACCGCAGCCACAACCGGATGCAGATGTTCCGCAAGGACGGCACCTTCGTGCGCGAATTTTCGGTGCTCAAAGAGAGCGCGCCCGGCACCATCGGCTCGATCGGCAAGTGGCCCGATGCGGCGCAGACCTATCTCGTCGTCGTCGACGACCCCAACGGCCAGTTCCACGTCATCAATCGCGCCGACGGCGGGCTCGTCGGCTCGTTCGGCCGCGTCGGCCATCAGCTCGGCGAGTTCTACAACCTCCACAACATCGGCATCGACAGCAAGGGCAACATCTACACCGCCGAGGTCCAGGGCAAGCGCGTGCAGAAGTTCCGCAATCTCGGCGGGCTCTGACCGGGGCGGCGCGCCGCTTTTTTGCTCCCGCTTGCGGGGGAGGGTTGGGGGGTTGGGGAGGGGGCTCTCGAAGCGAGTCGTGCGTGGAATTGCCCCCTCCGTGACCCTTCCGACCTCCGCAAGCGGCCGCAAGCGGGAGAGCGGGCAAAACTGATCGATTGTCGGCGGACGAGTTCTAGCCTCCCCGCGGGCCGGACACCGTGACGTTGGGATTTTTCACGTATTCGGCGCGATACCTCTTCGCCAGGGCCTGGGCGAGCTCGCTCGGCGTCATGCCGGCCGCCTTGGTCGGACCCGCCAGCGGGAGCAGGACCGAGCCGGTCGGGTCGATCTGGAAGTCGCCGCTCAGCGAAGCATCCCCGGCGACCGTGACCTTGATCCAGTCGCCGGCCCGCAACGCCGTGGAGCTCGGCGTTGCGAGTTGCTGGTCCTGGTCGAGCCGGGCGGCGCCGGAGCAGCCGCAGACGGCAAGCCCGAGCGCCAGGGCCAGCACACGGCCATTGAAGATCGGTGTCATGCGCTCACGCATACACGCCCCACGGGTCACGCGCCACGGGTCAGGCGCCACTTGCGCCGCCCCATGATAACGGCACCGCACGAAAATGAAAATTCGCGGTCGCGACATTCGCCCCGGGGATCGGCTCGAATTCCCCGCTTGCGGGGCAGGACAGAGGAGGGGTTAGCGGTGCGAACGGATGCCGGCTCGAAGTGCCCGGGCCGGCAGGCCTCACCCCGCCGCCGTCTCCGGCGTTGCCGACCGGTCGAGGGCGGCCAGCCCGCTCAGCAGGCCGGCGAGGCTCGCGGTGCGCAGCGGGATGAACGGCTTGGCCGCGAGCCGGCATTGCCGTTTCACCATGCCCATGGCGTCGTGGCTGATGCAGTCGATCGGGAACATTGCGCAGTCGGCGCGGCTGATCAGGCCCGGCAGCAGCGTCATGCTGTGCTCGATGCCGCCGTCGTGGTGGAGGAATGCGCCGCCGGCGCGTTCCACCAGGGCCTTGAGCTGCGGCACCTGGTTGGCGCGGCCGCCGACGTAGAGCACCTGCGCGCCGCCGAGGTCGGGCGCGGCGGTCGCGGCCTCGCCGAGCCAGCCGCCGATCTCGACCTCGGCGAGGGCGAGCTCGCGGCGCAGCTCCTCGCATTCCCGCGCCGCATCCTGGCGGGCGCGCTCGGCTTGCGACTGGGCGAGCGTCGCCGCTTCCAGGCGGCTTTCGAGGCGCTTGCGGTGGGCGACCTCGCGGCTCAGCCGCCGGTCGAGATCGATCAATGCGTCCTTGGCGGCGCGCAAATCGTCGCTTTCGTGGCCGGCCATGGCGGGCGAGTGGGCGGGCGACTGGGCCAGCGCCCGGCTCAGGGCCTCGTTGAGCAAGTGGATCTTGTCATCGCGCGCAGTGAAGCCGTCGCGCAGCTGGCGCTGCTGCCGCTCGAGCTTGGCCGTCAATGCCGCGTTGTCCTCCTCGAGCTGGCATAGCCGGCGGATATCGGCGCGGTTGGCGGCTCCGACCATGTGGGACAGCATGTGCACGTCGCCGAACGCCTGCCGCATCACGGCGTCGGTCGCCGCCGGATGGCTCAGCACCGCCCAATAGGCGCCGGGAATGTCGCCGCGCCTCACCGCCGCGCCCCACAATTCGCGCAGCGCGGCCTCGTCCTCGGCCTTTGCGAACTGCTTGATCGCCGCCTCGTGGCGGTGATCGAGCGCCTTCTGGATGAGCTTGCCGCCGCCTTGCGCGCGAGCTGCGACCGTCACGCCCCGCTTGTGCAGGTCATGATCGTCGGCGCTCTCGGCGCCGTGGACGCCGAGCTTGATCATCAGCCGGCGCAATTCCGCGCTGGAAAGGCAGGTGCCGATGATCGAGCAATGGACGCTGGGATGCATGTCCCAGATCGCGGTGCGCCGGGTGGCGGCGGGCGGAACGAATTCGGATGCGGGCGCGGCGCCGGGCAGGCGCGCCTTCATCGGGATCAGCCCGCGCACGAACGCCGGCGCGGCCGGCGGGCGGCCGGTCGAAAAGATGCTCGACAACATGTCCGGAGCGCGAGACGACATGGCTACGTTATATCCATAACGATACAACGCTTGTCGCATATATCGGCGGCTTTGAAAAGAGGGTGCGCGCAACGTGCCGGTTCCTGTCTGCAGGCCGCAGACCGGGCGGCCGTCGCCTCAGGAGGGCTTGCCCGTCGTGCGCGCGCTGAGCGCCAGCAGCGTCTGCCCGATCTCGCCCAAGGTCGCCGGCGGCAGGCCGAACATCAGCGATGCGGTTCCCACCTCGAGCAACAGGAAGATCTGGTCGTCCTCGGTCTGGCCGACATTGATGGCGGTCAGCGGCAGCGGCATCGCCCGTCCCGGCGGCCCCTCGAATTGCGGCGGCGGCTGCAGGCGCTTGGCCTCGCAACTCAGCGCCAGGAGAATGCTGACCAGGTGTTGCACGTCTTCGGTGCGCAGGCACAGGTCGACCGGACCCTGCGCGCTGCGCTGGATGCGCAGGCCGATGGCTTGCCCGTCGGGCGCGACCTCGCCGAGCACGTCGGTGACGAACGGGGGATTGCTCGTCATCGGGGTGTCGAGAGCTACCACCGCAAACTCCCCGGCGCCGTCCGGCGCCTCATTTCGCGAACTCGCAGAACGTATCGGCGCCGCCGCGCCGACGGGCGAGACCCGTGACCGACAGCCACCATCGATCGACCGCGTCGCGGCGGCAGGCGAGCCGCACATTCATGCCTTCGGAAAACCGGATCCACGCGGCGAAGCGCTGTTCCGGCACCGCGATCAGCACCGGAATGTCGGCGGCGAGCGCCTGGGGGATGAGATCGATCAGCCCCTTGCCTTCGGCTTCCGACCGGCCGAAGCGGTTGATGATGACGAGGTCGGCGCCGTCTTCGATCGCGGCTGCAAGCCGGCAGGCGAGGCCGGCCAGCCGATCGGGATCGAGCCGGCACCCGGCCGCGTGCACCGTCTCGTGCGGCGCCAGCCGCACCACTTCGCCGTCCGGCAGCACGACGACGCCGAGCCGCGGATTCTCCGCCCGGCAGCTGCGGCCGAGCTGCACCACCCCCACCGGGCGGCGCCCGGAGCGGCGGAGATCGGCGGCGAAGCCGGAGATCAGACGGTCCGGATCGTCGTCGGCGCCATAGACGACGGCAGCCAGATCGCATTGGGCATCGAAGCTCACGCGGCTTTCCTCGTCGGCACGACCCATCGATATATCCGATCATATATATCGCCTTTCATCCCTCTGGCAAGCCGCGTCGCGCCGCCGCGTCGCGCAAGTCAAATCCCTTGCAGACCCCTTGCGAACCCCTGGTGTCGAGCCTTGCGCCCCGCAGCCGTTGCATTCGCACAATCCCGGCGCCGGTTGGGCAGGCGCGCCGCACCGCCGTTGCATTTGGTCGGTACGTGATTTAGAATAACTCTAAAAAAGGGTCCGGCGTGGCTCCGGGCGAACGTCGGATAAGAACGTCGAACCAAGGGAGGTAGACGATGACACGCCACTCGATGATGATGTCCTGCTGCGCCGGTGCGGCAGCATTTGCCGTAGGCCCGTCCCGCTGGATGGCGCGGGCGCGCCGGCTCGGCTTCGGGGTCGTCGCAACCCTCGCGATCGCCGGCTCGGCAGGTCAGGCCGCCGATGAGCGCTTCGAGGTTGCCAGCATCAAGGCGGTGCGGCCGACCCTCGTCGACACCGTCGCGGCCCTGCAGCAGCGCGATGTCGCGCGCGCCAAGGCGGCGTTCGCGGCCTATGATTCCGCCTGGAACGGCATCGAGGTCTACATCAACACCCGCAGCAAGGAGATGTACAACGTCCTGGAGCTCGACTACCAGCGCAAGATCGCCAAGGCGCTCGACGCCGCCACCCCCGACATGGCGGCGCTGCTCGCGGATGCCCAGACCATGCTCGCCAAATATGACGAGACGATCGGCCTCGTCTCCAAGGCGGCGCCCCTCAATCCGCTCTATGACGACATCGCCCGCCTGCGCATGGTGCGCGCCCATCTGCGCGAAGTGATCCCGGCGCTGAAGGCCGGCGATGTCGCCCAGGCGCGCAAGTCCTTCGAAGCCTTCGACAACTCCTGGGACAGCATCGAGGACCTCGTCAAGGCGCGGTCCGACGACAACTACGTCGCCATCGAGAAGGGCATGATCGAGATCGAGCAGGCGCTGATGCCCGAAAAGCCGGATGCCGCCAAGGTCACGGCCTTGGTCAACGACGTCATGGCCAAATACAATGCGAGCCTCGCCGAGGTGGTGAAAGAGGCGCGGAGCCGGCCGTAGGAGCGTCAAGTAGGAGCGTCCCATGGAGGCGCACCGGGCGGGCGCAGACCATGTCGAGCTGCTGCGCCGCTGGGTCCTCGCCGTCCTCGTGCTCGGCCTTGCGGGCACGGCGACCGAGCTCGTGCTGCTGGAGCATTACGAGCAGCCGCTGCAGCTGGTTCCTCTGGTTCTGATCGTCGCCGCCGTCGCGGCGATCGGCTGGCAATGGAGGCGGAACGATGCCGCGAGCCTGCGGGCGCTCGCGATCGTCATGGCGCTGTTCGTGCTGGCCGGCTGTGCCGGCGTGGTCGCGCATTTTCACGGTTCGGCTGAATTTCAGCTCGAGCTCAATCCGTCGATGAGCACGTGGGAGCTGGTGGAAAAGATCGTGCGCGCCAAGGCGCCGCCGCTGCTCGCACCCGGAATGATGCTGCAGATGGGGTTGCTCGGCCTCGCCTATGTGTACTCGGACGTCCGTTACCGGGCGCGAATTGGCCGTATGTTCGGCATCGAGCCAAACAAGGCCAAACAAGGGGAGTGAGACGTGACGACATTGCACCGGACGATCCGCGCCTTCGCAGGCGCACTCGTGCTGCTGGCCTGGCTGGCGGTTCCCGCCGGCGCCCAGGCCGGCAAGGGGCTGCTCGACCCCAACATGGCCGCCGAGAGCGAGTTGGCGCAGCTGCCGCCGATGACGCCTGCCATCGTGAAGGCGATGATCGGGCGGCGTCCCTTCAAGAGCATCGTCGAACTGAACAAGTTCCTGCTGGAGCAGAAGCTCACGGCGGACCAGGCGAAGGAGTTCTACCGCAGGGCTTTCGTGCCGATCAATCTGAACACCGGCAGCCGCGAGGAATTCCTTCTGATCCCCGGCGTCGGCGCGCGCATGGCCGCGGAACTCGCGGAATACCGGCCGTGGAAGGCCTGGGCGCAGTTCGACAAGGAGATCGGCAAATATGTCGGCCAGCAGGAAACCGACCGGCTGAAGCAATACGTGTTCATTCCTCCGGGCTGAATGCCGGGGCGGCGCGAAGCGCGCAGACCGGCCGGCGCGGCTCGCAGCCGGGCGGCAGGGCCGGAAAGCACTCCCACGTCTGCGTTGCCTCGACATGCCCAACTGGTATAGCTTGACGGAAAGCCGTCGGCGCGGCGCGCGCGTCGAAAAGGCAGCCCAGAATTCCTCAGGACTCACAAGCAGCGCGTCAGGGAGGTGGTGATGATCAAGGCCGTGCCAAAGCGGACATTCGTCTACGGGGCGGCGCTCGCCCTCGCCATTGGAGGCATCGGTGCCGGACTGTCCGTGCTGCAAGGCACGGCGGCGGAAGGCCCGATGGTGGAGATCCCGATCTTCGAGGTCGATCCGCTGTGGCCCAAGCCGCTGCCCGAACGAGGCGCTGCTGGGCATGGCCATCGGCGTTTCGGTCGACGACCAGGACAATGTCTGGATCGTCCATCGCGGCGCCTCGACGCTCAACAACAACGAGAAGGGCGCCGACCCTCAACCCGCCGGTCTCGCTCTGCTGCCAGTCGGCGCCGCCGGTGATCGCGTTCAACCAGGCCGGCGACGTGGTGCATGCCTGGGGCGGCCCGGGGCAGGGCTACGAGTGGCCGGAATCGATGCACGGCGTCTATGTCGACTTCAAGGGCAATGTCTGGCTCGGCGGCAACGGCGCCAAGGACTTCGCAGATCCTCAAATTCACGCAAGGACGGCAAGTTCCTGATGCAGTCCGGCCATTACGGCAAGAATGCCGGCAGCAATGATCCGGAGAATTTCGGGCGCGTCGCCCAGATCTACCGTCGACCCGAAGACCAACGAAGCCTTCGTGGCCGACGGCTACCGCAACAAGCGCGTCGCGGTGCTCGACGGCGACACCGGCAAGATCAAGCGCTTCTGGGGTGCCTACGGCAACAAGCCCGACGACAGCCCGCAGGGACCCTATAATCCGACCGCCGCGGCCCTGCCAGCAGTACCGCAATCCGGTGCATTGCGTGGCGCTGGCCAAGGACGACCTGCTCTATGTCTGCGATCGCCAGAACGACCGCGTCCAGGTGTTCAAGCCCGACGGCACCTTCGTGAAGGAGCAGTTCTTCGCCAAGAGCACGCTGGCCGCCGGCTCGACCTGGGAGATCGCCTTCTCCAAGGACCCGCAGCAGCGCTTCATCTACCTGACCGACGGGCAGAACGAGCGCGTGCGCATTGTCCAGCGCGACACGCTCACCGAGCTGTCGTCGTTCGGCCGCGGCGGACGCCAGCCCGGCGAGTTCTACGGCGTGCACAGCATCGCGGTCGATTCCAAGGGCAACATCTATACGACGGAAACCTACGAAGGAAAACGCGTGCAGAAGTTCGTCTACAAGGGCATCGGCAAGGTGCCGGGCGGCGACCAGGGGGTGGTGTGGCCCAAGCGCGGCACCTGAAGCGCGGCACCTGATTGCGGCTTTGCGCGTGCGGCGTGCGCGGCCGTCCGTTTTACCAGCTTCGCCCCGGCCGCTCGCGCCGGGGCGTTTGTTTGACCGCCGCGGCGATCGCCGGCGTCGCCGTGGTCCGCAGCCCGGGAGAGAATGATGCGCGCTTCGATCGCCGTGGTGACGGCGCTGTTTGCCGTGTTCGTCGCGCCGGACGTCGGTGCACAGACCTGCCTGCGTCCGGCTTGGACGCAGTGCGTGTCGTTTCCCAATGGCGGCCGCCATACCGGCGTCTCACCCGCCGGCATCTCGGTGCAGTTGGACGTGCCCCCAGGCTCCGACATCTGCGTGAGCAACGAGTGGGAGGTGCGCGCCGAAACCTACGCCCAATTCTCACGCAACGGGGCGCCGTGGCCCGATCGCGATTGGGAAGTGGACGTGGAGAGTTTCTGCTTCTTCAAGAACTGAGGTCGCGGCCGCGCACCGGCGATGATCTGCCGATAGCGCCCGGCATCGCCGGCCACGGACACGCACGCGAATTATCGCTCCAAATCGCCCGAAGGCACGGCCTCTTACTCCCTCCCCCGCTTGCGGGGGAGGGTTGGGGAGGGGGCTCTCGCAGCGAATTCCGTGCTGGTGAAATTGCCCCCTCCCTGACCCTCCCCCGCAAGCGGGAGAGGGAAGCGATCGCCGGCGGCGCGACGAGCCGACGATTTCTGCTATGCTGCGCCAAACGAAGAGGGAGGAAATCGGCGATGAAGACGGCTTTCCCGAAAGCGCTTTCGACGACGTGCCTCTTCGTCCGTGCGCTCGCCCTGCTCGTCTTGATCATGATTGTGGTCCCGCCGGTCGCGGCGCAGGAGCGTGCCTCCGGCGAGGTCAAGCAGATCGCGAGCGATCTTTATTTCTATAACGACGCCGATGGCGGGGCGAATGCGGCATTTCTCGTCACCGAGGAGGGCGTGCTCCTGATCGACACGCTCACCCACCCGCGCCTCGCCCGCGACCTGCTCGATCGCATCCGCAAGGTGACCGACAAGCCGGTCAAATGGGTGATCAACAGCCATTTCCACGGCGATCACCAGATGGGCAATTCCGTGTTCAAGGCCCAGGGCGCCACCATCGTCGCGCACAAGGAAACCGCGCGCATCATGCAGCTGGTCCATCCCAAGGAAATGGCGCGCCGCATCGACGGGTTCAAAAGCCGCGGTTTCGATCCCGACGAGGTCAAGCTGGTCCTGCCCGACGTGACGTTCGACGGCGAGATGACGATCCGCCTCGGCGGCCGCCTGGTCCGCCTCCTGTATCTCGGGCCGGGCCAGCAGGCGGGGGACACCTTCGTCGAGTTTCCCCATGCCCGCGTGCTTTTCTCGCCCGGCGCATTCGCCCGGCACAGCATGCCGAACATGGCTTTCACGCCATCGGTCGAGGGCTGGCTCGCGCTCCTCGACCGGGTTGCCGCCATGGACGTCGACACCATTCTGCCGCCTCATGGCGACGTTGCGACGCGTGCCGACGTCAAGGAAATGGCGGCGATGCTGGCAGACGAATACGCGACGGTCAAGGATGCGGCGAACCGCGGCGTGCCCCTCGATCAGGCCGTCAAGACGCTGAGTTTCGCCCAGTACAAGGACTGGCACAATTATCCGCGGCTGCAGGGCGAGATAAGGGCGCTCTACGAGCTCATTCAAACCGGCAAGCGCAGCTATCTCGAATAGCGAGGCCGTTCCTGATTCGCCGCGCCCCGTTCGGGCCGCTTCGTGCTCATGCGATATTTGTCATGCGCGCACCGGGGGCTTCACCTATGATCGGTGCGACGAGCACTCGAGTGGGAGCGCCCCGATGAAACTTCCTCGCCGTCGATTTCTGCACCTGGCAGCCGGTGCTGCCGCGGTGCCGGCCGTGTCGCGCTCCGCCTGGGCGCAAGCCTATCCGACGCGACCGATACGCATCGTCGTCGGCTATGCTCCCGGCGGCGGGACCGACATTTTCGTGCGCCTGGTCGGACAGCCGCTGTCGGAGCGGCTCGGCCAGTCATTGGTGATCGAGAACCGTCCCGGCGCCGCCAGCAATATCGCCACCGAGGCGGTCGTGCGCGCTCCCGCCGACGGCTATACGCTGCTCGGGTTCGACGCGGCCGCCGCCATCAACGCGACGCTGTATGAAAAGCTGAGCTTCAATTTCATCCGCGACATCGCGACCGTCGGCATCATCCGCGGACCGCTGTTCCTGATGGTGCATCCCTCCGTTCCCGGCCATTCGGTTCCCGAATTCATCGCCTACGCCAAGGCCAATCCGGGCAAGGTCAGCATGGCGTCGGCCGGCAGCGGCAATGCGACCCACATGGCCGGCGAGCTGTTCAAGGCGATGACCCACATCGACATGACGCATGTGCCCTATCGCGGCGCCGGGCCTGCGGTGACCGACCTGCTCGGCGGCCAGGTGCAGGTCTATTTCGGCAGCCTGCCGGCGACGATCGAGCATATCCGGGCCGGCAAGCTTCGCATGCTGGCGGCGACGACCGCGACGCGCTTCGAGACCTTGCCCGACGTTCCGACCGTGGGCGAGTTCGTGCCGGGCTACGAGGCGAGCCAGTGGTTCGCGGTCGGCTTGCGCAAGAGCACGCCCGCCGAGATCGTCGACCGGCTCAACAACGAGATCAACGCCATCCTCGCCGACCCCAGGATGAGGGCGCAGCTCGCCGATCTCGGCACGACGGTGTTCGCCGGCTCGCCTGCCGATTTCGGCAAGTTCTTCGTCGAGGAAACCGAGAAGTGGGCCAAGGTCGTCAAGTTCGCCGGCGTGAAGCCGGATTGAGCCGCAGCGCCGGCCGGGCTTCCGCAACGTCCGCCCGAGCGCCTTGCCGGTGCGGTCGACTAGGGCTTCCCCGGCCCGGCTCCCGCCATCCCAATCCCGACATAAATCGCTCAAAATCCTGTCCTTGATTCGGCTGACCGGCGCGCGGGGATTGCGCCGTCGTTTCCGCCATGGGGGAGGCCATTTGCCCAGCTCCATCAATGTGATGCGGACCATCGGCATGCTGCTGACGGCGGCCGCGCTGCAGTGCCTCGGCGCGACCGAGGCCGGCGCGCAGCTGCGCGGGGTCGGAGTTCCGAGTGTGGGCGGCGCGGTCGGGGGAATCGGGTCTGGTCTCGGCGGCGCGTCGGCCGGGGTCGGCGGGTCGGGCCTCGGTGGAGCGGGTGCTGGCGGATCGGGTCTCGGCGGCGCAGGTCTTGGCGGCGCAGGTCTTGGCGGCACGGGCCTTGGCGGCACGGGCCTTGGCGGCACAGGTCTTGGCGGCACAGGTCTTGGCGGGGTGGATCTTGGCGGGGTAGGTCTTGGCGTGACTGATCTCGGAGGATCTGGTGGGCTGCCGTCACCGACCCTCACCATTCCGTTTCCGGGTCCGTCGACGCCGGGCGACGCCGTCAGTACCGTCAAGGGCGCCCAAGGCGCCGTTTCATCCGCCCTCGCCCGCCCGACGCCGCTCAACTCCGTCACCAATTCGCTTGCAGGATCCGTCACCGGCGCGGCTTCGGGCGTCACGAACACGTTGCTCGGTCCGAACGGAAGTCCGATCAGCCAGCTCGGCGCCGCGTCGCGCCAAGTGCAGAACCAAGTGCAGAACACCGACCCCCGCAACCGCAGCGGCGTGCCGCCGGCTGGCGAGCGGCGTTATGTGCCGCGCGAGGTCGTCGTCGGCATCGCCTCCGACATCTCGCCGCGCGCGCTCGACGACCTCGCGCGGCGGCACCGGTTGACGGCAATCGAAACCCAGCAAATCGCACTGATCGGGACGACCTATCACCGCTGGCGGATCGGCGACGGCCGCAGCGTCTCCGAGGTCATCCGCGCGCTGGAGGCCGATGGCGCGGTGCGGACCGCGCAGCCCAATTACAGGTTCATGCTGGCGCAGTCGCTGCCGGCGGCCGGCCGCGGGCCGACCGACCCAAGCCTGTCAGACCCGAGCCTGTCATACGCGTCGGGCAAGCTTCATCTTGCCGAGGCCCACCGCCTAGCCACCGGCAAGAGGGTTCTGGTCGCCGTCATCGATTCCGGGATCGATACCTCGCATCCCGAACTCGCGGATGCGGTGGCGGCGAGCTACGACGCCGTCGCGCCGGCCGGGCCGCCAAATCTCCACGGGACCGGGATGGCCGGTGCGATCGTCGCGCGGTCGCAGATGACGGGAAGCGCCCCCGGCGCGCGCCTCCTCGCCATTCGCGCTTTCAGCGGCGACGAAGAAAAGTCCGAAGCGACGACCGTGAGCCTGCTCAAAAGCATCGATTGGGCGGTGGCGCACGGCGCGCGAGTGATCAACATGAGCTTTGCCGGTCCCTACGACCCCGACATTTCGCGCGGCATTGCGGCTGCGCGCCAGAAGGGCGTGGTGCTGGTGGCCGCAGCGGGCAATGCCGGACCGAAGTCGCCGCCGCTCTATCCGGCGGCGGACCGGAACGTCATCGCGGTGACGGCGACGAATTCCAAGGACCAGTTGCTGCCGCAGGCCAACCGGGGACGCCACATCGCGGTGGCCGCGCCCGGCGTCGATGTCATCGTGCCGGCTCCCGGGCAGGGATATCAGTTGTCGACCGGCACCTCGGTAGCCGCGGCCGAAGTGAGCGGGATCGTGGCGCTCCTGATCGAATTGCAGCCCGGCCTCACGCCGGATGAGATCCGAAAAATCCTCCAGTCGACCGCCCTGGATCTGGGGCCCAAGGGGATAGACGAGCAATTCGGCGCCGGGCTCGCCGATGCCCGGCGTGCGGTGCTGTCCCTCGGGGTCGGCGAGGCCGCCGCGGTAAACGAGGCGCGCGCGGCGCCCGCCGGCCTGTTTGCGGAGCGGTGGCCCGAAATGCCGCTGATGCCGTTTCCGACGCAGCGGTGAGGTCGAACGGCTTTTCTGCTCCCTCTCCCGCTTGCGGGGGAGGGTTGGGGAGGGGGCTCTCGTAGCGAGTCTGTGCCGTGGAAGTGCCCCCTCCCTGACCCTCCCCCGCAAGCGGGGGAGGGGACGAAAACTGAATCGATTTTTGGCGGACGAGTTGCTGATCTCTACCCGGTGGAAGGGCGGCGATGCGCCGTCGCCGCTGCGCCGCCTCGTGTTCGCGGCCTCACGCCGCGTTCGCTGCCGGCATGGCGCATTCCGCCATCGTCTTCTGCCGGCTCGATTGATGCCGGTTAGGGAAGTGCGGTCGCAGTACGGGACGTTACGGCCGTCGACCGGACCGCGGGCGCCGCGTCACAGCTGCCGGAGTTTCTCGATGGCGTGGGCGGCGGCGCGGGGTAGCGAACTTGCGTTGCCAATGATAGGCTTGCGACATGAAAGATACGCTTGATTCCGTGGCCCATGTCATGCCTTCGGCAACTCCGACCGAAGAAGAAATTCGCATTTGGCAAGCCTTGCCTCGCGATGAACAATTGCGTCGATTGCGTGCCGCACTTACTCATCCCGATTGCACGGCCATGACGACCGCTTCGATGGATGAGATTCTTGCCGAGGCGCGTGCGCGCGCCGATTCACGCCGTGGCTGAATACCGCCTTTCGCACAGAACCCGCGGTGACCTTGTCGACATCTACGTGTTTTCGCAGGCGAATTTCGGCCGATACCAAGCTGACGCCTATTACGCGGGTCTGGAACGTACTTTCGGGCTCATTGCCGACTTTCCCGGCATTGGGATCAACTCCGACGAACTCGTGGTCGGCTACCGCCGCTTCCGTTTTCAGTCACACTACGTCTTTTACTCCGAAGAAGCCGGCCATGTGCTCATCCGAGCATTGATTCACGTCCGGCAGAGCCTTCGCCCCGAACTGTTTGAATGATCTCGACCGATCGCAAGCCGGAGCGAGGCAGCCCGCTATCGCTGCCCCCTCGCGTTCGCCATCGTCACGCCGCGCTCGCTACCGGCAGCGCGCATTGGGCCAGCGTTTTCTGCCACGAAGGCAGCGCGCTCAGGGCGCCGTACCAGCGCTTGATCTCGGCGTATGGCTCGACCGGCAAATGACACGTGTCGGCGTAGACCATTCCGGCGCCGAGCGAAAAATCCGCAACCGTCAGCGTGTCCCCGGTGACGTATTTGCGGCCCTTGAGATGACCGTCGAGCACCTTTGCCGACCGGTGGAACGCCTCGGTTCCCTTGGCGAGCGCCGCCATGTCCGGCTCGTTGATTCCGAGAAGACGGGGTTTCACGATGTATTCGTACACGAACACGGCGCAGGCGGGATCCCAATGGGCGAGGTCCCAGAACTGCCAGCGCGTGACGTCGAGCCGCGCGTTCTCTTCGGTCGGCAGCAGGCCGCTCTGCGGCTTCCTCAAGGCTAGATACTGCGAGATGGCGTTGGATTCCCACATCACGTAATCGCCGTCCTTGAGGGTCGGCATGCGGCAGTTGGGATTGAGCGCGGCATAGTCCGGCGCCATGTGGTCCCCCTTGCGCGGGTCGAGCGCGCGCATGGTCCAATCGAGGCCGAGATGGTTCGCGACCGCCATCACCTTGATGGCGCGCGGGCTCGGCGGAAAAACATAGAGTTCGATGCTCATGGCTGCTCCTTTGGTTTTGCGACCAGATTGTGAGACTGGATTGTGAGACTTGGATGTCGGACTACGATTTCGAATCTCGCCGACGTCAAAGGCCTGCCGATATTCATGCCTCCGCTGCCGTCCTGAAGTGCTCGAGCATGCGAGGCCAGCCGCCGTCGACATCCTTGCGCATCTTCTCCCCGGCCTCCGCACCCATCTGCTCGAACTTGCGATGCTCCAGTTCGACCAGCGTCGCGTCCGGTCCGTCGGCGCGGAACCGGACTTCGACCTCGGAGCTTACCGTCGAGTCGGCCTTCCACTGGCTGTTGATGTCCCAGCTGACGACGAAGCGGTGCGGCGGTTCCCACACCAGGATTTTGCCGACGGTGGCCTCCGAGCCGTCGTCGCCGAGTTGGTACCAGCGTCCGCCGAGGCGGGTCTCCATCACCACCGTCTTCAACGGTGCGGTTCCAATCGAGTGCGTGGATGGCCACCACCGCGCCAACCCGGAGGTGAAGACCTCGAAGGCGTGAGCCTGGCTCGCCTTGACGCGGATGCTCTTGCGCACCGGTGCGATGGTGATGGTGATCGTGGATGTCATCGGTGATCCCTTTCCTGCTTCGCGGTGTGTTCGACTTCGGATTGGAACGCCGTCAGCGCCTGGTCCCAGAACTGGTCGAGCCATCCCCGCAACGCGCCGAGGCCGTGGGGGTCGATGGCGTAGACGCGTCGCGTGCCGTCGGGCCGGTCGGTCACGAGACCCGCCTCCTTCAAGACCTTCAGGTGTTGCGACACCGCCGGGCGGCTCACCGGCAAGCCGCGCGCAATCGCGCCGACCGCCTGCGGCCCCGACCTGAGCCGCTCGAACACGCGCCGGCGCGTCGGGTCGGCGAGGGCCGTCAATGCAGTGTCGTAAGTCATGGCTTACGGTAAGTTATGACTTACAACATGTCAAGCGCCGTCATTCCGGGGCGCCGCTTTGGCGAACCCGGAATCCAGCCGGCCGTGTCGGCTGCACCGCCCGGATTGCGGAGTTCGAATCCGACACGCCAAACGGGTCGGATTCTACTTTGCATGGGGTTGTTTCGCGGAAAAACGAATCCCCACCCCCGGGGCACTTCCCGGTCCTGCCAGGGGAACCCGGGCGAGCCGTCCTCAGCAGCAATCGCCGATTTCGGACGCCACCAGCGAATCGAGCAGCCAGGCGAACGGCAGGTCGTCCTGGACGACCTCCTGCACCGGCTTGAACAGCCTGAACTGATGGCGTCGGTCGTTCGCGGTCCAGAACGCCACCACGGTTTCCAGCGGCGGGCAGCCGGGCAGGCCGCAGGCGATCTCCGCCACCACGACCGGCGCCTCATCGGCCAGCTTGAAGCGCGCGCGCGTCCAGGCACGCACCCGGTCCAGCGCTTCCAGGTGAGCGGCGCTCTTCTTCAATCCGAAACCGGACGCAGGTCCCTGCGCCGGGCCGCCGGGCCAGTTCGGCACGCTTTCGTATTCGTTCATGCTGCGGTCGGCCATTTCGCCGGCGTCGTCCGCTCGATCGGTGTCCGGCTCGAAAGCCTACTCCAACCAGGGGAATCGGGTGAAGGCGATCACGCGGCGAGAAGGCTGCACGCCAGCGCATGTTGCCGTTGATTTCGCGGCCCCCAAATGTATCCGCAATCGCCGCCATCAATGCGCAATCGACAGCGCCCGCCGAAGCGGCTATGCGAACGGCCGGGCGGCAGGCAGTGCCGAGGCGGCGGCCGCCGCCGGGCGGTGCGGCCGCGAACTGCGGGAGCGAGATCGGAATGCAGGCCTTGGTGCGCTCACATCCGCCGGTCGCGGCGGCGGCGCTGGTCGCCGCCGGCGGGGCTGCCACCATCCTCGGGGCGTATTTCTTCCAATACGTCCTCGAGCTGCCGCCATGCCCGCTCTGCCTCGACCAGCGCATCGCCTATTACGTGTCGATTCCACTCGCCGTCGTGCTCGCCGTCGCCGCGCCGAGGGGAGCGCCGCGTGCGCTTCTGGCGGCGGGGTTCGCGGTCATCGTGCTCGCCATGGTGTTCAATGCCGGGCTTGCCCTGTTCCATGCCGGCGTCGAATGGAAGTGGTGGCCGGGGCCGCTGGAATGCTCGGGTCCGATCAGCGATCTCGGCGCCGGAGGCGATCTGCTGAGCCAGTTGCAGGCGATCAGCCTGGTACGCTGCGACGAAGCGGCGTGGCGCTTTCTCGGCCTCTCGCTCGCCGGCTACAACGTGCTGATCTCGCTCGCGCTCGCGGCGGTCGCGGCGTGGGGCGCGGAGCGGTCGTGGCGGGCGCCACCGTAAGCGGGGCCATGATCGTGTTCGGCTGAGCGAAAACCCATGCTCGAACTGTTCCCCTCCTCGACCGCCGGGCGGTTCGGACGCCGGCTGCGGCGCGAGCGCGGCGCGCGGATTCCCGTCACCGTGGTGACGGGATTTCTCGGCGCCGGGAAAACCACCCTGGTGCGCCAATTCCTGTCGACGCCGGAGGGCGCCGGCACCGCGGTCATCGTCAACGAGTTCGGCGAGACCGGCATCGACGACGCCCTGCTGCGCAATTCCAGCGACAACATCGCGCTGCTCGGCAATGGCTGCCTGTGCTGCAATGTGCGCTCGGACCTGCAGGTGACGCTGCATCGGCTCGTCGCCGACCGCGAACGCTGCGTCATTCCGCATTTCCGGCGCATCGTCATCGAGACCAGCGGGCTGGCCGATCCCTCGCCGATCCTCGCCACCTTCGCCACCGACCGCGCGCTGGGGGCTGAGTTTCATGTCGAGGCGGTCATCGCCGTGATCGCCGCCCGGGGCGGCATCGCGACCATCGCCGATTTCGCCGAGGCGCGCCGCCAGGTGATCCTCGCCGACCGCATCGTGATCTCCAAGGCCGACATCGCCGACGAGGATGCGCCGGCGGCGCTCGCCGCGCGCCTGCGCGCGCTCAATGCCCGCGCCGACATCCGCGATGCGGTGCAGGGCAGGCTCGACCCGCAATGGATTCTCGCCGAGGGCCCGGCCTCGCTCACGGGCTTCGTCGCCGCGGAAGCGGTCCACACCGACGACATCGCGAGCTTCACCATGACCGACACTAAGCCGATCGACTGGGGCGCGTTCGCCGGCGCCATGGAGGCGCTGATCGCGCTGCGCGGCGCCGACCTGTTGCGGGCGAAAGGCCTCCTCGACGTCGTCGGCTGCCGCGGCCCGGTGGTGGTGCAGTTCGTTCAGCACCTCGCCCATCCGCCGGTCGAGCTCGAATGCTGGCCCGACGGCGCGCGCGTGAGCCGGATGGTGTTCATCGCCCGCAACCTCGGCGAGAAGGCGGTGCGGGACCTGTTCGCCGCCATGCGCGCGGTCGCGGAGGCGCCGACGCCGTGAACAGCGCGTCAATTGCCGCGCGTGAGTGCGCGTATCACTTCGGCAGCAGAGCCAGTGCCTGCTCGCGCGCGCCCTTGTCGACCATCTTCTCGAGGTCGATGGGACGCGTCAGGCTGCCGGCGCTCACCAGCTCCTTCTGCATGAAGTCGAGCCGCTCCATCGGGATCGGCATGTCGGTGGCGATCGACTTCGTCTTCACCGCCGCGTCGAACACGTAGGCCGGACGCGGATCGTCGGGCTTCATGCCGGTGATGTCCTTGGTGAGCCTGATGGTGTCGTCGCGGTGGCTCATGGCAAACCGCAGGCCTTCGATCTCGGCGGCGATGAAGCGCACGGCCTCGTCGCGCCGCTGGACAAGGGTCTTGCCCGACATCTGCACGCATACCCGCACGAAATCCGGCATCACTTCGCTGGCCGGCATGATGTCCCGGATCGCCACTTTGCCGGCGAGCGGCACGAACTCGTTGGTGATGATGGCGGCGTCCACGACGCCGGCCATCAGCGCCCGGTAGCGGTCGCTGTCGGCGCCGATGGCGGCGAACTTCATCGCGGCGACCGGGATGCCCGCCTTCTCGAACGCCGCCCGCGCAAAGATTTCCGGGAAGCTGCCGGGGGCGGACACCGCCACCGCCTTGCCCTTGAGGTCGGCCATGGTGGCGATGTCGCCGCGCACATAGACGCCGTGCGGCGGCACCAGCCAGTTGCACCCGACCACCTTGAGGTCGGCCCCGTGGCTTGCCGCGATGATCGCGCCGCCGGTGCCGCCCTCGTAGCTGTCGAGATCGCCCGCCAGCAGCGCCTTGAGGGCGATGGCGTCGTTCTTGAGCTGGACGAAATCGAGCTTGAGGCCGAGGGTCGCGGCAAAATCGCGCCGGCTCGCGACGAAGAAAATGCCGGCGTCGCTCTTGGCCTCGATGATGCCGTGACGCCAGGTTTTCAGGGGCTGCACCTTGTCGGTCTGTGCCGCCGCGCCGGAATGCGCACCGATGGCGACGACCGCCGCGAGGACGAGAGGCAAACCCGCAAAGCTCTTCATGTCCGCAAACCTCTGTGGAGTTGTGACCCCAAGGCGTCGTCGCCGCCGTCGGCTCCCGCGCCCTTGCTTCAGGGGACGAAGGGCACGGGAGAGCATCCAGGCGCAAGTCTAACCTCCCCGCGCATTCCCGTACATCGGTGTCTGCGGCGGAATGTCTCGCCGACACGTTCGGGCGGCGCCTAGCCGCGCCGGCCGGGACTCGTCCGTGATCGATCGGCTTTTTTTGCTCCCTCTCCCGCTTGCGGGGGAGGGTTGGGGAGGGGGCTCTCGTAACGAGTCTGTGCCGTAGAAGTGCCCCCTCCCTGACCCTCCCCCGCAAGCGGGAGAGGGGACGAAAACTGGTTCGATTGTTGGCCGACGAGCCCCTTGAGGGGCGGCCTGTCCGCGCCCCAGATTTCGTCCAAGATTTCGTCATTGCAACCGTTCCAATCCACCGCCGCCTGGATTAGTGTTCCGGCCGGACGCAGCCCACGGGTTCGCGCATCGGCGCCGGGGTTCCAACCAGCAGGCAAACCGGCGCCATCCCCAGGAGGACACGCACTCATGGCCCAGAAATTCACCCTCAACGTCAACGGCAAGGACCACACGGTCGATGTCGACCCGGACATGCCGCTGCTCTATGCGCTGCGCAACGACATCGGGCTCAACAACCCGCATTTCGGCTGCGGCCTCGCCCAGTGCGGCGCCTGCACGGTGCATCTCGACGGCCAGGCGATCCGCTCCTGCGTGACGCCGGTCTCGGCGGTCGGGATCGGGCAAGGTCGTGACGCTCGCCGGCCTCGGCACGCCCGAGAAGCCGCATCCGCTGCAGACCGCCTATGTCGAGGAGCAGGTGCCGCAATGCGGCTACTGCATCAACGGCTGGATCATGACCGCGGCCGCCTTCCTGCGCGACAAGAAGAAGCCCACCGACGCCGAGATCAAGACGGCGCTGGAAGGCCTCAAATGCCGATGCGGCACGCATATGGGCATCATGCGCGCGGTCAAGCGCGCGTCCGAGATGATGGGCTGAGGGAGGCGAGCATGACCAGAATGGAAAAATCCGCTTCGTTCTCCCGCCGCGCCCTGCTCCAGAGCGGCGGCGCGCTCGTCGTCTCGATCGGCATGCCGATGAGCCTCGACACGCTGCTGGCCGTCAGCCAGGCCCAGGCGCAGGGCGCCAAGCCGCCGCTGACGCCCGACCAGCTCTCGTCCTACATCGCGGTGAATGCCGACGGCACCGTCGCGGCCTTCTTCGGCAAGATGGACATGGGCCACGGCCTCACCGTCGCCATCGGCCAGATGGTCGCCGAGGAGCTCGACGTGCCGTTCAAGGCCGTCACGGTCTACATGGGCGACACCGCCAACAGCGTGAACCAGGGCGGCGCCTCGGGCTCGACCGGCATCCAGCTCGGCGGCAAGCAGATGCGCATGGCCGCGGCGGAAGCGCGCCGCGTGCTGGTCGAGATGGCGGCCGCAGAAGCTCGCCGTGCCGGCCGACCAGCTCACCGTGGTCGACGGCGTGGTCCAGGCCGAAGGCCGATCCCGCCAAGAAGGCGTCCTATGCCGAGCTGATCGGCGGGCGCTATTTCAACGTGCAGCTCGACTGGAACAAGCAGTACGGCAACACGCTCTACGCGCCCGGCAAGGCGCAGCCGAAGAAGCCCGAGCGAGTACAAGATCGTCGGCAAGCCGATCAAGCGCGAGGACATCGCGCCGAAGGTGTTCGCCCAGGAAGACTT
Source organism: uncultured Alphaproteobacteria bacterium (assembly GCA_963795865.1). GTDB lineage: Bacteria > Pseudomonadota > Alphaproteobacteria > Rhizobiales > Xanthobacteraceae > JAJPKK01. The sequence goes on from CAWCJX010000091.1 coordinate 21,945, forward strand.
CGTCACCGACGTCAAGGTGCCCGGGCATGGTGCATGCGCGGATGATCCGGCCCCCGGTCGCCGGCAGCGATCCCGGTCAAGGTCGACGAAAGCTCGATCAAGGACATCCCGGGCGCCAAGGTGGTGTGGAAGAACGGCTTCCTCGGCGTCGTCGCCGACAAGGAATGGGACGCCATCCAGGCGATGCAGAAGCTCAAGGTGGAGTGGTCGCAGGTCACGCCGCCGTTCCCGCCCCAGGCTTCGCTCTACGACGTCATCCGCAAGTCGCCGGTGCGCAAGCGCGTCGTCGAGAAGGACGTCGGCAATGTGGACGAGGCCTTCAAGACCGCCGCCCGGGTGATCGAGGCCGAGTACGAATGGCCGTTCCAGTCCCATGCCCGCATGGGACCGGCCTGCGCGCTGGTCGAGATCAAGGACGGCATCGTCACCTGCTACAGCGGCACGCCAGAAGTCGCACTTCGTCCAGGCACGGCCTGGCGGCGACGCTCGACGTGCCGCTGGAGAAGGTCCGCGTCAAGTGGATGGCCGGCCCCGGCTCCTATGGCCGCAACGATGCCGACGACTGCGCCATGGACGCCGCCGTGATCGCCAAGGCGGTCGGGCGATCCGGTGCGGCTGCAATACATGCGCGAGCAGGGCACGGCATGGGACCCCAAGGGCCCCGCCTCGATCCATCGCGCCGCGCCTCGCGTTCGATGCCGCCGGCAAGATCGTCGGCCTACGAGTTCACCAGCAAGGGGTTCTCGCGGGTCGACGTCGACACCAATGGCGGCAAGCCGCAGGACACGCTGGCGGGCCAGACCCTCGGCGTGACGCTGGCGTCGGGCGACGGCTTCGGGGTGCCGGCGGAGTCCTATGACTTCGCCAACAAGCGGCTCGCCTGGGAGACCGTCGCGCCGCTGCTCGACCGCGCCTCGCCGCTGCGCTCGTCGCATCTGCGCGATCCGGTCGGGCCGCAGATCCACTTCGCCAGCGAATCCTTCATCGACGAGGTGGCGGCGGCCCTCGACCAGCGACCCGGTCCAGTTCCGGCTCCGATACGTCAAGGACGCGCGCGACATCGCGCGTCATCAAGGCGGCGGCCGAGAAGTTCGGCTGGGAGACGCGGCCCTCGCCGCGGCGCGACCAGACCGGCGTCAAGGTCAACGGCCGCGGCATCGCCTACTCGCAGCGCAACGGCACCCGCGTCGCCGCGATCGCCGAGGTCGACATCGACCGCTCCACCGGCAAGATCTGGGCGCAAGCGGTTCGTGGTCGCCCATGATTGCGGCCAGATCATCAATCCCGACGGCCTCGCCAAGGCCATCGAGGGCAACGTCGTCCAGGGCATCAGCCGCACCCTGTGGGAGGAGGTCAAGTTCAACGACAAGACCGTCACCACGCGTGGACTGGGTGACCTATCCGATCCTCGACATCACCGAGAGCGCCGGAGAAGATCGAAATCGTGCTGATCAATCATCCCGGAGATCGCGCCCTCGGGCGCCGGCGAGCCGTCGATCCGCCCGCTCGCGGCCGCGATCGCCAACGCGATCTTCGACGCCACCGGCGTGCGCATGCGCCGGGTGCCGTTCTCGCCCGACCGCGTCAAGCAGTCGATGTCCTGATCGGCCTGCGCGCCGTGAGGATCGAGGGCCGGTCCCGCGGGGCCGGCCCTTTTCATTTCGGGGCGATCGTGGTTATACCGCGCCCGTCATTCCGAGGCGCCGCGACGGCGGCGAACCTGGAATCCAGTCGGCCTCGCCGCCCGCACAGCCTGGATTCCGGGTTCGCGCGAAGGCGCGCGCCCCGGAATGACGGCGCTGAGGTGACCGTGCAGATCCGGAACATCCGAAGGAAAACCGCGTGGAACTCCTCGAAGCCGCGGTGATCGGCACCGGCTGGTGCGGCGGCATTCGCGCGGAGACGCTGTCGCGCTCGGCGCTGTGCGAGCAAGCTGCATATCTGCGAAATCCGCCCCGACCGGCTGGCCGAGGTCAAGGCGCTCACCAACCCGGCGACCGCGACGCTCGACTACCGCGACATCGTCGACAACCACGGACATCACCGTCGTCTACATCTGCACCACGCCGGAGCAGACCCATTTCCCGATCGCGCGCGACTGCCTGCGCGCCGGCAAGCACGTGCTCCTGGAAAAGCCGATCGCCATGGAGCTGTTCGAGGCCGACGAGCTGATCGCGATCGCCAGGCGCGCCGGCGTGAAGTTCACCATCGGCTATTCGCAGCGCTTCAACACCAAGATCGCCTACGCCAAGAAGAAGATCGCCGACGGCACCCTCGGGCAGGCCGGTGTCGGTGATGGTGAGCCGGCATCTCTCGCCGCAGCCTCGGCAAGCGATCGCCGGCCGCACCCGGCTGTCGCCGGCGGCGATGGAATCGACCCACGACCTCGATTTCGTGTTCTGGCTGCTGGAGCCGGCGAAGCCGGTGCGCGTCTATTCGCAGGGCGCCTACGGCTACATGAAGGAGGTCAACGGCTCCTACGACATCATGTGGACCACGGTGACCATGGACAACGGCGCGCTGGTGGCGATCGGCGGCGGCTGGAACCTGCCGCCGAGCTATCCGAACTACTGCGCCACCGCGATCGAGATCACCGGCACCGAAGGCTCGCTGTTCCTCGACGACACCCAGCGCGACAACTGGCTCAACACCGTGAGCGAAGGCACGCGGTTTCCCATGTCGCACCATGCCCGGCGAGCAGGTCGACCACGTCTTCGCCGGGCAGATGGGGCCGGAGACGCTGCACTTCCTCGAATGCGTGATGCTCGACCGGCCGCCGATGGTGGCGCCGGAAAGCGCGCGCCGCGTGATGGAATGCTATCTCGCCGCCGATCTCTCCGCCGAGCGCGGCGAGCCGATCGACATTCCGCTCGACAACGAGGCGCTCGCTGCGGTGCAGGACCTCTACAGGAAATTCAGGACGCCGCTGTAGGGTCGAAGCCATCATTCCGGGGCGCGCGTCTTGCTTCGCGCGAACCCGGAATCCAGGCTGCCGCTCAGGCAGCGAGATCCTCTGGATTCCGGGTTCGCGCAAGAGCGCGCCCCGGAATGACAAAGTTGAAAGTCGTCAATCGCGGCAAGCCGCCTGCAACGCCTCCCACACCCGCGCGGGCGTCGCCGGCATGTCCATGTGCTCGATGCCGTGCGGTGACAGCGCATCGATCACCGCGTTCATGATCGCCGCGAGCGCCGGCGTGATGCCGGCTTCGCCGCCGCCCTTGACGCGCAGCGGATTGCCCGTGGTCGGGTCCTCGGTGAGCGCGACGGTGAAGCTCGGCACCATCGCGGCCCGCGGCATCGCATAATCCATGAAGCTGGCGGAGAGCGGTTGCCCGGCGGCGTCGTGGATCACCGCCTCGCACAGCGCCTGGCCGGCGCCCTGCACGATGCCGCCATGGACCTGGCCGTGCAGGATCAGCGGATTGATCGGCTGGCCGCTGTCGTCGACCGAGGCGTAGCGGCAGATCGAGACGAGCGCCGGTCTGCGGATCGACCTCGACCTCGCACACCGCCGCACCCGTGGGATAGGCGGGAATCCGCCCGACGAAGCTCGCCGTGCTCCTGAGCGGCGTCTGCAATTCCGGCGGCAGCGACCCATCGGTCGCGACGGCGCGGGCGATGTCGAACACATCGAGCCGCCGGTTGGAGCGCGGCGAGACCAAGAAGCCGTCGGTGAAATCGACCTCGCCCTCGCGCGCAGCCGGCGAGCGCGGCGAACACTTTGCGCGCCTGGAGGATGATGCCGGTCCGAGGCCTCGACCAGCAGCGTGCCGGCGAGCCGCATGGAGCGATCGGAATGGGTGCCGCCGCCCGCGGCCACCACTGCGGTGTCGCCGGTCACCAGCCGCACGTCGTGCGGCGCGATGCCGAGCCGGTCGGCGAGCACCTGGGCGAAGCTCGTCTCGTGGCCCTGGCCGCTCGACTGGGTGCCCGCCACCGCCTCGACCGCGCCGTCGGCGCGCACGCTGACCTCGACCTGCTCGTTGGGCTGGCCGACCGGGGACTCGACATAATTGGCAATGCCGATGCCGGCGAGCAGGCCGCGCCTGCCGGCGGCGCGCCGCCGCGCCGGAAAGCCCGACCAGTCCGCGAGCTTCAGCACCGCATCCATGTTGGCGCGGAAATTTCCGCTGTCATAGACGAGCCCGGTGGCGGAGCGGTAGGGAAGCTGGGCGCGGCGGATCAGGTTGCGCCGCCGCAGCGCCACGCGGTCGATGCCGAGGCGGCGCGCCGCCAGGTCGATGAGGCGTTCGACGACGAAGGTCGCCTCCGGCCGCCCGGCGCCGCGGAACGGCGCGGTCGGCACCGTGTTGGTGAGCGCGCCGCGGATGGTCACCGCCGCCACGGGAATGTCGTAGACGGTGGGCGTGACCCGGTAGGCGTTCGACAGCGGCACATAGGTCACCGCATGGGCGCCGACATTGCCGGTCATGGCGACCGCGAGGGCGAGGATGCGGCCGTCGGCGGCGAGCGCGAGCCGGCCCTCGGTGGCGAGGTCGCGGCCCTGGTAATCGGTGAGGAAGGCTTCCGAGCGGCTGTTGGTCCATTTCACCGGGCGGCCCACATGGCGCGCCGCGAACGCCACCATCACCTGCTCGCAATAGGCATTGCTGAGCAGCCCGAACGCGCCGCCGACGTCGCCGGTGATGACCCGCACCCGTTCCGGCGCCACGCCGAGGCAGGCCGCGATGGCGCCCTTGATCCGCACCGCGCCCTGGCTGCAGGTCGCAATGGTGAAAAGGCCCTGCGGCCGGGTCATAGGCGGCGATCGCCGCGCGCGGCTCCATCTGTGCGGAGGCGATGCGCTGGTTGCGGAACGTCCTGGTGACGACGAGAGCGGCCGCGGCGAAGGCCGCCTGCGCCGCCGCGGGGTCGCCGAACTCCGCCTCGACCGCGAGATTGCCGGGAACCGATTCGTGGATCAGCGGCGCGCCCGGCATCAGCGCCGCGACGGCGTCGGTGACGGCGGGGAGCGCCTCGTAATCGACGACGACGCGTTCGGCGGCGTCCTGCGCCGCCGCCGCCGTCTCCGCGATCGCCATGGCGACGGGTTCGCCGACATAGCGCACGCGGTCCGTCGCCAGCGGCGGATGCGGCGCATCGAACGGCGGCTTGCGCCCCGGCCCGCCGAAGGCCCGCAGCTTGACGTCATGGGCATCGGCCGGGTTCGGCATGTGCGCGATGCCGCGGCCGCCCGCGGCGGCATAATCGGCGGCGGTGAGGATCGCGAGCACGCCGGGAAGCCCGGCCGCGGCGGCGCCATCGATGGCGCCGAGCCGCGCATGGGCGTGGGGCGATCTCACGAAGCTCGCATAGACCTGCCCGGCGAAGGCGGCATCGTCGCTGAAACGGCCGCGCCCGGCGACCAGACGAAGGTCTTCGAATCGCGGCATCGCCCGGCCGATATAAGGCTCGCGCCGCCCATGGCCGGCTTCCGACATGCTTGCTCCGCGTTTCGATCCGCTTACAGGGTTTCGCGGTGGTTTTGAACCGGCGTCGTGACGCTTGGGACTTGTCCCAACGTTTCGATCCCTCCTTCGCGGGGTAGTGTTTGGGGTGGGGGCAATTCCACGGCATGGACTCGTTGCAAGAGCCCCCTCCCCAACCCTCCCCCGCAAGCGGGAGAGGGAGCAAAAACGCCGGGCGATGACAGCGAGGTCCGCGCGTCCGGAGTAACCCGCGTCCGGTAACCCCTGTGCAGCGGCGCACGCCGTGCGTATATCGAAGCCGGTTACCGGGTCGCCTGCCGGCGTCGGCAACGACACGGGGATCGCGCGCAAAGGAGCATCCATGCCCGTCATCGCCGAGACCGTCGCGGAGGCGCTGGCGCCGATCGGCGACGGCATCATGCTGGCGGTGCCGCGCGAGGTCGCCGGCGTGCCGATGGAAGCGACGCGCGCTCTGATCCGCCGCGGCGTGAGAGATCTCCATCTGGTGGCGCTGCCGACCTCGAGCCTGCAGGCCGACCTCCTGATCGGAGCGGGCTGCGTCGCCGTGCTGGAGACGTCCGCGGTGAGCCTCGGCGAGCTCGGGCCGGCGCCGCGGTTCACCGCGGCGATCAAGGCGGCGGCCATCCGCATGATGGATGCGACCTGCCCGGCGCTGCATGCGGCGTTCCAGGCGGCGGAAAAGGGCGTGCCGTTCATGCCGCTGCGCGGCATCATCGGCTCCGACATTCTGGCGCACCGGCCCGACTGGCGCGTCATCGACAATCCGTTCGGCAATGACGATCCGATCGTGCTGCTGCCGGCGCTGCATCCCGACGTGGTGCTGATGCACGCACCCATGGCCGACCGCGCCGGCAATGTCTGGATCGGCCGCCAGCGCGAGCTCGCCACCATGGCCCATGCCGGAGCGAGGACCGTGGTCACGGTGGAGAAGCTCATCGACGGCAATCTGCTCGACGATCCCGTGCTCGCGGCCGGCACCCTGCCGGGGTTCTATGTGGAGAGCATCGCGGTGGCCGCCAATGGCTGCTGGCCGCTCGGCCTGCCCGACCATTATGCCGCCGACCTCGCGCATCTGCGCGAATACGCCCGCCTCGCCGCAACGCCTGAGGGCTTCGCACGCTATCTCGAGCAGCATGTCCATGACCGCCGCGCCGCATGACGAGACGCGCGCTGGCGCCGCCTTGCCGCCGGCCGCGTGCCGCGACGAGGAGCTGCTCGCCGACGTCATCACCCGCCTGATCGGCGAGGTCCGCCACATCGCCGTCGGCAACGCCTCGCCGATCCCCGCCATGGCGGCGCTGCTGGCGCGGCAGCGCGGCCGGCGGCATGCCCTATGTGTCGCTGCTGCAGAGCCGCAAGCACAACTTCTTCACCGATGGCGGGCGCGAGCTGTTCGACTGCGCCGGCCAGGGCCGCATCGACGTGTTCTTCCTGTCCGGCGGCGAGATCGACGGCGAGGGCAACATCAACCTCGTGGCGATCGGCGATTACGACAAGCCGCAGGTGCGTTTCCCCGGCTCGTTCGGCTCGGCGCATCTCTATTACGTGGTGCCGAAGGTGGTGCTGTTTCGCACCGAGCATTCGCGCCGCACGCTGGTGCCGCGGGTCTGCTTCATCAGCGCGCCCGGCGGCAGCCCGGCGAATGTCTATCGCCCTGGCGGCCCGATCGCGCTCATCACCAATCGCTGCCTGTTCCGGTTCGATCGCGAAAAGCGGCGGTTCCGGCTGCAAAGCGTCCATCCCGGCCATACCGTGGACGAAGTCGCCGACCATACCGGTTTCGCCTATGATTGCCCGCACGACGTGCCGACCACGCCAGCGCCCAGCGCAGCGACGCTCGCCATGCTGCGGCAGGACATCGCGCCCCAGCTCGCCGAAGTCTATCCGCAGTTTGCCGCGGCGTTGTTCGGTGCGGCGGCCGCGGAATGACGAAGACCGCCCTCACATTTCCGTGAACGGCTGCGCTGTTTCGCCGAGGGCAAAGGCCATTTTGGAGTCATTCGAAACGAGCTATGGTCCGGCCAAGATCGGCATCGATCGAACCCCTGTCATGAGGAGAAATTGCGTATGGCCCGCCTCAATGTGAACGGCAAGGTCTATGACGTCGACGTCGCTCCCGATACGCCGCTGCTGTGGGCGATCCGGGAGAATGTCGGCCTCACCGGCACCAAATATGGCTGCGGCATCGCCCAGTGCGGCGCCTGCACCGTGCATATCGACGGCGTTCCCACCCGGTCGTGCTCGTTCCCGGCCAGCGCCGCCGAGGGCAAGCAGATCACCACCATCGAGGGGCTCGCCGACAACGGCCGCCTGCACAAGGTGCAGCAGGCCTGGATCGCCCACGACGTGCCGCAATGCGGCTACTGCCAGAGCGGCATGATCATGGCCGTGGCGGCGCTCCTCAAGGAGAAGCCGAAGCCCACCGACGCCGACATCGATGCGGCGATCACCAATGTCTGCCGCTGCGGCACCTATCAGCAGGTGCGCCTCGCGATCCACTCCGCAGCGAACGCATAAGGGGAGGCATCGATGAACGACATGTCCAACATCAATCGCCGCTCCTTCCTCGTCGGCTCGGCCACCGCCGGGCTCGCGGTCGGATTCCATATCCCGTTCGGCACCGAGGCCTCGGCGCAGCTGGCGGGCCCCGAGGTGAATGCCTGGGTCGTCGTCAAGCCGGACGACAGCGTCGTCATCCGCGTCGCGCGCTCGGAAATGGGCCAGGGCACCCTCACCGGCCTGTGCCAGCTCGTCGCCGAAGAGCTCGAATGCGACTGGTCGAAGGTCTCCTATGAATTCCCGACCCCCGGCGAGAACCTCGCCCGCAAGCGCGTGTGGAGCGACTTCTTCACCGCCGGCAGCCGCGGCATCCGCGCCTCCCACGAGACCGTGCGCAAGGGCGGCGCCGCCGCACGCATGATGCTGATCCAGGCCGCGGCCAATGAATGGAAGGTGCCGGCGTCGGAATGCAGCGCGGCCAACGGCGTGATCACCCACAAGGCGTCGGGCCGCTCCACGACCTTCGGCAAGGTCGCGAGCGCGGCGTCCAGGATCGAGCCGCCGGCCGACGTCAAGCTCAAGGACCCCAAGGACTGGAAGATCGCCGGCAAGGGCGTCAAGCGTCTCGACACCGCCGTCAAGGTGAACGGCGAGGCGATCTACGGCATCGACATCAAGCGGCCCGGAATGGTGAACGCCGCGATCAAGGCCTGCCCGGTGTTCGGCGGCACGCTCAAGAGCTTCGATGCCGCCAAGGTGGCGTCGATGCGCGGCGTGAAGAAGGTGGTCGCGGTCGACGGCAACGCCGTCGCCGTCATCGCCGACACCTGGTGGAACGCCAAGACCGCGCTGGAAGCGCTGCCGATCGTGTGGGACGAAGGCCCCAACGCCAAGGTCTCCAGCGCCACCATCGCCGACGTGCTCAAGGCCGGGCTCGATGCCGACCAGGCCATCGTCGGCAACCAGGGCGGCGACATCAAAGCGGCGCTGGCCGGCGCCGCCAAGAAGGTGGAGGCCGTCTACGCCTATCCCTACCAGCACCACGTCACCCTGGAGCCGATGAACGCCACCGCGCTCTACACGCCGGAAAAGTGCGAGGTGTGGGCCTCGGTGCAGGACGGCGAGCAGGCGCTCGCGGCGACGGCGGAGGCCGCCGGCATTCCGGTCACCAAGTGCGAGTTCTACAAGACCTTCCTGGGCGGCGGGTTCGGCCGCCGTTCGACTTCGCTCGACTATGTCAGGCAGGCCGTCCTCGTCGCCAAGGAGATGCCGGGCACGCCGGTGAAGCTCTTGTGGTCGCGCGAAGAGGACATGACCCACGGCTGGTATCATCCCGATCACCCAGTGCAAGATGACCGCCGGGTTCGACGACAAGAAGAACCTCACCGCGCTGCACATCCGCATTTCCGGCCAGTCGATCCTGGCGACGGTGGCGCCGGGCCGGATGCAGAACGGCGTGGACCCCGCGACCTTCGCCGGCTTCTACAAGGGCGGACCGGAGGCAGCATTCGGCTACGACGTGCCGAACCTCCTGATCGATCACGCCATGCGCAATCCGCACGTGCCGCCGGGGTTCTGGCGGGGCGTGAACATCAACCACAACGCCATCTATATCGAGAGCTTCATGGACGAGCTCGCCAAGGAGATGGGCGTCGATCCGCTCGAGTTCCGCCGCAAGCTGATGGCCAAATACCCGCAAGCATCTCGCCGTGCTCAATGCGGTGGCGGAAAAGGCCGGCTGGGGCAAGCCGGCGCCGCAGGGCGTCTATCGCGGCCTCGCCCAGCACATGGGCTTCGGCAGCTATATCGCGGCCTGCGCCGAGGTCTCGGTCGACGGCAACAAGGTGAAGGTCCACCGCATCGTCGGCGCGACCGATCCGGGCTATGCCGTCAATCCCGGCGCAGATCGAGCGGCAGATCGCGGGCTCGTTCATCTACGGCCTGACCGCGCTGTTCCTCGGCGAATGCACGGTCAAGGATGGCGCGATCGAGCAGACCAATCTCGACAATTACGAGATGCTGCATATCGCCCAGATGCCGAAGGTGGAGGCGATCGTGATGCCGTCGGGCGGCCCGGTGTGGGGCGGCGTCGGCGAGCCGACCATCTGCGTGGCGCCCCCCGCGGTGCTCAACGCCATCACCGCGGCGACCGGAAAGCGCTATCGCACCTTCCCGCTCAAGAACCACGGCCTGACCATCGTGTGATGCGCACGAGCGGCGGCCGCCGGCCGCCGCTCACATTCCGGGACATGACGGCCATGAAGATCTCCTTCGCCTTCGCCGCGGGCGTTCTGGCCGGCGCCAGCATCCTGCCCGCGCGCCGCGATCGCAGCCGACGCGCCGCCCGGCGCGCTGTCCTGCTCCGGCTGCCATTCGCCCAATGCCACCGACGATTCGACGCCGCCGCGCCTGATCGGGCGCGATCCCGCCAAGACCGTGGCGGCGCTGCAGGAATTTCGCAGCGGGCAGCGCGCCGCCACCATCATGGACCGCGTGGTGAAGGGCTTCACCCCGGACGAGATCCAGGCCATCGCCACCTGGTACGGCGCGCAGAAATAGAAGGGAGTCGATGCCCATGAAACGACTGCATCCGAACCGCCGTCAATTCGTCGCCGCCGGGGTTGCCGCCGGCACCTCCGCGTTGGTATCGCGGCCGATGCTGGCCCAGGGCGCGCAGCCGCAGGATCGTGGTGGTCGGGGGCGGCTTTGCCGGCCTCACCGCGGCGCGCATGGCGAAACGGGTCGATCCCGGGCTCGACGTCACGCTGGTCGAGGCTAACCCGACCTACACCGCCTGCCCGTTCAGCAACGACGTCATCGCCGGCCTGCGCGACATCAAGGAGCAGCAGTTCGGCTACGACAAGATCGGCCGCGACGGCGTGACGCTCGCCCAGATCGACCGCGACCGGCGTCGACGCCACGGCGCGCACGGTGACCCTCGGCAATGGCAGCAAGCTCAGCTACGACCGCCTGGTGCTCGCGCCCGGCATCGACCTGCGCTTCGATGCGCTGCCCGGCTACGACGAAGCCGCCGCCGAGCGCATGCCCCACGCCTGGAAGGCGGGCGAGCAGACCCTGCTGCTGCGCCGCCAGCTCGAGGCGATGGACGACGGCGGCGTCGTGGCGATCGTGGCGCCGCAGAATCCCTATCGCTGCCCGCCCGGCCCCTATGAGCGCGCCAGCCTGATCGCCTGGTATCTCAAGAACAAGAAGCCGCGTTCGAAGATCCTCATTCTCGACGCCAAGGACGCATTCTCCAAGCAGCGCCTGTTCCAGGACGCCTGGAAGGCGCTGTATCCCAATCATCGAATGGGTGTCGCTGTCGGCCGGCGGCAAGGTCGCCTCGGTCGATCCCGCGACCAATACGCTCGCCACCGATTTCGACAAGCACAAGGCCGACGTCGCCAACGTGATCCCGCCGCAGAAGGCGGGCCGCATCGCCGACCATTGCCGGCGTCACCGATCGCTCCGGCTGGTGCCCGATCGATCCGGTGACGCTTCGAATCGCGGCAGGTGCCCGGCATCCACGTGGTCGGCGACGCCGCCATCGCGGGCGCAATGCCGAAATCGGCCTTCGCCGCCAACGCCCAGGCCAAGGTGTGCGCCGTCGCGGTGGCCAAGCTGGTGCGCGGCGACAAGCCGGAGACGCCCAAGCTGATCAACACCTGCTACAGCCTGATGGCGCCCGACTACGGCATCTCGGTCGCCGCGATCTACCACCCCGTGAACGGCCAGCTGGCCGAGGTCGCGGGCTCCGGCGGCGTCAGCCCGGTCGATGCGCCGCGCAAGCTGCGAAACGATGAAGCAAAGCTCGCCGATGTCTGGTTCAATACCATCACCTCCGAGGTCTTCGGCTGAGCGTGGGGCGCTGAAGGCCGCCGCCGCCGCGATGGCGATCCTCTGCTGCGGCGGGGCCGGCGCCGCGGAGGGGCTGCGGCCTTACACCGTGGTCGGCGACGCCATCCCGGCTTCGCTCACCGGGGCGCCCGGCGACCCCGCCCGCGGCAAGGCCATCGTGACCAGCCGGCAGACCGGGCTGTGCCTGCTGTGTCATTCGGCGCCGCTGCCGGAGGAGAAGTTCCAGGGTACCATCGGCCCCGATCTCGAAGGGATCGGGGTCGCGTTATTCGGAGGGCGAATTGCGGTTGCGCATGGTTGACTCGCGCCGGCTCAATCCGGATACCATCATGCCGTCCTATTACCGCCTGGAGGGGCTCGAACGGGTGGCGCCGGCGTTTCGCGGCAAGACCGTGCTCTCGGCGGAGCAGATCGAGGACGTGGTGGCCTTTCTCAAGACGTTGCGCGACGAGACGAGGAATCCATGAGGAAACACCGAAGGCTCCTGCCGACGCGGCGAGCGGTCCTGGCGGGCGCGGGCGCCGCCGGCGCGCTCGGCGCGGTTCCGCTGCTGCTGGTGCGCCCCGCGGCGGCGACGCCGGAAAAGATGCAGGCGGCGATCAAGAGCGTGATCGGCGAAGCGCCGGTGAAGAAGGGCAAGGTGACGCTCGACATTCCGCCGCTGGTGGAGAACGGCAACACCGTCGCCATGTCGGTCTCGGTGGAAAGCCCGATGACGCCGGCGGACCACGTCAAGGTCGTGCATGTCTTCAACGAGAAGAACCCGCAGCCCAACGTGATCGACGCCTATTTCGGCCCGCGCGCCGCCCGCGCCGCCTTCTCCACCCGCATCCGTCTCGCCGACACCCAGACCCTCGTCGCCATCGCCGAAATGAGCGACGGGTCGTTCTGGTCCGACTCGATCGACGTCATCGTCACGCTGGCCGCCTGCCTGGAGTACAATTAGATGGCCCGCACCCTCATCAACGTCCCGCCCAAGGCCAAGCGCGGCCAGGTCATCGAGATCAAGACGCTGATCTCCCATGTGATGGAGACCGGCTACCGCCGCAACGAGGTCGGCGCCATGGTGCCGCGCGACATCATCAATACGTTCCTGTGCACCTACAATGGCGAAGAGGTCTTTCGCGCCGGGCTGCATCCCGCCGATGGCGGCGAACCCCTTCATCAGCTTTTTCGCGGTGGCGACCGAGAGCGGAAAGTTCGAGTTCAGATGGACCGATGACGAGGGCAATGTCGAAACCGCTTCGGCCGAGATCACGGTCGAATGAGCGCCGATGCACCACGGCCACCGCGCGGGCAAACGTAGACGCCGTCATGTCGCCTGCGAAAGCCCTCGGCGCGCTGCTTGTCCTGTTCGCCGCTATTCCCTGCCTCGGCTCCGAGATCGCGCCGGCCGATCGCCACTCCGGCTATGCCGACATGAGCCGCGAGACGCGGGCGATGGAGGATGACGACACCGCCAATCCCGGCATGCTTTCCGTGCTCGACGGCGAGGCGCTGTGGAACCAGAAGGCGGGCGCCGCCGGCCGCTCCTGCGCCGACTGCCACGGCGACGCCGCGCAAAGCATGAAGGGCGTCGCGGCGCGCTATCCGGCATTCGACGCCGCGCGCGGGCGCCCGGTCGATCTCGAAGGGCAGATCAACATCTGCCGCGGCGAGCGCCAGCAGGCGGCGCCGCTGCGCTTCGAGAGCCCGGACCTGCTGGCGCTCTCGGCCTTCGTGGCGCGCCAGTCCCGCGGCATGCCGATCGCCCCGGCGACGGACGCGCGGCTTGCACCCTTCACCGCCGCCGGCCGCGATCTCTTCAGCCGCCGCCAGGGCCAGCTCGATCTCTCCTGCGCGCAATGCCATGACGACAACTGGGGCAAGCGGCTCGCCGGCAACATCGTCCCCCAGGGCCATCCGACCGGCTATCCGCTCTACCGGCTCGAATGGCAGAGCCTCGGCTCGCTGCAGCGCCGCCTGCGCAACTGCATTTCGGGCATGCGCGCCGAGGTGCCGGACTACGGCTCTCCCGAATACGTCAATCTCGAACTGTTCCTGATGCAGCGCGCCCGCGGCATGCCGATGGAATCGCCGGCGGTGCGGCCGTGATTTCGAACCAGGGCGTCGACACGCAGGGGCTCGCCGGCTGCGTGGATTTCACCCCCGCAAGGCCTTGAGATCGAGCGGGCCGGCGTAAAGCGTGTTCGCCAGCGACAGCGCCGAACCGATGCGGGATTCCTGCCAGCCGCCGTGGCGGGCGTTGAGGATGAACTTGTCGTCGATGTCGGCGCGGGTCAGCGGCTCGTGGGCGCCGCCGCGCATGTGGGGCTGGCGCTCCTCGATCACGCTGCCGTCGTTCATCGTCGCGCGGATGTGGCCGGTGAAGTTCTTCGGATAGGGATTGTCGGGATCGACGACGTAGCGGACCTTGGCGGCGAGGGCGAGCACGGCGGGGTCCTTCACCGCGGCGTCGGTGAAATCGCCGAGACCGACATTGCCGCGCACGAAGCCGGCGGCGATGCAGTAGGGCGTCGAGAATTTCGCGCCGTAGCCGTTGGGCGGGCGCTGCTTGTCGGCGAGCGGCTCCCACAGCCGGTGCACCGTGCCCTCGCCGACCTCGCACACCATTTCCCGGATGTCGCCGGCCTTGATGCCGCGCGCCGCGAGGCGGCGGGCGCAGTCGATATAGGGATGCGCCATGGTCCCGCAGGGATAGGGCTTGAAGGCGAGCGTCTGCGTCACCCAGCGCGTGCCGAAATCGCCGATGAGGGCCTCGTAGTCGCCCTTGGTGGTGTGGGCGAAGCCGTGAAACAGGCCGTGGGTCCCCTCGAACACGGTGCGCGGCCCGACGAAGCCGTGCTGCGCCAACAGCGCCGCGCGCAGGCCCGATTGCGCCGCCCAGCCCGCATGCATGCGCTTGGTCCAGGCGCCCTCGGCGAGATATTCGATGATGCCGGAGGCCATGCTGCCGGCGATGCCGAGCGCATCGACGATGCCGCGGCGATCGAGCCTCAGCGCCGCGGCGACGCCGGCCGCCGCCGCCATGGCGCCGAACACCGCGGTCGGGTGGAATCCCGCCTTGTGGACCAGCTTGGGCGCGACCAGCCCGAGCCGGCACAGGGTTTCGACGCCGACGGCGATGCCGGTGAGCGCCGCGGCGCCGTCGGGGCGGTGGCGCTCGCAGGCCGCGAGCACCGCCGGCACGATCACCGCGCCGGCATGCACCGGGCCGCCCTCGAAGGTGTCGTCGAAATCCTCGCCGTGAATGGCGGTGCCGTTGACCAGCGCCGCGCCGGCCGCGCTCAGCGTGCGGGTGTGGCCGATCACGGTGCAGGGACCGTCGTCGTCGCAGGCGGCGAGCGTCGCCTTCACATAGTCCTCGTTGCGGACGGTGAGGCAGAGGCCGATGACGTCGACGGCGAGATCCTCGCACTTCGCCCGCATCGCCGCCGGCAGGCGCGCGGGATCGACGGCCGGCGATGCGTTCGGCGAGCGACTCGGCGACGGCGACGGCGGGAACGGTTTCGCTCATGGTTACGCGGACCCTATCGAGTGTCGTTGCCCGGCTCGACCGCGGCTCGACCGGGCAATACGCCCGGTCGGTGGTTACTGGATCGCCCGGTCAGGCCGGGCGATGACGGCGAAGTGTGTGGCAACTC
>CAWCJX010000092.1:0-22717 GCA_963795865.1 uncultured Alphaproteobacteria bacterium
ATAGAGCGTTGAGGAAGGGCTGCTGCCAGCCGGCCGGACACGGTCGGGTCTGTCGCGCTGGAGGCGCACCGTTGACCGGAAACCCGATCAACGCGAGCTGCCAGCTAAATGCGCAGTGAGGAGAAGCAGGCATGAGAGAATTTGGGAAAGAGCTTGCATCCCTTCGGCTGAGCTGTGCGCTGACCGTGGCGTTGGTCCTGTCGGGGTGCGATGAAAAGAACGAACCCCAGACGGGTGCGGGCAATGCACCTGCGGCGTCGAACCCGGCGCCGGCATCGATCCCGATGGGAGGGAACAAGTCAGTGACGCGTTTTTTCGTCACCAGCAAGGGACTTGGTAAAGGCGGGGACCTCGGAGGTCTCGCCGGAGCCGATGCGCACTGCCAGGCCCTGGCGCAGGCTCAAGGCGCAGGCGACCATACCTGGCGCGCCTACCTGAGCACGGAGGCGACGGACAGCACGCCAGCCGTGAACGCGCGGGACCGCATTGGCGGAGGGCCCTGGTACAATGCTGAGGGTGATCTGGTTGCGCAACACTTGGCGGCGCTTCATGGCGCCATGAGCAAGCTCGGCAAGGACACAGCCGTTACCGAGGCCGCCGACCAAGTGAACGCAGAGCTGCACGAGATCCTGACCGGTTCGCGTCCGGATGGCACTGCCTTCACGCGGGGCGCACAGCGCACGTGTGGCAACTGGACCTCGAATGGCGCCGGGAGCGCGCAGGTCGGTTACTTCGATCGAGCCGGCGCGGGCGAAAACCCGAATTCGTGGAACTCCGCACGCGCGACAAACGGATGCAGCGAGGAGGCTCTCCACATGTCTGGGGGCGGCGGTCTCTTCTACTGCTTCGCCACAGACTGATAGAGTGGATTGGCGGATGCGCATCGAGCAAGCCGAAACCCCGGGACAAGCGGCACGTTGAGTGTATCCTCCATCGCCATTATTGTCCTCACCCGACGCACCACATAAGGCTGTGCCGATGAATCCGAAGCAAGCGGAGAACTGCGGTCGCCGACGCGGTGCAAGTCTGCCTCCAAGCCGCCCTCCCGAGCCGGAATGGCATGACCGGCGGACTTTCTTGAAGGGCAACGGCGACACGAGCGACATTGACGAGGTGATCACATGGGCATCGCAAGAAGCATCGCGACATCGGCGGCGCTGGCCGCATTCGTTCTGAACGTCGTTGCGCGGCCGGCCGCGCAGGCGCCCGATCTGATCGCCTCGAAGCGAGACTATCGGCGCCCGCCGCCGCTTGCGGTCGCGAACCCGGCGCTGGCGGGCCTCGGCCGCGAGTTGTTCTTCGATCCGCGCATTTCGGCGTCCGGCAAGACCGCCTGCGCGACGTGCCATGCCCCCGCGCTCGGCTGGGTCGTGACCGACGCCCGGCCCCGCAACGATTCCGGCAAGCCGACGTCGCGCAAGTCGCAGCCGCTGATCGGATTGGGCCATGCCGGAAACGGCGCCGGTCGGCTGGGACGGACGCAGCCCCACCCTGGAGGCGCAGGCGAAGGCCTCGATCGCCACGGGATCGATGTCGATGCGGGAAACCGACACGCCGGTCAAGGTCGAGACCATCGAGGCGCGCATCCGGTCGGTCCCCGAATACGTCGCCAAGTTCGCCGCCGCCCTGCCCGGCAGGCCGATCGACGTCGACGCCATCGCCGAGGCGCTGGCCGCGTTCGAACGCACCATCGAGCCGGGGCTCGCTCCGTTCGATCGCTGGGTCGGCGGCGACGAGGCCGCCATCCCGGCCGCCGCCAAGCGCGGCTTTGCGCTGTTCACCGGCAGGGCGGGATGCTCGGCCTGCCACAGCGGCTGGAGATTCACCGACGACAAGTTCCACGATATCGGCACCACCACCACCGATCCCGGACGCGGACGCGAGGTCAAGGACGAGGCGCTGAATTTTGCCTTCAAGACCCCGACGCTGCGCTCGGTTGCGCTCCGCGCGCCGTACATGCATGACGGCTCGGTCGCAACCCTCGGCGACGTGGTGAAGCTCTACGAAAAGGGCGGCATCGCCCGCCCGAGCCGCTCACCCCTGTTGTTTCCGATCGGATTGACCGATCAGGACCGACTCGATCTCGTCGCCTTCATGGAAACCCTGACGGGCAAGGACGAGGTCCAGGGCAAGGCGCCGTAGAGACTTGTCCGTGAATTATCGCTTCAATTCGTGTGAATGAACGGCTTTTCGTACTCCCTCTCCCGCTTGCGGGGAGGGTTGGGGAGGGGGCTCTTGCAGCGAGTCTGTGCCGTGGAATGCCCCTCCCTGACCCTCCCCCGCAAGCGGGCGAGGGGACGAAGACTGAGCGATTGTTGGCGGACGAGTCAACGGTCCTGTCGCGGATTCTGTAATCCCCAATCGTGGGCGCCCGGCTGGCCGGGCGACGATGCAACGGCAGGAGGGCGGCGGGTGCGGAAATACGGGATTGGTCAGGCGGTATCGCGGTTCGAGGATCCGCGGCTGGTCAGGGGCGGGGGCCGCTACGTCGACGACATGGTGCTGCCGGGCATGGCGTTCGGCCATGTGCTGCGCTCGCCTCACGCGCATGCCCGCATCCGCGCCATCGACGCCGGCAAGGCCAAGGCGGCGCCCGGCGTGCTCGCGGTGCTGACCGGCGCCGACTGGGAGGCCTCCGGCTGGGGCGACCTGCCGGTGCCCGGCGGCATGAAGCGCCGCGACGGCGGCCCGATGTACCGGCCGCGCTATCCGGCGCTCGTCCGCGACCGGGTGCGCTGGGTCGGCGACTATGTCGCCTTCGTGGTCGCGGAGACCTATCTGCAGGCGGTCGATGCCGCCGAACTGATCGAGGTCGACTACGAGCCGCTGCCCGGCCATGGTCTCGACCGCCGAGGCGGTGGCGCCGGGCGCGCCGCTGGTGTGGGACGACTGCCCGGACAACATCTGCTTCGTTCATCTGGAAGGCGACAAGGCCGCGACCGACGCCGCCTTCGCCGGCGCCGCCCATGTCGTGCGCGGGCATTTCGTCATCAATCGCGTCACCGCGGTGACGATGGAGCCGCGCGGCAGCGATCGGCGATTACAACCGCGCCGACGGCCGCTACACCATCTACACCACGCTGCAGCGCGCGCCACCCGTTTCGCGCCGAGCTCGCGCAAGACGTGCTCAAGGTGCCGGAGAGCCACATCCGCGTCGTCGCCGGCGACATCGGCGGCAGCTTCGGGATGAAATCGGCGGTCTACAACGAGGTCGCGCTGGTGCTGCTCGCCGTCGAAGACCATCGGCCGGCCGGTGAAGTGGATCAGCACGCGCTCCGAGGCCTTTCTGAGCGACGCCCAGGCGCGCGACAATGTCACCGACGCCGAGCTGGCGCTCGACGGCCGACGGCACGTTTCTCGGCCTGCGGGTCAAGACGATCGCCGCCGTCGGCGCCTATCTGCAGACCGGCGATGCCGGCCTTCGTCGGCAATCTCGGCACGCTCGCCGGCGTCTATCGCACGCCGGCGATCCATGTCGACGTCACCGCCGTGTTCACCCACACCAATCCGATGCGGCCCTATCGCGGCAACGGCCGTCCGGAGGCGGCCTACGTGATCGAGCGGATGGTCGATCTCGCCGCCGATCGAACTGGGCATCGACCCCGTCGAGCTGCGCCGGCGCAACACCATTCCCGCCGCCGCGATGCCGTTCAAGACCGGCCTCACCTTCACCTACGACTGCGGCGAATTCGACAAGAACATGGAGATGGCGCTGCGGCTCGCCGACGTCGACGGCTTTCCGGCGCGGCGCGCGGAATCGCGCAGGCGCGGCAAGCTGCGCGGGCTCGGCATTTCCAACACCATCGAGCGCGCCGGCGCGCCGAGCTATCGAAGGCGCCGAGATCCGGTTCGATCGCGGCGGCACCGTGACCTTGCTCTCGGGCATCGATCAACCAGGGGCAGGGCCACGAGACCGTGTTCAAGCAGATCGTCTGCGACCGGCTCGGGCTCGATCCCGACGAGATCCACTACCTGCAGGGCGACACCGACCAGGTGTTCTTCGGCGAGGGCACCGGCGGCTCGCGCTCGGCGACGCTCGGCGGCTCGGCGGTCCACGCGGCGACCGAGAAGGTCGATCGAGAAGGCGACGCGCGATCGCCGCCCACGCCCTCGAGGTCGACGCCGACGACGTGAAGTTCGCCGACGGCGTGTTCTCGCCGCCCGACGACCAACCAGACCCTCACCATCAAGGACGTGGCGAGGCTCGCCGCCAATCCCGGCCAGCCTGCCCGCGGGCATGGAGCCCGGCCTGTTCGCCACCGCGGTCTATCGCGCCGAGGTCGAGAACTTTCCCAACGGCTGCCACGTCTGCGAGCTCGAGATCGACCGCGACACCGGCGCGGTCGAGATCGTGCGCTACAGCGTCGTCGACGACGTCGGCACCGTGCTCAATCCGCTGCTGCTGCACGGCCAGATCGTCGGCGGCATCGCCCAGGGGGTCGGCCAGATCCTGATGGAGGACATCCGTTTCGACGCCGTCCGGGCCAGCTCGTGACCGGCTCGTTCATGGACTATGCGATGCCGCGGCCGAGCGATCTCACGCGCGGTCGCAGGTCAAGAGCAATCCGGTGCCGACCAAGACCAATCCGCTCGGCGTCAAGGGCGCCGGCGAGGCCGGCATGCGTCGGCGCGCATGCCGGCGGTCACCAATGCGCTGGTCGACGCGCTGTCGGAATTCGGCGTCCGCCACATCGAGATGCCGGCGACGCCCGGAGCGCATCTGGCGCGCCATGCGGGCGGCGGGATGACCGGCGGGGGCTCTCCGGCGCGCACCGGGCGGCACGATGGCTGCGACCGAGGCGTCAGCGCCGCGCCGAATAGCTCGCGCCCAGGAGATTCGCATGTGGTCAAGAGCGGCAAGACGCCGGTGCTGTCGGCTGTACCCTTGATGGCCGCCGCTCTGCTGGCGTGCGGCGTCACGTCTCTGACGGGCCACTTGCGGCCTAACGCGCTGCAATAAAAAGAGTGTTCAAGAACGACTTTTCCCTTCCGCATTTCCGCACAAGCCGCCGATAAGTTCCTGGCGTTGCTCATGTGCAAGCAGACTTTCGTCTGGCGCTCGTTTAGCGTTCCTGCGTTTAGGTGCGAGGCCCCATGAAGAAATTTCTCCTTGCTGGCTGCGCGCTGGCCGCGTCGGTGTTTTCCGCAATGGCGGCCGACATGCCGCTGAAGGCTCCGCCATCACCCCCTGTGCCGGTTTTCACCTGGACCGGCTGCTATCTCGGCGTGGAGCGCCGGCGGCATCTGGCGGGAGACCGACAACGTCAGCATCGGCGTTGCCGATGGCGGGTCGGGAGCCGCTGCGGCTGCGGCGGCGGGAGCATTCCCAACTACGTTCAGCTACGGGGTCAGCAGCTGGCTCGCTGGTGGTCAGGCCGGTTGCAACTATCAAGCTGCGAACTGGGTGTTCGGCATCGAAACCGACATGTCCGGCACGCAAGTTGAACGTCAGCCAGAACCATCGCCACTGAACAAGTTGCATCGCCGATCTCGTGGGACACGCGAACGCCATTGATGTCGGTGTGCAATGGCGAGCCCACGATGTCCAGCATGACGCGCAGCACGACGTCGTACACGGGCGCAACTGGTACAATTGGCCGTGGGCGGAGATGGGCGTACTCGCGGGCTGCGCGACACGGCCGCTCGGCCCGCAAGCGAGCGGTGCGCGCACTTCCGCACGCAAGGCTGAGACACGGGACGACGCGCGCAGTGCGCCGACTGCAGATAACGATGGGTCGGCAAGAATGCCTCGACGGCATTGCGGGAGGCATCGGACCGAGTGTGCGGCAAGCGGCCGGGTATGATCCCGACGGCCGCGTGAGCGAACTGGCCCGTTCGGCGTGACGAACTGCACCGCGGCCGGTTATGGCTGCGAGCGGGGAGACCATCGCGGTGCCACGGACGTAAGGGCCGCGGCCGGATGCGATCGGAGAGACGAACACGGTGCCCACCGGAGTGTCGTACTCCGCAAGTTCGTCAGCGAGAGGTTAAGCCGAATCTCGCGACGTTCAAACGACTGGAATGCCGGCTGCTGGGTGCTTTTGCGAGGCTTTCGCACACGGTGGACGTGGCGACACATCGGTCGCGGGCGTGCATCCAGACTGCGATGCCAACGCGCATCGGCCGCACGAGTGGATGCCGTGGCGGTGACGCAGCGAAGCGATCTCGGGCATTGTGCGGGGCAACTGAAGCGCGTTACGAGATCTGTCCCGACTTTTGCGCGGCGTGGACGACAACAAGCGCACATGAATGTCGTGGCGTCCCGTGGTGCCGCGCATAGGTCACGCGCTCGCGCCTCGGCGTCAGCATTCGTCGAGCAGGTACATGCGGCTTGGTGCGCCGACTAACGAGCTACGGCCGCTTTGACGGTGCGGTCACGACGACGGTCGAAGGCAGCGACCGTCTAGGCGCCGCTGACCTCGGCTCTGACATCAACTTCTTCCAGCCGTCGTTCAAACTGAAGGCAGAATTCGCCGTGAAGGTGCGAAGACGATCAAGCGCTATCATGCTCCGACCTGGGCAGGCTTCCTCTAGCGGGCGGTGGTGCTGATGCCGGAGGTACCGCGGCGGTGAAGCGTCGGCTGCGCGAACGGCTATCGGACGCTTGATACGGTGGGCTGGTGGCTGAGATGCCGCGCAACCCATGAGCGCTTGGCGTATCGGGTCGACCGACGTCCGGCAGTGACGCCACCGCTGCGACCAGGGTCGCCATGCACGTCCATTGAGTGCGGTCACCGCGTCGCGAGGCCGGCGTGCGCCCGTCAATCACGGCTGGTCGGTCCGCGGGTGACGCACCGGCGACCCAATGCGACGCTATAAAACGAGAGCTTCGTATGCCGTCCACGCTCGAACGCGCAGCGTCGACCGGCGATCAAGGATTGGCAAGACTGCGGAGCCACAGCTGACCGCGGATCGCCGTTGTTCGAGTTCGTCGAGGGCTGCGACAACACGGCGCCGACGTCAGTTCGTCAATCGAAAGAGCATCTCTCCCCGATCGACTGCGAGCGTCCGCTGCAGGCTCTTAGGACCAAGGCCGCCGAACAGCTGTTTGCTCAACGAGCCTGCCGTCGGTGCTCGCGGCCGTCATGTCCAAGCGCTCCGGGGCGGCCCCCATGTGGACGGCCGTGCTATGGAGGGCCGCCAATGCGCGCGACGGCCGCACTCATCGTCGTGCGGACCGGGATGCAAGCGATCGGCTCCGCCGGGTGTCCGGAAGCAACCGAATGACACCGACACGGGCAAACATGCCGTCAGACGAGGCGATACGCATCACCAAGCTCTCAACGGTCCACGCGAAACCGGGGCCAGTCCGCCACCAACGTTTCGCCGTTCTTCCCGGCGGTGTCCTCGGTGTCCCAGGACACAAACTGGATCGGGACCACCCGCGCGCGGCTCGGCGCGACGTGGGGTAGTGCTCTCTTCTATGGCACCGGCGGTCTCGCCTACGCCAACACGAGCTACGCATACACCCTCAACAACGTCGCCGGAGGAGGTCCTGTGGCGACGGCGGCAACCGACTCCGCTACCCAGTTTGGTTGGACGGCTGGCGGTGGCGTCGAGGTCGGCTTCGGCCGATGGTCGGTCAAGGGCGAGTATCTCTATTACGACCTCGGCAACCATACGCTCAACGCCGCCTGCGGGACGTGCAGCAGGCTTGGCCCCGACGGTGTTCTCCGCTCATTTCCGCGACAACGGCAGCATCGCCAGGGTCGGGTTGAACTATCGGTTCTATTAGGGGGCCGTCCAATGGCGCAATCGCAGCGTGCCACCGCTCTGCCAAGGCCAGCACGCTCACAAAAAGGATGCAGCATGAAAAAGCTGGCCTTTGCACTATCCCTGGCTTGCCTGCTCGTCCCGGCGTCGGCGCGCGCCCAAAATGCCTACATCACAAATGCCAATAGCGGCACCGTATCGGTGATCAATACGGCGACCAACATGGTGGTCGGGTCTCCGATAACCGTCGGCAACTTCCCCTTTGGGGTAGCGGTCACCCCTGACGGCAGCAAGGTCTATGTCGCCAACCAAGTCGACAGCACGGTATCCGTCATCTCCACGGCGACCAACACGGTGGTCGGCTCTCCGATCACCGTCGGCAGCCAGCCCGACGGCGTGGCGGTCACGCCCGACGGCAGCAAGGTCTATGTCGCCAATTATGATGGCAACTCCGTATCGGTCATCGCCACGGCGACCAACACCGTGGTCGGCTCGATAACCGTCGGCATTAATCCCAGGGGCGTGGCGGTCACCCCCGACGGCAGCAAGGTCTATGTCGCTAACTCAATACGACGGCACGGTATCCGTAATCGCGACGGCGACCAACATGGTGGTCGGGTCTCCGATCACCGTCGGCAACGGCCCCGTCGGCGTGGCGGTCACGCCCGACGGCAGCAAGGTCTATGTCACCGGCAACATGCCGACGATGCCGCCCTCGCCCCCCTCCCCGGCACGGTATCCGTAATCGCGACGGCGACCAACATGGTGGTCGGGTCTCCGATAACCGTCGGCAACGGCCCCTTTGGGGTAGCGGTCACCCCTGACGGCAGCAAGGTCTATGTCGCCAACCAAGGCGACAGCACGGTATCCGTCATCTCCACGGCGACCAACACGGTGGTCGGCTCTCCGATCACCGTCGGCAACAGTCCTTCTGGCGTGGCGGTCACCCCCGACGGCAGCAAGGTCTATGTCGCCAACGAAGGCAACGACAACGTATCCGTGATCTCCACGGCGACCAACACCGTGATCGGCTCTCCGAGCGTCGGCAGCGTTCCCCTTGCATTTGGCTTGTTCATCCAGCCTGCCCCCGTCGTATTCAGTGCCTTCACCGCCAAACTGACTGTCTCCTCGTTCCAGCCCAAGTTCACGCTGCTGTCCAATTTCACCCTGGGAAGCAACAGTAACGGCATCAACCCCGCTTACGAGGCGGTCACGCTCAAGATCGGCACCTTCACGGTAACCATTCCGCCCGGTTCCTTCACGCTGACCTCGCCTCGGACCTACTCGTTCTTCGGGGTGATCAGCGGCTTGAGCATCAACGCAACGATTACCCAGACCGGCAGCAAGGCCTACACCTTCCAGGCGACGGCCAACGCCAACCTCTCAAAGACGAAAAGCCCGGCGACGGTAACGCTCGCCATCGGCAACGACACCGGCACGACCACGGCGCGGTTCTAGCAGGTACTTCCAGGGGCGAAGACCGCTTGGGGTGTGCGTCGTGAGAAGAGCAGCGCTTTCCAGTGGGTGTAAATCCCACCCGGCAAAATGCTCCAGCCGGAAGCAACCGGAGCAGCCCTTGCTGCACCGCATCGTGTTTTTTCGCTCAGCGGCCGAGTTGGGTCAATTGGAGACGACGAGGACCTGCCGCGCAAGGGTGCTGTCCATGTCTCTTCTGCCCCTGCCAGCCGACGCCGCATTGTGTAACAAAACGTCCTTTATGTTACAAACAATTCGTGCCGCCGCAGCTTTCAGCCGGAGCCGTTGGCCTCAATCGGTTTCCCGGCGGGCGGCTCGGCGCCGGTATCGGGGCCCCACAGCCCGATCGTGTTGTCTCAACCGATCGTAGAGGCACTCTTGGTCGATCGGCCTGCGGCGAGACCCAGCCTCCCGCGCAGCCGCCGGAACACATTTTCGTCCGTTTGCAAATCGGGGCTGCGGCCGTTCCGTTCTGCCTGAATGACGAGCGACTCGACGATCTCGCGTCCGTCCGGGTCCTTGACGGCATCCATCGGCGTGCGGTTTCCCAAGATGGGGAGCGGCTGGCTCACCCAATGCTCCCAGTGCGCCGCCATCATTTCGGAAATCTTTTCGCGCACCTCTGGAAGTTGGGCGAGCCGTTCGCTCGCCTCGGAGGCAGCACCACCGCGTGCGCCGCCGGCCGCCCGCCGATCGGCAAGCATCTTCTCCAGCGATTGAATTTCGCTCGCACGATAACGAACGCCCGCACCCAATGCTTTTTCT
This sequence comes from uncultured Alphaproteobacteria bacterium, assembly GCA_963795865.1. Classification (GTDB taxonomy): domain Bacteria; phylum Pseudomonadota; class Alphaproteobacteria; order Rhizobiales; family Xanthobacteraceae; genus JAJPKK01. Next base: position 9,955 of record CAWCJX010000092.1, read on the forward strand.
ATCTTCTTGCGTATCGCGCCGGCACGCTTCTTCGAGTTCACCTCGGCGATGAGGCGCGCGCCGTCGATCTCGATCCACCCGAGCACGGTGTTGTCCCATCCGGCATGCATCTTGTTGCCGCGCTTCTTCCAGCTGAAACGCACGCCCGTCAGCTTGCCCTTGGAATCGCATGTTGCATCCGCCAGAAGGTCTTCGTCCGGTTCGTCCAGCGCGAGGTGCTTCAACGCATCGAATGCGGCCTGCGGCGGAGCCTCGAGGTCGAACACCAGCTTGTGCGGCGACAGCGGCTCGCCGTCGGTGTTCTGCAGTATAGGCAGACGCGGATTGAACAGGCGGTCGGCAATTTCATGAAAGAGACCAAGCAACTCGAACTCCCGCTCCCGCAGGACTCGAGGGGTGATCGCTGGGTGCGCAGAAGCGATGCGGGTTCGCAATTCGACGATCGACGCTTTGTCCTTCGGGGGAATGACAATGCCGCTGAACGCTTCGAGCATCGTCAACCCGTCTACCGTCGCCAGCTGTCCGAACAATAAATCGCCAGCCTGCATCCCCTGCGACGCGCCGCGCTCGGTGACCGAGTGCTCCTCCTTCGTCATGACGTCGCGCAAGGTCATTCCGGTTCCGGGATTGCAGGCCAACACTTCGAAGAACGTAAACGGGGCGGTCAAGACCGATTCGAGATAACGCCGAAGAAGCGGGTCGAGCTGCGGCCCTTCGGTTGCCAGATACGCTTCGGTGGGGATCACGCCGTGCAGCGATTTATTCACGACCTCGGTGTCGACGGGATCGGGCGCCCAGCAATTGAAAGAACCAAGGCATGAAGAGCTGCATGAACGGCGTATCGGGATCGAATTCGATATCCTCGAAGCCCGTGAATTCATCCCAGGCCTCATGCATCGCCGTCGGCCCGTAGGCTCGAACAGTGAAGCGCAACATTTCGTTCGGAAAACCGTCGAGCAGTCCACGCATCCTGCGCCAAGTAAGGTCGGTGGGCGCGGCAGCCTGGGCGGTCCCTGCGTTGAGACAGCAGTGCTTGTATTTCTTGCCGCTGCCGCAAGGGCAGGGGTCGTTGCGGCCAAGTTTCATGTGCCGGTCTCGCGAATCGCGTTCACGGATTCGAGATACGCCCTTTGTGGTCAACTGTAAAAGACCGGCGTGGACAGTTGGACAGTCCCGTCACTGGAGTGGCGCGACCATCGCCGAACGCGACGTTCCATATTCGCACCTCATGCGAACGCGCCCCGCCTGCGCGGGCGTCCTCCTCTCGGACCCCATCCGCCCCCCGCCCTCAACCGTCCCTCGCCACAGCCCCGTCGAGCAGGCGGCGGCATTCTTCGAGCCGTTGCAGCGCCGTCCTGAGGCGATCGAGGTCGTCCGGCGCAAGGCCGGCGGACACCGGCGCGGCGGTTTCCGGCGCCGTGTCGGCCGGCGCCGGGGGCGGCGGTTCGGGATAGGTTTCGGCGACCTCGCGCCGCGGCGGCACATCGGCGAAGCGGTGCGCGCCGGCCCCGCCGGGGTCGGGCGCTGCCCCGGCGTTCACGCCCGGCGCGGCGTCCACGCCCGGCGGGGCATCTGCCGCGGCGTCCGGGAGCCGCCGCGGCAGGAATTTGAGAATGCCCTGCCCGGCTTCGGCTTCGGGTTCGCCCGCGGCGGCGTCCTCGTGGGACGGCGCGGGCAACGCCACCGCGCGGCCCTGCCCCACCGACTGCACGGTGCGCAACCCCTGCTCGCGCAGGATGCGCTGCACGCCGCGGATGGTGTAGCCCTCGCCGTACAGGAGGTGGCGGATGCCGCGCAGCAGGTCGATGTCTTCGGGACGATAATAGCGCCGGCCGCCGCCGCGCTTCATCGGCTTGATGTGCGGAAAACGGCTCTCCCAGAAACGCAGCACGTGCTGCGGCAGATCGAGATCGTCCGCGACCTCGCTGATGGTACGAAAGGCGTCGGGCGCCTTGTTCAAAGCCGCCTCTCTGTCGGGTCTCTGCCGGGTCGGTTGCGATTACCCGCCGTGGCCGTCCGACCCACCGTTGATGCGTTGCTTGAGAATCGCCGACGGCTTGAACACCATAACCCGTCGCGGCGAGATTGGCACTTCCGTCCCCGTCTTCGGGATTGCGGCCGATGCGCTGGCCCTTCTTGCGCACCACGAAGGAGCCGAACGAGGAGAGCTTCACGGTCTCGCCCCGTTCGAGGCAGTCGGTGATCTCCTTGAGGACGAGTTCGACCAGCGCGGCGGATTCGGTGCGCGACAGCCCGACCTTCTGATAGACCGCCTCGCAGAGGTCGGCACGCGTTACTGTCTTTTCGGCCATCCTCCAGCCCCGACGCCAATCGATATCTTGATTATTGTTCAAGGATATGGACTTGAACGCCCCGGGTCAATCAGGCTTGCGCCCTACACGCAAAAATGACCGGGCGTCACCAGCGCAGCAGGATGGCGCCCCAGGTGAAGCCGCCGCCCATGGCTTCCAGCAGGATCAGGTCGCCGCGCTTGATGCGGCCGTCGTCGACCGCCACCGCCAGCGCCAGCGGGATCGAGGCCGCCGAGGTGTTGCCGTGCCGGTCCACGGTGACGACGATCTTCTCCGGCGCGATGCCCAGCTTGTGCGCGGAGCCGTCGATGATCCGCTTGTTGGCCTGGTGCGGCACGAACCAGTCGATATCGGCGGCCGTATAGCCGGTGGCCTCGAAGGCGTCCTCGACCACGTCGGTGATCATCGCGACCGCGTGCTTGAACACGTCGCGGCCTTCCATGCGCAGGTGCCCGACCGTCCCGGTCGAGGACGGCCCGCCATCGACGTAGAGCTTGTCCTTGTAGCGGCCGTCGGAGCGCAGATGCGAGGTCAGGATGCCGCGATCCTCGCGGCTTCCGGCCTGCTCGGTCGCCTCCAGCACGACCGCGCCGGCGCCGTCGCCGAACAGCACGCAGGTGGTGCGGTCGTTCCAGTCGAGGATGCGCGAAAAGGTCTCCGCCCCGATCACCAGCGCCCGCTTGAAGGCGCCGGTGCGCAGCAGCCCGTCGGCGGCCGCAAGGCCATAGACGAAGCCCGAGCACACCGCCTGCAGATCGAAGGCGGCGCCCTTGGTGATGCCGAGGCCGGCCTGCACCGAAACGGCGGTGGCGGGAAAGGTGTTGTCCGGCGTCGAGGTGGCGAGCACGATCAGGTCGATCGATTGCGGGTCGACCTGGCCGGATTGCGAGCGCCGCGCGGGCGGCGCTGATGGCGAGATCGGAGGTCAGCTCGCCCGGCGGCCGCGATCTGGCGCTCGCGGATGCCGGTGCGCTGCACGATCCATTCGTCGGTGGTGTCGACCTTGCGCGGCGAGGTCGTCGTTGCTGAGGATGTGGCTGGGCAGATAGCTGCCGCAGCCGAGCACGACCGAACGCGTGACCGTCACGATCGGACGCTCTCGGCTGCCGGCGCGCTCGCCCGCCTGCTGCTGTTCGCCAGCGTCTGCGCGATCTTGGCCAGCAGCTCGTAGCGGACCATGTCGTAGCCGAGGTCGACCGCGGCGGCGAAGCCTTCGGCGTCGGTGCCGCCATGGCTCTTGATGACGATGCCGTTGAGGCCGAGAAACACGCCGCCATTGACTTTGCGTGGATCCATCTTGTCGTTCAGTGCCGCGAACGCGTGGCGCGCGAGCAGATAGCCGAGCTTGGCGACCAAGGTCCGGCTCATGGCGTTGCGCAGATATTCGCCAAGCTGTTTGGCGGTTCCTTCGGCGGTTTTCAGCGCGATATTGCCGGCAAAACCTTCGGTCACCACGACGTCGACGGTTCCCTTGCCGATGTCGTCGCCCTCGACGAAGCCGACATAATCGAGATGCGGGCGATCGGCCTCGCGCAGGATGCGGCCGGCCTCGCGCACCTGTTCGAGGCCCTTGACCTCCTCGACCCCGATGTTGAGCAGGCCGACGGTCGGCCGCTCGATGTCGAACAGCACGCGCGCCATGGCGCTGCCCATGGCGGCGAGGTCGACCAGATGCTGGGCGTCGGCGCCGATCGACGCGCCGACATCGAGCACGATCGATTCGCCGCGCAGCGTCGGCCACAGCGCCGCGATCGCCGGCCGCTCGATGCCCTCGATCATCTTGAGATGGAATCGCGCCATCGCCATCAGCGCGCCGGTATTGCCGGCGGAGACCACGACGTCGGCCTCGCCCTTCTTGACCGCGTCGATCGCCATCCACATCGACGATTTCCAGCGGCCGTGGCGCAGCGCCTGGCTCGGCTTGTCGTCCATCTTGACCGCGACGTCGGTGTGGACGACCCGCGAGGCCGCGCGCGAGGCCGGGGCGGCCGCCAGCAACGGCTCGATCACGGCGCGGTCGCCGACCAGGATGAACTCGGTGTCGGGATGGCGGGTGAGCGAAATCGCGGCGCCGGCGACGACAACCGAGGCACCATGGTCGCCTCCCATGGCGTCGAGCGCGATACGAACCTTTTGAGGCATCGATCGACCTTGGGGGGCAGCGCCGGGATTTCGGTACCGCCGACCGAGCGTCCGATTGCGGCGGGAACATAGCGCGTCGGATCGCGGAAACAAACGGGATTTGGCGCTGCAGCCGGTCCGCACCGCGTTACGGCTCGCGGCCCGGACGGAAACGTCGGGAATTCAGCAATTGGAGGCAATCCGACAATTCGATGCAGCACCGCGTGTCGGCCGCCGGCAACTTCCGGCCAGGCTTGTCGTCAGGCGGCTTGAGCCGGCGAGCACGGCGAACGGGCTGTCCGCGGCGCGGTCCTCGACCGGCGGCGCGAACACCGCGCCGGCCTTACGCGGATAGGGGTCGATGCCGAGCAGCAGGAACTCGGTCGCGACCGCCCCGATATCGGCGATGCCGTCGACCAGCGGTCTCGCGCGGTGTCGTCGACCGCCTCGACCGGGGACCTGGGGCGGCCGGCGGCATCGACGACCAGCTCGGGCGGCAGGAACAGGACGTCGAACGCCTCGTCGACCGATTTTCGATCGGCTCGAGCGTGACGACGCAGGTCTGACCGACGCGTCGCGCTCACCCGGCCCGAGGCGCGCAGCCCCTCGCCGTGGCGCGTCAGGTCGACCGATGCATGCAGCCGCGTCACACCGCGCAGCCCGGCGAGCGGCGGCGAGCCTCGACCGGACCTCGTCGTCGGCATCGATTTCGAGATGCAGCCCGCTGTCCGGGATGCTCTCCAGGCGGACCGGGACGCGCCACCCCTCAGGCTTGTTCATTCGCCAGGCTTCCATGCATCAACTCAAGCGCTTATCCGAAATGCCATGAATTCAGGTTGAATCGGCTTTGCCGGCCAAAATGGCGTCGGGGTCGGGAAAAGCAAGCCCGCCGCGCAAGAATTGCGCACGCTTGCGCCGCATCCAATTGCCCGGCCGCACGGCGCACATAGGCGGCGAGCCGCGCCGCGCCCGGCGGCCCCGTCGCCGCCAAACACGTTGCGCGCCAGCGCCCGTTCGAGCGGCGGTCGGATCGGCCCCGGCCAAAGCGCGCCGGCATAGCTCCTGGCGCGGCCATAGAAGGCCTCCATCATGCGCTTCATCTGCTTGGGCACGGCCAGGTCGCCGACGCCCATCTCGCGCAGATTGTGGTCCATGTCGCGGCCGAAGCGCATCGACCAGGGCGCTGCCCGAGCGCCGCACCTTGCGGCTCCCGCGTCGAGCCGTCGCAGCACCAGCACGAGATGCAGCACGATCAGGTCGAAGCGCCCGTCGACGGTGTCGGCGACGCCGAATTCCTCATAAAACTCGGGCCATCGCGCCTGTGCCACGATGACGCCATAGAGGGTGTAAATGGTCGCGGGGTGGAACCGGCGGCGAAACAACCGGAAAATCATGGCGTCGGCATCCGTGGGGCGGATCGGGCGCGCGGTTGTATTTGGGCCCGTCGCGGGGTAGGTCATCGCACCATGGAGTGCAAGGGGGATACCGGGTGAGCCGGGTTAGGGAACGCCGCGCCCGCCTAGCAGGCAGGCTTGCCGTCGGTGATGCTCGCCGGCGCGCTCGCCGGCGGCTGCGGCGGCATCACGCAGACCTATCAGCACGGCTACGTGGTGCCGGACGGCGCGCTCGAGCAGATCCCGCTCGGCGCCTCCCAGGAGCAGGTGCTGATCGTGCTCGGCACGCCCTCGACGGTCGCCACCGTCAGCGGCGAGGTGTTCTATTACATTTCCCAGCGATCCGAGGCAGATCTCGTTCCTGCCGCAGAAGGAAATCGACCGGCGCGTGGTCGCGGTCTATTTCGACAAGGACCGCCGGGTCCAGCGGCTCGCCAATTACGGCCTCAAGGACGGCAAGATCTTCGACTTCGTCGGCCGGACCACGCCGACGGGCGGCGTCGAGCAGAACTACCTCGCCTTCGTCTTCAAGATCAGCCAAGTTCTGACAGCCTCTCCGCGGCCGATGGCACAGCAGCCCGCATCGAGCGGCGCGCCATTGTCGTGGACGGCTCGCCGTCGCTCAGTGCGCCAGCACCGCCAGCAGCAGCAGCGCCACGATGTTGGTGATCTTGATCATCGGGTTGACCGCCGGCCCCGCCGTGTCCTTGTAGGGATCGCCGACGGTGTCGCCGGTCACCGCGGCCTTGTGGGCGTCGGAGCCCTTGCCGCCGTAGTGGCCGTCCTCGATGTACTTCTTGGCGTTGTCCCAGGCGCCGCCGCCCGAGGTCATCGAGATCGCGACGAACAGGCCGGTGACGATGACGCCGAGCAGCATGGCGCCGACCGCCGAGAAGCCCGCCGACTTGCCGGCCGCCCCGCCGCCCGCGATCAGGTAGATCGCGAAATAGACGACGATCGGCGAGAGCACCGGCAGCAGCGACGGAATGATCATTTCCTTGATCGCGGCCTTGGTGAGCATGTCGACCGCGCGGCCGTAATCGGGCTTGTCGGTGCCCTTCATGATGCCCGGCTTTTCGCGGAACTGGCGGCGCACCTCCTCGACGATCGCGCCGGCGGCGCGGCCGACCGCGGTCATGCGCCATGGCGCCGAACAGATAGGGCAGCAGGCCGCCGAACAGCAGGCCGACGACGACGTACGGATTGGTCGAGCGAGAAGTCGAGCTTGACGCCCTGGAAGTAGGGGTGATGCGGCGGCGTCGCTCGATGAAGAACATCAGGTCCTGGTTGTAGGCCGCGAACAGCACCAGCGCGCCGAGGCCGGCCGAGCCGATGGCATAGCCCTTGGTGACCGCCTTGGTGGTGTTGCCGACCGCGTCGAGCGCGTCGGTCGACTTGCGCACCTCCTTCGGCAGTCCGGCCATTTCGGCAATGCCGCCGGCATTGTCGGTGACCGGACCGAAGGCGTCGAGCGCGACGATCATGCCGGCGAGCGCCAGCATGGTGGTCACCGCGATGGCGATGCCGAACAGGCCGGCCAGCGAATAGGTGACGAGGATGCCGGCGATGATGACGATCGCCGGCAGCGCGGTCGATTCCATCGAGATGGCGAGGCCCTGGATGACGTTGGTGCCGTGGCCGGTGACCGAGGCCGCCGCGATCGACTGCACCGGGCGGAAGTCGGTGCCGGTGTAGTATTCGGTGATCCAGATGATCAGGCCGGTGACCGCGAGGCCGACGATGCCGCAGATGAACAGCGCGAGGCCGGTGATACGCGCACGCCCGGCAGCGGCGCCGAAGCCGATCAGCACGGGATGACGACGGCGATGCCGACGAGCGACAGCACGCCGGTGACGATCAGGCCCTTGTAGAGCGCGCCCATGATCGACTGGCTGGCGCCGAGCCGGACGAAGAAGGTGCCGATGATCGAGGTGATGATGCAGACGCCGCCGATGGCGAGCGGCAGCGTCATCATGTTGAGCAGGATCGGCGTGCCGGCGAAGAAGATCGCCGCCAGCACCATGGTGGCGACGGTGGTCACCGCATAGGTCTCGAACAGGTCGGCCGCCATGCCGGCGCAGTCGCCGACATTGTCGCCGACGTTGTCGGCGATGGTGGCCGGGTTGCGCGGATCGTCTTCCGGGATGCCGGCCTCGACCTTGCCGACCAGGTCGCCGCCGACGTCGGCGCCCTTGGTGAAGATGCCGCCGCCGAGACGGGCGAAGATCGAGATCAGCGAGGCGCCGAAGCCGAGCGCCACCATGGCGTCGATCACGGTGCGGTCGTTCGGCGCGAGATGCAGGGTGCCGGTGAGGAAGCCGAAATAGAGCGTGACGCCGAGCAGCGCCAGGCCCGCCACCAGCATGCCGGTGATGGCGCCGGACTTGAAGGCGAGCTCGAGGCCGCCGGCGAGCGACGAGATCGCGGCCTGCGCGGTGCGCACGTTGGCGCGCACCGAGACGTTCATGCCGATGAAGCCGGCGAGGCCCGACAGCATCGCGCCGATGGCAAAGCCGATGCCGACCAGCCAGCCGAGGAAATAGCCGACGATGACGAAGATCACGACGCCGACGATGCCGATGGTGGTGTATTGGCGCTTGAGATAGGCCTGCGCGCCCTCGCGCACGGCGGCGGAAATTTCCTGCATCCTCGCGCTGCCGGCGTCCGCCGCCATCACCGACCGGGTCGCCCAGATCGCGTAAACGATCGCCAGCGCCCCGCACAGGACGATGATCCACAAAGCTGTCATGAAGTAGACCCCGGTTGGAAACCGCCCGGACGGCGCCCCTGCCCGGCGAAACGCGTTTCGACGGCAACACGGCCCGGTCCCGGCTCAAATCGGCGCGGACATTGCCAAATTTAGGCCGCAATCCGCAACCATTACATGTGTGTTTTCAGACGCTTACATTGTGACAGACCCAGCGTGCCCAACATTTGGCTAATAAGCCGATGTGGACGCCCGTAGACTTTCGGGCGAACGTGTAGCGCGCGTCCCATGAGAAGTCGATACCGCGGGGAAAGACGGAGGCCAATTCCCGCATCGGTACGGGGTGACCGCCGCAATCCACAAGCAAGCGACTATAATTTCGGCCCACGCCGAACCAGCTGTCGGATGCAGGCTGTGCGTCATTGATGAGGTGTGCCTTACGTCATGACCGGACGATCAAAGCGTAGAAGCAAAGGCTCCGACTTGCGGATAACATGAAGTCTGGCTAGCGAGCAATTCCGTCGATGGTATTGCCGATTATGTATCTCGCGGTCGGCGCCATGCCAAGTTGCAAAGCGATGCACTTTTCGAAGCTTGGAAAGGCGCCATACGAGCTATGGCCGCGCAACCTTTCTCCGAGACGCATCGGGCCGATGAGCTCGATCTCCTCGCTGGATCAAATTTCGCGGATTCAAGGCGCCCTATGAAGATAAAGACGTCAAAAATGCCGCCGAAAAGCTTATTTCAAAGGTTACAGAGGCTACGGAAAAGCTATTGCGAAATCCCGAGGATGCCGAACGCCTCAATGAAGAGATCATGGCAGACATCCAGAATTGGAAACAGCGGCGAGATCGCGCGCAATAAGCGCGGCCGCTCGATCGGTTCATTGCGAACGGTCTGACTGGTGAGCCGTGGAAAGACGGACACAAACAGTTTTTGTTCACAAGGCGGCCCAGCCGTAATTGGACGAGGATCTGGCCCGAGGAAATCGATCTAACCGCCATCGAGCCGAACACTAGGATATGCCTCAAGTGACGCATGAAAACCGCTTTGGATTGTTTGCGGTTCGACACCGTTTTATTTAACTAAGGCAGCTGCGAGTTGATAACTGAGAAGTCAATAGGGACATTGAATAGGTCTTGTCGGTTATACTTCTCACGAGACGAAGTATCTGACGCATAGGTGCGGTTAGGTATACAATTCTCTTTAGGTCCGCATCGCTGCGTAGTCCGTAACGGCTGCAAACCCGCCTCAAAATATCTGCCTCAAAAGCGTCGACTTCTGAGCACATGGAACTTTGTGCGAACGAGGATGCTTCCTCGGATAGATCGAGCATTAACTTATCGCCCTGATTCCAGATTTTTAGCTCGGGCAAGGCTTTCTTTAGCTTTCTGATATTGAGCTCGACAACGTAAGGTCCATCTTTTGTCGAATAATATAGCAATTCGTCATCCGGGTGTGCGCCAACTGAAAATGCTCATACTCCGCAAGATAAAATAATTTATGCACCGAAAAATAAGAACGGGGACCACAGCTCAAAAGCAACTGTCTCGCAATTTGAGTCACAAGCAAGGATGTCGGTTGGGCGTTAGATTTCCTGTTCGCGGTCAACTTCCGGTGCGTTTCAGCTACGAAACGATAGTCTGCAAGCTGATTGAGAAAGCTCCTATGCGGCGTCGCCCGCTGACCTGGATGATACATCGGAAGAGAGAACTCGTCCGTACCAATTCCATTTCTTTCGGACGCCGCTGACTAGGTCCAAGTTGTGTCTTTCAATCAAACAAAGCGCCGAGAGTGCCTGGGCTCCAAGGGTCACGACAATGCGCGGATTAATAATGTCAATCTGCCGTTTTAGGAACTAGACGCAACTCGTGATCTCCGTGCGATTTGGGGTCGCGTTGTTTTTTCCTTGTCATCTTTGGGATTACAAAGGACAGCATTGGTTATGAAGCAATCGTGCCGGCTGAGACCAACCTGTTCGATTAGACTTTCAAAGTTGTCACCGGCCCTGTCCCCATGGAATGGTATTGCTGATGCATCCGCTCCTAATCGTCCAGGAGCCTCACCGATGAACATGATTGGCGCACTTATACGGCCACTTGCATGACCAATTACGCGCTGGCTTCCGCTCATCCGGACACATGAGAGGCACCCCTTGGCCTCCTTGACGAGGCGCTCAAATTCAGCAATTCTTTGAATTTCCGGGATCATTGAGCGACAAGTTGACGAAGCTTGGGGGCACTATCGCAATAGGCTCTAACTGAATGACAAATAAGTGTGCCAGGCTTTTTGTTCGCCCCGTGGGCTATGAAGGCGAGCAACCTCCCCAATCCGATAAAATTACCTAGGGCCTTTTTTCGGGAATCATCATTTCTATAAAGGGCAACCAGATGAATTGTATCGTCGGCGTCCCAAAGCACCTCGACAAATTGCAAACACGGGCTGCCAATGGGCTTGAGACGGTCGATGTGCGGCGCCGAAAGGTGCATTACAATCGCGGTCTCCTTTCGCTGCCATGTGGTTAGAGCATGAATTGCCCGTTCAATCTGATTATCTGATCCATCGAGTGACAACAATCTTTCGAAGTTCGTAGAGCCCAGCTAGAATGAAGCTTACCACTTTTTCTGCCGCGACGTAGAATTGTGGCCCATCGCGCATAGTAATGTTCTCGGGGCTCGCCATTTAGTCGGCGCATGGTTGGAAATAGAACCTTCTGTGGTCTTTATGTTTTCGGTATCCTCGCTGTCGAGATCGGCGTACCAGATTAGAAACGACTCTTCTCCCTGCTTGACGCAGATGGTCGAAGGGCCGGCGTTAAAGACCGCAAATTTCAATGGACCCGAGAATCCCGGGTCCACATGAAGACCCAGAAACATTAACTAATCCGCGAAACTTGAGTTCGGTTTTCATCGAGATAAAGGCGATGACCCCCGCGGGTACGGTGACAATTTCCTCGGTAAGCAGAAAAGCAAATTGACCCGCAGGTATGGCAATACATTCGCCGTTTCCCAGATTTTCGATCTTGTTCGTCGGTGATGTGTCTTCCGAGGCAGAAAGGTAATATTGCCGCCCCATTCGTAGCGTGTAGGCTGCACAATCAACTCTTGCGGAATCGTAGTGAGTAACTAGGCTGCGCTTTGGCAGTTCGGTCTTCAGCTTTGCACCGCTCCAAAATGCCATAGTAATCTCGTCGTTTTGTTACCGTAAGGTAGCGGCCGGTAGCGGGTCTCCGAGCGTTGCGGTTCAGCAACATGATTGGAGCGGCACTCAATCGTCGATGTAAAAGTGACGCGAGGCCAACTCCTTCCGGCGAACTTGGATCGCCGACCGGAGATCAAAGTGGCGTTCCGCGGCGATCGATATAGTCCAGATTACCACATCGCGGTTTGCTACTCTCGCAATTGGCAGAAATTCCTCCAAATGATCAATTTTTTCACACGCATCTGCAAACCTACCAGCCGCATCTGCGAACGTTCGCAGGGGATCGAGTTGAGCGGCTCGAGTTGCCGGACCGAATTGCTCTTTGCTTAGGTCCTGATGGAGCGTGTTTCCGTGCTGAGACCAACGAGTAGAGTGTCTACAAGCGTTCTATCAACCGGCTTTGGTTCTACAAATCTGTGCAAATCTTCCAACGTACTTTGCAAAATGCAGGCCGTAGTGCTTTAAGCGTTCCGTTTTGTGGAGCGAGATAATATCAAAGTGATTGCGCATATCGTGCGCATGCTGCTCCTTTTGTAGGTGCCCCAACTCCTGAGCTGATAGCATGATGCCCTCGCGAATCACTTGGAAAGTCTACTCTATATGTGGTCGCAAATCGCCAAAAGAACAGAGTGTGAACGAAAAATGTAGTAACCTGTATTGTAATAACTGTGCTTTTTTATCGACTGGGCTCGTGGTGTTGAACAAGATATCCACGGGCACTGAATGGCAATAGACGGTGGTGCGACCTTCGCTGAGGGATATGAGACCCCAGCGCGAGTGCCGCTGGTCGGGCGCACGCCGGGGGGGCGCAGTTGGAAAAACTGTCGGCCCAATCGAGAGACCAGAAGCCGACTTTCTTGTCTGCAACGCTCGCCAAGCGAGGCTACGCCGCCACCCCCTCGCGCCGCGCCAGCGTCACCCACGCCAGCAGCCCGCCCGCCATCACGATGATCGGCAGCCCGACCTCGTTCACCGCCGTCCAGCCGTAATTGGCGAGGATCTGGCCGGACGAAAACGATCCCACGGCC
>CAWCJX010000093.1:0-11210 GCA_963795865.1 uncultured Alphaproteobacteria bacterium
ACCTCCTTCGTTTCTTTCGATCTGATCGAAATGGCGATGGCGTCGCCGTCTTTTGCTTTACGATAGCAATGGATCGTCACCATGTCTGTCGAGATTTGGAAGAAGATCCTCTTGGCTGTTGGACGCCTGCTCCTGTCGGTTGTCATTCGTGAAACGCTGAAAGTGTCCGCGAATGTGAAGTCGCACCTGACGCGGCGGTGGAGGCCGGCCGGTATCAGCGGAGCATTGTGGGAAAAGTGCCTAGTGGGTAGTGGCTAGTGGCTAGGCGTGAATGGCACTAACCACTAGACACTAACCACTAGTCACTAAGGATTTGCGGTGGCCAGCCGGTATCAGTGGAGCATTGTGGGAAACGTGGCTAGTGGGTAGTGGTTAGTGGCTAGGCGTGAATGGCACTAACCACTAGTCACTAAGGATTTGCGGCGGCCTCATAGGCACGTCCGCCAGCCGCTCGCGCTCCAGCATGGTGTCGCGGAACACCAGCACGGTGCGCGCCATGGCGCCCAGCTCTTTTCTCGCATGCGTGGCCGGAATGCGGGCCGAGGTGTCGCCGGCCGCCAGCCGCGTCATCGCATCCCCCAGCCCGCTGAGCGGACCCGTGATGCTGCGGCCGATCCACCAGCTGAACGCCATCCCGATCAGCACCGCCGCGCAGCCGACCCAGATGATGAACGTTCTGGTGCGCGCCTGCGATACCGACAGCGCCGCCGAGGCCGTCGAAACGCGTTGCCGCGCGTTGCTGAGGATCTGGTCGGCGAGCGGGATTACGCTTTGCGTGTCGGTATCGATGAGCCCGATCAAGGAGCTCGCCGTCTCGACGCCGCGGATCCACTGGGCGAACGTGTCCGCATAGGCTTGAACCTGGTTGATCAGCTGCTCGCGCATGCTCGGCGCGCCGTCCACCGAATCGAAGAGAGCGTTGAAATGCACGATCTCGTCGAAGAACTGCTGCCGGGTCGCGGGTGCCCGGGTCAGCCGGTACTCGGCCTCGTAGCGGCGCATCGTCAAGAGGGAGATCATCAGCTTGCGGGCGTCCTCGTCGGCCACCCAGGTCAATTCCTTGTTGATGATGGTCTCGATCGCGGCTCCGGCGCGATCGAGGCGGCCCCGCAACCCGTCCGTCTCGGTGAAGCCGAGGCTTTCCTGCTCGCTCTTCAATTTCAGGAAATTGTCGCGTGCGGCCACGATGCTACGCTTGAGGGTGGTCAGCACGGAGCGGTCGGCCGCGTCCTCCTGGCTCTCGATGGCGGCGAGATTTTGCGACGCCTGCTGGCTGCCGGCGTCGAAGGCCGCGATCGAATCCCGGTCGGTGGCGGTGACGAAATCCCGCAGCCCGATCCGCATGGCCGCGAGCCCGGCCTTGAAACCCTCGCTGGCGTCGGCGAGCGCGGTCGCCTGCTCGACGCTGAGGAAGGCGCTCTCGACGTCGGCCTCGCCGGCGTTGAAGGCGATGCCATTGGCCAGAAAGCCGATGACCGGGATGACCGCGATGGCGACGATGCGGCTGCGGACCGAGACCCTCGAATTGAGCCACTTGAACGAGGATCGGCGCGTCGAAGGCGGCGTGGCGCGGGTGATGCTGTCGGTCATGTACAGGCCGTCATGTGCGGGCCGTCATGGGCAGGCCGCGACGAGTGGTCCCTGATCCGCCGCCGGCTCCCGAGGGTGTGGCTCCGGCCGCAGCACAATCGGGACGATAGAAACATCGAATTGGTTAATGAACCCCGCCCCACCCCTCGGAAAATCCGTAGCGGCTGGCACGGCATGGCATTTGCTTCGCCAGGGTGTAGAATTTGTGCATTGCACCAACCGGCATCGCGGTCGAGCCGGCTGCCACACGCAGGAGATTGAACATGCTGCCAGGGGCCGCCCGTCGCGAAACCGGACCCGACCTGCCGACTTTGACCGCGAGAAGCCCTGCGGGCCGCCGAAGCGGTGCTCCAGGATGCGACCCGCGCGGTCCGCGCGCGCCTGGCCAAGGACAATCAGGCGCCGGATCGGGCGCTCGATCGGGCGCTCGATCGCGAGCAGCGTGCCACCCACGCGCTGGCTTGGCTCGCCACCTATGTGGAGGCGGTGCGCCAGCTCGGCGCCTATGCGGAACGCATGCACGCGGCCGGCCGGCTCGGCGAGCTCGAGCAGCTGATCGTCGAGATCGGGCTCGCGGAGTATCTGGCGCAGATTCAAGGCGGCATTCCCATGAGCCAGGGCGAGATCGCGCGTCCGTCCGACATGGGGCTCTCGGCCGCGGCGGTCGAGCGGCGCATGGCCGGACCGCTCGGAGATTTCTTCACCGTCGGCAACGAGCAGCGGCGGGCGCGCCTGATCGAATTGATCGGCAGCCACCACGACGCCACGGTCGGGGACTGCGGTCTCGACGAGACGCTGGCGGCGATCCGCGACCAGATGCGCAAGTTCGCCGACAGCGAAGTCCTGCCCCGGGCGCAGGAATGGCATCGCGCGAACCACTACATTCCGCTCGAGATCATTGCGCAGATGTCCGAGCTCGGCGTGTTCGGTCTCACCATACCGGAGGCCTATGGGGGCCTCGGCCTCGGCAAGGAGTCGATGTGCGTGGTGTCCGAGGAGCTGGCGCGCGGCTATATCGGGGTCGGCTCGCTCGGGACGCGCAACGAGATCGCGGCCGAGCTCATTCTGGCCGGCGGCACCGAGGCGCAGAAGACCGAATGGCTGCCGAAGCTGGCGTCCGGAGAGGTGCTGCCGACCGCCGTTTTCACCGAGCCCAATACCGGCTCCGACTTGGCTTCGCTGCGGACGCGGGCGGTCCGCGAAGGCGATACCTACAAGGTCTCCGGCAACAAGACCTGGATCACCCATCCGGTGCGCGCCGATCTGATGACCTTGCTGGTGCGCACCAATCCGCAGGAGGGCGGCCATCGCGGGCTGTCGATGCTGCTCGCCCCCAAGCCGCGCGGCACCGATGAAAACCCGTTTCCGGCGACCGGCATGACGGGCACCGAGATCGAGGTGCTGGGCTACCGCGGCATGAAGGAATACGAGATCGCTTTCGACGCTTTCGAGGTGCCGGCCGCCAATCTGCTCGGCGGAGTCGAAGGCCTCGGTTTCAAGCAGTTGATGCAGACCTTCGAATTGGCCCGCATCCAGACCGCCGCGCGCGCCATCGGGGTGGCGCAGGCCGCGATGGAGCAGGCGCTCGCCTATGCGCAACAGCGCCAGCAGTTCGGTCAGCCGATCATCAATTTTCCCCGCGTCGCCGACAAGATCGCCATGATGGCGGTCGAGATCATGATCGCCCGCCAGCTCACCTATTTCGCGGCGCGCCAGAAGGACTCCGGACGCCGCTGCGATCTCGAGGCCGGGATGGCGAAGCTTCTGGCCGCGCGCGTGGCCTGGGCGGCGGCCGACAATGCGGTGCAGATCCACGGCGGCAACGGCTTTGCGCTGGAGTTTCCGGTGTCGCGGCTGCTCTGCGACGCCCGCATCCTCTCGATCTTCGAGGGCGCGGCGGAAATCCAGGCCCAGGTCATTGCCCGCAGATTGCTGGATGGCTCCAACTGAAGCCGCGGCGCCGGGCAATGACGAAGCCATGCAAGCTCATTGCCCGCAGGCTGCTCGATGGCTCCAACTGAAGCGCGGCGGCAATGACGAAGCTTTGATCACGCCGCCTTGGCGGGCTGCTTCAACAATTTGCCTACGTTGCCCGACAGGATTTGCTCGCCGGTCGGCCCGAGCGCGCGCAAATCGCGCACGAAATCGCGCACCACCTCGCGCTGGCGGATTTCCTGCGGATAATCGGTGGCGAACACGATTTGGGAGGCGGGAATCTCCACCAGCCCGGCCTTTATCGAACCCATGTCGCCCGCAAAGCCGGCCGTGTCGAAGATCAGGCGGTTGCGGATGTAGTGGTCGAAATCCTGCTTCGGCGTCATGCCGTGGCGGGCGTTGCCCTTGGTGCCCCAGAAATCCTTGTCCTGGAAGCAGCGGATGCGGCCCAGCATGGAGGCGATGCCGCCCGAGAGATGCGCCATATGCACGGTCAATTCGGGATGGCGATCGAGCACGCCGGAATTGATCAGCCGGATGGTCGCCATGATCAGCGAGAATTCGCGGCCGACGGAACGCGCGGTGTCGAAGCCGTCGAACTGTTGCGAGAAATTGAGCTTGAGGGCCGGGTGCACGAAGACGAACATCCCGAGCCGCGCGACCTCGCTCCAGAACGGCTCGAAACGCGCATTGTCGAGAAACAGGCCGTCGCATTCCGAGGTGATGACGACGCCCTGAAAGCCGAGCTCGTGCCGGCAGCGATTGAGCTCCTTGATGGCATCGGCGCCGCCGAGCGGATGGGCATGCGCCGCCCCGATGAAGCGTCCCGGATAGTCGCGCTCGGCTTTCTTCGCCTTGTCGTTGACGAAGCGCGAGGTCTCGAGATCGGCGCACATGCCTTGCGCGCTGGTGAGCCAGGCCGCATCGATGCCGGAGAGATCCATCATGCGCACGTGCTCGTCGAGATCGTAGAGCAGCGAATGGATGGTGTAGCTCGGCGCGCCTTGCGCATCGTAATGCAGGATCATGCGGTCGCCCGGATCCTCCTTGATCAGCTCGCGGGGCGTGAAATGGTGCTGGAAGTCGATGATCATCTGCGTCCTCTGCGTCTTCTCGGGGGCCGGGTGGGCGACATAAAGCCGACTGCCGGAGCCGTTGCAAGGTGCCGGGAGTGTTTGGTCCTCCCCGGGGTTCCTACGCTGCGTTCAGCGCCTGGTCGAGATCGCCCAAGAGATCGTCCGGATCCTCCAGGCCGACCGAGAGGCGCAAGAGATCGGGCGGGCAGGGCGAGTGAGCGCCCTCGACCGAGGCGCGATGCTCGATCAGGCTCTCGACGCCGCCGAGCGAGGTCGCGCGCTTCCACAGCCGGACCCGCGCGGCGGCCGCGATGGCGGCGCGTTCGCCGCCGGCGACCCGGATCGACAGCATGGCGCCGAACCCTCCGGTCATCTGGCGCGCCGCCACGGCGTGGCCGGGGTGCTGGTCGAGCCCTGGATAGAGGACGTGCGCGACCCGGGCGTGGCGGGCGAGGCGGGTGGCGATCAGCATGGCGGTCGCGGCCTGCGTCCTGACCCGGATATCGAGCGTGCGCAAGCCGCGCAGCAGCAGCCACGCCTCGAACGGCCCGATGACGGCGCCGAATTGCGTGCGCACGGTCTTGATCCGCTCCCAGGCCGCGCCGGGCGCGGCGGCCGCAACGGCGCCGGCGATGACGTCGGAATGGCCGTTGAGGTACTTCGATGCCGAATGCATGACCAGATCGGCGCCGAGCCGCAGCGGACGGGTGAAGACCGGCGTGGCGACCGTCGAATTCGACCGCCAGCAGGGCGCCCGCCGCATGGGCGATCCCGGCGATGGCGGCGATGTCGCTGATGGTCCACAGCGGATTGCCCGGCGTCTCCACATAGACCAGCCTGGTGGTGCCGGGCTGCATTGCCGCCGCCACGGCGGCGAGGTCGGTGCTGTCGACGAAGTCGACCCGGTGTCCCAGGCGCGGGGCCTCGCTGGCGAGCCAATGCCGGAACGCCCAATACATCACCTGCGACGCGACGATGTGCGATGGCGAGGGGAGCGCGAGCACGATCGCGGTGGCGGCCGCCATGCCGGAACCGAACAGCGCCGCCTCGTGGGCTTCCTCCAAGGCCGCCAGCACGGCTTCGGCGTGGCGCGTGGTGGCGTTGTCGGGCCGGCCATAGGCATAGCCGGAGCGGTATTGGTTGTCGGGATCGCGCACGAAGGTCGTCGCCAGGTGGAGCGGCGGCACCACCGCCTTGGTGGTGGGCTCGACCAGCCCGAGCGCCTGCGCCGCGATGGTGCGCGGCTTCCATCCGTTCGGCGCTTCATTCGGCATCCGGTTCTCCCGTCGGGTCAGGCCGGCCCAGCCGTGCGGCGGCGCCGCTCTGTATAGCTATACGGCCTGCGCCCCCGTTGTCGCCGCAACCGGGATGCGGCCGCATGGGGAACATCGCGACCGCGGCGATGGTTTCACCCTTCGGGGGATGCTAAGGACAGGGCCATGTCGGATTTCATGTCCCATATCATGGTGCCGATCGCGATCGGGGCGGTGGCGATCGTGCTGCTGCTGGGCCTCGCCAACATGATGCGGGGGGGCTCGCCCCAGCTGTCGCAGCGGCTGATGCGGCTGCGTGTGCTGATGCAGTTCATCGCCCTCGTCGTCATCATGTTGACCATCTGGATCATGCGGGGTTGAGAAGCAGCCGATGGTCGTGCTCAACAGGATCTATACCCGCACCGGTGACGACGGCAGTACCGCGCTCGGCACTGGCGAGCGGCGTCCGAAATACGACTTGCGGGTCGCCGCCTACGGGACGGTGGACGAGGTCAATGCGGTCGATCGGCCTCGCGCGGTTGCATGCGGCGGGACATCCCGCGCTCGCGCCCATGCTGGCGCGGATCCAGAACGACCTTTTCGACGTCGGGGCCGATCTGTGCATGCCCGACAAGGGCAAGGGCCCGGGCGGGGCGCGGCTCGATGTGACCGATGTCCAGGTCGAATGGCTCGAGCAGCAGATCGACCGGCTCAACGAGGAGCTTTCGCCGCTGCGCTCGTTCATCCTGCCGGGCGGCAGCGCGGCGGCGGCCTATCTGCATCTCGCCCGCACGGTCTGCCGGCGGGCCGAACGCCTGATCGTCGAGCTCAAGGACAGGCCGGGCGAAAGCGTCACGCCGGCGGCGATCAAATATGTAAATCGGTTGTCGGATTTCTTCTTCGTCGCGGCCCGCTTCGCCAACGATAAGGGCGCCGCCGACGTCCTTTGGGTGCCGGGCCGGAATCGCTGAGCAAACCGACATGGTGTTCCCGCTTTACGACGACAATCCGTTCAAGCTGCCGGTCAAGCCGCTCGTCACCTGGTTCCTCATTCTGGCGAATGTGCTGGTGTTTCTGGTCGAGGTCGGCGGCAGCGACACCGAAGCCCAGGCCATCGCCAACGCCTTCGGGGTGACGCCCGCGGCGCTGCTCGGCGGCGTCACGCCGGCGCCGGTCCTCACGCTCCTCACCTACATGTTCATCCATGCCGACGTGGGGCACATCTTCGGCAACATGATCTTTCTCTGGGTGTTCGGCGATGACGTCGAGGAGGCGCTCGGCCGGCGCCGCTTCCTCCTGTTCTATCTCTTGTGCGGCGTCATCGGCGCGCTGACCTTCGTGGCCAGCGATCCGACCTTCGACGGCCCGTTGATCGGGGCCTCGGGAGCGATATCAGGCGTCGTCATCGCCTACGCGATGTGGCGTCCCTGCGCCAAGGTCACGGTGCTGGTTTCGATCATTCCGCTGCGCATCAGCGCCTATTGGGTGATCGGGCTCTTCGTGCTCACGCAGCTGTGGAATCTGGAAGCGACCGGCAAGAGCGACGTCGCCTATTGGTGCCACCTCGGCGGCATGCTGGCGGGCGCGGTGCTGTTTCCGTTGATGAAGCTTCCCGGCGTGCAGTTGTTCGAATGTATGCGGCAACCGCATTATCCGGCAGCGTCGGATGGCCCGCGTCTCCCCGGGCGCGAGACGCAACCTGCGCCTGATTAGAGCGGCTTCACACCAACCGGGAACAGCAGACGCTCCGGCATTTTGCATGGTTCGGATTTTCGGACCGAAACCGGATTCCACTTTTCCTGAAAATGCTTTAGCTTGCCGCGCAGCGCCGGGACCCATCGCCTTTGCCACCCATCGCGAGAGCGCATTCATGAAAATCCTGGTGCCCGTCAAAAGGGTCGTCGACTACAACGTGAAGATTCGGGTCAAGGCGGACGGCAGCGGCGTCGAGCTCGCCAATGTCAAGATGTCGATGAATCCCTTCGACGAGATCGCGGTCGAGGAGGCGCTGCGCCTCAAGGAGAAGGGACAGGCGAGCGAAATCGTCTGCGTGTCGATCGGTCCCGCCCAGGCCACTGAAACGATCCGCACCGCGCTCGCCATGGGGGCCGATCGCGGCATCCTGGTCAAGACCGACAAGCCGGTCGAGCCGCTCGCGGTCGCCAAGATCCTCAAGGCCATCGTGGAGCAGGAAAAGCCCGGTCTGGTGATCCTGGGCAAGCAGGCGATCGATGACGACTGCAACCAGACCGGGCAGATGCTGGCGGCGCTCACCGGCTGGCCGCAGGGCACCTTCGCCTCGAAGCTCGTGATCGAGGGCGACAGCCTCCTGGTGACCCGCGAGGTCGATGGCGGCCTGCAGACCCTGCGGCTCAAGGGCCCGGCGATCGTGACGACCGATCTGCGCCTCAACGAGCCGCGCTACGCCAGCCTGCCCAACATCATGAAGGCCAAGAAGAAGCCGATCGAGGAGAAGGCGCCCGAAAGCTACGGCGTGGACGTCGCGCCGCGGCTCGAGGTGATCAAGACCACGGAGCCGGCGGGTCGCAAATCCGGCGTGAAGGTGAAATCCGTCGCCGAGCTGGTCGACAAGCTCAAGAACGAGGCCGGAGTATTGTCATGACCACTCTCCTCATCGCCGAGCACGACAACCAAACCCTCAAGGACGCGACCAACAAGGCGCTGACAGCCGCCAGCGCGCTGGGCGCGCCCGTGCACGTGCTGGTCGCCGGGGCGGGCGCCCGCGCCGTCGCAGAAGCCGCCGCCAAGCTCGACGGCGTCGAGAAGGTGCTGCTGGCGGAGGCGCCGGCGCTGGCGCATCTGCTGGCCGAGCCGCTGGCCGCGCTGGTCGTCACGCTGGCGCCATCCTATGCGGCGATCGTCGCGCCGGCGACCACCACGGGCAAGAACTTCATGCCGCGGGTGGCGGCGCTGCTCGACGTCATGCAGGTATCGGACATCGTCAAGGTGATCGCCCCGGACACCTTCGAGCGCTTGATCTATGCCGGAAACGCCGTGCAGACCGTGCGCTCGCGCGACAAGGTGAAGGTCATCACGGTGCGCACCTCGACCTTCGCGGCGGCCGGCACGGGCGGCGCGGCCGCGATCGAAGCCGTCACCGCCGCCCCCGATGCCGGCATCTCGTCCTTCGTGGGCGAGGAGCTGTCGAAAACCGACCGGCCCGAGCTCACCTCGGCGAGGATCATCATATCGGGCGGCCGCGCGATGCAGAGCCGCGAGAACTTCACCACCTATATCGAGCCGGTGGCGGACAAGCTCGGCGCCGCCATGGGGGCCTCGCGGGCGGCGGTCGACGCCGGCTATGCGCCCAATGACTGGCAGGTCGGGCAAACCGGCAAGGTGGTGGCGCCGGAGCTCTATATCGCGGTGGGCATTTCGGGCGCGATCCAGCACCTCGCCGGCATGAAGGATTCCAAGGTGATCGTGGCCATCAACAAGGACGAAGAGGCGCCGATCTTCCAGGTCGCCGACTATGGCCTGGTGGCCGATCTCTACCAGGCGCTGCCCGAGCTCGCGCAGGAGCTGGGAAAAATCGGGAAATAGCGCCACGCGCCGGCGGTGGCCGTCCCGGTGGCGCTGATCTCCGGATCGGCGTAGAACAAGCGTCCTCCCGGGGCAGCCCGCGAAGGCGACAGGTGACATGAACGGGAGCCATGCCGACGTCCTGCTGCGTGTTCGAAGTAAGCGATGTGGTTGGAACCACACCCGGTTGGAGTGCCAGAAGATCAGTGTAACTACGCCCGTTCAAGGGCACGGCGGCCATCTTCTTACCGCTGATTACTTCGCCCATCTGCGTTTCGGAAGTTTCTGCGTGGACCGCGGTGTCGATAACCGTAACCGCATTCCCCGCCGCGCCCACTTCGAGGACAACGTCCACGATGAAGGCGCTGTCGGTGTCGATGGCGATCGCCGTTCGCTGGTAGGGCCGGAAGCCGGTCTTCTCGATCGTCAGTGTGTAACGTCCAACGGGGACTTCGGGAAAGGAATAGAAGCCGCGACCATTGGTCGTGAGACGGACCCCCACGCCGGTATCGAGGTTGTTGACGCTTACACTTGCACCCGGAACCACAGCACCGCTTGCGTCCTTCACGGTGCCGGACACACTTCCGCCTGTCCCGGCCCGCGAACTGACAGCGGTGAGCATGAGCATCGCGAAGCAGAGAAGTAAGGTAAGCCCCTTCACGAGATTAAGAGAACCTGGATTCAAACCTGCGGTATGTAAATAACCTGGTGCAGGAAAATACGGACCTGGCTTTTGCCAATACTGCTTCATTATTACAGCAATACAAAAAGATACGCTATGTATATGATTTAGTAAGTGGAAATGTAAAGTTGGCAGTTTACCAGCCGGGGCAATGGGATAAGTTTATACATCGCTATGAATATGATGCAGATAACCGGCTAACCAATGCATATACCAGCAGCGACAGTGCAATTTGGGACCAGGATGCTAAATATTTTTACTATCTTCACGGTCCATTGGCTCGTATGGAAGTAGGACAAGATAAAGTTCAGGGGACCGATTATGCCTATACCTTGCAAGGTTGGCTGAAAGGGATTAACAGCGGTCTTCGACTACGAGGTGCTGATGAGCAACGCCGAGCCGGCCACCAACTGCGACCGCCGCTTCACCACCCCGGCGCGCGAGTACGTGCTGCAGGTCCACTTCGACCCGGCCGCGGTCCCCGCCCACTGCTACCACTACGAACGGGACTGCGGCGACCCCAGGACCGGCTGCGCACACCCCTGTGGATCGGCTCCTCCGGCACCGCCCACGTGGTGGCCCTGGACACCCAGCCGGGCGTCGTCGGCATCCGCTGGGAGTGGACCTGACCCACCCCGATTCGACCCCGGAGAACGACCGCGAGGACAACGTGGTCGACTGCGCGGATGCGGATCCGATCTGCGTGATCATCGACCCGCGCGACGGCACGATCCTCGTCCACGAGGATCCGACCGACGTCATGGCCGGGTACCCGAAGCCCTGATGGGACTGCCCGGGGCTGGTTCTCCGCTGGTTCGCCGCTGTTTCGCCGCTGTGACACGGGGCGCACCGTTCCACGATCTTCGGCTGACAGTCTTCTCCCATCGCACAGGGCAGCAACCGAACGAACCGGCCGAGCGGGCCGGGGTCATGGCGGCGCGGCTCCGGCGAACACTTCCAAGTCTGGTATGTCCCATGGAGATCGTCATGTCTGCTCGCCGCAGCCGCCGCACCGCCGCCGCCATCGTCCTCGCCGCCGCCGTCACCGCCCTGATGCCCGCCCTGGCCAACGCCGCCACCCCGGCCGCCGCCCCGGTCCCTGCTGTCAACGGCACCCAGGGCAACGGGCTG
>CAWCJX010000094.1:0-19376 GCA_963795865.1 uncultured Alphaproteobacteria bacterium
ACTTGAATTGGAAATGGCCTGTTGGGCTAGCGTCCGGGATTTCACCACCCCGGAGCCGCCAGTCACCCTCGGCAAGACCCTGTTCTCGGCGCAAGTTATGGATTTCCTGCCATGGAAGACTTTCCACCGCATTGTGGATCGTTACGGCGGTGATCATCGGACGCGCAGTCTCAGTTGCGCCGAGCAGTTTCGCGTCATGGCCTTTGCGCAACGCCACGCCGCCAGAGTTTGCGCGATATCGAGGTGTGTCTGGAGGCTCAAGCTGGCAAGCTCTATCACATGGGCATTGGCGCGGCGGTTGCACGCTCGACGCTGGCCGACGCCAACGAGTTGCGCGACTGGCGCATATACTTCGAGTTGGCCCAACGGCTGATCGTTAAGGCCCGCGCGCTCTACGTCGACGAAGAGTTCGGCGTCGAGCTGGCCAATACCGTGTATGCGCTCGATGCCACGACTATCGATCTCTGCCTGTCGGTGTTCCCGTGGGCGCCGTTTCGCTCGACCAAGGCGGCAGTGAAGTTGCACACGCTGCTCATCTTCTGGGCGCGATCCCCACCTTCATCCACATTTCCGACGGTAAGATGCACGATGTCAATGTCGGACCTGCTGGTCATCGAGGCCGGCGCCTTCTACATCATGGATCGGGGCTACCTCGACTTCGAGCGGCTCGACCGGTCAATCGCGGTCACACGCGCCAAACGAAACCTCGATGCGCGCC
This sequence comes from uncultured Alphaproteobacteria bacterium, assembly GCA_963795865.1. Taxonomy (GTDB): domain Bacteria; phylum Pseudomonadota; class Alphaproteobacteria; order Rhizobiales; family Xanthobacteraceae; genus JAJPKK01. The sequence continues at coordinate 719 of CAWCJX010000094.1, forward strand.
GCCTGCAGACGTCTTCGTGAATCGCGACAGGGCTCATCTGCGATCAGACTCCATCGCACTCAACGGCTTCTATGCCGCCAAGCACTACCCCGGCCATCTGCGCCGCATCCGCTATCGCGATCCCGAAAGCGGCAAGACCCTCGCGTTTCTGACCAACCAGTTCGCGCTGCCGGCGTTGACCATTTGCGCGCTGTACCGGTGCCGATGGCAGGTGGAGTTGTTTTTCAAGTGGATCAAGCAACACCTGCGCATCAAGCGCTTTTACGGCACCTCGGAAAACGCCGTGCGGACGCAAATTTGGATTGCCATCAGCGTCTACGTATTGGTGGCGATCATCAAAAAGCAACTTCGCCTGGATGTGACCCTGCATACGCTGCTACAGATTTTGTCGCTGACGCTCTTCGAGAAATTGCCGATGCAACAAGCGTTTGGGCGCGTCGATCCAGTCGAGGCCAACCTTATCTCCGACAGGCAGCTGAAATTGTTCGAGTTTTAACCGGACACTACTGAGCTGAAATGGGAATTATATAGAGTGGATTCCGCCAAAGAAGCAGAGGAGATGAAGGACCCTTTTTTATGTGTGCAAAGGCTACGTACCCTCTATGAAAGGTTCGGTTCAAGCGAGCGAGTAATCGCTGATCAGGTTGCTGGTGAGTGGGCCTTGTCCGACGACGACGCAACCCGTTATGACGAAATCATGCTCATTGAGGGCCTCAAAATCAGGTCTGGCGTACCGACGCTTGGAAAACTGGCAGATCGCTTTTCCTTGAGCGCGGCGCCAGGCGCACGTTGGGAGTTGACCAAGGCCAAGCGCATTATTTCGCGGCTCAAGGACTGATGCAGTTCGCCCGCGGAGTGCCGCGCCGACTGCCCCTTTCAATCTCGCCTGAACACGACCGAGGCGAACCAGCCGGTCATCAGCGCCATCGCGGCGGTCGCGATGCCGTAGAGGAGGCCGTGATCTTCGGCCGATCCGGCGATGAAGCGCTCGAAGCCGACCTTGGCGATTTCGAACGTCGAATTGGTGCGTGCGATCATGGCGCCGTCGGCGAACAGCTTGACGTCGACGTCATAGGTTCCGATCTGCGCTTCGGCGGGGATCCCGATCGAGCCGCGGAACAGAGCCGGCGTCAGGAACGTGATCGCGTCGGTGGATTCGCTGTAGAGCCGGCGCTCCTCCTTGAGCCGCAGGAACGCCTGGCGGAACTGGTCGTCGACGACCACGTCGGCGATGTCTTCCCCGATCTGCTGGGGCAGCAGGACGTGGGCGAGGCCGATCTGCTGACGGCGCAGCGTTTCTTGATCGGCGATCGCATCGAACGGCCGGGTCGCCAGCACGGCCAGGTAGGAAGGCACCTCCACGAAGGTCCGCGATTCCACGTTGACCCAGATGCCGAACACGCGCGCCTTGCGCCGAGTCACCTCGGTCTGGCGCGGCCCGGTGACGGTGGCGACGATGTCATAGGCGCCCTTGCGCGGCACCGAATCGGATTCCGGCTCGATAGTCCCGAACAGGACGAGCTCGACGCCATTGAAAATCGACGTGATCTGCACCCGGGGGCTCGACAGCGAAGCGATCAGGCGCTCGGCCGCGGCCGGCGCCGCCGCCAGCACGAGGAGCATGGCGAGCAGGGCGGCGCGTTTCATTCCACCCCCTCGAGCGGGCGGATCGAGAACAGGTCGTCGGGCTTGATGACGAGGTCGAAGGCGAAGCGCAGCCCGACCGCGAGCACCAGCACCCCGAGCAGCAGGCGCAGCCTTTCGCTGCGCATCTTCTGGCCGGACCGGGCGCCGAATTGCGCGCCGATCACGCCGCCCACCATCAGGATGAGGGCAAGCACGGCATCGACGAGATGGTTGGTTGCGGCGTGGAGGATGGTCGCCGACGCCATGGTGATCAAGGTGAGCACCATGGAGGTGCCGATGACCACATTGGTCGGCACCCGCAATAGATAGATCAGCATCGGGACCAGCAGGAAGCCGCCGCCGATGCCCATGATGGCGCCGACGAAGCCCATGGTGAATCCGATCGCCACCACCGGTATGGCGGACACGTAGATGCGGGACTGCTTGAACCGGATTTTGAGCGGCAGGCCGTGGATCCAGGTGTGGCTGCCGGGATGGCGCGGTTGCCCCGGCTTGCCCCGGCGTTCCCGCAGTATCGCGCGCACGCCGTCGACCACCATCATGGTGCCGACCGAGCCGAGCAGGAGCACGTAGGAGACCCCGATGGTGATGTCGAGCTGGCCGACCGAGCGCAGCAGCGTGAACAGCCACACCCCGGCGATCGTGCCGATGATGCCGCCGGCCAGCAGCATCAGGGCGAGCGCGAGATCGAGCGCGCGGCGGCGCCAATACGAGAGCGCGCCGGACATCGAGGAGGCGGCAATGTGGCTCGACACCGTCGCGACCGCCACCGCCGGCGATACCCCGATGAAGATTAGCAACGGCGTCATCAGGAAGCCGCCGCCGATGCCGAACATGCCCGAAATGAACCCCACCGCGAGCCCCATCGCAAGCACGAGGAACACATTGACGGGAAGATCGGCGATCGGAAGGTAAATTTCCACAGGCTCGTTCCGACGGTGCGAGGTGGTGGGAACTTCATGCTGGCGGGTGGGGTCGCCCCCGGGGGAACGGCCGATTCAACCGGTATTCCCTTGCCGCGCAAACGCAAGGTTTTTTTGCCCGCAAGCACCCCGATCGCGGCATCCGGCGTCGCGCCGCCGGCACCGTCCGGCTTGTTAATTTATTGAAGTTACGTAAATATTATCCCGCTTCGCAGCCTGATGTCACAGCCCTTCACGGCCGACCGGGCGCGCGGAAAGCGCACAGGTTCAATCCCAACCCTGCTGACTTCCAATGCGGCGATGAAAGCGCGACCGGGACCCCTGGAATATTCGCCGGCGAGCGAATCGGACCATTCCGGCCCGATGTCCTCAACCCGAATATTTGCTCAGCAACCCCTGCGCTTCCGCGTCGCTATGGACCATCGGCAGCAGAGCATGGAGGCCAGCCTTGGTCAGGGCATCCGCCACGAGCGGCGTCGGGTTCAGCAAAACCAGGGTCCGGGCATTGCGCACGAGGGTCTTCGCCGCGAGCACGAGACTACGCATGCCGAGAGAGGCAATGAAGTCGACCCCGCTCATGTCGACGACGATATTTGTCTTGGAATCTGCCAGCTCCTTGAGGGGCACATCGATCTTCCCGGCACCGGGAATATCGAGCCGGCCGACCAGCGTGACCCGCTTGCCGAGGTCGCCGAAATCCGAAATGGTGATTTCCATTGCACAGTCTCACGTCAAGATTTGATGGCAGCTGTTATCAGACGAACCCAGTCTTGGGGAAGGCCATCCTAACTCCGCCGCCATCCGCTGGTCGACGAAACGTGCTCAGCGGCGCGGGCTGCCGGCCTTGTGCGCGGCGGCGAGGGCGACCTGGTCCCATCCGCCGGGCGGCGTTTTGGCCGAGATTGCCTCTTCCGGCTGGCTTTCGGGGATGAAGGCTTCGACGCTCTGGCGCGCCGCGGCCAATTGCTGCTCGTCGAGATGGGTAGCGACGTCGAGGACCTTCTTGCCGGCGTCCTTGTCGCCACCCTTGGCGGCGAGCGCGAACCACTTGTAGGATTCGACCAGATTGCGATCGACGCCGACGCCGCGCGCATAGAGTATGGCGAGATTGTACTGGCTGTCGACCACGCCATAGGCGGCCGCCTTGCGGAACCACTGCGTGGCCACCGCATATTCCGGCTTGCCGTCGATGCCCTCCGAGTACAGCACCGCGAGGTTGTGCATCGCCTTGGCATTGCCCTTGTCGGCCGCGGCGAGGTACAGGCGGCGCGCCTCCTGCAGGTCCTTTTTGAGGCCGACGCCCTTCTCATACATGCTGCCGAGGCGGAACTGGGCCGGCGCGATGCCGCGTCGCGCGGCGCGGTCGAACCATATTGCCGCCGTCGCGAGATCCTGGGGCACCACCTTGCCGTCGGCAAAGCGGGCGGCGACCTCATAGCTCGCCGCCGGGTCGCCGGCGGCCGCGGCGGCGATGAGCGCCTTGCCGCCGATCGCGGCCGGGAGGGCATCCTTGCTCGGGTCACGAGGCGGCGCGAACGCTGCGGTTTGCGGCACCACGACTTGCGCCGCGACTTGCGCCGCGTCCTGGATTTCCGCCGCCCTGGATGCGGCCTGCGGCGGCACCGATCCGGTCGGGTCACCCGCTGCCGCCGCGGTGCGGGGCGCGGTGTCGATGCCGAGGCCCGAGGCGTTGGCGGACCCGGATGCGGTGCGAGTGATGTCCTCCGAGGCGGCGCCCTTGCCCTTGATCGGCGAAGGGCTCGGGGGCGCCAGCGGAGCGATCGGTGGCGGAGCGATCGCCGGTGCGCCTGGCGGCGATCTCGACGGGGTCGCTTCGGTCTGGGATGCCGGCGGGCTCGGTTGCGTCGAATTCGTGCCGGTGAAGAAATCGATGGCCAGGCGCAGGGCGCCGAGCATGAGCGCGATGACGCTGATCCCGACGAGCAGGGATTTGATTCGCGGGCCCAGTTTGCCTATCGAGGCGCCCGGCTGCCTTGCGGTCTCGTTTTCGCCGGCCGCCGCCCACCGCGGGGCCGGTTGGCTCGCCTGCCCGCCGGTCACCGCCTGGGCGGCCCGGCGCGCCGCCGCCACGAAATTGGCGCGGACCGACAAGTCGGCGTCGACCGCGGCCGGGGACACGCCGGCGCTGGCTTCCGAAGCCGCGATCCGGTCGATGGCGGTGGCCATCCCGCGAATCCGCCGCCCGCCGAAGCCGGGCTCGAGCGGGGCATCCGGCGGCAGGTCGGAAACGATCGGCTGGCGCGGCTGCGGCACCGGCGCGGCGGGCTTTGCCGGCACCGGCGGCTCGGCCATCGACATGATGAGGCGGTCGCGCAGCGACGCCGATGCCGGCGCCGACGCCGGGGCATCGGCGACCGGCGACGGAGCCGGCTTCGCGGCGAACGGCACGCGCGACGGCGACGCCGGCTCCATCTTCGTCTCGCGGCCGTCCTTGCCGCGGAGGCCTTCCTCGATGGTGGCGAGACGGTCCACCACCTGCTCGATGGTGCCGTAGACCGCCTCGAAGGTGTCCTGGGTGCGCCGATCGATCGCGCCCTGAAGCTCCTTCAAGGTGGCGACATCGCGCCGGATCGCTTCGGCCGGCGCGCTCACCGCACGCGTGGTGCTGTCGATCAGCTCTTGCTGGATCGCCTGCAGCTTCTTTTCGTTCTGGGTGCGCAACCCGTTGATCTGTTCCAGCAGGTCGCCGACGCCGCGTTCGACGCTGTCGAGCCGGCTCAGTCGGGCCTCCGATGCGTCGAGCTTCTCGACCAGACCGACGATCCGCCCTTCGAGATTCCTGAGCGCGCCCTGATCGGCGCTCCGGACTTCGACGAATTCGAGCCGGTCGGCGAGCTTCTTGATGATCGCCTCGAAGTCGGCGGGAATGGCGACGCTTTCCGCGCGGCTCTTGTCGAACGCCGCGGCCATGTCCGCCAGCCGCTTGTCCAGCGTCATCATGGCGGCGCCGAAGTCCGGCCGCGCGCTGTTGTCGATCTTTTCGGCGAGCGCATGGATGTCGCGCGAGAGCCCGGCGATGTCGGCGGGCGAGGCGATCTGGGTGGCGAGGCTGCGCAGCGCGCCGATCGCGTCATCGAGCCGATGCAGCCCATCGGGGGCGGCGGCCTGGGACGCGATCGTATCGGCCTTGCGCGAGAGTTCCTTGACCGTCTCGGCGAGGTTGGCGATGTCGCCGACCGGGGCCATGGCGCCGAGCCGTTCGCGCAGGTCGGCGAGGCTGCGCTCGATCTCGGCGATCACGGGATGGTCCTGGAGCGATGCGCGATTCTCCTCGATGCGGGTGCCGAGCGCCCGGACTTCCTGTTCGAGCGAAGCGAGCGCGCCCGCGGGCAGCGCGCTCTTGAGCGTATCGGCGATCTCGGCGAGGTCCTTGCGCAGCGCGGCCGCGATCTCCTCGGCGCGCACCGGCGGAAACAGCTTGCGGATCTCTGCCGTCAGCGCGCGCATCTGCTCCTCGACCGACGCCCCCGCATGTTGCGGCAACGAGTCCCGGAGCGCGTTGCCGATCTCGTTGAAGTCCTTGCGCAGCGCGGACGCGATTTCGCCTGCGCTGAGCGGCTGCCGTAGCCGGTTGACCTCGTCGGAAAGGCCGCGGACCTGCTGCTCGATCGCAGCCACCGCCTGCGGCGGCATCGCGTCGTTGATCCGGCGTCCGATGTCGGCGATGTCGTTGCGTAGCAGATTCAGGTGCTCGGGGGGCGCGAACGCCCGGGCGGCTTCGATCTGGCTCGCAAGGTGGCGCAGTTGCTCCTCCACTGCCTCGATCGAGCGTTTCGGCGTCGCCTGCTCGATGGTGCGCGTAAGGTCGGCGGCGAGGTCGTCGAAGTGCATGGACCCCTGCAGCGCCTTGATCTGGGCTGCGATGTCGGCGAGCTGCTGCTCGACGGCCGAGTCCGCCGATGGCGCGGGCGGTGAGTTTTCCGCGGCAGCGGGGGCCGGCGTATCGAGCGGCTGCGGTCGGGCGAACTCGTCGTCCAGCGCATGCTGCCGGGCGGTGATCTCGGCCAACGCCTGGTCGACCCCCTCGTCGCGCCCGGTTTCGTTGCGCTCGATTTCGTTGCGCTCGACTTCGTTGCGCTCGACTTGGGCCGGCTGCCGTTTGTTGCCGAGGCGGTCGAGCCGGCGATCGATCCGCGCGATGGCCTCGGCAAGACGGGCGCTGCGCATCTCTTCGCTGGCCGCCGACACGGCGGCATGACGAGCGGAATCGTCGCGCGACAGGCTGTCGATCCGCCATTTCAGCTCATCGATCTGGCGGCCGATGGAGGCGATATGATCGTCGTCCGGCCGCGTCGCCGGGCGCGGATGGCGCAGCGGCCCGGCACCGCGCGGCGCCGGCGCTTTCGGTTCGGCGGGAGAAGCGCTCTTGTCGGCCATCTCGATGATGAGCGCGTTCAGCCAGGAGCCGACGGAGACACCGGAACGCCGTGCGGCCTCGCGCGCGACCTCCCGCGCGTCGGGATGAACGCCTTTGACGTGCCACGGCACGGGTCTCATGCTCGCTCCGGTGTGCTTGGGCTTCTGACGCACGGATTGACGACAACACCGGTGCCGCTCCGCTTCGACGCAGCGTCGACGTGAGCGGCCCGCTGCATCGGACTTTCCTCGGATTAGGGTAAAAAGCGGGTTAACGACCGGGGGAAAACCGCGGAATTTCACATGCCGGCCGCACGAAGGTGCGATTTGGGCCGGAAGTGTTGCGGTTCCACCCCGGCGGGGCCGGCCTATTTGAACTTGGTCCGCCGGTGCCGATATATGCCGCTCGGCCGCATCGGGGCTGCAGCCGCCCGTCGAAGGAGAATGCCATGCCCGCCTACAAGGCGCCGGTCGAGGATGCTTTGTTCCTGCTCAACGACGTCTTCCAGATCGAGCGCTTCGCCAATCTGCCCGGCTTCGCCGAGGCCGCGCCGGATGTCGTCGAAGCCATGCTCGGCACGGCGGCGCGATTCTGCGAAGAGGTGCTGACCCCGCTCAACCGCGTCGGCGACAAGGAAGGCTGCCGTCGCGGCGACGACGGCCGCGTCGCCACCCCGGCCGGGTTCAAGGACGCCTACCGTCGCTGCGTCGAAGGCGGCTGGATCGGCGTTTCGGTGCCGCCGGCCTATGGCGGTCTCGGCCTGCCGGTGGCGCTCACCCAGGTGATCAGCGAATTCCTGGTCTCCGCGAACCTCGCCTTCGCCATGTATCCGACCCTGACCCAGGGCGCGATCGCGGCCCTGCTGGTGCACGGCTCCGAGCAGCAGAAGGCGCTGTACGTGCCGAAGATGGCGGCCGGCGAATGGACCGGCACCATGAACCTGACCGAGTCCCATTGCGGCACCGATCTCGGCCTGATCCGCACCAAGGCGGTGCGGCAGCCGGACGGCAGCTTTCGCATCACCGGCACCAAGATCTTCATATCGGCGGGCGAGCACGACCTCGCGGCCAACATCGTCCATCTCGTGCTGGCGCGGATCGAAGGGGCGCCGGCGGGCACTCACGGGCTGTCCCTGTTCGTGGTGCCGAAGATCATCCCCAATCCCGACGGCTCGCTGGGGGCGGCGAATGCGGTGTCCTGCGGCGCGCTCGAGGACAAGATGGGCATCCACGGCAACGCCACCTGCGTGATGAACTATGACGGCGCCACCGGCTGGCTGGTGGCCGAGGAAAATCGCGGCCTGCATGCCATGTTCGTGATGATGAACGAGGCGCGCATCGGCGTCGGGCTGCAGGGCCTCGCGCTGTCCGAGGTCGCCTATCAGAACGCGGCGCAATACGCCAAGGACCGGCTCCAGGGCCGCGCCCTCACCGGTGCCAAGTTCAAGGACTTGCCGGCCGACCCGATCATCGTGCATCCCGACGTGCGGCGCACCCTGATGACCATCCGCGCCTTCAACGAAGCGGCCCGTGCGCTGGTGATGTGGATATCGATCCAGAGCGATGTCGCCACGGCACTCCGGCAGCGACACGGAGCGACAGGCGGCGGAGGACCAGCTGAGCCTGCTGACGCCGGTGATCAAGGGGGTGCTCACCGACCTCGGCTTCGCCAATACCGTGATGGCCCAGCAGGTGTTCGGCGGCCACGGCTATATCCGCGAATGGGGCATGGAGCAGTTCGTGCGCGATGCCCGCATTCCCATGATCTATGAGGGGGCCAACGGCATCCAGGCGCTCGACCTCGTCGGCCGCAAGCTCGGCAAGGACGGCGGACGGGCGATCATGGCGTTCTTCAACGAGGTGCAGGGCGCCGTCAAGGAGCAGTCGGGCGATCCCGCATTGAAGGCGCTGGCGGAGCCGCTCGGCAAGGCGCTCGGCCATCTGCAGCAGGCCACCATGTGGTTCATGCAGAATGCCATGGCGAAACCCGACAATGCCGGCGCCGGGGCGACCGACTACATGCATCTCTTCGGCCTCGTGGCGCTCGGCTACATGTGGTGCCGCATCGCCGCGGCGGCGCAGGCCGCCCGCGCCGCCGACACCTCCGGCCGCATGGAGGCCAAGCTCGTCACCGCCCGCTTCTTCATGGAGCGCATGCTGCCGGAGACCGCGACCCGCCTCGCGCGCATCCAGGCCGGCGCGGCGGCGGTGATGGAGCTGCCGGTAGAGGCGTTTTGATGGAAATCGTCGACCGCTGCCTGCAATTGTTCGGCGGCTATGGCTATATGGACGAGTATCCGATCTCGCGCATGTATCGGGATTCCCGGGTCCTGCGCATCCATGCCGGTACCAACGAGATCATGAAGCTGGTCATCGCGCGCAGCTTGTGATCGAAGCAGGTGGCGGACAAGCGGGGCGGACAAGCGGGGAGCATGATGACCGACGCCTTCATCTACGACCACGTCCGCACGCCGCGGGGCCGCGGCAAGGCCGACGGCGCGCTTCACGAGGTGACCGCGCTCGCTCTCGCGACCCAGGCGCTCGCCACGCTGCGGCAGCGCAACCGGCTCGATCCCGCGCTGGTCGACGACGTCGTGCTGGGCTGCGTCGATCCGGTCGGCGAAGCGGGCGGCGACATCGCCCGCGTCGCGGCGATCTGCGCCGGCTACGGCAACAGCGTCCCGGGTGTCCAGATCAACCGGTTCTGCGCGTCCGGGCTCGATGCCGTGAACTTCGCCGCGGCAGAGGTGATGGCGGGCCAGCACGACATGACGGTGGGCGGCGGCGTGGAATCCATGAGCCGGGTCGGCATCGGCGCGTCCGGCGGCGCCTGGCCGGTCGATCCTTCCATCGCGATCCCGTCCTATTTCATGCCGCAGGGCATTTCCGCCGATCTCATCGCCACCAAATACGGCTTCTCCCGCGACGATGTCGACGCCTATGCGGTGGAAAGCCAGAAGCGCGCCGGCGTGGCGTGGGACGAAGGTCGCTTTGCGAAGTCGGTCATTCCGGTGAGGGACTGCAACGGCATCACGCTGCTCGCCAGGGACGAGCACATGCGCCCGTCGACGACCATGCAGTCGCTGGCGCAGCTGCAGCCATCTTTCGTGCAGATGGGCCAGCTCGGCGGCTTCGATGCGGTGGCGGTGCAGGCGCATCCGGAAATCGAGGCCGTCAATCACGTCCATCATGCCGGCAATTCGTCCGGCATCGTCGACGGCGCCGCCGCCGTGCTGATCGGCAATGCCGATGCCGGCCGCCGCGCCGGGCTCGCGCCGCGGGTGCGGATCAGGGCCTTCGCCAATATCGGCTCGGAGCCGGCGATGATGCTCACCGGTCCGATCGACGTGACCAGGAAGGTGCTCAGGAAGGCCGGCATGACGCTCGCCGATATCGACCTGTTCGAGGTCAACGAGGCATTCGCCTCGGTGGTGCTGCGCTTCCTCCAGGCGTTCGACATCGATCGCGGCAAGGTCAACGTCAATGGCGGCGCCATCGCGCTCGGCCATCCGCTCGGCGCCACCGGCGCGATGATCCTGGGCACCGCGATCGACGAGATGGAGCGGCGCGATCTCGGCACCGCGCTCGTCACCCTGTGCATCGGTGCCGGCATGGGGACGGCGACCATCATCGAGCGCGTGTGAGGTTTTCCGCTCGCCGGCTGCAGCCAAGCAGGAGTTGAGACATGCCGAAGATCGACATCGCTGCCCTGAAGGTCGAATCCCAGACCGGCTATCCGGAGCCGTTTCGCCAGGCGGTGCTGGGGCGCTCGCGCAAGCGGCTCGGCAATGCCGTCGGCCTCGACCAGTTCGGCGTCAATCTCTCGACCTTGAAGCCGGGCGCGGCCTCCTCGCAGCGCCACTGGCACGCCAACGAGGACGAGTTCGTCTATGTGCTCTCGGGCGAGCTCGTGTTGTGCGAGGACGGCGGCGAGACCGTGCTGCGGCCGGGGGACGCGGCCGGCTGGAAGGCCGGAGTGGCCAACGGTCATTGCCTCGTCAATCGTAGCGCGCACGATGCGGTGTATCTCGAGATCGGCAGCCGCGCGCCGAGCGAGCGCGCAGAGTATCCCGATATCGACATGCGCGTGGAGCGCGACGACAAGGGCGCGCGCTATCTCCACAAGTCCGGTGCGCCCTATCCCGGCTCGGAACGGTAGGGCCTATGTCATGCGCTGCAACCGTCCGTCGTGCCCGGCGTTTTGTTTCCGATACGCCGGTCCACTCGGCATGAGTTATTCGTGGGGCACAGGGGTTACTGGATGCTCCGCTGTCGCGGAGCATGACACCACGGAATTCGAATCTAACCGCCAGTGAGTGCACGAGCGAGGCATCCCATGAGCTACGTCAACTTCAAGGTCGACATCGATGGCGACGGCATCGCGCTCGTCACCTGGGACGTGCCGGACCGCTCGATGAACGTCATTTCGCTCACGGGAATTGCGGAACTCGCGGCCCTGGTCGAACAACTCGTCGGCGATGCGGCGGTCAAGGGCGTGGTGATCACCTCGGGCAAGGACACCTTCTGCGCCGGCGCCGATCTCACGCTGCTGGAATCGCTCGGCCGCAGCTTTGCCGGTCCCTGCGGGCACGGCGGGGACGGCGATGAGCAGGCGGCCACGCGCCTGTTCGAGGAGAGCCGCAAGCTGTCCTTGCTGTATCGGCGCATCGAGACCTGCGGCAAGCCGTGGGTGGCCGCCATCAACGGCACCGCGCTGGGCGGCGGGTTCGAGCTTGCGCTCGCCTGCCACCACCGCGTCGCCGCGCAGAATCCGCACGCCCGGCTCGGCCTGCCGGAAATCAAGGTCGGCCTGTTTCCCGGCGCCGGCGGCACCACGCGCATCGCGCGCATGCTGGCGCCCGCCGACGCGCTGCAGTTCCTGCTCAAGGGCGATCCCGTCAAGGTCGAGCGCGCCAAGGCGATGAAGCTGGTCGACGCCGTCGTCGCCCCGGCCGAACTCGTCAATGCCGCCAAGGCTTGGATCAAGGCCGGCGGCAAGGCCAAAAATCCCTGGGACGTCGACGGCTTCAAGCTGCCGGGCGGCCCGGTCTACTCCAAGGCCGGCATGATGACCTTCCCCGCCGCCAATGCGCTCTACCGGCGCGAGACCTACGACAATTACCCGGCGGCGCGGGCGATCCTGCAGGTCGTCTATGAAGGCCTGCTGTTGCCGTTCGACCTCGCGCTGCGGGTGGAATCGCGCTGGTTCGCCAACATCCTGCGCTCCCCCGAAGCGGCGGCGATGATGCGCTCGCTGTTCGTGTCGATGCAGGACCTCAACAAGGGCGCGCGCCGCCCCGACCTGCCGCGAACCACGATCAAGCGCGTCGGCATCATCGGCGCCGGCTTCATGGGCGCGAGCGTCGGCTATGTCACCGCGCTCGCCGGCATCGATGTCGTGCTGATCGACCGCGACCAGGAGAGCGCCGACCGCGGCAAGGCGCATTCCGACAAGCTGATCGGCAGCCAGATCAACCGCGGCCGCGCCACCGCAGCGGATCGCGATGCCCTGCTGGCGCGCATCACCGCGACCGCCGACTATGGCGCGTTGCGCGGCTGCGACCTCGTCATCGAAGCCGTGTTCGAGGACCGCAAGGTGAAGGCGGAGACCTATGCCAGGGCGCAAGCGGCGCTCGGCCCCGGCGTGATCTTCGGCTCCAACACCTCGACGCTGCCGATCACCTCGCTCGCCGGGGAGTTCGCCGATCCGTCGCGCTTCATCGGCATCCATTTCTTCTCGCCGGTAGAGCGGATGATGCTGGTGGAGATCATCCTCGGCAAGGAGACCGGCGACGCCGCGCTGGCCACCGCACTCGACTATGTCCGCGCCATCAAGAAGACGCCGATCGTGGTCAACGATTCCCGCGGCTTCTACACCTCGCGCGTGGTCGGCACCTATCTGCGCGAGGGCCATCTGATGCTCGCCGAGGGCGTGCCGGCGGCGATGATCGAGAATGTCGGGCGCATGGCCGGCATGCCGGTCGGGCCGCTCGCGCTCAACGACGAGGTCGCCGTCGATCTCGCCTGGAAGATTCTCAAGGCCACCGAGGCCGATCTCGGCGCCGCAGCAATCGACCCCGCCCAGAAGCAACTGCTGTCGGAGCTGGTGGAGAAGCGCGGCCGCTACGGCCGCAAGAACGGCAAGGGCTTTTACGACTACCCGGACAAGGGCGAGAAGCGCCTGTGGCCGGGGCTCGCCGACCTGCAGAAGGTCAAGCTCGACCCCGACGCCATCGACGTACAGGAACTAAAGGACCGCCTGCTCGGCATCCAGGCGCTGGAAACCGCGCGCTGCTTCGAGGAAGGCGTCCTCACCGATATCCGTGAAGCCGACGTGGGCTCGATCCTCGGCTTCGGCTTCGCGCCGTTTACCGGCGGCACCCTGTCCTATATCGACATGATGGGCACCGCCCGCTTCGTTGCCATGTGCGAGGAGCTCGCCGCGGGGCACGGGCCGCGGTTCGCGCCGTCAAAGCTGCTGCTCGACATGGCCGCGAAGAACGAGACCTTCTACGGCCGCTTCGCGCCGCGCCCACGCGACAAGGCGGCGTGAACGGTTTTCTCCCTCGCCGGCGGTCGTTGGAATGGGGCGCCATCTCTGAACCGGCTACATGGCTGACACCTTTCCGGTTTTATTCGGGTCGGTTTGTCCGGTAATGTCTCAGTTTGAACTTCTGATTGCGCGCCTAAATGGGCCCGTCTTGATTCCAACGGTGTCGATCACCAGTGTATCGCCCTCGTAATGGCCGACGGAATCTCCAAACCAAGTCGGCGTCGGTTGCGCGGGATGGGCCTGGTTCAGGCGCACGTGGCGGACTTCATGATCGTAGACATACAGGATCGTGATGCTGTTCGGCTGCTGGAGCATCTCCATGCGGAGGTTATAAAAGACAAAGGGCACCCCGCTCGGCCTGCACTGGTTGACCGGATTCGGAGCAGGGCCAGCGTTTGACTCCGCTTCGGCGTGCTTCTTTACGACTTCCGCCGCCCAGGGCTGCAAGATCGGATTGGTGTAATCGCCAACCCGGCGGCCGCCCGCGCTCACAATGTCCGGCATCCGTCATTCTGGCACGACCGGAGGTGGGCGGCACCGGACGCGCCGTTGAGGGAGGCAAGGCGGCCCATGACCACAGCAGACAATCGCGGCGGACCGCGTTAAGTCGCGCCGAGTAGCGGGATGCCGGACGCAAGACCTGCGCGCCGTGGTATCCAATGGGAAAGGCTTTTCTGTTGATCAATGGGGCGTTGAGAAGATAGCTCTTCACCAGCAGCGCCTGAAGGTTGATTATCGCCTCGGTCACCGTCTGGACCTCTGTGGTGGTTAAGGTTTGGCGACCAAACCCCACCGAAGCCCACGATGACCGCCGCTGTGGACAAGCAGCCCGCCGGAGCCAGATCCTTACGGTGGCTTCAGCGGGCTGCTGACCCACAGGGACGCGACCCGCTGAATGCTTTGCATGTTGAGGAGGAAACAATGCACAAGGGGCCCCTGGTCAGCAGATTCGCAATTTCAACCGTCTTGTTGCTGGGTCTTTTGTTCGGCAATTCGGCCTTCGCCGACGCCGGAGGGCAAACGGGCCAACGAGATCGGATCGATGGGACCGGTGCCCAAGGCCCAATGCGGCCCTTCGGATCGCACCGAAAGCGGTTTGCAGGGCCAGACCACTTCGGAGGAACGCGCGAGCGGCGACTCGGAACGCGGCTACAACTGCAATCTCGAGCTCGTCGGCCAGTTCCGGGGGGAGGGGGCCTTTTCGCAGGACGGGCCATCATACTTTGATCACTGCGCCTACATGGCAACGGAAAATAACCCGATGCAGGCGCACCCCGGTGTCGTGGTGATCGATGTTTCGGATCCCACAAATCCACAGGCGACCGCGTACCTCGCCGACACTCCGGCGGGGCTCAACCCGCACGAAAGCAACAAGGTGAACGAAGAGCGCGGACTCCTCGGGCTGGCGCAAAGTAACGGGCCGAATTTCGCTGTCTATGACCTGAACGGGGACTGCGCCCACCCGAGGCTGGCGTCCAGCATCACGGTGCCCAATAGCTTTGGCCACATGGGCGGCTGGGCCGACGACGGAAAGACGTACTACATTGGCCAGCAGTTTCGAGGCGTCGGCGGCATCCTGCCGATTATCGACGTGACCAACCCGTACAATGCCAAGTGGCTCCTCAACTGGACGTTCACCGGTGATGGTCGGCCCCACGACGTCAGCACCAACAAGGACGGCACACGTTTGTACGCCGCGCAACCGGGCAACTTCGGCGCTCCGCCGAACAATTCTTCGTTCGGACCGGACGGGCTGGTGATCCTGGACGTGAGCGACATTCAGTTCCGTCTCCCCAATCCACAAATCCGAATTATCAGCAGGCTCTTCTGGGATGATCAAGGGCAAGCCGAACAGATGCTCCCCTTCTTCTCCCACGGGCGCTCGTACCTGATCAGTACCGACGAGTCCGGCGGGCAAGCAGGCGTCGGCCGTCTGGCGGCGGCATGTGCCCGGGGAGCGTCACCGTACGGGTATTCGAATGTCATCGACATAACCGACGAGACGAACCCCAGAATCGTCTCCAAGATCATGCTCGAGGTGCATGACCCCAAGAACTGCACGAAATTCCTTGCTGAGCCGCCAGAGGTCGGCGGCGGCCCCCTCGACTACTCCACTGAAAGATGCGCTGTAGACCGTCCGATAAATCCGACGATGGCCGCTTGCGGTTCAAGAGGTACAGGCACCCGCGTTTACGACATTCGCGATCCCCTCCACCCCGCAGAGATCGCGTACTGGAAGGGGCCGGCTCCGCGAACGGCCTTTCTTCCCGGATCGGGTAGCTGGTCACCGGGCGTCGATCGAACCGTCGAAAAGCAAGCTGGTTTGGCGCGCTTTGTCAAAGTTCCTGCCGCTGACGGGAAGGGGCACGAGTTGAATCTCTGGATCGTCGGTGATGCCGGCGGTTTCCAGGTTTTGCGCTTTACCGACTGGTACTTGCAGACGCAGCACGGCAAGGCGATCTTCGCCGAAGCAGTGGCCGAGTAGGTTAGTCGCCCGCGCTGGACATCTCTTAATCGGCTCGCGCAGTTGCGGGCCGCGACGGGCGTCGTGGTGGGGTCGGCCGTGATCCTGGCGCCCGCCGCGTCGCCGCCGCTTGGCCCCGAGAACACCCAGGCCTCCCAGGCACTATCGCCACGGTGGTGGCCCCGGCTGTGCCTTGGCGCTATTGTCGCGGTGATCGTTATGGCCGGCGCCGGAGGCGTCTCACCACCGCTTCGCGCCCATCAGACCGGCGCCCGGGATCGCCGGCGGCGCCAGGCAGATGCGGCGCGATTTTTTCCCATTGCGGGAGGCAGTAACTTCACTCGGCCGGTTCGGCGCCAATGCTGGGGCGGCGGAACCATGGCAGCGGCCGATAAAGGCCGAAGGGCACGATCTTGGCGTAGTTGCGTTCGTCGGGCAGCCCCTTCGGCCGCCCAATTCGCTGCGGCATGACGAACTCGCCGTCCTGCTTGGCAGATAATAGGTGCCGAACAGGCTGTCCCAGAAGCTGAATTCCACGCCATAATTGCACGAATAGCCATAGCCTTGGGGGACATCCGCAGCGTGATGCCAGCGGTGCACCTCGGAAGTGACGAACAGGCAATTCAAGACTCCGCCTTTCACATCGGCGCCGCAATGGGAGAAGAACGCGCTGATGTCAGTGGCGGCAACGGCTAACAGAATCGCAAAGGCATCGAAGCCGATAATGCCGAGAATGGGGAATACGACGACGTTACTCGGCACGCAGCGGAAATGCAAAATCACGGCAAAATGGTACAATCAGCGTGCGGCGAACCACGAAGGTTGCTTCCCGACAAACCGAAGAGGGGTCCGATGAACAGACGCGATTTCATCAGAGCGAGCACAGCGGGACTTGCAGCCGCAACAATTCCTGCCGCCGGCGGCGGGAGGGCGGCGGATAACATCGTCAGCGAGGGACAGCTCGGAAGCCTGCGCTCGGCGAGTCCTTCGGATCTCCAGGGCCTGGTCGGCGACGGCCGACAGCGTCGAATTCTCCTGCGCGGCGGTGTCGTGCTGAGCCTCGACCCGAGGGTGGGCGACTTCGAAAAGGCCGACGTCCTGATCGACGGGAAGAGAATTGCCGAAGTCGCACCAACGGTCTCCGCAGGCGACGCCGAAATCGTCGACTGCACCGGAACAATCGTCATGCCGGGCTTCACCACCACGCACCATCATCAGTACGAAACGCTGCAACGCAGCATCATCCCCGATGGTTTGCTCGCGGGAGCGTGGCCGCAGGAGAGCTACGGTTCGGTTGTCCAGAACATCTGGACCGCCGGCCGCATCGCCGAACCCGCGAACCCGAACAATGTCGTCTGGGACCTCGGTCGTGTGCCGTACGACCCGGAGGACTGTTACATCTCGGAACTCGTCGCATGCCTCAGCGAAATCAGCGAGGGCATCACCACGGGAACCGATACCTCTCAGTCCTCGCACACACCCGAACACACCGACGCGATGATCAAGGGTCTGATGGATTCGGGCCGCCGCATGGTCTACGCCTACTCCCCCGGCATCAATCGCAGCAGCGACGGTATCCCGTACGAGTTTCCCGGAGCGATGAACGACACGGCGAAGGGGATAGGTCGCATCGCGAAAACATATTTCAGCTCGAGAGATCAACTGGTGACGCTTGGATTCGGTGGCGGTCCGGGGCCCGCAGGGCCGGGCGCCGACTACACCGGATGGCAGCTCGCCCGCGCGTTCGGCGCGTCAATTCACAATCACAATGTGGGTGGTCCCAAAGTCGTGATCGATGCGGCCGCGGATGCCCGTAACGGCACCGACTGGTCGGATGTCACTTTTATCCACGCCACCCGATGGCAGGATGAACCGCTCGCGCAGACCAGTTACGGCTCGTACGGGTATCCCAAGGACAACCGATCCAAGGCGTGGGAGATCTGGCGCGACCGAGGCGCTCACGTGTCAATCGCGGTCCTGATCGAGATGCAGATGCGGCACGGGATGCCGCCATTTCAGCAGGCGCTCGATCACGGCATTCTCCCCAGTCTCAGCCCAGACGTTGACACAAACATGACCACGGATCCGTTTTCGCTGATGCGCGGCGCATTCTGTCTGCAGCGCGCGCTGGCAAACGATCTCGCATTTCCGGAAAGCAATCCAGGCGGTCTTCCGGTGCCGCAAGCCGTCACCTCGCGACAGGTCATCGAGATGGCCACTATTGCGGGCGCCGCGTCGAACCGCATTCTCGACAAGGTCGGAACACTGACCCCTGGCAAGGAAGCCGATATCGTCGTTCTCGACGCGCACAACATCAACACATGGCCGATGAACAACGTGCCAGGTACGGTAGTGACGATGATGAACCCCAGACATGTACGTGACGTGTTGATCGCAGGGAAGGTCGTGTACTGGAAGGGCAAACTCGTGGGTTGGAACGTCGATGCACTGTTGCGGCAGATCGAGCAAGCGCGCGAGCGCGTTCTCGGGCGCATCAACGGTACGCCGAAGGTCGGACAGCTGCCGCAGGGCAACAATAGCTTCGCCAATCCATACCGGCCGAACTTCCTCGCCGGATGCTGCGATAAGGGTCAGAACACGACGGCGCCCGCATACGTGTTGAGGCCTTAGCGGCATGTCCTGCCCGACTGACTACTCGCCACTCCGTTGGCGCGCCCGGAAAATCGTGGTCGA
>CAWCJX010000095.1:0-28164 GCA_963795865.1 uncultured Alphaproteobacteria bacterium
TGGTGCCGTGTGAAGGGACCGCGATCGCCGCTTGCGGCTCAGTCGGCGCGCAACCGCGCGACCGCTGCCTCGTCGACCTCGACGCCGAGCCCGGGACCGAGCGGCAGCGCGACCCGCCCGTCTCCATGGCGAGCGGCCGGCGCACGATGTCCTCGGCGAGATAGAAATGCGTGAGGCTGACGCCCCAGTCGACGTTGTCGACCGCGCAGGCGAGGTGCACCGTCGCCGCCGGTGCGAGGCTGACTCCGCCATCTTGGCGGCGATGTTGACGGCGAGCCCGAGGCGCCGGCACAGCGCGGCGGCGGCGAGCGCCGCCGGAAAGCCGCCGAGCTTGATGAGCTTGAGCGAGACGCCGCCGCGCGCCGGCCGCGGCGTGGGCTTCGATGTCGTGGAGCGAATGAATGCCCTCGTCGGCGCCGATCGCGCACCGGCGTCGCGCGCGCGAGCGCGGCGAGGCCTTTCATGTCGTCGGGCTCGAACGGCTGCTCGAGGAACAGAAGGCCCGCCTCGGCGGTCGCCTGCGAGGTAGCGCCGCGCGGCTCAGTGGGAGAAGCCGCAATTGGCGTCGGCGCAGATCGGCAGCCTCCGGCCCCAGCGCCTTGCGCACCGCAAGGGCGGCGGCGATCTCGGCCTCGAGCGGCTTGACGCCGACCTTGAGCTTGAAGAAGCGGATGCCCGCGCGCGCTTGCGCGCCTGCGCCTCGGCGACGTCCTGGTCCGGCGTCGCATTGCCGATGAGCCACATCGGCGCGACCTCGCGCCGGACCGCGCCGCCGATGAGATCGACCACCGGCACGCCGGCGGAGCGACCGGCGAGATCGAGGAGCGCCATCTCCACGGCGGAATGCGCGCCGGTGTTGCCGTAGAGCACGGCTGCGCGAGGCGCTTCAGCAGCGCGGGCCGCATCCAGGCGTCCGCGCCGACCAGCGGCGGCGCGAGATGATCGCGCACCGCGGCGACGAGGCCCGCGATGGTGTCGCCGGTCATGGTCGGCGCCGAGGCCGCCTCGCCCCAGCCCACCGTGCCGTCGCGCGCTTCGATGCGCACCAGAATGTTGCGCGCATGGGTCACCGTCTCCGCCGCCATCTTTACGGGCTTGGTCAGCGGCAGCGCCACCGGGATCGCATCGACCCGGCGGATGGCGAGCGGCGCGCGGGCGAGATCGGAGGGGCGATCGGGGGGCGATCGGAGGCGATTTGCATGTTCGGCCCTGGGTTCGACGAAGCTCGCGACTTATAGCAGTGAACAATTCGTCTCCGCTCTCGAAAAGGGAGGTTGGGGAGGGGATTGCGGGCCACGGCCACCGCGCTGGTGGAACGGCCGCGGACCGAAATGGGCAGCGACCCTGACGTATCTCTACTTTGCATGGGGTCCGATATGGGCAATAACCCTGTCGTATTAGACTTTGCATGGGGTTGTTTTTCACAAAAACGAAAACGACCCTTCACTGTTTTTCACAAAAATGAAAACGGCCCCCCTCCCCCTTCAAGGGCGTTCACGGGCGCGCCTTGGCGTCATGCACGTGCCCCCTCGCCCGGACGCGAGCCGTGAACTCGTGACACAGGAGTGGAAGACGCTCGCTCAGAATGACGGCGTGGAACCTCGCGAACCTCACCCCTCCAGCGGCAGGCGCACCGGCAGGCCGGTCGCGACCGCGCGCTCGATGGCGATGGTGGTTTCGAGATTGATGCGGGCCTCCCCCGGCGTCGCGTGCACGGTGGGCTCGCCGGTGGCGAGATAGTCGAGCCAGGCGCGGGTCTCGTTGCCGAGCGGTCCCCAGAAATTGCCGACCGCCCAGTCGCCCGCGGTGTTGCTGCCGAGGAACGCCATGTCGACGGCGTGGCCGGGCACATAGGCGTGGGGGATGCCCTTCTCCGAGAACAGCAGATGGTCCATGTGATCGTCGTCGATGATCATGGTGCCTTCGGTGCCGAGCAGTTCGACCCGGTCGGACTGGCCGAGCGTCGGATAGCGCGCCGGCAGCGCGTAGCTGACGCCGAGATTGATCACGGCGCCGTCGGCGAAGGTCACGATCGCCCAGGTCACGTCATGGGCGCCGAAGCCGGCCGCCTTGAAGATGCCGTGCTGGCCGCGCGCGACCACCTCGACCGGGCGGTTGCCGTCGAGAAACCAGCACATGAGATCGACGTAGTAGGTGAGCACGTCGAGCACCGGGGTCGCATGGGGATCGCGCGCCAGAATGGCGAACGCCTGGGCGCGCGAATTGTAGACCCGCGCGGTGCCGCCCACGACCGTGCCGAGCCTGCCGTGCAGCATCTGCTCCTTGGCGCGCAGGAAGCATTCCTTGTAGCGCCGGCTGTAGCCGACCCGCAGATCGCGGCCGCGGGCGGCGGCGAGGATCGCGTCGGCGCCGTCGAGCGTCAGCGCCAGCGGCTTCTCCACCAGCACCGGCTTGCCCAGCGCCAGCGCCGTGCAGACCGGGGCGACGTGCTCCTGCTCCGGGGTCGATACGATCACCGCGGTCACGCGCGGATCGGCGATCATCGCATCATTGTCGCCCGAATGCAGGTCCGCGCCGGCGGCGTCGGCCAGCGCCTTGGCGCGGGCGGGATCGCGGTCGGCGATGGCGAGGAAGCCCACCGCCGGATGCTTGGCCGCGAGCCGCGCCCGCAGCGTGCCGATCCGCCCGGCGCCGATCACCGCGATGCCGAGATCGCCGCGCTTCATGGGGTTTCCTCCCGCGCTCGCCGAGAGGGTCAGGGAGGGGGCTGCTTGACCTTCCAAGTGCAACGGCGACCGTTTCGAGGGCTCCGGACTTTTTCGTGCCCTTTCCATAGCTCGGCGCGAGCGGCACGCGCCCCCTCCCCAACCCTCCCCCGCAAGCGGGAGAGGGAGTCAAGGGAGGCGCGAACATCAGACCACCTTCGCGCTGCGCAGCGCGGCGATGCCGGCCGCGTCGAGGCCGAGTTCCTCGGCGCAGGATTTCCTCGGTGTGCTCGCCGAGCAGCGGCGGCGGCCGGCGCACCGCGGCGGGGGTGTCCGAGAACTTGTAGGGCATCCCCACCAGCTTCAATTCGCCGACGGTCGGGTGCTGCACCGTCTCGATCATGTGCCGCGCCGCCGTGTGCGGATCGGCGAGCGCCTCCGCCGCGGTATTGATCCGGCCGCACGGTACGCCCACCGCCTTGAGCTTGGCGATCCAGGCGTCGGCGGTGTCGCCGGCGAGCGCCGCCGCGATGGCGCCGTCGACCAGATCGCGATTCTCCACCCGGGCGCGATTGGTATCAAAGCGCGGATCCGTCGGCCCATTCGGGATGGCCGAGCACCGCGGCGCATTTGACGAACTGGGGCTCGTTGCCGACCGCGAGCGCGATCATGGCGTCGCGCGCCTGATAGGTGGTGTAGGGCACGAGGCTCGGATGGCCGTTGCCGAACCGCCCGCCGCCGCGTGCCGGCGATCAGCACGTTGGAAGCGACATTGATCAGCATCAGCAGCGAGGTCTCGAACAGCGACAGCTCGACCTTCTGGCCGCGCCCGGTCGCCTGGCGCGCGTTGAGCGCGGCGAGAATGCCGTTGCAGGCCAGCATGCCGGTGCACACATCGACGATGGCGACGCCGTACTTGGTCGGCGTGCCCGCGGGATCGCCGCATATGCTCATCAGGCCGGACTCGGCCTGGAGCACGAAATCATAGCCGGGCAGCGCCGCCTTGGGGCCGCTCGAGCCGTAGCCGGTGATGGAGCAGCGCACCGCCCGCGGCGCATGGGCCGCAAACCAGGCGTCGGTGAAGCCCCATTTCGGCAGCGTGCCGAGCTTGAAATTGTCGATGACCACGTCGGATTTTTCGATCAGGCCGGCGAGCACCTTCTGGCCGGCCGGCCCCGCCATGTCGAGGGTCATCGAGCGCTTGTTGCGGTTGGCACCGAGAAAATAGGCGGACTCGCCGCCGGCAAAGGGCGGCCCCCAGCGGCGGGTGTCGTCGCCGCCGGGCGGCTCGACCTTGATGACGTCGGCGCCCATGTCGCCGAGCATCATGGCGCACAGCGGGCCGGCGAGAACGCGGGTGAGGTCGAGCACGCGGATGCCGCTCAACGCGCCTTCGCCCGGAGCGCTCATTGATCGCTCATGACGCGGCCTTGACCTTGCCGCCGGCTTTGCCGCCCTTGCGCATGGAGGGCGGCGCATTGAGGTCGCGGGCGCAGCCGTCGAGATAGGACTTCGAGCTCCTGCTTGTTGCGCATGCGGAACTTCTGGAAGTCCGGCTTGCGGCCCTGGAGGAACGCGTTCATGCCTTCGAGGCTTTCCTCCGAGCCCCAGACATGGGCGAGCAGCTCCATGCCGTGCTGCCAGGACGCGTAGAGCAGATCGGATTCGAAGTTCAGGCTCTTCTTGGTCATGCGCAGCGTCTGCGGGCTGTGGCCCTTGATGGTCTCGCACCACTTCAAGCGTTTCCGCCAGCAGGTCCTTCTGCGCCACGCATTTGTTGATGAGGCCGATCTCCACCGCTTCCTGCGGCGGTGAAGCGGCGGGCGCAGAAGATCATCTCGCGGGCGAGGCGTTCGCCGATGATGCGCGGCAGATATTGGGTGGCGCCGACGGTCGGGCAGGCGCCGACCTTGGCGCCGGTCTGGCCCAGCACGGCATTGTCCGAAGCGATGACGAGATCGCACCACAGGGCGAGTTCGTGGCCGCCGCCCATGCACCAGCCATTGACCATGGCGATCACCGGGATCGGCAGGCCGCGGATGGTCATGGCGAGGCCCTGCATGCGGTCGTTCCACATCGCCGCATTGGTCCAGTTGAGCCGCTTCATGGCGTAGAAATCGCCGCCCGCCGAGAACGACTTGTCGCCGGCGCCGGTGACGACGGCGCAGGCGATCGAG
Source organism: uncultured Alphaproteobacteria bacterium (assembly GCA_963795865.1). GTDB lineage: Bacteria > Pseudomonadota > Alphaproteobacteria > Rhizobiales > Xanthobacteraceae > JAJPKK01. The sequence goes on from CAWCJX010000095.1 coordinate 4,844, forward strand.
GGGTCGTCGCGGGTCGATTTGAGCGCATCGATCATCTCGTCGAGCGACTGCTCGCGGAACGCATTGAGCACGCGCGGGCGGTTGATGGTGACCCACGCCACCTGGTCCTTCACCTCGTAGAGGATGTCCTGGTACGAGCGCCCGTTCGATCGGCTCGCCTTCCCGGCCGGCTTGTTCGCCGCTGTTTTGGCCATGTCCTCTCCCCGATGCCGGCCGCGCCGCCGGACATAATTCTTGTTCCCGCAACGGGATGCGCCGATCGTTTCGAGCGGCGTTGTACGGCAGCCCCCGGCAGGCGACAAGCGGCGGCACGCTTTCTTCTCCCTCGCCCCGCGTGCGGAGAAAGGGTCGGGGTGAGGGGCGTTCCACGATTCTGAGCTTGCGGGTTTGATGCCCGGACTCGCGGGAGCGCCCACCTGCGACCGCACGGACCTGCGCTCACGGCGATCCGACCTCTCCCCGCACGCGGGGAGAGGTACAGCGTGCCGCGCAAAGATATGTCCACCCGATAGTTGTGGAATGAGGGAGTAGGGGCGCCTCGAAAACGGCTCCGCGCAGGCGATGCGGAAAAACCGAATCGCGCCTGCGCGGAGGTGGCTCAGAAATGACCTGGACTGCTATCCCCTCAACGGCTCAGCCTTTCAGCTTGGCATTGCACTGGCTGTAGTAGCCGCCGCCCTTCTGGATCCAATGCAGGCCGCCATTGCCGCTGCCGGCCTTGTTGGCGTTGTACTGATCGAGGCAGGTGTGCATCCGCGCCCTGCCGGCCGACTTCGCTGGAATACTTCGACGATACGGTGGACGGGAACACGGCGGCGCCGGCTGCCGCTGGCGCTGCGGGCGCAGCCGGCTTGGCGGCCGCGGTGGGGGCCGGTGCGGCAGGCGCCGCAGCCGGCGCAGCCGCCGTGCGGGCGAGGCATTCCTTGCGGAAGTCGGCGTATTTCTTGTCGCCGACCGTGCCGGCCGTCTTCATCCCGTTCCATTCGTCGTTGCAGGCCTTCAGGCTCAGCGCACTCGCGGGAGCAGCGCAGAACACGACGCCGGCGCAGACCGCGGCAGCATAAAACGCGACGAGCTTGTTCATGGCATCACCTCGTTGATTCCCCTGGGCCGGGACAGATTAGCCGATTGGATTGGTCCCGCAAGTTGCAGCCGCCCGATTGGCAGAAACCGTCCCCGACGTCACGCCACCGTCACGAAAGCCTGCGGCCGCGCTATTTCCGCGCCACCAGGTCGACCAGGGCGGCCATCCCGACGTGACGGGTGCCCTCGCTCATCACGCTGTCATAGGACCTGATGCTCAGCTCGGAGAACCCGGCGAATTCCTTCCTGAGAAGCTCCTCGGTGTAGAGATTCTCGAGCTCCGACGGCCCTCCGGTCTTGTACTCGAGCTGCTTGGGGCCGATAGCCCTCGATGAGGAGGAGGCCGCCCGGCTTCAGCGCCTTGCGCATCCCGGCAAAGATGCCCGCGCGCTCCGCGGGCGCGACAAACTGGAAGAAAATTCCGACCACGACGTCGAATTCGGCCTCCGGCCACTCCCACGTGATGATGTCGGCCTGCAGGGTGTGCAGGGTAACGCCGCGCTCCCGCGCCAGCGCCTGCGCCTTTGCCAGCGCCGTCGGCGAGAAATCGACCGACAGGACGTCGAGCCCCTGCCCGGCGAGCCAGACGCCGTTGCGGCCTTCGCCGTCGGCGATAGCGAGCGCCTTGCCCGTCTTCGGCAGCATCTCCGCCTGCGATTTCAGGAAAGCATTGGGCTCGGTGCCGAAAACATATTCCGGCGCGGCGAAGCGCTGTTCCCAGCGCTCGAATTCGGTGGCCGTTTCCATGCGATTTCACTCTTCATTCGGGTCGTCGATCGGCGCATCACTCCTCCGGCGCATCGACGATCGGATCGTAGCGCTTGAGGTCGAGGCCGAGCAGGTTCCAGCTCTGCACCATATGCGGCGGCAGCGGCGCGGTCACGTCGATGACGCCGCCGCGCGGATGCGGCACCGCGATGCGGCGCGCCAGCAGATGCAGCCGGTTCTGGATGCCGCCGGGCAGCTGCCAATTCTCCTTGTTGAAGTATTTGGGATCGCCGACGATGGCATGATCGATATGGGCGAGGTGGGCGCGCAATTGATGGGTGCGCCCCGTTACCGGCTTGAGCGACACCCAGGCGAGCTGCTGGGCCGAGGTCTCGACCACGGCGTAATAGGTGACCGCGTGGCTCGCCCCCTCCTCGCCGTGCCTGGCGATGCGCATCACCGACTCGTCCTCGCGCTCCTCCTTGGCCAGAAACGTGCTGATCCGGCCCTGCTGCGGCTTCGGCACGCCCGCCACCAGCGCCCAATAGATCTTGCGCGCCTCGCGGGAGCGGAACACCTTGGCCAGCGCGGAGGCGGCAAAGCGCGTCTTGGCGACCAGCAGGCAGCCCGACGTGTCCTTGTCGAGGCGATGCACCAGGCGCGGGCGCTGGCCGGCGCGATCGCGCATGACGTCGAGCATGCCGTCGAGATGGCGCGTGGTGCCCGAGCCGCCCTGCACCGCAAGCCCCATCGGCTTGTTGAAGACGAGGACGTCGGCGTCCTCGTAAAGCGTGATCGACTTCAGGAACGCGCGCCGTCTTTTCCTCGGCCTCGCGAGACCACCGGCTTGGGAGCGTCGACCTTGAGCGGCGGAATGCGCACCGCCTGGCCCGCCTCCAGCCGGTCCTTGCCGTCGACCCGCTTGCCGTTGACCCGCAGCTCGCCTTTGCGGATCACGCGGTGAATGTGGGAGAACGACAGCCCCGGGAATTTCGCCTCCAGGAAGCGGTCGACCCGCATGCCGGCCTCGTCCGCCGTCACCGCCACGGTCTGGACCCGGGTCGCCTGCTGCGGCGCCGGCGCCTCGACCGCCTGCTCGATCGGGGCGGCCCTTCGGATGGGTGGGGCCTTGATGGGAGCCGCCGGCCGGCGTTCGGCACTATCGACGGGGCGGCGCGGAGCGCGGGCTTTCCGCTGGCCTGCCGCTGACTTCTTGCCGACTGCGCCGCGCGTTCATCCCGGTCGGAGAACGGACGCCGGCGCTTGCCGGGACCGGCCGCCGCGGCGCCGCCGCCGGGCCGCTGCCGGAACGGCTTCCCAGCCGGCTTGCCAGCCGACTTGCCGGCCGGTTTTCCGGTTGCCTTGCCTCTGCGATCCTGACCGCGTGGCCCGGCCATCTGCCGTCCGCCGCCCGGTTGCCTTGGTCCACTGCCGCGTTTCACGATAGGTTCCTTTGGTGCGCGTCATGCGCTCGTTGAGCATGATGTAGCGCAATCCGACCAACCCATCATCCCCCGAATCCTCGCAAAGGATACCCTACCCGCCCCGCTCGCGCCGCAGCTTCGCCCAGTAGTCCAGCCGCTTCCTGATCTCGCGCTCGAAGCCGCGCTCGGGCGGGTCGTAGAACTGCTGGCGGCCGAGCGCGTCGGGGAAATAGTTCTGGCCGGAGAACGCCTCGGGCGCGTCGTGGTCGTAGGCATAGCCCTCGCCGTAGCCTTCGCCCTTCATGAGCCTGGTCGGCGCGTTGAGGATGTGCTTGGGCGGCAGCAGCGAGCCCGCCTCCTTGGCGGTGCGCATCGCGGCGCCATAGGCGGCATAGGCGGCGTTCGATTTCGGCGCGGTCGCGATATAGATCACCGCCTGGGCGATGGCGAGTTCGCCCTCGGGGCTGCCGAGAAAATCGTAGGCCTCCTTCGCCGCATTGGCGATGACCAGCGCCTGGGGATCGGCGAGCCCGACATCCTCGATCGCCATCCGCACGACCCGCCGCGCCAGGAACAGCGGGCTCTCGCCGGCATCGAGCATGCGGCACAGATAATACAGCGCGGCGTCGGGATCCGATCCGCGCACCGATTTGTGCAGCGCCGAGATCAGGTTGTAGTGGCCGTCCTGGGACTTGTCGTAGATCGGGGCGCGGCGCTGCACGATCTCCTGCAGCTTGGCGGCGTCGAACACTTCGCCCTTGCGGGCGGCGCGCCACACCTCCTCGGCCAGCGTGAGCGCGGCGCGCCCGTCGCCGTCGGCCATGCGCACGAGCGAAGCGCGGGCGTCATCATCGAGCGGCAGCGGCCGCGCCTCGATCTCTTCGGCGCGCGCGAGCAGCTTCTCGATCGCGGCGGCGTCGAGCGGCTTGAACACCAGCACCCGCGCCCGCGACAGCAGCGCCGCATTGAGCTCGAAGGAAGGGTTCTCGGTGGTGGCGCCGACCAGCACCACGGTGCCGTCCTCCATCACCGGGAGGAAGGAGTCCTGCTGGGCGCGGTTGAAGCGGTGCACCTCGTCGACGAACAGCAGCGTGCCGGTGCCGGTCTCGCGCCGCGCGCGGGCGGCCTCGAACACCTTCTTGAGGTCGGCGACGCCGGAAAACACCGCCGAGATCTGCTCGAAATGCAAGCGCGGTGGCGTCCGCCAGCAGCCGCGCCACCGTGGTCTTGCCGGTGCCGGGCGGCCCCCAGAACACCAGCGAGCCGAGGCTGCGCGTCTCCAGCATGCGGGTGAGCGCGCCGTCCGGGCCGAGCAGATGGTCCTGGCCGACCACCTCGGAAAGCCGGTGCGGACGCAGCCGGTCGGCGAGCGGGCGCGGCGCATCGCGCTCCAGGCCCGCCGCCGTAAACAGGCTCGCAGTGTCGGGTTTCGGGCGCCGACTCATCCGCCGAATACGGCGGAGATCTCCTGGCCGCCGCGCAGGATGGTGAGCCGCCACAGCCGCGCCGGCTGGCCGGTGACGCGCAGCAGATCCTTCATGGTGGCGATCTTCTCGTTGTTGACGCTGACCACGATGTCGCCCTTCTGGAATCCGAAGCTCTGGGCGACCGAGCCGTTCTCGACCTCGGTGACCGCCACGCCCTCGGCCGCGGTATCGAGCCGCAACTCCTCGGCCAGCGCCGGCGACAGATTGGCGAGCCTGCGCCCCGAGCAGGGGCGAGCGCGCCTTGATCACGGTCTCCTCGCGCGGCGTTTCCGGCGCCGTCTCCAGCGGGATCGCGACCTTGACCTCGCGCCCGCCCCGCATGACGCCGAGCTGCGCCTGGCCGCCCACCGGCTTGGTGGCGAAGCGATAGTCGAAGGCGTTGGGATCGTCGACCGGCTGTCCGTCCACTTCGACGATGAGATCGCCGGTGCGCAGGCCCGCGCGCGCCGCCGGGCTGCGCGCGGTGATGGCGTTGACCAGCGCTCCGGCCGGCCGCTTCAGGCTGAGGCTGTCGGCGATGTCCGGCGTCACCGCCTGCAGCTTGGCGCCGAGCCACGGCCGGCGCACCACGGTGGCGCCGCCCCTGGCCGACGCGACCACCGCCCGCACCATGTTCGCAGGGATCGCAAAGCCGATGCCCTGCGAACCGCCGGAGCGCGAGAAGATCGCGGTGTTGATGCCGACCAGGCGGCCGGCAAGATCGACCAGCGCGCCGCCGGAATTGCCGGGATTGATCGCGGCGTCGGTCTGGATGAAGAACTGGTAGTCGGTGATCCCGACCTGGGTGCGGGCCACCGCCGACACGATGCCGTGGGTGACGGTCTGGCCGACGCCGAACGGATTGCCGATGGCGAGCACCATGTCGCCGACCTGCAGCGCGTCGGAATCGCCGAAATCGGCCGCGGTGAAGCGCTCGCGGCCGTCCTTGATGCGCAGCACGGCGAGATCGGAGCGCGCATCCTTGAGGACGAGATCGGCGTCGAATTCGCGCTTGTCGGCGAGAGCGACCTTGATCTGGTCCGCATTCTCGATGACGTGATTGTTGGTGACGACGAGGCCGGCGGCGTCGACGATGACGCCGGAGCCCAGCGAGCGCTGGACCTGCTCGCGCGGGCCGCCGGAGCCGCCGCCAAAGAAGCGGCGGAAGATCGGATCGTCGAACAGCGGCACCCGGTTTTCGACGACCCGGGCGGCGTAGACGTTGACCACCGCCGGCGCGACGCGCTTGACCACCGGCGCAAAGCTCAGCCTGATCTCGCCGGCCGACTGCGGCACGCGGACGTCCTGGGCCGGCGCGCCCGAGACGAGCACCGGCAGCAGCGCAAGGGACAACAGCAAACGCGATATCACGGTCATGGCGCGAATCCCCGTGGCGTAATGGCCCGAGATATAAAGCGCGCGGCGCCGGATTTGAAGGTCGGCGGGACAGGCGCCGGCCGTGGAGCATGATCGGAGAAGTTGCAGGCCCTCGGGGCCGCGGATCACGCTCGAGATCAAGGACTTTCTCTACGCGGCCGCGGCCTCTTCGACCTTCTTTTCCTCGACCGGGCCGGAATCGAGGCCCTTGGCATTGACGTCGCGGTCGACGAATTCGATCACCCCGAGCGGCGCGTTGTCGCCGTGGCGGAAGCCGAGCTTCATCACCCTCGTGTAGCCGCCGTGGCGTTCCTTGTAGCGGGGGCCGAGCACGTCGAACAGCTTCTTGACCATGGCGACGTCGCGGATCTCGGCGATCGCCTGGCGGCGCGCATGCAGGCCGCCGCGCTTGCCGAGAGTGACCAGCTTCTCGACGATCGGGCGCAGGTCCTTCGCCTTGGGGAGCGTCGTCGTGATCTGCTCGTGCTTGATCAGCGCCGCGCACATGTTCGCGAACATCGCCCGGCGATGCTCGGCCGTGCGGTTGAACTTGCGGTGGGCATTACCGTGACGCATCGCATTCCCCTGTCTTGCGCTCGCACCTTCCGGCCGGAAGGCGTGGCACCGGCTCAATAATGATCCTCGAACCGCTTGGCGAGTTCGTCGATGTTCTCCGGCGGCCAGCCCGGCACTTCCATGCCGAGATGCAGGCCCATCTGCGCCAGCACTTCCTTGATCTCGTTGAGCGACTTGCGGCCGAAATTCGGCGTCCGCAGCATCTCGCCCTCGGTCTTCTGCACGAGGTCGCCGATGTAGACGATGTTGTCGTTCTTGAGACAGTTGGCCGAACGCACCGACAGCTCGAGCTCGTCGACCTTCTTGAGGAAGGCCGGGTTGAAGGCGAGATCGGGTATCGCCTCGGCGACGCCGACCTCCTTGCGCGGCTCCTCGAAGTTGACGAAGACGTTGAGCTGGTCCTGGAGGATGCGCGCCGCATAGGCGAGCGCGTCGTCCGGGCGTGACCGAGCCGTTGGTCTCGATCTGCATGGTCAGCTTGTCGTAGTCGAGGATCTGGCCTTCGCGGGTGTTCTCGACCCGGTAGGACACCTTGCGCACCGGCGAATACAGGCTGTCGACCGGGATGAGCCCGATCGGCGCGTCCTCCGGACGGTTGCGATCGGCCGGGACGTAGCCCTTGCCGGTATTGACCGTGAACTCCATGCGGATCTCGGCGCCCTCGTCGAGATGGCACAGCACCAGTTCCGGATTGAGGATGACGATGTCGCCGACGGTCTGGATGTCGCCGGCGGTCACCAGCGCCGGACCGGACTTCTTCGACCACCATGCGCTTCGGGCCGTCGCCCTGCATCTTGATGGCGATGTCCTTGATGTTGAGGATGATGTCGGTCACGTCCTCGCGCACGCCGGTGATCGAGGAGAACTCGTGCAGCACGCCGTCGATATGCACGGACTGCACGCTCGCGCCCTGCAGCGAGGACAGCAGGATGCGCCGCAGCGCGTTGCCGAGCGTGAGGCCGAAGCCGCGCTCCAGCGGCTCCGCCACCACGGTGGCGGAGCGCTTGGGGTCGCCGCCGGGCATCACCTGGAGCTTGTTCGGTCGGATCAGTTCCTGCCAGTTCTTCTGGATCGTCACTTCGTCACCCATCGCGTTGAAGGGCGCGCCGCCGGTTGGCGCGCGCCGCTTCGTGGGAAAAGTCGGCAGGCGGGCACGCCTGCCGTGCAATATCGAACATCACACGCGCCGGCGCTTGCGCGGCCGGCAGCCATTGTGCGGGATCGGCGTCACGTCGCGGATCGACGTGATGGTGAAACCCGCCGCCTGCAGCGAACGCAGCGCCGACTCGCGGCCGGAGCCCGGACCCGCCACCTCGACCTCGAGGGTGCGCATGCCGTGCTCCTGCGCCTTGCGCGCCACGTCCTCGCCCGCGACCTGGGCGGCATAGGGCGTCGACTTGCGCGACCCCTTGAATCCCATGGTGCCGGACGACGACCACGCGATCGTATTGCCCTGGGCGTCGGTAATCGTGATCATCGTATTGTTGAACGACGCATTCACGTGGGCGACGCCGGAGGCGATGTTCTTGCGTTCGCGTCGCCGAACGCGGGTGGCTTCCTTACCCATAATCGACCCTTTCGCGGCTCGCCGTCGCAAGCCTGATCTTCTATCGTCGCGCGCTGCGGATTACTTCTTCTTGCCGGCGATCGGCTTCGACGGCCCCTTGCGGGTGCGCGCATTGGTATGGGTGCGCTGGCCGCGGACCGGAAGCCCGCGCCGATGCCGCAACCCGCGGTAGCAGCCGAGATCCATCAGCCGCTTGATGTTCATGGCGGTCTCGCGTCGCAGGTCGCCTTCGACCATATAGTCGCGATCGATCATTTCGCGAATCTGCAACACTTCCTGGTCGGTGAGCTGCGGCGACCCGACGCTCGTCGGGAATCCCGACTTTCGCCACGATTTCACGGGCCTTTGCGGGCCCGATCCCGTGTATATACTGCAGGCCGATAAGCACGCGCTTATTGGTCGGTATGTTGACACCAGCGATACGGGCCAAGGCCGCCACTCCTTCGGGTTTCAATCCACGCCTACAACCGGATGAATCCACACCCGTGATCCGGAGCCGCAATCACGTAAACGTGAACACGACGCCTCTCCGGTGATCCCGGAGCCCGGCGTCGCTTCGAGAATTCATTGACTGGTTGCCGGGTATTTACGGTTTCCGAGCCGCTTCGTCAACTGCACTCACCTTTTCTTGCCACGCTTATTTGCGGTTCCGCTCCGACTTTTCGCGCCACCCGTGGCCTGCCGGACTTGGAAGCGGCCTTTCCCGCTTTGGTTGTGGCCGCCGCGCCCTTGCGCTTGGCGCTTCGCGCCGTCTTTGCCGCCGATTTTGCGGTGGTGCCGGACGCCCGCTTTGCCGCCGCGCCTCGCGTCGGCTTGGCGCTTCCCTTGGCCGCCGCGGGCTTGCGCTTGCCGGCCTTGGATGCGGACGGCTTCGCCAGCCTTGCCGATGGCGGTCGCAGGCTTGCCCAGCTTGGTCACCGCGGCGGCGGCGGCGCACCGATGCCGGGCGTCCCGCGGGCTTGCGGCCGCTCGATCGCTTGGACGCCTTGCGCCGGCCGGCGGATACCGTCCGGGCCGGCCGCGGCACGGGCCGCGCCGCAGCCGTTTCGGAACCTGCGAGCAAGCCGGCCAGCGCGGCGGAGACCGCCTCGATCGGAGCCATGCCGTCGATGGTCCGGAGCATGCCCTTGCCGGAATAGTAGCCGATCAGCGGTGCGGTCTGGCTCGCGATAGGCATCGAGTCGCTTCTTCAAGGCCTCGGCATTGTCGTCGCTCCGCAACGGCTCGCCGCGCGCCGCCATCTCCGCGACCCGCTTTTCGATCCGCTGCAGCAGGATGGCCTCGTCGACCTTGAGTTCGATCACCGCATCGAGCTCGAGCCCCTTCTCCTTGAGCATGCGGTCGAGCGCCTCGGCCTGGGCCACGGTGCGGGGAAAGCCGTCGAGGATGAAGCCGTTGTGCGCATCGGGCTGGCTGATGCGATCGGCGACCGCCTCCACCACGAGGCTCGTCGGGGCAGAGATCGCCCCGCGCCATGATGTCCTTGACCTGGAGCCCGGTCGGGGTCTCCGCCTTAACCGCGGCACGCAGCATGTCGCCGGTGGAAAGCTGGATGATCCCGTATTTCTCGACCAACCTCTGTGCCTGGGTGCCCTTGCCCGCGCCCGGCGGACCCAGGAGTATGAGCCTCATTGGCGTATCCCCCGCGCTGTCATAAGTCCGTCACCGCGGACCTGGGCACTCATATCGAGAACGACGCAAACTACCAGCAGAGCCGACATACCGTCGAAATAGAACGGCAAGTGGGCATAAGCAATCAGCAAATCCGGAATGACCGCAATGAGCGCGAGGTAGGCGGCGCCCAGGACGACCGTACGCGACACCACATAGTCGAGATGGGCTGCCGTAGCCTCGCCCGGTGCAACGCCCGGAACGACGCCCCCATAGGCCTTCAACTTCTCCGCCGCGGCGTCTGGATCGAGCACGAAGGCCGCGTAGAGGAGCGCGAGCAGGATGATCGCGACCGCAGTAGCGATCAAGAAGGCCGGCCGGCCATGTTCGAACTCTGCCGCGACGGCCCTGAACCAGGACCCTTGGCCGCCGCCGAAGAGGGCAAATATCGCCATCGCATGAACGCCGGCGGGCTGCCTCTGAAACAGCTGCTTCCAGACGGTGAGATCAACGCCGGGAAGCGGAATGTAGGTGCCGAGACGATAGACAGGGAGTACGCCGACCGTAAATGCGATGCGCCGCCTCAACTCCGGACTCATCGCCGCCCGCCCTCGCCGGACTACTTCAATAGGTCCAAAGATGCGTCTGCCACAACGGCCCCTGCTCGCGAAACAGCTCTCCCGCATGGCCGGATAAATGCTCGGAACCGGAGCGCGTAAAGACGACGCGCTGCCCCAATCCAACCCTCATCTCTTCCGTCCCCTCAGCTTCGATTTCTTGATCAGCCCTTCATACTGGTGCGCCAGCAGATAGCCCTGCACCTGCGCCACCGTGTCCATGGTCACGCTGACCACGATCAGCAGCGAGGTGCCGCCGAAGTAGAACGGCACGGCGGCATAGGAGATCAGGATTTCCGGCAGCAAACATACGATGGCGAGATAGCCGGCGCCGATCACGGTGATGCGCGACAGCACATAGTCGATGTATTCCGCGGTGCGCTCGCCCGGACGGATGCCCGGAATGAAGCCGCCATGCTTCTTGAGGTTCTCCGCGGTCTCGGTCGGGTTGAACACGATCGCCGTGTAGAAGAACGCGAAGAAGATGATCAGGCCGACATAGAGCACCAGGAACAGCGGGCGGCCGTGGCCGAGCTGGGTGGTGATCAGGTTGAGCCATTCCGGCCCCTGGCCGGCGTTGAAGTTCGCCACCGTGGTCGGCAGCAGCAGCAGCGAAGAGGCAAAGATCGGGGGAATGACGCCGGAGGTGTTGAGCTTGAGCGGCAGGTGCGAGGATTGCCCCTCGAACATCCGGTTGCCGACCTGGCGTTTGGGATATTGGATCAGCAGGCGGCGCTGGGCGCGCTCCATGAACACGATGAATGCGATCACGGCGACCCCCATAATGAGGACCACCATGATCAGCCCGGTCGACAGGGCGCCCTGCCGCCCGAGTTCGAGGGTGCCGGCCACCGCCGCCGGCAATTCCGCCACGATGCCGGACAGGATGATCAGCGAAATGCCGTTGCCGATGCCGCGCGAGGTGATCTGTTCGCCGAGCCACATCAGGAACATGGTGCCGCCGGTGAGCGTGATCACCGTCGAGATGCGGAAGAACAGGCCGGGATCGGCGACCACCTGTCCGGACCCTTCCAGGCCGATGCTGATGCCGTAGGACTGGAACGCGGCCAGGAGCACCGTGAGGTAGCGGGTGTACTGGTTGATCATCTTGCGGCCGGACTCGCCCTCCTTCTTGAGCTGCTCGAGGGTGGGCGACACCGTCGTCATCAGCTGGATGATGATCGAGGCCGAGATGTAGGGCATGATGTTGAGGGCGAAGATCGCCATGCGGTGAATGCCGCCGCCGGCGAACATGTTGAACATGCCGAGGATTCCGCCCGACTGGGTGCGGAAAATCTGTTCCCATGCGGTCGGATCGATGCCGGGCAGCGGAATATAGGTCCCGAGCCGGTAGACGATCAGCGCGCCGAGGGTGAACCAGATTCGCTTCTTCAGCTCGTCGGCCTTGGCGAACGCCGAGAAGTTGAGATTGGCCGCCAATTGTTCCGCTGCAGAGACCATGGTCCAGGCTCCTTGACGCCCCCGTCACCCATTTGCCGGTCAGGCCGGCCATCCAGGCATTCCTCAAAATGGAAGCCGTGGAGGGGCGGCGCAAGGCCACCGGCTCACGCAGCTTTGTCGCCACCCTCTTCATCGGCCTTCCGCGGCGCCAGGATCTTCACCGATCCGCCCGCCTTTTCAACCGCCTCGACCGCCGACTTGGAGGCGCCGTAGACCGCGAATTGCAGCGCCGACTTGATTTCGCCCTTGCCGAGCAGGCGCACGCCGTGCTTTGCGCGCCGCAGCACGCCTGCCCGCACCAAAGCCTCGGCGTCGACCACGTCCTTGGCATCGAGGGTACCCTTCTCGATCGCCTCCTGGACCCGGCCGAGGTTCACCTCATTGAGCTTGAGGGCGAATATATTGTTGAATCCGCGCTTTGGCAGCCGCCGGTGCAGCGGCATCTGGCCGCCTTCGAAGCCCTTGATGCGCACGCCGGTGCGCGCGGTCTGGCCCTTGCCGCCGCGGCCGCCGGTCTTGCCCTTGCCGGAGCCGATACCGCGGCCGATCCGCATCCGCCCCTTGCGCGAGCCGGCATTGTCGGAAATCTCATTGAGCTTCATGGCTCTGTCCTCTTTGTCTCGGCCACTCCCTCCCCCTCCTTCAGGGGAGGGTCGGGGGAGGGGGCTGCGGACTCTCGCGCAAGCGCAGCGCTTGCGGCAAGTGCCCCCTCCCCGACCCTCCCCCGCAAGCGGGGGAGGGAAACGATACTACTTCTGCTCGACCACGCGGATGAGATGCGCCACCTTGGCGATCATGCCGCGGGTCGATGGCGTGTCCGGCACCTCGGCGACGCGTCCGATGCGATTGAGGCCGAGCCCCACCAGCGTCTCGCGCTGATCGTGGGTGCGGCGAATCGGGCTGCCGGTCTGCTCGATCTTGATGGTCTTTTTCGCTGTCATGTTCGTTGTCGCCATATCGGGCCAGCGGAGCTGGGCCAGCGGAGTCGGGCTCTGCGGATCATTCGGTAGCGGCGGGTTCGGCATCGCCGTCGCGCCGGCGCGCCTGCAGGGCGGAGACCTTGACGTTGCGCCGCGCCGCGACCGAGCGCGGCGAATCCTGGTGCTTCAAGGCATCGAACGTCGCCCGCACCATGTTGTAGGGGTTCGACGAGCCGATCGACTTCGCCACCACGTCCTGCATGCCGAGGGTCTCGAACACCGCGCGCATCGGCCCTCCGGCGATGATGCCGGTGCCGGTGGGAGCGGCGCGCAGAAACACCTTGCCGGCGCCGTGGTGGCCGATCACGTCGTGATGCAGCGTGCGGCCCTCGCGCAGCGGCACCCGGATGAGGCTGCGCTTGGCCGCATCGGTCGCCTTGCGGATGGCTTCCGGCACCTCGCGCGCCTTGCCGTGGCCGAAGCCGACCCGGCCCTTCTGGTCGCCGACCACGACCAGCGCCGCGAACCCGAAGCGCCGGCCGCCCTTCACCACCTTGGCGACGCGGTTGATGTGGACGAGCTTGTCGGTGAACTCGCTGTCCCGCTCTTCCCGATCGCGATGATGTTCACGTGCCATGACGAATATCCATTTCCGTTCGGGCCGCAGCCCTCTCCGATCCTGCGTTCATCCGAAATGTCCGCGACATTCCGGATCACGCCTCAGAAACTCAGCCCGCCCTCTCGTGCCGCATCGGCCAGCGCCTTGACGCGGCCGTGATAGAGATAGTGGCCGCGGTCGAACACCACTTCCTTGACGCCCTTGGCGGCAGCGCGTTCGGCCACCAGCTTGCCGACCGCCTTGGCGGCGCCGACGTCGGCGCCGGTCTTGAGGCTGCCCCGCAAGTCCTTCTCGAGCGAGGATGCGGATGCGACCGTCGCGCCCGAGCTTGTCGTCGATCACCTGGGCGTAGATGTGCTTCGACGATCGGAACACCGAGAGGCGCGGTCGCAAGCCTGCGGCCGCCTTGATGGTGCGGCGGATGCGCGCCTTGCGCCGTTCGATCTGCTTACTCGGCATGGCCAACTCCTGTAGGCTCCAGCGCCCGTCCCCCGAAAAGTCGCAGACCTTCCGGACGAGACCCTGCGCAACACAAAGCGAAGCACTGCGTCACTTCTTCTTGCCTTCCTTGCGGAAGATGTATTCGCCCGCGTATCTCACGCCCTTGCCCTTGTAGGGCTCCGGCGGCCGGAAGCCGCGGATTTCCGCCGCGACCTGCCCGACCTTCTGCTTGTCCATGCCGGTGATCACGATCTCGGTCGGCTTCGGCGTCGCGATGGCGATGCCTTCCGGGATCGGATAGACCACGTCGTGGCTGTAGCCGAGCGCGATCTGCAGGTTCTTGCCCTGGATCGAGGCGCGGTAGCCGACGCCGGTGATCTCGAGCTTGTCCTCGAAACCCTTGGTGACCCCGGCCACCAGATTGGCGACCAGGGTGCGCGAGGTGCCCCACATCGAACGCGCGCGCTTGGTCTCGCTGCGCGGGTCGACCTTGATGAAGCCCTTGTCCATCTTCACCGCGACGTCGTCCGGCAGCACCAGGGCGAGCGCGCCCTTCGGCCCCTTCATCTTCACGGTCTGACCCTCGACATTGGCGGTGACGCCGGACGGGATCGGAACCGGTTTCTTGCCGATACGTGACATCGCGGTCCCCTCAGAACACCGTACAAAGGATTTCGCCGCCGACATTGGCGTCGCGGGCGGCGTGGTCCGCCATCACGCCCTTCGGCGTCGACACGATGGCGACGCCGAGGCCGTTGTTGATGCGCGGCAGGTTCTTCACCGACACGTAGACGCGCCGGCCCGGCTTCGACACCCGCTCGATCTCGCGGATCACCGGCTCGCCGTCGAAATATTTCAGCTCGATCTCGAACTCGCTGCGGCCGTCGCTGTGCTCGACGGTCGAATAGTCGCGGATGTAGCCTTCGCTCTTGAGCACCTCGAGCACGCTGCGCGCGCAGCTTGGAGCCCGGCGTCGACACCTTCGACTTGGTGCGCTGCTGGGCGTTGCGGATGCGGGTGATCATGTCGCCGATCGGATCATTGACGTTCATCGTGCCCCCTCACCAGCTCGACTTGACCAGGCCCGGGATCAGGCCCCTGGAGCCGAGATCCCGCATCGCGATGCGGCTCATCTTGAGCTTGCGATAGTAGGCGCGCGCCCGCCCGGTCACCTCGCAACGATTGCGAATGCGCGTCGCCGACGAGTTGCGCGGCAACTGCGCGAGCTTGAGCTGGGCTTCGAACCGCTCTTCCAGCGGCCGCTCCTTGTCGTAGGCGATCGCCTTGAGGCGCGCGCGCTTGCCGGCGAACTTCTTCGTCATCTGCGCCGCCGGTTGTTCTTCTCGATCGAGCTCGTCTTCGCCATCTAGGTCTCCTGAGCATCCGCGTTTGAGGACGTCTCCATCCTCACTGCCGGAACGGGAAGTTGAATGCCGTCAACAGGGCGCGCGCTTCGTCGTCGGTGCGCGCCGTGGTGCAGACGGTGATGTCCATGCCCCAGACCTCCGCCGTCTTGTCGTAGTCGATCTCGGGGAAAACGATGTGCTCCTTGACGCCGAGCGAGTAGTTGCCGCGGCCGTCGAAGCTCTTCGGATTGAGGCCGCGGAAGTCGCGCACCCGCGGCAGCGCGATGTTGATCAGGCGGTCGATGAACTCGTACATCCGCGCCTTGCGCAGCGTCACCTTGCAGCCGATCGGCTGGTTCTCGCGCAGCTTGTAGGTCGAGATCGCCTTGCGCGACTTGGTGATGATCGCCTTCTGCCCGGAGATCAGCGCGAGATCGGCCGCGGCCGACTCGACCTTCTTGCGGTCGGCGACCGCCTCGCCGATGCCCATGTTGATCACGACCTTGTCGATCATCGGCACCTGCATGGCGTTCTTGTAGCCGAACTGCTCGGTGAGCTTCTTGCGCACTTCTTCGTCGAATTGGACGCGCAGGCGCGGCGGCCCCTTGGGCTCGGGCTCCGTCGCCTCGGCAGCCGGCTTCTCGGCCTTGTCGCCCTTGGCGGCGCGCTGCGGCCTGTCGCCGGCGCCGCCCTTGGCGGCCTTGGCGCCTTGTCGCCGCCCTCGCCCTTCGCCTGTTCGCCCTTTTCGCCCTTGGCCTGCTTGGCCTTCGGCGCGGCGTCGCCCTTGTCGGCCTTGTCCGCCTTTTTCGCGGCGGCCTTCTTGTCCGTGTCTTCCTCAGCCATCGATCTCGACTCCCGAACGCTTGGCGACGCGCACCTTGCGGCCGTCATTGCCGATCTTGAAGCCGACGCGGGTCGGCTTGCCGTCCTTGGGATCGGCGACGGCGATGTTCGACAGATGCAGCGGCGCTTCCTTGGAAATGATGCCGCCCTCCTGCTGCGCGGTCTGGCGCTGGTGGCGCTTGACGAGTTGACGCCGCGCACCAGCGCGCGCTCCTCGGTCGGCCGCACTTCGATGACCTCGCCGGTCCGGCCCTTGTCGCGGCCGGTGAGCACGACGACCTTGTCGCCCTTGCGGATCTTCGCGGCCATCACAGCACCTCCGGCGCGAGCGAGATGATCTTCATGTGGTTCTTGGCGCGCAGCTCGCGCGGCACCGGGCCGAAGATGCGGGTGCCGACCGGCTCCATCTGCGGATTGATCAGCACCGCCGCGTTGCGGTCGAACCGGATGATCGAGCCGTCGGGCGCGGCGGATGTCCTTGGCCACCCGCACCACCACGGCCTTCATCACGTCGCCCTTCTTGACGCGGCCGCGCGGGATCGCCTCCTTGACCGACACCACGATGACGTCGCCGATGGTCGCGTACTTGCGCTTCGAGCCGCCCAGCACCTTGATGCACATGACGCGACGCGCGCCGGAATTGTCCGCCACGTCGAGGTTGGTCTGCATCTGAATCATCGGGCGCCTCGTTCTTCCACTGGTAAGTCGGAGCGCTTAGCGCGCTCACCGTTGCTTTCTTCTGGCCCTGGACCACGGTCCAGCGCTTGAGCTTGGAGATCGGCCGGTGCTCCTCGATCCACACGAGGTCGCCGACCCCGTATTCGCCCTTCTCGTCGTGGGCGTAATATTTCTTCGAGCTCCGCACCGTCTTCTTCATCACCGGATGGGTGAAGCGGCGTTCGACCCGCACGACGATCGTCTTGGCCTGCTTGTTGCTGACCACCTCGCCCTGCAGCACGCGCTTCGGCATCTAACCGCTCCTCACTTGACTGACTGGGCCGCGCGCTTGACCTGCGCTTGCGTCTTGATCCGGGCGATGTCGCGGCGCACCTCGCGCACCCGCGACGTGTTCGCGAGCTGCCCGGTGGCGCGCTGGAAGCGCAGGTTGAACTGCTCCTTCTTGAGCTTGAGCAGCTCGTCGTCGAGCTGGTCGGGCGTCATCGTCCGCAAGTCTTCGGTCTTCAGCATCGGCTCACGCGCTCCCTACTCGGCAATGCGCTCGACGAAGCGCGTCTTGATCGGCAGCTTGGCGGCGGCGAGATCGAGCGCCTCGCTGCGCGAGCGCGGTCGTCACGCCGTCGATCTCGAACAGGATGCGGCCGGGCTTGACCCGCACCACCCACAATTCGGGCGCGCCCTTGCCGGAGCCCATGCGCACTTCGAGCGGCTTCTTCGACACCGGAACGTCCGGGAAAGATGCGGATCCACACCCGCCCGGCGCGCTTCATGTGGCGCGTCATGGCGCGCCGCGCCGCCTCGATCTGGCGCGCGGTGAGGCGGTCCGGCTCCATCGCCTTGAGGCCGAACTGGCCGAAGCTCAGCGTCGCGCCGCTGGTGGCGACGCCCTTGATCCGGCCCTTATGCGCCTTGCGGAATTTGGTGCGCACTCGGTTGCAGCATGGCAGCTACGCCTCTCTTGCCTTCATCGGTTCCGGCCTCAGGACTCGCGGCGCGGGCGGCCCGCTTCGGCTCTCGGCCATCCGCTTGTCCTGCGCCATCGGATCGTGCTCCAGGATCTCGCCCTTGAAGATCCACACCTTGACGCCGCAGGTGCCGTAGGTCGTGAACGCGGTGGCGTCGCCATAGTCGATGTCGGCGCGCAGCGTGTGCAGCGGCACCCGGCCCTCGCGGTACCATTCCATGCGCGCGATTTCGGCGCCGCCGAGCCGGCCCGAGCAGTTGATGCGGATGCCCTCGGCGCCGAGCCGCATCGCCGACTGCACCGCGCGCTTCATGGCGCGGCGGAACGCGACGCGGCGCTCGAGCTGCTGGGCGATCGATTCGGCGACCAGCTTGGCGTCGAGCTCCGGCTTGCGGATCTCGATGATGTTGAGGACGACGTCGCTGTCGGTCAGCTTCGCCACTTCCTTGCGCAGCTTCTCGATGTCGGCGCCCTTCTTGCCGATCACCACGCCCGGCCGCGCCGAATGGATCGTCACCCGGCACTTCTTGTGCGGCCGCTCGATCACGATCCTGCGACACCGCCGCCTGCTTGAGCTGCTTCTGCAGCTCCTCGCGGATCTTCTTGTCCTCGTGCAGCAGCTTGCCGTACTCGTTCTTGCCGGCATACCACCGCGAATCCCAGGTGCGGTTGATGCCGAGACGCAGGCCGATCGGATTGACCTTCTGACCCATCGGGGTGCTCCTAAGCGCTCGCCTCGACCTGACGAACGACGATCGTCAGGTGCGAGAACGGCTTGAGGATCTTGCCGGCGCGGCCGCGGCCGCGGGCATGGAAACGCTTGATGACGAGGCCCTTGCCGACATGGGCCTGGGCGACGACGAGATCGTCGACGTCGAGATCGTGGTTGTTCTCGGCATTCGCGATCGCCGATTCCAGGCACTTGCGCACCTCCTTGGCGATGCGCTTGCGCGAGAATTCGAGATCGGCGAGCGCGATATGCACTTTCTTGCCGCGGATCAACTGGGCCACCAGGTTGAGCTTCTGCGGGCTCACGCGCAGCATGCGCGCGATCGCCTGGGCCTCGTTGTCCGGCAGCGCTCGGGGATGTGCTGTCTTGCTCATCGCTGTCCTCGCTTAACCGGCGGCCGGTCCAGAAGACCGCTTCGCCTTCTTGTCCGACGAATGGCCGTGGAAGGTCCGGGTCGGCGAAAACTCGCCGAGCTTGTGGCCGACCATTTCCTCCGTCACCATCACCGGAACGTGCTTGTGGCCGTTGTAGACCCCGAAAATCAGGCCGACGAATTGCGGCAGGATCGTCGAGCGGCGGCTCCACGTCTTGATCACGTCATGCCGGCCCGATGCCCGCGCGGTTTCCGCTTTCTTCAGCAGATACCCGTCGACGAACGGACCTTTCCACACCGAACGCGCCATGTTGCCCTCGACTTACTTCTTCTTCCGCGCATGGCGGCTCGAAATGATGAACTTGGTGGTCGTCTTGTTGGTCCGGGTCTTCTTGCCCTTGGTCGGCTTGCCCCACGGCGTGACCGGATGACGCCCGCCGGAGGTGCGGCCTTCGCCGCCGCCGAGCGGATGATCGACCGGGTTCATGGCGACGCCGCGGTTGTGCGGCATGCGACCGAGCCAGCGCTTGCGGCCGGCCTTGCCGATCGAGATGTTCATGTGGTCGGGGTTCGACACCGCGCCGACGGTCGCCATGCAGCGGCCGTGGACGAGGCGCTGCTCGCCGGAATTGAGGCGCACGATCACGTATTCCTGGTCGCGGCCGACGATCTGGGCGTAGGAGCCGGCCGAGCGCGCGATCTGGCCGCCCTTGCCGATCTTCATCTCCACATTGTGGACGATGGTGCCGATCGGCATGTTGCCGGCCGGCATCGCGTTGCCGGGCTTGACGTCGACATGCTCGCCGGAGACGACGGTATCGCCCTCGCCCGAGCCGCTGCGGCGCCAGGATGTAGGCGAGCTCGCCGTCCGCCGTACTTGATGAGCGCGATGAAGCCGGTGCGGTTCGGATCGTATTCGATCCGCTCGACGCGGGCCGGCTGGTCGTGCCTGCCGCGCTTGAAGTCGACGAGGCGCAGCGCCCGCTTGTGGCCGCCGCCGCGGAAGCGCACGGTGATGCGCCCGTTGTTGTTGCGGCCGCCGGACGAAATCTTGCCGCTGGTGAGCGACTTGACCGGCTCGCCCTTGTAGAGCGCCGAGCGGTCGACCAGCACCAGCTGGCGCTGGCCCGGCGTCGTCGGCTTGTAGTTCTTGAGTGCCATGGTCCTGTTCCCGCGCCTCAGAGCCCTGTCGTCACGTCGATGTGGTGACCTTCTTCGAGGGTCACGATCGCGTTCTTCACGTCCGACAATTCACCGCGAGCGCCGCGGAAATTGCGCACCTTGCCCTTGCGGATCAGCGTGTTGACGCGCTTGACCTTGACGTCGAACAGCTTCTCCACCGCTTCCTTGATCTGCGGCTTGGTGGCATGCGGCGCGACGCGGAACATCACCTGGCTGTGCTCGGACGCCATGGTCGCCTTTTCGGTGATCACCGGCGCGAGGATGACGTCGTAGTGGCGCGGATCCTTGGTGGTCATTTCAGTCGCGCCTCCAGCGCATCGAGCGCGGCCCGGGTCAGCACCAGCGTGTTACGCCGCAGGATGTCGTAGACGTTGATGCCCTGGACCGGCAGCACGTCGATGTTGGGAATGTTGCGGGTGGCGAGCCGGAAGCCGTTGTCGATCTCGGCGCCGTCGATGATCAGCGCATTGGCGAGACCGAGCGCGGCGAACCGGCTCTTGAGCGCCTTGGTCTTGGCCTCGGTCACGCGTGGCCGTCTCGATGATGACGATGCCGCCGTCCTTGGCCTTGGCGGACAGGGCGTGCTTGAGCGCGAGCACGCGCACCTTCTTGGGCAGGCCGATCTCGTGGCTGCGCACCACCGGACCGAACGAGCGGCCGCCGCCGCGGAACAAATTGGCGCGCTGGGAGCCGTGGCGGGCGCCGCCGGTGCCCTTCTGCTTGTACATCTTCTTGCCGGTACGCCAGATGTCGGCGCGCCCCTTCACCGCATGGGTGCCGGCGCGGCGCTTGGCGAGCTGCCAGACGATGCAGCGCTGGATCAGGTCCTGGCGCGGCTCCAGGCCGAAGATGTCGTCGGACAGGCTGACCGAGCCCTTGGCCTCGCCGTCGAGCGTCGTGATGTTGAGCTCCATGGTCACGCTCCCTGCGCCGGCGCTTCGGCGGCGGCGTCCGGGGACGCCTCGCCGGTGATGCGGAACTTGCCGGGTTGCGGCACTTCCTTGGGCAGCGCCTTCTTCACGGCGTCGCGCACCGTGATCCAGCCGCCCTTGGCTCCGGGAACCGCGCCCTCGACCAGGATGAGCCCGCGCTCGACGTCGGTCTGCATCACCTTGAGATTGAGGGTGGTGACGCGGTCCGACACCCATGTGGCCGGGCATCTTCTTGTTCTTGAAGGTCTTGCCGGGGTCCTGGCGGCCGCCGGTCGAACCGATCGAGCGGTGCGACACCGACACGCCATGGGTGGCGCGCAGGCCGCCGAAATTCCACCGCTTCATGCCGCCGGCAAAGCCCTTGCCGATCGAGGTGCCGACCACGTCGACGAACTGCCCGACGACGAAATGATCGGCGGTGATCTCGGCGCCGACCGGGATCAGCGCCTTCTCGTCGACGCGGAATTCCACGACCTTGCGCTTGGGCTCGACCTTGGCGACCGCGAAGTTGTTGCGCTCGGCGCGGCTGAGCGTCTTCGCCTTGCGGCTGCCGGCGCCGAGCTGCAGCGCCACATAGCCGTTCTTTTCCTTGGTGCGGTGCCCGATCACCTGGCAATTGGCGAGCCGCAGCACCGTCACCGGCACGTGCTCTCCTGCATCGGTGAAGATGCGGGTCATCCCGAGTTTCTGTGCGATCACTCCGGAACGCATAGGCATGATCCTTTGCTGCGTTTTCCAGATTACAGCTTGATCTCGACGTCGACGCCGGCGGCGAGGTCGAGCTTCATCAGCGCGTCCACCGTCTGGGGCGTCGGATCCACGATATCGAGGAGCCGCTTGTGGGTTCGCATTTCGAACTGCTCGCGACTTTTCTTGTCGACGTGGGGCGAGCGGTTCACGGTGAACTTCTCGATCTTGGTCGGCAGCGGTATCGGCCCGCGCACCTGCGCGCCGGTCCGCTTGGCGGTCGCAACGATCTCGCGCGTCGACGCATCGAGAATGCGATGGTCGAACGCCTTGAGCCTAATTCTGATGTTTTGACCGTTCATTGCTCATGCGGTGGGCAGGCGGCAGACGATGATGTTCTTCCGGTTCGTCTGACGCGCGCCCAATCCGTCCCCTTGTTGGTTTTTCTGTCGTTCGTTATTCGATGATCGAGGCCACGACGCCGGCGCCGACCGTGCGACCGCCCTCACGGATGGCGAAGCGCAGCTTCTCCTCCATGGCGATCGGAACGATCAGCTCGACCGTCATCGCGATATTGTCGCCCGGCATCACCATTTCCGTGCCTTCCGGCAGATGCACCACGCCGGTCACGTCGGTGGTGCGGAAATAGAATTGCGGACGGTAGTTGGTGAAGAACGGGGTGTGGCGGCCGCCCTCTTCCTTGGTGAGGATGTAGGCCTCGGCCTTGAACTTGGTGTGCGGCTTGACGCTGCCGGGCTTGCACAGCACCTGGCCGCGCTCGACTTCCTCGCGCTTGGTGCCGCGCAGCAGGCAGCCGACGTTGTCGCCGGCCTCGCCCTGGTCGAGCAGCTTGCGGAACATTTCGACGCCGGTGACCACGGTCTTGAGGGTCGGCTTGAGGCCGACGATCTCGACTTCCTCGCCGACCTTGATGATGCCGCGCTCGATGCGGCCGGTCACCACGGTGCCGCGGCCGGAGATCGAGAACACGTCTTCCACCGGCATCAGGAACGGCTGGTCCTTCGGGCGCTCCGGCTGCGGGATGTAGGCGTCGACCGCCTCCATCAGCTCATGGATCGATTCCCTGCCGAGCTTGGCGTCCTTGTCTTCCAGCGCCATCAGCGCGGAGCCCTTGATCACCGGGATCTTGTCGCCGGGGAAATTGTACTTCGACAGCAGCTCGCGAACCTCGAGCTCGACCAGTTCGAGCAGCTCGGGATCGTCCACCATGTCGACCTTGTTGAGGTAGACGACGAGCGCGGGAACGCCGACCTGGCGGGCGAGCAGGATGTGCTCGCGGGTCTGCGGCATCGGGCCGTCGGCGGCGCTCACCACCAGGATCGCGCCGTCCATCTGGGCGGCGCCGGTGATCATGTTCTTCACATAGTCGGCATGGCCGGGGCAGTCGACGTGGGCGTAGTGGCGCTTGTTGGTCTCGTATTCGACATGGGCGGTCGAGATGGTGATGCCGCGCGCCTTTTCTTCCGGCGCCTTGTCGATCTGGTCGTAGGCCGTGTATTGCGCCTGGCCGGTCTCGGCCAGCACCTTGGTGATCGCCGCCGTCAGCGACGTCTTGCCGTGGTCGACGTGACCGATGGTGCCGATATTGCAATGCGGCTTGTTACGTTCGAATTTTGCCTTACCCATTGCAGTCTCCGTTTGCGGTTTGGCGTTGTGCTTTCAATCTCGACCGGCTCAGGCGTATTTCGCCTGCAG
>CAWCJX010000096.1:0-4501 GCA_963795865.1 uncultured Alphaproteobacteria bacterium
TTTGCGGCTGAGCAAATTATTCTTTTGCGTCATGGTCGTGATTGTAACTTTCTGAGATCCTGCTTCGGCATGTAATGCTTCGTTTCGTCGTTGGACAGGGATCAGGGAAGGGGTTCCGTTCTTGGAATTACGGGATCGCCGGCTGATGATTGCAGGACATCGACTTCAGACGTTGATGGGACTGAATGGACAGTTCCTTTCACTCCCATCGTCTGGTTGAGGGCCGCGTAGCATTGGCACTCTGGCGAGAGGGAGACCGCGGGGGGGCCGGATCAACTCAGCGTGGCGAGAAATCCTCGCGCGCGACGCTCTTCGCGGCGGCCACTTGGCGCAGGATGGCGCTGAGAGTGCCGATGCGCAATGGCTTGTGGTCTGGAATCGAGAGGCGGTGATGCTGCGGGGTCTCGGTCTGCAGGACGATGTGGCTACCGACTTGGTTGACCTGCCGGTAAGCCCATCTGGCACACAGGACGCGCGCCAGATCACGGCCGTACAGCTTGCGCGGCAACTTCACGCGATGACTTCATCACGCACCAGATGCAAGCGAAGACGCGACGGTGCAGGCCGGTCGAAGTAAAACGCCTTCACGGCTTCGCATACATTGGCGCGCAGCTCTTCCCAGGTGTCGGCCTGCGTGATGATGCTCTCGCCCAACGCCTCGGCAACGAAGCCGCCGTCGGATTCCTGAGTGACTTCAAAAACGAGTTCGTTCATAGCCAGAGGCTAGTGCATTTTCGTCGACGCGACAAGCAGTTACGCGGCGCAGTTCGGTGCGGTTACGCGGTGGCAGCTTCACTTGCTGGCCTTGGCCCGCGGCGCCGGCGGCTCCGCCGGCCGGGCGCGCGGCTTTGGCGCGGCGGGCTTCTTGACAGCCTTTCCCCGCGTCGCGGATGTGGCCGGTTTCGGCTTGGCCGCCGCGGCGGGCGAGGCGGCGACGTCGGGCTTGGCCGCCTTGCCCTTCGCGGCCTGTTTCGGCTTTGCCGCCTTGTCCTTTTCGGCGGCCCCGGACTTGGCACCCGCTTTTACACCCTTGCGCGCCGCGCGCCGAACGCGATGGCTTGCCGCCGGTGCGCTCGGCGCGCGCCGCGATCAGCGCCAGTGCCTCCTCCAGCGTGATGGTGTCCGGCGTCTTGTCGCTGGGCAACGTGGCGTTGACGCCGTCATGGGTCACGTAGGGCCCGTAGCGGCCGTTCTTCACCAGCACCGCGCCGCCCTTGTCGGGATGGTCGCCGAGCGAGCGGCCGGGGTCGCCGCCGAAGCGGCCGCCGCGCGGGCCCTTGGCGACCTTTTCCGCGATCAGCGTCACCGCGCGGTTGAGCCCGATATTGAAGACATCGTCGCCGGTTTCGATATTGGCGTAGGTCTTGCCATGCTGGATATAGGGGCCGTAACGCCCGACGCCGGCGATGATCGGCTCGCCGCTTTCCGGGTGACGGCCGACTTGCCGCGGCAGCGACAACAGCTTCAGCGCCATTTCGAGATCGACGTCGGCGGGATTGGTGCCGCGCAGCAGGCTCGCGCGCTTGGGCTTCTCGCCCTCCACCGCCTCGCCGAGCTGCACATAGGGGCCGAACCGGCCGCTGCGCAGCGTCACCTCGACGCCGTGGGGATCGCGCCCGAGCGGCCGCGTCGCGGTGTCCTCGACGCCGTCGGCGCCGGGCACCGAGAACGGCCGGGTGAAGCGGCATTCCGGATAGTTCGAGCAGCCGATGAAGGCGCCGAACTTGCCGAGCTTGAGCGACAGGCGCCCGGTGCCGCAGGTGGCGCAATGGCGGGGATCGACGCCGTCGGCGCGCGGCGGAAACAGATGCGGCGCCAGCATCGCGTCGAGCGCGTCGATCACCTGGCTGATCTTCAGGTCCTTGATCTCGCCGACCGCGCCGGTGAAGCCGACCCAGAACTGGCGCAGCAATTCGCGCCATTCGACCTCGTTGTTGGAGACGCGGTCGAGCTGCTCTTCCAGATCGGCGGTGAAGTCGTATTCGACATAGCGGGCAAAGAAGCTCTCCAGGAACGCGATGACGATGCGGCCGCGGTCCTCCGGCACCAGCCGGCGCTTGTCGATGCGGACGTAATCGCGGTCCTTGAGCACCTGCAGGATCGAGGCATAGGTCGACGGGCGGCCGATGCCGAGCTCCTCCATGCGTTTGACCAGGGAGGCCTCCGAATAGCGCGGCGGCGGCTCGGTGAAATGCTGGGTGGCGGATGATTTCCTTCCGGGTCAGCGGCTCGCCCGCGCTCATGGCGGGCAGGCGGCGGGACTCCTCGTCCTCGGGGTCGTCGTCGCGGCCTTCCTGATAGAGCTTGAGGAAGCCGTCGAACTTGATGACGCTGCCGGTGGCGCGCAGGTCGAGCAGGCGGGAGGCGACCTTGGCCGCGATGTCGACGGTGGTGCGTTCGAGCTCGGCGGATTCCATCTGGCTCGCGACCGCGCGCAGCCAGATCAGCTCGTAGAGCTTGGCCTGGTCGGCATCGAGCCTGGAGCGCATGTCGCGCGGGCGGCGCGACGGGTCGGTCGGGCGGATCGCCTCGTGGGCTTCCTGGGCGTTCTTGGCCTTGGTCTGGTAGCGGCGCGGCGCCTGCGGGACATAGGCCTTGCCGTATTCGGAGCCGATGAGCTGGCGGATCGAGACGATCGCCTCGTCCGCGATCTGCACGCCGTCGGTGCGCATATAGGTGATGAGGCCGACGGTGTCGCCGCCGATGTCGATGCCCTCATAAAGGCGCTGCGCGATCCGCATGGTGTGGGCGGGCGCAAAGCCGAGCTTGCGGCTCGCCTCCTGCTGCAGGGTCGAGGTGGTGAAGGGCGGATAGGGATTGCGCTTCGCCGGCTTGGCCTCGACATTGGACACCGTGAAGGCGGCCGTCTCCAGCGCCTGCTTGAACGCGGCGGCGTCGGCGCCGGACCCGATGTCGAGCCGCTGGATCTTCTGGCCGTCGGCGCCCACCAGCCTGGCCTCGAACGTCTCCGCCCGCGGCGTCGCCAGCGTCGCCACCAGCGACCAGTATTCCCGGGCGACGAATTTCTCGATTTCGAGCTCGCGGTCGCATACCAGCCGCAGCGCCACCGACTGCACCCGCCCGGCCGAGCGCGCGCCCGGCAGCTTGCGCCACAGCACCGGCGACAGGGTGAAGCCGACCAGATAGTCGAGCGCGCGGCGGGCGAGATAGGCATCCACCAGCGCCTGGTCGATGGCGCGGGGATGCTTCATCGCCTCGGTGACCGCCTGCTTGGTGATGGCGTTGAAGACCACCCGCTCGACCGTGCTGGTCCTTGATGGCATGCTTCCGCTTGAGCACCTCCAGCACGTGCCAGGAGATCGCCTCGCCCTCGCGGTCGGGGTCGGTGGCGAGGATGAGCGTGTCGGCGCCCTTCACGGCGCTGGCGATGTTGTTGAGCCGCTGCTGCGACTTGGGATCGATTTCCCAGATCATCTTGAAATCGTGCGTCCGGATCGACCGAGCCGTCCTTGGGCGGCAGGTCGCGCACATGGCCGAACGAGGCCAGCACCTCGTAGCCGCGGCCGCAGATAGGCGTTGATGGTCTTCGCCTTGGCGGGGGATTCGACAACGACTATGTTCATGTAATACCGCTGTTATTTGTTATATTCGGGCAGTTTTCGGGTACCTGGCGGCGAGCCTCGTCGCAGGGAAAATGGGTAACTGGACCCTGCCTGTCAAACTGCAAGATGGCATGGCTTCGGCACGGCCGCGCGATCAGTGACCAATTCCTTGCGCGAAGGCAACCGCAAGGGCGTGGCGGCAAGGCAGCATGGCCGCGGCCACGCGGTCGCGTCCCGGGATGATCGGCTGCACCAACGCGACGCAGGCCTGCCGCGCTGGCGGTCGAGGCGGCCGGCCAGCTCCAGCTCGAGCAGGGTGGTCTGCACGGCCGCCGGCGAGCATCCCGACAGGCGAAGGAGGTCGTCGACCGCGACGGGGCTCGCCCATCAGCGCGATGATGCGGCCGCGCGCCTCGGCGCCGGCTCGTCGTCGGGAGAAGCCGGCTCCGGCTCCTCCAACGCCTGCGCGGCGGATGCCCGATGATCGGTCGCAGCACACCGACGATGTCTTCGACCTCGGTGACGAGGACGGCGCCCTGCTCGAGGAGCCCGTTGGCGCCTTCGGCGCGGGATCGAGCGGGGAGCCCGGCACCGCGAACACCTCGCGGTTCTGCTCCAGCGCCATCCGCGCGGCGATGAGGGAGCCGGACTTCTTCGCCGCCTCGATGACCACGACTTCGCAGCGAGACCCTGGAAATCAGCCGGTTGCGGCGGGGGAAGTCGCGGGCGCGCGGCTCCCAGCCGAACGGCATTTCCGAGATCGCCGCCCGGATTCCAGCAACGCATCGACGAGGGAGCATGCTCCGGCGGATAGATGTGGTCCTGTTCTGCAGCGAGTACTGCGACGGTGCCGGTGGCAAGGCTCGCGCGGTGGGCGGCTGCGTCGATGCCGCGCGCCAACCCCGATACGACGCCGAAGCCGGCGGCGCCGAGTTCCC
>CAWCJX010000097.1:0-8082 GCA_963795865.1 uncultured Alphaproteobacteria bacterium
TAGTATCGGTTACGGTGTTCGGAGCGACTTCGAATTGAACTTCGGCAGGCACCTGCCTACGCTCGGGCGGGCGGACGACGATGACATGGATACGCGGCCGGACTGATCGTCGCCCTGGATTTCTGACCTCGGCACCGACGTTCGACGTCGCGGCGCTCAGAATTCCGAGCACCGGTGTGCTCGTCTGCTTGCGCGCCACCATCGGCCGCGCCGCCGCGCCTCCCAACCCCGCGATGAACTCCCGCCGCCGCATTCTTCACCTCTTAGGCTTCACCGTGCTCACGGTCCCGCCGCGGGCCCGCGCAGCGGCCGTTCCTCCATGAGGATCAGCGCCACGAGGCCGACCGCGAGAAACAGCCCGGCGGCGGCGAACATCCAGCCGAACACGTGGGAGACGTCGGAGCCGAGCGCGGAGGCCGCCTGGACCACGGCGTCGGCGCCGCGGCCGCGCTCGATGCCGACGCCGAAGCCGGCGACGACGATGGCGCCGAGGATCGCGACCTCGAGCGCGCTCATCAGGGCGCGGAAGAAGTTCATCACGCCGGTCACGGTCCCGACCTGATGCATCGGCACCGCGTTCTGCACGCTCACGGTGCAGACCGGATAGGTGGTGCCGCATCCGATGCTGACGATGGTGAGCGCGGCGACCACGAGCCACAGCGGCGCCGTCGGCCACAGCGCGAGCAGCGCGATCGCCGCGATGGCGCAGCCGAGCGCCGCGATCGGCACCCGCTTGTAGTGCTCGGCATGGCCGAGCGCGCGGCCCGACATGATCGAACCCGGCGTCGACATCACCACCAGCGGGAATGAGGGCGAGCCCGGAGGCGCGCGACCGAGAGCTTGTGGACGACCTGGAAGTACAGCGGCAGATAGATGGTGAGCGAGAGCGTGGCGCCGACCGCGCAGGCGCTCGCCACCGTGCCGGCGCGGACCACGGGATCGGCGAGGATCGGCAGCGGCAGGAACGGCTCCGGCGCGCGGCGCAGCCGCCAGCGCGAACAGCGCCGTAAAGCCGGCGCAGGCGAAGAGCAGCAGCCCGATCTGCGGCGACATCCAGGAATATCGCGCGCCGCCCCATGCGAGCGCGAGCAGCAGCGCCACCGCCGCGACCGTCATCAGCGCGGCGCCGATCAGATCGAGCCGGTGCTTGCGGTCGTGCCGCGGCAGCTTCGCGAGGGCGTTGTTGATCATCACCGCGCCGGCGATGCCCAGCGGCACGTTGACCCAGAAGATCATCGACCACGGCAGATGCTCGGCGATGAACCCGCCGACCAGCGGTCCGGAAATGCCGGCGCTCACCCAGATGGCGCCGATCAGCGCCTGGTAGCGGCCGCGCTCGCGCGGCGTGGTCGCGTCGGCGATGACGATCTGCACCAGCGGCATGATGCCGCCGCCGCCGATCCCCTGCAGGGCGCGGCCGAGGCTCAGCATGAGCATGTTGGGGGAGAGCGCGCACAGGACCGAGCCCGCGGTGAACAGGCCGAGCCCGATCATCAGCATGGTGCGCCGGCCGTGAATATCGCTGAGCTTGCCGTAGAGCGGCGCCACTGCCGTCGAGGTCAGCAGGTAGGCGGTGACGACCCAGGGCAGGTTTTCGAAATCGCCGAAATCGCGGCCGATGGTCGGCAGCGCCGTCGCGACGATGGTCTGGTTGAGCGCGGCGAGAAACATCGCCAGCATCATTCCGGTGATGATGCGGCGAACCTCGAGATAGCTCAGCGGCCGCGCCGGCGGCACGGAAAACGCAGCCGGCGGGGCCTCGGCCTGGTGGCTCGCCACGGCGCTACTCGGCGGCGATCGGCGCGGCCTCGCGCGAGCCCGGCGGCGGCGCCGGCGCCGGGCCGCGCAACGGGCGCTCCTCGATGCCGGCGAGGCACAGGAGCGCCGCAGCGAGGCAGGTTCCGGCGGCGATGAAAACCCAGGAGAACACCGTGGAGAAATCGGCGTCGGGCCTCACCCCGCCCTGCGCCAGCCGGTCGAGCGCGACGAGGCCGCCGGAGGCATCGACCTTGGTGAGCACGATGGCGCCGAGAGCGGCGACGATGACGGTGCCGCCGAGCAGGCGGAAAAAATTGAGCGTTCCGGTGACGACGCCGAACTGATGCGGCAGGACGGCATTCTGGATCAGCACGGTGGTCACCGGATACATCGGCCCGATGCCGGCGCCGCACAGGAACAACAGGCATGAAATGCCGGCGAGCGAGAGCCCCGCCGGCATCGCCGCCATGACGGCGAGGCTCGCCATGCCGATCGCGAGGCCAGCCATCGGCAGGCGCATGTAATGCCGGCTGCGGCCGAGCGAGCGGCCCGCCGCGAACGCGCCGATCACGGTGCCGGCGGTGAAGGCGATCAGCGCGAGGCCGGAAACCGAGGGCGACGCGCCGAGCACCAGCTGGAGATAGAGCGGCACGTAGATCGACAGCCCGATGATGGCGCCGATGCTGAAGAAGGCCACCACGACGATCCGCGTCACCACCGGTTCGCGCAGCACCGCGGGCGGGATCAGCGGCTCGGCCGCAGTCGCGAGCCGCAGCGCGAACAGGCCCCACGCCGCCGCCGAGCCCCCGATCAGCGCGAGGATCGGCCACGACGCCCACGGATAGCGCGACCCGCCCCAGGTCATCGCCAGCATCAGCGCGATCGCCGCGCCGACCATCAGGGCGGCGCCGAAGATGTCGAGCCGGTGCGGGCGCTCGTGGCGCGGCAGCTTGCGCAGCGCGCGATAGGTCATGATCAGCGCGACGGCGCCCATCGGCACGTTGATCCAGAAGATCAACGACCAGTGGACACGGTCGGTGAGCACGCCGCCGAGCACCGGGCCGATGACGCTCGCCACCATGAACATGACCGCCGAATAGCTCTGATAGCGCGGCCGCTCGCGCGGCGACACCAGGTCGGCGATGATGGCCTGGGCGATCGGCAGGATGCCGCCGCCGCCGATGCCCTGCAGGGCGCGCGCCGCGATCAGCGCCCACATGGTGGGCGCCAGCGCACAGGCGACCGAACCGACGATGAAGATGGTCACGCCGGTCAGGAGGATGCTGCGGCGGCCGTAGATGTCGGACAGCTTTCCGAACAGCGGCGTCACCGCGGTCGCGCTCAAGAGATAGGCCGTGACCACCCAGGACAGGTTCTCGATGTCGCCGAGATGAACCCCGATGGTCGGCAGCGCCGGGGCGACGATGGTCTGCTCCAATGCGCTCAGGAACATGGCGAGCATGATGCCGGCGATGATCTTGTTGACCGCGGCCGGCGCGAGCGGGGCGTGGAACGGTCCCGGCAGCGCCTCGCCACCGCCGCCCGGCCCCGCCGCGGCGGGCATCGCCGGATCGGAACTCCCGGCGCCGTCGCTACGGGAAGCGGGCGGAAAGGTCATTGTCTTCTCGCGTTTCCGGAGCCGCCAGGCGGTCACACGGGATTGGGGATGAATGAAGGTCGCAGGCACCTATGCCGCGCCGGCGCCGCCATTTCAATGCCCGCCTGCCGCGCAGGTGGTATGAGGAATCGGGCGCCCGCGCGCGTCCGGACTGCCGGGGAGCGCGCTCAGTTGCCCCAGAGCCGGCCGGGAGGCCGCGCCCCTTATTGCAAAGCTTCTCCGTGTTGGGTGACGTCGAGGCCTTCGACCTCGGCTTGCTCGCCGACACGCAGCGGCACGAAGAACGCGATGCCCTTGAGCAGCAGGAACGTGACGACGCCCGACCAGGCGAGCGTCGCCGCGATCCCGTAGATCTGGTACAACAACTGCGCGGGATTGCCCTCCAGCAATCCCGGCGTGCCGCCGACGGCGGCGACGGCGAAAACGCCCGCCAGCAAGGTTCCGGTGGCGCCGCCGACGCCATGGACGCCGAACACGTCGAGCGAATCGTCGTAACCGAAGCGCTGCTTCACCGACGTGCAGGCCCAAAAGCAGATCGCCCCGGCGATCACGCCGATGACGACACCCTGCCACGGCAACACGAAGCCCGACGCCGGCGTGATCGTTCCGAGACCGGCAACCGCGCCCGGAGATCATGCCGAGCACCGACGGCTTGCCGCGCTGCCACCATTCCAGCGCCATCCAGGTCAGCGCCCCGGCCGACGCCGCGAGATGGGTCGCGGCGATGGCGAACACCGCGCGCGAATTGGCGCCCAACGCCGAGCCGCCGTTGAAGCCGAACCAGCCGACCCAGAGCAGCCCGGTGCCGATCACGGCGAGCGACAGATCGTACGGCGCGAAGTTTTCGCTGCCGTAGCCCCGGCGCTTGCCAATCACATAGGCGCCGACCAGGCCGGCGACGCCCGCATTGAGATGGACGACGGTGCCGCCGGCGAAATCGAGGACGCCAGGCCGGTCGGCGGTGGCGGTGAGAAAGCCGCCGCCCCAGACCCAGTGCGCGATCGGCGCATAGACGAAGATGAGCCACAGCGCCGCGAACCAGACGAAGGCGGTAAACCGCATGCGATCGGCCACCGAGCCGGCGACCAGCGCCACCGTGATGACCGCGAAGGTCATCTGGTAGAGCATGAACAGCATCTCGGGGATCCGCGTCTGCGGCGGCCACCGTGTCCATGCCGATGCCGCGCAAGAGCACCCGGCCGAGATCGCCGATCAGCGGTCCGTCGCCGCTGAACACGAGGGAATATCCGACCGCCACCCACAGCAGCGAGCCCAGCATGGTGCACAACAGGCTCGGCGCCATGGTCGCCAGCACGTTCTTCTTGCGCACCATGCCGCAGTAGAACAGCGCCAGTCCGGGAATGGTCATCATCAGCACGAGGCCGGTCGCCACGATCATCCAGGCGGTGTCGGCGGCATCGATCGTCGCCGGTTGGGCCTGAGCGAATCCCGGTGTCGCCGCGATGGTCGCGGCCGCCAGCACGACGACGCCGATGCCGGCGGCGGAGCGGCCGGCCCCAGGCATGAAATGGCTGCGGACCGCGAAGTTCGATTTCATGGTTTGACCCGTTGGAGGTTGGAAAGTTGGCTCAAGGGAGCCTATAGGAAGGTAATTTGGTAGGTCGGCGCGCCCATTAAGGGCGCTTTCGTAGCCACCCGCCAAGGAATATCGTGGATTGGACTAAAAATTAAGCAAAATCTTGCACACCGCGGAGGCCGATCGACCAATCCGTGGGCAACCTCTGCCGGAGCGACAAGCGCAACGGCGCGCCTTCAGGCGCCATTGCGGTCAACGCCGCTGCTTGCCGCGCGCCATGGCCGGCACCCGCAGCGGCCATGAGACGATTCGGTCCTCGTATTCCTGGTCACCGAGATCGTCCTCGGAGACGCCGACCCGTCCACGAACGGACACTCCCGCCGCATGGACGGTATCGGGGTCGCCGGACACCAGGGGATGCCACCAGTAGAGGTCGCGGCCTTCCGCCACCAGCCGGTAGCCGCAGGTCGGCGGCAGCCAATTCAGCGCGGCGATATTGGCGGGCGTGAGCCGCACGCAATCGCTGACCTGCTCGCTCCGGTTCGCATAATCCGTGCAACGGCAGGTGGAGCCGTCGAGCAGCCTGCAGCCGACGTCGGTGTAATAGATGCGGCCGCTCGTCTCCTCCTCGATCTTGTTGAGGCAGCAGCGGCCGCAGCCGTCGCACAGGCTTTCCCATTCGCCCTTGGTCATGCGAGCCAGGGTCTTGCGGCGCCAGAACGGCTTTTCGTCCATCGGCCTCTCCTCATGCCGGTTTGCCAGTCCGCCGGTTTGCCTGTCCGCCAGCTCGGAGGCTCCGCCCTGATGCCGGGCGGCCACTGAACTGAATTTTTCGCCAGGAGTCGCCTTCAAGCGGTTGAAATCTCAACAATTCTCCGGCACGATATGAGTCCGGTGTAAATTTCGCCATGACCACGCCCACAAATGTTCATGTTCCGGCGTATCTGTCATTGGCCCGGCAATGCCCATGGGCTAGATTCCTCTGGCAGAGTCCGGATCGTTCAACCGGTCAGTAACGGAGCGACCGTGCAGGATCAAGTTCCGAGCGAGGACAAGCCGGACCAGCAGAGGCCGGGCCAGGACTTACCCACCGATTCCGGGCCGGGCGACGCCATTCCGGCGCTGCCGAAGCCGCGGTTCGGCGAGCGCTTCAGGCATTTTCTGCTCGATCTCGATGCGCGGCTCGATTTCGGCCTGTTCCGCGGCGGCCTGCTGGCGCGCGAGGGATTCGAGCGCTACCGCGATTTCATGGACCGCTACCATGTCGCGGGGTGGCGCCGCTGGCTGATCGTCGAGCCGCTGTCCGAGGCTGCCACCATGGGCCTCGCCGGCCTCGTGATGATGCTGGCGCTCGCCGGCCCGGCGTTCCGCGAGACCGCGGACGAGGATTGGCTCAAGAAGTCCGAACTCGCCGTCACCTTCCTCGACCGCTACGGCAACGAGGTCGGCAGCCGCGGCATCAAGCACAGCCATTCGGTGCCGCTCGACGAATTGCCGGACCATCTGATCAAGGCCGTGCTCGCCACCGAGGACCGGCGCTTCTACGAGCATTTCGGCATCGACTTCGGCGGCACGTTCCGCGCCCTCGTCACCAATGCGCGCGCCGGCGGCGTCGTCCAGGGCGGCTCCTCGATCACCCAGCAGCTCGCCAAGAACCTGTTTCTGAGCAACGAGCGCACCATCGAACGCAAGGTGAATGAGGCGTTCCTCGCCTTGTGGCTCGAAGTCGAAGCTCACCAAGAACGAGATCTTCAAGCTCTACCTCGACCGCGCCTACATGGGCGGCGGCGCCTTCGGGGTCGACGCGGCGGCGAATTTCTACTTCGGCAAGTCGGCGCGCGACGTCACCCTCCCGGAAGCGGCGATGCTCGCGGGACTGTTCAAGGCGCCGACCAAGTTCGCGCCGCACATCAACCTTCCGGCCGCCCGCGGCCGCGCCAATGTGGTGCTCGACAATCTGGTCGAGGCCGGGTTCATGACCGAGGGTCAGGTGTTCGGCGCCCGCCGCAATCCGGCCCGCGCGATCGATCGTCGCGACGAGGGCACGCCGGGCTACTATCTCGACTGGGCATTCGACGAGATGAAGAAGCTCGTCGACACCTTCCCGCGATCGATCACCGATCGCGCCTTCGTGGTGCGGACCTCACTCGACCCCGGGCTGCAGCGCGCCGCCGAAGATGCGGTGGAAAACCAGATCCGCCAATACGGCCGCGACTACCACGCCAAGCAGGCGGCCGCGGTGCTCTCCGATCTCGACGGCGCGGTGCGCGCCATGGTGGGCGGCGTCGACTACAATGCGAGCCAGTTCAATCGCGCCACCGACGCCTTGCGCCAGCCCGGCTCCTCGTTCAAGCCCTATGTCTACGCCACGGCGCTGGCGAACGGCTTCAAGCCGACGTCGGTCGTGGTCGACGGCCCGGTGTGCATCGGCAACTGGTGCCCGCAGAATTACGGACGATCCTATTCGGGCTCGATTACGCTGACGCAGGCGATCATCCGTTCGATCAACGTCATTCCGGTCAAGCTGTCGATCGCGCTCGGCAAAGGCAATGCCAAGATCGGTCGCGCCATGATCGTCGCGACCGCGCGGCGGTTCGGCATCCGCTCGCCGCTGCCGGACACGCCGTCGCTGCCGATCGGCGCCGACGAGGTCAACGTGCTCGAGCACACCGTCGCCTATGCGACCTTCCCCAACAAGGGAATGGCGGTGACCCCTCACGCCATCCTGGAGGTGCGCTCCGGCACCGGCGAGACCATCTGGCGGTTCGACCGCGACGGCAAGAAGCCGACCTTCGCAATCAGCCCGCAGGTCGCCTCCGACATGGCCTTCATGATGAGCAAGGTGGTCGAGGAAGGCACCGCCAAGCGCGCCCATCCTCGACGGCATCAAGTCGGCCGGCAAGACCGGCACCACCAACTCGTACCGCGACGCCTGGTTCGTCGGCTACACCGGCAATTTCGTGTGCGGCGTGTGGTTCGGCAATGACGACTACAGCCCGCTCAACCGCATGACCGGCGGTTCGCTGCCGGCCCAGACCTGGCACGAGATCATGGCCTATGCCCATCAGGGCGTCGAACTGAAGAATATTACCGGCGTCGGGCCGAACGGGCTCAGCGTCGGACCGATCCTCGACAACAACAAGAACGACGCGCTGCGGCCGGTCATGCT
>CAWCJX010000098.1:0-10035 GCA_963795865.1 uncultured Alphaproteobacteria bacterium
CCGGTCAATGCAGCTTCTCGATGCCCGCCTGGGCGATGATGTTGCGATACATCGGGACCTCGCGGGCGACGCGCGCCATGTGGTCCTTGCCGTTCCTCGCCTGGACCTGGAAACCGGATTCGACGAGGCGCTGGCGCATCTCCGGGCGGGCGAGGATCGCGAGCGTGTCCTTCTCCAGCCGCGCCACGATTTCGGGCGGCGTCTTGGCCGGCGCCAGCAGCGCGGTGTAGGTCTCGAACACGAAGTCGGGAAAGCCCGCCTCGGCCATGGTCGGAATGTCCGGCAGGTCGTGCCAACGGGTCTCGCCGGTCACCGCCAGGCCGCGGACATTGCCGCCCATGATCTGCGGATGGGCGGGGGCGAGCACGCCGGAACTGAGCTGCACCGTATTGCTGAGCAGCGCCTGCAGCGCCTCCCCGCCGCCGCCGAACACGACGGTCGCCATCTTGCCGAGGCCCTCGCGCGCCTTGAGCACCTCGGCCTCCAGTTGCGGCGTGGTGCCGATCGGCGGCGTCGAGACGTTGAACCTGGAGGGGTCTTTCTTGGCGAGGGCGATGAACTCCTTCATGGTCTTGACGCCGAGATCGGGCTTGACCGCGAACACGTTGGGCGAGGTGGCGAGCTCGGCAGCGGCCACGAAGTCCTTGAAGGGATCGTAGGGCAGCGTGTCGTAGAGGCCGGGATTGACGGAATAGGAGCTGGTCGCCAGCAGCAGCGTGTAGCCGTCGCCGTCGGCGCGCGCCACATAGCCCATGCCGATATTGCTGCCGCCGCCGCCCTTGTTCTCGACCACCACCGAGGCGCCGATCGTGCCCTGCAGCGATGCCGCGAGGATGCGCCCGATAATGTCGGACGGCCCGCCCGGCGTATTGGGCACCACGATCTTGATGGCGCGGTCGGGCCAGGCGGCGAGCGCCGAACCCACCCGCAGCACGCTCGGAGCGGCAACGCCGATCGCGATTGCGGCGGCGTGCCGGATGACGCGGCGTCGCGACGGTGTCGGTGCGACGGTGGACTTGGCCATGGGCTTGCCTCCTCTGCGCCGGCCGGCGCGGCGCTTCACGCCGATCCTAGAGCATGATCCCGAAAAGTTGCAGACTTTTCGGACAAGCCATGCTCCTTCGCCGAACCGCGATCGCCTTGACCGGACTTATCGGTCGTGGGGGAAGGGCTGCCTCACATCCGGTACCCGCCAGCCATTGGGATGCCGCCACACTCCGGCCGGCAACGGCTCCGATGGCGGAGCGTGCTGCGCGAGCAGGGCGACCAGCGCACCGAACACGAAGCCGCCGATATGCGCCCACCACGCCACCGATGCGGCCATTGCCGGCGAGGCGAGTTCCGAGCTTCCCTGCAGCACCTGAAGGCCGAACCACACCAACGCAAACAGGAAGGCCGGCACCGGGATGAACAGAGGAATGAACCCGAGCGGCACGATGGTCAGCACCCGCGCCCAGGGATAGGTCACGGCATAGGCCGCGATGACCGCGGCGACAGCGCCGGAGGCGCCGATCACCGGCTCGGTCGATTCCAGATGGGTGGCGAGATGCACGATGTTGGCGGTGATTCCGCCGATCACGTAGAGGGCGAGGAAGCCCGGCCTTCCGAACCGCGCCTCCATGGCCGGGCCGAAGATCCACAGGAACCACATGTTGAAAATGAGATGCATCCAGCCGCCATGCAGGAACATGTCGGTCAGCATCGGCAGCCAATTGCCGGGATCGAGGCCGACGGCGATGGCGAGCTGCGGATCGGTGTAGCGCACCGGGATCAGGGCGTAGTGCACCAGCGTCGCCTCGAGCATCCGCGGCGGCAGGCTGCGCATCCACAGAAACACCAGGACGTTGGCGGCGATCAGACCGAGCACGACCACCGGGCGTGACGCCCGCGGCGCGGTATCGATGAACGGAAACACGGTGGCGACCCCGGGGTTGAGCAAAGCCTGTATTTAGGCATTCCCGCCGGGAATTGAACACCGCCTGTCAGCGCGGCGATCGTGCAGGCTTCGGGCTGTCGGGGACCGCCTTTGCACGGAAGCATGCGCTGGCGCGCAAAAATGAGGGGACGGGTCGAAACCCGTCCCCAGGGTCGGCTCGCCGGCGGGGCTGCACATGCCTCTCGACTACGGCATGGGCCAGCGAGCGTTCCCCTTGGCGCCGGACGTTACGCGTTGCCGAGCGGAAGCGCGACGAACTTGGTCGCGTTGCCGGACTTCACCCGCATCAGCACCGTGTGCTTGCCGGCCTTGTGGAGGTTCGCGATCTCCTTGTTGACATCGGACGGATTGGAGACCGCCTTGCCGGCGACATCGAGGATGACGTCGCCGCTTTGCATGCCGTGATCCGCCGCCGGGCCGTCGGGATCGACCGCGGTCACCGCGACGCCCTGGTTGCCGGCGCCGACCGTGTTGGCCGGAGCAAGGGTCAGGCCGAGACGGGGCGTGCCGTTTTCCGACCCTTGCGGGGCGGCGCTGGCCTGACGCTCATCGGGCAAAGTGCCGAGGGTGAGCGTCACCGTCTTCTCGCTGCCATTGTGCAGGACACCGAGCTTGATCGAGGTGCCGGGCGCCATCGCGCCGATCTTGCGCGCCAGCATCCGGGAATCCGTCACGGTGGTGCCGTCGAGGGTCGTGATGACGTCGCCAGCCATGATTCCCGCCTTGGCAGCCGGGCTGTCGTGCTGCGGCTCGTCGACGATTGCGCCTTGCGCCTTCTTGAGGCCGAGGCTGTCGGCAATGTCTGCGGTGACCGCCTGGATCTGGACGCCCATCCAGCCGCGCGTCACGTGGCCGGAGTCCTTGAGCTGGGCCACGACCGACTTGACGGTGTCGGCGGGGATGTCGAACCCGATGCCGACCGATCCGCCGGACGGCGAGAAGATCGCGGTGTTGACCCCGATCACGTTGCCGTTGACGTCGAAGGTCGGACCGCCGGAATTGCCCTTGTTCACCGGCGCGTCGATCTGGATGTAGTCGTCATAGGGGCCGGCGCCGATGTCGCGGCCGCGGGCGGAGACGACGCCGGCGGTCACGGTGCCGCCGAGGCCGAACGGATTGCCGACCGCGATAACCCAGTCGCCGATCCGCGGATCACGGTCCGCGAACTTGACGAAGGGGAAATCGTTGCCTTCGACCTTGATGAGCGCGACGTCGGTCTTGGGATCGGTGCCGATCACCTTGGCCGACAGGATCTTGCCGTCATCGGTCACGACCTGGACGGTCTTGGCGTGATCGACCACGTGGTTGTTGGTCACGGCATAGCCGTCGGCCGAGATGAAGAATCCCGAGCCTTCCGCGGCGGCTCCGCGACGGGCACGCGGCTCGACGCCGTTGGGCATGCCGTTCGGCATCCCGAATTGACGGAAGCCGAACTGACGGAAGAAGCGGTCGAACGGAGCGCCGGGCTGCGTCTGGCCGTCATTGTCCTCGAGACTCGCGGTCTTCTCGGCGTCCATGCGGATGCGCACCGAGATCACCGCCGGCTTCACCTTGGCGACGATGTCGGCAAAACCGGACGGCTGCAGCATGTTCTCGGCGGCGATCGCCGAGCCGGTCCAGCCGGACAGGTTGGATCGGAACACGCCGGGCCCCGCGAGCAGGACCGCGAGACCGACGCCGGCAACGGACGCCATCAAGGTGACGCGCCGAGCCGAAAGCTTGTTGGCATTGTGTGTCATCTGTTGATCTCCTAGTTACTGGTCCAAGCTAGGGCACGGTCCCCGTCGCGAAACTTTCTGACGGCGAAACTTTCTGACGGCGAAACTTTCTGACGGGATGTGACCATCGCTGTGCAGTAATTGAACGAATAAGCGCGCAACGTTACCCACACCTGTCCCGATCATGAATTGTTGGTAAGTCGAGGCGAAATGGCGCAGCACGATCACGATTGCGAGAACCGGCCCGCGCTACGAGCGTTGCTTTCCGCCTGCGGGGAGGGAGAAAAAAGGCGCCGGGCCAATCACACGATGACCATCGGGGATGTGTGAGTCCGAGAGCCGAAGCCGGGGGGGCGGAAAGAGAGAATCGCGTGCCGCGTGGGCTGCGCCTGAGCGGCCCCCCGCGACAATCCTCCCGCCGAAGAAGCTGAAGAAAGCGGAGAGAGTGGAACTATGCACATGGGGGAGCTTGCTCTATCTTGCGGCGCAGGATCGGACCGGAGGAACCCCATGCGCGCAAAGTACGCCACCAGCGTCCTGGCCGCGCTCGGTGCGCTCACGCTGGTGTCCGCGACCGCTGCCGCGAAGGTCACGATTGCGATCGGCGGGGCGGGGTGCCTCTGTTATCTGCCGACCATGCTGGCGGAGCGGCTGGGCGAATACCGGCGAGCCGGCGTCGCGGTGGAGTTCGTCAATTTCAAGGGCGGCTCCCAGGCTCTCACGGCGGTGATCGGCGGCAGCGCCGACGTGGTGTCCGGATATTACGACCACTGCGTCAATCTCGCGGCCAGGAACCAGCAGCTCACCGCCTTCGTCGTCTATGACCGCTATCCCGGCCTCGTGCTCGGCGTGTCGCCGCGCCACACCAACGAGATCTCCACGGTCAAGGACCTCGCCGGAAGGAAGGTCGGCGTGAGCGCACCGGGATCGTCGACCGATTTCTTCCTCAAGTTCCTGCTCGCCAGGAACGGCGTCGATCCCAATGCGGTAGCGGTGATCGGCATCGGCCTCGACGCCGCGGCGGTGGTGGCGATGGAGCGGGGCACGGTCGATGCCGCGGTGATGGTCGATCCGACCCCGACGCTGCTCAAGAGCAGATTTCCTTCCCTCAAGATCCTGAGCGATGTCCGCAGCCAGGCGGATACGCTTGCGGTGTTCGACGGCGAATATCCCGGCGGCGCGCTCTATGCGCGCGGCGATTGGATCGCCCGGCACGAGAAGGAGACCCAGGCCCTCACCGATGCGATTCTCGCGACGCTGAAATGGATCCATTCCCATACGCCCGAGGAGATCATGGCGAAGATGCCGGACGAGCTCGTGGGGGCCGACAAGGCGCTCTATCTCGCCGCGCTCGAGAACTCGATTCCGATGTATTCGACCACCGGCCGCATGGACCCGAAAGGCGCGCAGGCCGTGCTCGCCGTGTTCAGCCAGTCCTCGCCCGACGTCGCCAGGGCCAAGCTCGACCTCTCAAAGACCTACACCAACCGCTTCGTCGAGCGATCCGCCGAGAAGATGGGAACGCCGTAAGGTGCTCGGACCGGCAAAGACGATCCACCGCCCGGTCGTGCGCAAGCCGCAGCCGCGCGGATGAGCCCGGCGCCCCCGACGTGAACATCCTCTCGATCCAGTCCCACGTCGCCTACGGCCATGTCGGAAATTCCGCGGCGGTGTTTGCGCTGCAGCGGCTGGGCTGCGAGGTGTGGCCGGTCCATACCGTGCAGTTCTCCAACCACACCGGATACGGCGCCTGGACGGGCGAAGTGTTCTCCGCCGGCGTGATTGGCGATGTCGTCGACGGCATCGCCGCGCGCGGCGTGCTCGGGAGCTGCGATGCGGTGCTGTCGGGCTATGTCGGCTCGGTCGAAACGGGGGCGGCGATTCTCGGCGCCGTCGCCAAGGTCAGGGCCGCCAATCCCGATGCGGCCTATTGCTGCGATCCCGTGATCGGCAATCGCGCCCGCGGCGTGTTCGTGCGTCCCGGACTCTGCGAATTTTTCCGCGACCGCGCCGTTCCGGCGGCCCGGATCGTGACGCCGAATCATTTCGAGCTCGATCGTCTCGCTGGCCGCGACACCGCGAGCATGAGGGACGTCATGGCGGCGATCGACGCCCTTCATGCCCGCGGCCCCCGCGTCGTCCTCGTCACCTCGGTCGCTGCCAACGAGACGCCCGAGGGCCATGTCGACATCGTCGCCTCCGACGGCGCAGCGCGATTTCTCGTCCGCACGCCGAAGCTCGCGACCCCCGGGAACGGCGCCGGCGACGTCATCGCCGCGCTGTTCCTGTATCATTACCTCCGCAGCGGCGCGGTGGCCGAGGCGCTGGCGCGGGCGACGTCCGGCGTATTCGGCCTGTTGCGGCGCACGCTCGCCGCCGGAGCGCCCGAACTCGCTTTGATCGCCGGCCAGGACGAGCTCGTGGCGCCGTCCGAACTGTTCGTTCCGCAGCGGATCGGCCGGTGACGGCGATGTCGATACCAATACCGATACCGATGCCGGTCGCCATCGATCGCCTCGAACTCGGCATCGCGTCGTATTCCTGGCCGTTCGCGCAAGCCCGGCGCGAGGAGATCGACGCCCATTTCGCGGCGCGGCGCCTCGTGGTGCCGGACCTCTGGAACGGGCGGGTGCTGCTCATGAAGGACGTGGCGGTCGCCGGCGGCGCGCTGCGCGGCACCTTTTTCGAGACCGGCTTTGCCGATTTCATGGCGTGGCGCGATTGGGATTTCCCCGACCGTTCCATCGTCAACTGCTTCGCCATGGGCGCGTTGCGCGGCAGCGACGGCGCCTATCTGCTCGGCGTGATGAGCGCATTCACCGCCAATGCGGGCCGCATCTATTTTCCGGCCGGCACGCCCGACCCCGGCGATGTCAGGGGCGACACCGTCGACCTGCTCGGCAGCGTGCTGCGCGAACTCCGGGAGGAGACCGGCCTCGAAACGCAGCACTTTGCCGCCGCCCCGGACTGGACCGCGATCGTCGCCGGGCCGCGCCTCGCGCTGATGAAGGCCATCGAGGCCGATTGCCCGGCAGAGCACCTGCGGCAGGCGGTGCTGCGTCATCTCGCCGGCGAGCCACGGCCGGAACTGGCGGACGTCCGGATCGTGCGCTCGCCCGAGGATTTCGATCCCGCCATGCCGGACTTCGTGACCGCCTATCTGAGCCATGTCTGGGGCGGGGGGACGGAGCGCTGACCGAAGGCGTTATTCCGGGTTCGCCGCTGCCGCGACGCCCCGGAATGGCGAGGCAGGTCCTGGCGCAAGCATTGCTAAACAGCTTGCTCCGCAGCCCCCATTTCCGCTAGTTAAGAGTACCGGCTCCAAAGGTTAGTGCGCCATTTGAAGAGGTTGGCACCCTGGACCGGCGACGAGGATGACGGCATGTCGATGCGGCGCCATATCAGCGCGATCGGACGGAGGGCTGCAACGGCCCGGCCGGATGCTGCCCTTGTGCTTCGGATCCTGCTCCTTATCCGCCCCTGAGGGCCGGCCGGGCGTTCGCGCCTGGGCACTCAGGGGGATGTGGACGCAACCCGAGGGCGCCGCAGCGGCGCGATTGCTACAGAAGGAAACATTCCCATGACCGCGCAAACCCCGTCCGACAAGGACCGCGTCGTCATATTCGACACCACCTTGCGGGACGGCGAGCAGTCGCCCGG
Organism: uncultured Alphaproteobacteria bacterium; assembly: GCA_963795865.1. Classification (GTDB taxonomy): domain Bacteria; phylum Pseudomonadota; class Alphaproteobacteria; order Rhizobiales; family Xanthobacteraceae; genus JAJPKK01. The sequence continues at coordinate 7,315 of CAWCJX010000098.1, forward strand.
CGCCACCATGACCCACGAGGAGAAGCTCGAGGTCGCCGAGGTGCTCGACGCCATGGGCGTCGACATCATCGAGGCCGGCTTCCCGATCGCCTCCGAGGGCGACTTCGCCGCCGTCAACGAGATCGCGATGCGCACCAGGAACGCGGTGGTCTGCGGCCTCTCCCGCGCCGGCCAGAAGGACATCGACCGCTGCGGCGAGGCGATCAGGCCGGCGCGGCGCGGGCGCATCCACACCTTCATCTCCACCTCGCCGGTGCACATGAAGTGGAAGCTGCAGATGGAGCCCGAGCAGGTCTACGGGCTCGTGGTCTCGTCCGTCACCCGCGCCCGCAACTACACCGACGACGTCGAGTGGTCGAGCGAGGACGGCACCCGCACCGAGCACGACTTCCTGTGCCGCTGCGTCGAGGCCGCCATCAAGGCCGGCGCGACCACCATCAACATCCCCGACACCGTCGGCTACACGGTGCCGGAGGAATACTACGCGCTGTTCAAGATGGTGCGCGAGCGCGTGCCCAATTCCGACCAGGCGCGGTTCTCCGCCCATTGCCACGACGACCTCGGCATGGCGGTGGCGAACTCGCTCGCCGCGCGTGCGCGCCGGCGCCCGCCAGATCGAGTGCACCATCAACGGCATCGGCGAGCGCGCCGGCAACGCCGCGCTCGAAGAGATCGTGATGGCGATGAAGGTGCGCAACGACGTGCTGCCGTTCTGGACCGGCATCGATGCCGCGATGCTGACCCGGGCCTCCAAGCTGGTGTCGGCCGCGACCTCGTTTCCGGTGCAGTACAACAAGGCGATCGTCGGCCGCAACGCGTTCGCCCACGAGTCCGGCATCCACCAGGACGGCATGCTCAAGCACACCCAGACCTACGAGATCATGACCCCGGAGAGCGTCGGGGTGAAGCAGACCTCGCTGGTGATGGGCAAGCATTCCGGCCGCCATGCCTTCGTCCACAAGCTCAAGGATCTCGGCTACGAACTCGCCGGCAACCAGCTGGAGGACGCCTTCGTGCGCTTCAAGGCGCTGGCCGACCGCAAGAAGCACGTCTACGACGAGGACATCGAGGCGCTGGTCGACGAGGAGATCGCGACCGCGCAGGACCGCATCAAGCTCGTCTCGCTCTCGGTCATCGCCGGCACCCACGGGCCGCAGCGCGCCACCATGAAGCTCGACATCGACGGCAGGACGGCGATCGAGGAATGCGAGGGCAACGGCCCGGTCGATGCCACCTTCAACTGCATCAAGGCGCTGATCCCCCACGAGGCGACGCTGGAGCTCTACCAGGTGCACGCGGTGACCGAAGGCACCGACGCCCAGGCGGAAGTCTCGGTGCGGCTGTCCGAGAACGGCAAGACGGTGACCGCCAAGGGCGCCGATCCCGACACCCTGGTCGCCTCGGCCAAGGCCTATCTCGGCGCGCTCAACAAGCTGATGGTCAAGCGCCAGCGCGGCAAGCCCGAGGCCATGGTGGCGCCATAGGGCGGCCTCTCCGCCCACGACCATCGGATGCGCACATCGCTGCCCGGACACTGGCGCCTCTCCCCGCGTGCGGGTCATGAAGAAAGGGGAGGGAGAGGTGGCACCGTGAGCGGCCCCGCCCAGATCGTCATCGACCAGGTGAGCCATTACTACCGGCCGCCGGTAGGGCGCGAGGTGCTGGCGCTGGAGAACGTCTCGCTGGAAGTTCGCGAGCGCGAGTTCCTGGCGCTGCTGGGCCCGTCCGGCTGCGGCAAGTCGACCTTGCTCTATCTCATCGGCGGCTTCCTGCCGATCGAGACCGGGACAATCCTGGTGGACGGCGCGCCGGTGCGCGGTCCCGGCCCCGACCGCGGCATCGTGTTCCAGCATTTCGCGTTGTTTCCGTGGAAGACGGTGCGCAAGAACGTGCTCTACGGCCTGGAGCGCCAGGGCCTGCCGCGCGCCGAGCGCGAAGCCCGCGCGCAGTCTTTCATCGATCTCGTCGGCCTCACCGGCTTCGAGGACAGCTATCCCTCCCAGCTTTCCGGCGGCATGAAGCAGCGCACCGCGATCGCGCGCACGCTCGCCTTCGATCCCCGCATGCTGCTGATGGACGAACCGTTCGGCGCGCTGGATGCGCAGACCCGCAGCCTGATGCAGGCGGAGCTCTCGAGCATCTGGGAGAAGACCCGCAAGACCGTGATCTTCGTGACCCACGACGTGCACGAGGCGGTCTATCTCGCCGGGCGGGTCGCGGTGATGTCGGCGCGGCCCGGCCGCATCAAGACCATCGTCGATACCCAATTCGACAAGGCCGATCCCGAGGTCCACCGCACCAAGGTGTTCGTGGACAAGGTCGAGGAGGTCTGGAGCCTGGTCCGCGACGAGGCGGTCAAGGCGCAGCAGAAGCGGTCGCCATGACCGACGCAAATGGCAACGACAATGCCGCCGCCGCGGTCAATCCCGCCGGCCCGATCGCAATCCCCGGCGCGCTGCGGCCGCTGCTGCGCTATGCGCCGCTCGTGATCCTCGCGCTCGCCTGGGAGGCGTCGTCGCGGCTCCATCTGGTGTCCGCGCTGGCGCTGCCGCCGCTGAGCGACGTGGCCGCGGCCTGGGTCGAACTCGCGCGCTCCGGCGAGCTCGCCGGCAATGCCGCGGACTCGCTCTACCGCGCCGGCGCCGGCCTCGCGCTGGCCGTGGCGGTCGGCGGCGCGCTCGGCATCGGCATGGCGACCTGGCGCCCGCTCGATCTCATGCT
>CAWCJX010000099.1:0-8216 GCA_963795865.1 uncultured Alphaproteobacteria bacterium
GCGGCAAGCCGGGACAAGGCCGCGGCGAGGATCGGAGAAACCGCGCCCACCACGCTCCCGATCGCCACGCTCCCGGTCACCACGGGGCCATATGCCAGTTCACGCCCATGCGGACGAGATTGTCGGTGTAGTTGTGGTGGATGACGATATCGCTGCCCAGCGCACAGGGGACGCAGGACGGGATGACGGTGTTGTAATTCTGCATGTGCAAATAGAGATACTCCGCCTTGAGCGACCATTGCGGCAGGAATTTCCATTCGATGCCGCCGCCGCCGGTCCAGCCCGGGCGCACCGTCGTGCTGGGGGTCGTCGTCAACAGAGTGCCGTTGAAGAAGGAGAACGAATCGGTGTTCGAGAACCAGCCCATCGCCAGCCCCGCGGTGCCGTAGAACAGCACGCTCCCATAGGCGACCCCGAGGCGCGGGCGCAGCGTCGCCACCACATTGGTGGCGGAGGAATTGTACATGAAATCGCCGTCGGCGATGACATCGGCATTCACGTAGGTGAATTGCCGGTTGGCGGCGCCGCCGAGCCAGTCGCCGTCGGCCTCCCAGCCGAACACGACATTGCGAAGCTGCCAGTTGAAGCCGGCCTGCCCGCCGACGGCGACGCCCCTGGCGCCGAGCCAGGTTGCGGACCGGCTGTCGATGATGGGAGCGGCGTCCGGCCCCCAGCCGATCGGATTGGCGCTCGACGACAGGCTGTCCTGGCCCGCATGGTAGCCGAGATTGCCGCCGACATAGAATCCGGTCCAGGAGTCGGGAACGACAAGCACCGGCGGTGGCGGCGGATATTGCGGCAGGTCGGCCGCCAATGCCGGTGCCGCGGAAATTCCCGCCAGCGCGACGCAAGCCAGAAACATCTGTTTCATCGACGTGTGCTTCCACCAACGCACAGGGTTAATTGAGGGAAAATCTAGCACCGGCATGGTTAACAATTCAGGAACGGGACGTGGCTTTGAGGACCGGCCGGGTCATTCCGGGGCGCGCTTTTGCGCGAACCCGGACGGTGGTCAAGCCGGTCGATGATGCCGTCTGGATTTCGGGTTCGTCGCTGACGTGGCGCCCCGCAACGACGATGACTTGCTCGACACAGTCGGGCGTCGGGTCGCGGCCGAATGAACGCCGTCGCCGCGTCATTACTGGCGCTTCACCGGCGATCCCAATCCGGTGCAGAAGTCCCAGCCCGATGCCGCCCAATATCCGGTATCGGGACCGCAGATTCCTTGCAGCACATCGTTGAATTGCGAAGGCGTCTTGTAATAAAGGGTCAATTCGGCGTTGGACGAGGCATTGAAGTGGCCGGTATTGTTTACCAGTCCGGCTACCACCGGCGCGGCGACGCTGGTTCCGCCGACGATCAGCCATCCGCCAGCGTTGGAATCATAGACCCAGACGCCGGTGCGCGGGTTGGCCACCGCTGCGATATCGGGCACGCCGCGGTAAACGATATTGCCGAGCTTTGTAACGGAGCTCTGATACGAGGGCTTGGGGACAAACTCGCTCGGCCCGCCGCCGCCGTCACCCCAGGCCGCCTCCCCGATGAAAGCGCCATTCGAGGGGTTGCGCGACGTGCTGGTGCCGCCGACGGCGACCACATTGGCCGAGACCGACGGCCATGACGTCCCGGGGCTGTCGCCGGTGGCCGCGAAATAGACGACGCCGGGCGTCGAAAAATAGGTGGAATCCAAACCGTTCTCGCCGGAGAATTCGCCGCTGCCCCAGCTCATCGAAATCTCGCCGCCGCCCGCGGTCGCCATCAGGGTATTGGCGACATGCACCGCGGCGAGCAGATCGGAGCCCGCGCTGGATGCGGCCTCCACCAGGATGATCTTCGCGTTGGGCGCCATCGCATGGGCCCATTGGATGTCGAGGGATATCTCCGCCTCCCAGCCGGGATCATAGGGGGGTGGCGTGGTGGTCTGGGTACCGCTGGAGGTCGCATAGACCACTTGCAGATTGGGCGGGGGCAGGCCGAATTGAAGGCTGAAGGTTCCCAGGTCGGCCAACGCGTTGGGAGCATCGTAAGCGTCGACGATCGCAATCGTCCGGCTGCCGCCTCGCGGCACGGCGATAACGGTGTTGGGATTGCAGCCGGGAACCGCGGACACGAAACGATAGATGCAGGCGATCAATTCCGGCGTCTCGAAATAATATCCGGGGAAGGGAGGGCCGACGGCGGCGGGGACGGCGTTCCGGCTCACGTTTGCCGGCATGCCGGCCGGCTGAAAGATATGCACATTGGTATGTGCGGCGGCCGGGCCGCTCCCCGGCTGGGGCTGGGGCCTGGGGATCGATGAGGAGGGCGTGATGACGGCGCCTTCCGCATAGACATGGGTGGTGGCGTTCGGGTCCAAGCGCACAAAGGCGGCCTCCTGGGCCAGCGCCGGAGCGGCCGATCCCACCAAAGCGAGCACCGTCGAGACCTCGAGGAGTTTCATTGCCCCACCCATTTCGTGCGAACAGTCCCGGTCGCGACCGCACGGCGTGTGCGCTGCGGCGCTGCCGATTCGACGACAGGCAGCGTCGACGGAAAATTTACGATAAATGGATTAAGAGAAATTTACCCATAACTGCGGACCCCGCGCGGGGAAACTCAGGGAGGGGGCAATTTCACGGCACAAACTCGTCGCGAGAGCCCCCTCCCCAACCCTCCCCCGCAAGCGGGAGAGGGAGTAGAAAGGCCGTTCGTTCGCGTGAATTGAAGCGATAAATTCACGGACGATTCCTTAGGGCGGGTTCGCTTTGACCCGCCGATCCGGCGGGAGCAGCGTGGTTCGAAAGGCGTGTCAGGTGCGTGCAGGTGGGGTGTGCCGGCCGGCGTGCAGCGCCGGGCGCCACGCCCGGGGAGCTTTCGCATGCTGCGCCTGACCGAGTTGAAGCTTCCGCTCGATCACGAGCAGGGCGCGATCAAATCCGCCATCCTCGGGCGGCTCAAAATATCGGCGTCGGAGCTCATTGGTTATTCCGTGTTCCGCCGCGCCACCGATGCCCGCAAGCGCAACGCGATCGCCTTGACCTATACCCTCGACATCGAGGTCGCCGACGAGGCGGCGCTGCTGAGGCGGTTCGCCGGGGATCGCAACCTCGCGCGCGCCCCCGACATGAGCTACCGCTTCGTCACCAGCGCGCCGGCGGCCGCGAGCCCGCGGCCGGTCGTGGTCGGCGCCGGTCCCGTGCGGCCTGTTTGCGGCGCTGGTGCTGGCGCAGATGGGATTTCGCCCGATCATCCTGGAGCGCGGCAAGGTCGTCCGCGAGCGCACCAAGGACACCTGGGGCCTGTGGCGACGGTCCGTGCTCAATCCGGAATCCAACGTGCAGTTCGGCGAGGGCGGCGCCGGCCTGTTTTCCGACGGCAAGCTGCACAGCCAGATCAAGGATCCCCGTCACCACGGGCGCAAGGTGCTGACCGAGTTCGTCGCGGCCGGCGCGCCGCCGGAAATCCTGACCGTCGGCAAGCCCCATATCGGCACCTTCCGGCTGGTGACCATCGTGGAAAGCATGCGCCGCACCATCGAGGCGCTCGGCGGCGAGTATCGTTTCGAAAGCCGGCTCGAGGACATCGAGATCGATATGGGCAGCGACGGGCTGCGCCGGGTTCGCGGCGTCATGCTCGCCGACGGCACCCACATCGCGGCCGATCATGTCGTGCTCGCGGTCGGCCACAGTGCGCGCGACACCTTTCAAATGCTGTGGGATCGCGGCGTCGCCATCGAGGCCAAGCCGTTTTCCATCGGCGTGCGCATCGAGCATCCGCAGTCGCTGATCGATCGCTGCCGCTTCGGCGCAAACGCGGCTGCAGGCGCGGGCCACCCCGCGCTGGGCGCGGCCGACTACAAGCTCGTCCATCACTGCGCCAACGGGCGCTCGGTCTACACCTTCTGCATGTGCCCGGGCGGAACCGTGGTGGCGGCCGCCTCCGAGCCGGGGCGGGTCGTCACCAACGGGATGAGCCAATACTCGCGCAACGAGCGCAACGCCAATGCCGGCATCGTGGTCGGCATCACGCCGGCCGATTATCCCGGCCACCCGCTCGCCGGCATCGCGTTCCAGCGCCTGTGGGAGGAGCGCGCCTTCGCGGCAGGCGGCGCCGACTATGCGGCGCCGGCGCAGCTCGTCGGCGATTTCCTCGCCATGAAGGCCTCGACGGCGCTCGGCGACGTGATCGCGTCCTATAAGCCCGGCGGTGCACATGGGCGATCTCGCCGCCTGCCTGCCGGAATTCGCGGTCGCGGCGATCCGCGAGGCGATTGCGAGCTTCGACCGCCAGATCAAGGGCTTTGCCATGGCCGACGCGGTGATGACGGGGGTCGAGACCCGGACCTCGTCGCCGATCAGGATCGGCCGCGACGACACCTTGCAGAGCATCAATACGCGCGGCCTCTATCCCGCCGGCGAGGGGGCGGGCTTTGCCGGCGGCATTCTCTCCGCCGCCGTCGACGGCATCCGCATCGCGGAAGCCGTGGCGCTGAACATGGCCGGGGCGGCTGCGGCGCGAGGCGGCGGGTCGTGATCGCGGGCGCGCACGGCTCTCGTCATCGTTTTTGGGCGCGCTGGAAATATTTCAAATCCGGCGGCGGCTGGTTCTTCTGGGTCGGCATCAGCAAGCCGTCGAAGCTCAGCATGTAGTCTTCCTTGCCGATTTCGATATGATTGTTCTCGCTGCAATTTTCCTCGGTCCAGCGCGGCCGCGGATCGGGACTGCGCCGATAGTTCTTCATCACGGTCCAGGGCCGCGTCAAAGCGCTGTCGATCACCGTGACTTCGTCATGGGCGACATTGGGATCCGCCTTGTCGACGTAGATGCGTTCCTTGACGACGGTCCCGTTGTCCGCATGCAGGGGAAGGCCGCTGCCGTCGAAGGCGCGCGGACCCTTGAAAGGCCCGCGGGTCTCGACTTCGAGCACGTCGTAGCGGCCGTCGCCGTCGGTATCGATCCACTTGCCGATCGAATAGCCGAGAAAGGTCGGGTTGAGCTCCTCGGGCCAATCGCGCCCGTCGGTAAAGATGCGGCGGTCGTCGTCGATGTGCCGGATGAGAATGTGAGTCGTCGCCGGCGTCACCACGAATTCCATCTCGCCATAGCCATTGGTGACGCGGGGCATGCCGGGCGAGATGCACGTGTAGGTCGCGCTGGTGCCCTGTCCGCCCTGGGCCTGATCCACGAGATTGGCCTCGAAGATCGCCTGGTACTCGGGAGTGAGCGGCGCCTGCTGCCCGCGGCCGGCGGGCTTGCTCATGTCGAATCGTCCGGGACCGCCGATCGGGCGCCACTGGCCGGTGAGGTCCGGATATTTCGAGTCGTCCCATGCCCGGGAATCCCCGATTGCGAACCACAGCGCCGCCACGAGCGCGGCAGCACCGAGCGAGATCCGGTAAAGCATGTATGTCCTCTCCGAGATTATATTTCGACGCTCGGCTGCAAGTTAGCATTTGCGTTGGAGGCGGTGTAGGGCCATCTCGGCGCCGGGAAATTGACGCTGACCGAGCCGCCCGTCATCCGCGCTCAATCAAAATGGTTATCCGCCCCAAGGCACCGTCCGTGCCGCCTGCACCTACGGGAGCGGGTTCGTTCCGTTACCCTTACCGGGTGCCGCAGCGGCAGCGAACTGTTCTATCTCAAGGGCGTTTCTACCGGCGACTTCGCGGAGGCGCTGACTGCGTTGCTCGGCAATGACGCCGACGGGCTCGGCCTCGACGTCGCTCGGCTCAAGGACGCCTGGTCCGACGAGCACCTGCGCGGAGCAAGCCCGATCTCTCCGCCAAGCGCTACCTCTGGGCCGACGGCATCCGCGTGCAGGCTCGCCTGGCCACCGGGGGCGCGGCGAGGGGCGGCGATACCGGTCATCGGCTATCTCGGCAGCACGGCGTCTGCACGGACGCTCGAGTTCAAGAAGGGCCGGCGAGAAATGGGCTAGGTCGAGGGCGAAAACCTCGCATAGCCGACCCGCCGTTGATGAACCTGACCACCGGCATCGTCGCCTGCCCGAGCGCCACCGGCCACGGCGCGGCGGCGCCGACGGGACTTGAAACCGCAGGATTTAATTCTATTCTGATCAGCGCATTACCGGAGGAGCTTAACTTGGAAATTAGCAGGGAAGTGACCGACGGTGTGGCGGTGTATCGTATCGTTGGGAGAATCGACGCCTCGACAGGCCAAAGTTTGGAATCGGCTATCGACTCTGACATCCGCGGTAGTCCGCGGATCATCTTTGACATGGGTGAAGTCACCTTTATTTCTTCAGCTGGCCTTAGGATCATTTTGATGACGGCAAAGCAGGTTGCTGCAGCCAAAGGAAGTTTTGCGATCTTCGGGCTTCGATCTGCTGTCAATGAGGTCTTTGAGATTTCCGGATTGCAAAAGTTCATCCCCATCGCATCGGATGAAACCGACGCGCGCTCAAAGCTCGGCGCGTGAGGAGGCATAAAGTCTTGAAACACCTGACACTTGCCGACGAGATCGTTGTACTAATGCTTGACGACGACACAGGCTCGATCAAGCCCGAGTGCGCCAGCGTTGCGAATATGGCGATAGCGGGCGGGATTCTCATGGAACTTGCTCTTCTCGGTCGAATCGATACCGATTTGAAGTCGTTGTTCATCGTCGATCCGAAACCGGTTGATGACGAGCTTCTCGACCTTGCCCTGCAAAAGATCGCTGCGGAACCCAAAAAACGGCCCAGCGAGTGGTGGATCAGGGCGTTAGGTCTGGGTCTTCACAGCCACGATCTCACCACGAAAATACTCGGACGTCTGGTTCAGGCCCGCATTCTTCGCCTAGAGGACAAGCAATTCCTCTGGGTGTTTTCGCGACGCGCTTATCCTCAAAAATCCGGGCGGGAGGAGCGCGAAGCAAAAGCACGCCTCGTGTCTGTTATTTTCAATGACGACGTGCCGGACTCGCGCGACACACTTCTGCTCGGCCTCGCGGATTCAACTGGTGTCCTGAAAGCGATCTTGTCTCCCGAAGATATGCGCAAGGCTTCGACCCGCATCGCGCAAGTCATCGCGTTGGAGGAGATCAACCGCTCGTTGGGAGACGCGGCGGCACGTTGGCGAGCCGCGCTTCGTTTTGGCTCTCCATTTCGACAAGACGCGCTTCGTCCTGGATCGGCTTCTAGATCCTGACGAGCCGTCAGGGTAAATTGGTCGACGCAAGCGGGTGCGCTCGTCGCCGATCGAGGGCACGGCCTTCGCGCGGCACAGGCTGTTGCTTCGTCAGCCATCGCTCGAAATCCTCATCGGCGGCACACCACCGGGCGAATCAGTGCCGGCGCGTAGCATATGGCGCTGCTGCGATGCCAGGGCGTCCTTTCAAGCAATTGTTTCGACAGGTATTTTCAATACGTTGCCGGTCGGGATCGGGGCGGGGATCGTGGGCCGCCGCCGCCCGCTCATGGAGCGGCCGCACAATCCAGCGGACTGCGACGGTCGGCCGGATTCTACTTTGCATGGGGTTGTTTTTCACAAAATGAAAATGGCCGCCCTTCCCGTTCGAGGCGTTCAACTGAGGCAGTCGTGGCGAGACTGGGCTCATGACACGGCAAGCGCTTCGCCAACCCGGAATCCGGGCGATGGCGCGTGGGACGAATCCGTCCGGATCGACAGCGCGACCGGCGCCGACAAGGGAGAAGCCGCGCCCGGGGAACCCTCGCGCGGGCGCCGGTCGCGGGAGCGCCGCTTCCGGTGAGAGTTGAGCGTAGGCAGGGGTCGACGCCGGCTGGAGCAGGAATTCCCCGACCGGTACGTGATTTTCGGCCACATCGGGGACGCGCACGTGCACGTCAATATCTTTTCGGACCCCGCCAATCCGGCGGCCGCCGGAGATCTGCTGCGTGAGTTCGCCCGCCAGGCAGTCGCGTTCGGGGGAACGATTTCCGCGGAGCACGGCCTTGGCAAGCGCAAGACGCATCTGCTGGAGTTGCAATACAGCGCGGCGGATCTGGAGGCGATGCGCGCCGTCAAGCGGCGGCTCGATCCGGGCAATATTCTGGGCCGCGGCACGCTGTTTTAGTCTGCTTTGGTGACGCACGGAAGGATAGTCAAATTCCGAGCGTCGAGACCAGTCTCTGGACTCCTGATCTCATGGAATTTGGTTGAGCCAGTTTTGCCGGCTGCCATACGTCAAACGGCTCACTTCATTTTCCTCGACAAGTTGGAATTCCCGGCAAAATTCCGGGGCCCCGAGGAAAATTAGTGAGTTATTTTGCCTTGGCT
>CAWCJX010000100.1:0-31728 GCA_963795865.1 uncultured Alphaproteobacteria bacterium
CACCACGTCATCGAAAATAACGGACATGAGGCGCGCCTTTGCCTCGCGGTGCTCCTCACGCCCGGAGTTCTTGGGATAGGCGCGTCGCGACAAGACCCAGAGGAACTGCCGATCTTCTTCGCGAAGAATGCCTGCCTCGACGAGGCGGCCAAGCACTGTCCCGGAGAGATCGCCGCCGCGAACGCCGAGTCGGTTGATCCACCACATGCTCGACCGCTTGACAGGCTGGGCAGCGACTACTGAAGGACATGGTCGAGAAGCTCGTCGCCCACCGGATTCCGATCGACGATGAACAGTGACGTGAGGTCGGTATCGATCCGACCGAGAAGTGCGAGTTCCATGAGAAGGCCCCCCGCAATCGCGATATTGGCTGAAGCGGCCCGGGCAGGCTTGATCGCGCCGGTGTCGTCGCGAAGCATCAGCACGATGATCTCGTCGGCCAGTGTCAGATGTTTCATGATTTACGCCCTTCTCGACATCATCAAGCGCGCTTCCGTTTCGTCCGATACGATGTAAAATCTCGAAGACCTCAACGACCGCAGGCTGAACCCCGAAATCGAAAGGCCTCCTTTGGCCGCTGCGGGGTCCTTTGACGTCACCAAAAATTACTCGAAGGCCGGCGGAAGCAATAAAGTCGACTTCATCCAAGTCGACAGTAATCAATACGTGAAGTCCCGGCGGAGCCGACAAGGAAGATTCCAAATCGTCACTGGTCAAGGTGTCGATTTTGCCGATGATGCGATAGGCGGCCGCGCCGTCCGCCGTCTCGTCCTCCTGACTTCCAATTCAAAGCCTCCAATGACGTGTCCTCAGTGCACTATAGAATTCGACGCGAACGATCGCGTCAACAAACTTTACGGGTGACCGAAGTGGAGCCATCTTTTTTCTCGAAACACACGCCGACCGTCATGGCCGGGCTCGTCCAGTCTGGTCCGGCCATCCCTATCGCGGGGCGGTGCCTTGGCAATCGGGATACGCGGGACAAGCCCGCGTATGACGGCTCGAGGTTTTGTAAATCGCTGCTGACAACGCTTATGGAGATTGGCCGCAACAACCCTCATGGAGATTTGCCGTGCTGCTTCGCGTTACGCCCCTGTCGCCGTTCGGCCGCAAGGTCCGCATGGCGATCTCCCGCCTCGGATTGTGGGACCGCATCGAATGGTCAAGGCCGATCCGATGGATCCGACTACATCCTCCGCAGCGACAATCCGCTCGGCAAGATTCCGACGCTGGTCACCGACGACGGCAAGCCGGTGTTCGACAGCCGCGTCATCCTGGAATATCTCGACCATGTCGCCGGCGGCGGCAAGATCATCCCGACGGCGTGGCCGGCGCGGATCGAGACCCTGACGCTGCAGGCCATGTGCGACGGCGTCATGGATGCCTGCATCCTGATCGTCTACGAAGCCCGCCACCGGCCGGAGGCGCTCCGCCACGAGCCGTGGCTCGACTATCAGCGCGGCAAGGTCGTGCGCGGCCTCACCGCCTTCGCCAAGCAGCCGCCCGATGCGGCGCGGTTCGACGTCGGCACCATCGCCGCGGCCTGCATGCTCGGCTATCTCGACGTGCGAAAGCAGGTCGATTGGCGCCCGCAGTTCCCGGCCCTGGTCGGCTGGCTCGACCAGTTCCGCGCCGGCATCCCGAATTCGACGCCACTGCCGCCACGCCGTAGCGCCTCGGACCGCGGACATGAGCACTCCCGCCACCCTTTCGGCAAACGGCGCCGAGATTCCGGTGCTGGGCTTCGGCACTTCGGGCCTCGGCAAGGATGCCGCGGAGCTGGTCGCGATCGCCCTGCGGCTCGGCTATCGCCACCTCGATACCGCGCGAAAATACGGCACCGAGCGCGGCGTCGGCGACGGCATCCGCGCCTCCGGCGTGCCGCGCGCGCGAGATTTTCCTCACCACCAAGGTGTCCCACGTCGACCTGCGTCCCGCCGACTTCGCCCGCTCGGTGGAGACGAGCCTCGGCGAACTGCAGTTCGATTATGTCGATCTCCTGCTGATCCACTGGCCCAACCCGCGGATTCCGGTGGCCGATTGCATGGGCCCGCTGGCCGCGGCCAAGCGCGCCGGCCTGACGCGCCATATCGGCGTCGCCAATTTCAACACCAAGCTGCTGGAGGAGGCGATACGCGCCTGCCCGGAGCCGCTGGTCACCAACCAGGTCGAGTGCCACGCCTATCTCGATCAGACCCGGATGCTCGCGGCGCTGCGCCAGCACGGCATGGCGCTCACCGCTCATTGTCCGCTCGCCCGCGGCCGCCTGATGGGCGATCCCGTGCTCGCCGAGATCGCCCACGACCGCAAGAAGACGCTCGCCCAGATCGCGCTGCGCTATCTCGTGCAGCAGGAGATCGTGGCCCCGATCCCGCGCTCCTCGAACCCGGCGCGGATCGCGGAGAACCTCGACGTCTTCGACTTCCGGCTGACCGCCGACGAGATGGAGCGCATCGCCGCGCTCAAGCGGCCCGACGGCCGGGTCGCGAACCCTGCCGCCTACGCGCCGGAATGGGATTGAGGGTGCAGCAGTAGCCCGTATGGGAGCGAAGCGGACATTCGCGGGAAAGGCGGTTCCGGATTTCGCAGCGCTCAATCCGATCTTCGCGCTGGCGCCACGTTTCCACCGAAGCTCCACCAAACGCAAGGTGGCCGGGACGAGCCCGGCCACGACAGTTAGTGTGAATGTACTTAAAGCGCCGACGCGGTCACTTCGACGCGGTGGCCGACATGCCCTGGTAGTTCAGCTTCTGCAGGCCCTGTCCGGTCGCGGCGATGTAGATGTTGCCCTTCGCGTCGGTCGTGATCAGATGGCCGCCGATCATGCCGGGCAGGTTGATGGAACCGACCTGGTCGAGCGACTTGCGGTCGAGGATCGCGATTTCCTTGCCGGCGCCGACATAGAGGAATTGCTGATCCTGATCGGTCGACAATGCGACGGCGTTGGCGAACTGCGCGGCGCCTTTGAGGTGCTGCTTGATGAACTTGCCGTCGTTGGAGAACATCTGGACGCGATGGTTTTCGCGGTCGGCCACGTAGACCAGGCCGTCATGGGCGACGCGCAGCGAGTGCACGACGCTGAATTGCGGCGGGCCGGGCGGGTCGAAGTTGGTCTTGCGCACGATGTCGCAATGGTCGTCGTCCTCCGGCTTGTTGCCGAAGGCGCCCCACATCCGCTTGAACGCGCCGGTGTCGGCATCGAACACGATGACGCGATGATTGCCGTAGCCGTCGGCGACGAACAGTTCGTTGGTCGGCGGATAGACCTGCACGTCGGCGGCGCGGTGCACGTTGGCGGTGTCGGCGTTGCCCTTGCTCTGGTTGCTGTGGCCGATCTGCATGACGAACTTGCCGTCCTGGGTGAACTTCAGGAGCGCGTCGTCGGCCACCGGCTTGAGCCGCGCGAGGCCATTGCTCGGGCAGTTGTTGCCGCCGAGCCAGACGAAGCCCTTGCCGTCGATGTAGATGCCGTGCTCGCGCTGCGGCCAGTCGTAGCCGGGACCGTCGCCGCCCCAGGACTTGACGTAGTTGCCGGCCTGGTCGAACACCATGACCGGCGGCGCCGCCTTGGCGAAGTCGTCGCCCTTCAAGGTGCGCGGACGGTGCAGCACCCAGATGTTGCCCTGGGCATCGCTGGTCATGCTGGAGACGTCGCCGAGCTTCCATTGCGGCGGCACTTTCGGCCACGCGGGATCGACGGTGAAGGTCGGAACGCTGCGGGTCTGCGCCTGGGCCGCGCGTCTGCGCCGCGGCGGCGGTCGGCAGTCAGCGCGGCGGCGCCCATCCCGGCCGCAGCGACCAATGCAATCACGACGGCATTCGGGTTCGTGTGCTTCATCTGCTTCCTCCGTATCCTTGTTCTGGGTCGTTCGGATTTCGATCCCCGGACCGGGATTGCGGAATCCCGCCGGCTGCGCGGCATGGTAGCCGGATTTGGCCGGGGCGGGAAGGCGCAGCCGCGGTAAATCCTCGCGAATCCGCCCCGGCTTGACGCGCTGCCGGTTCGCCCCTCATTAAGCGGCGCATCAGGGGCGCACGGCCTGCTTTCCTCCACGCGCAACGAGCCCGGCCGATCGGATGCACATGACGAAGGGGACATGCTTTAACGGCGCAAAGGAGTTCCCGACATGGCGCAAGCGCACGATTTCCCGGCGGGGGGATATCGCTTCATTCCCGGCGGCTTCCAGTTTTCCGGCGGCGTCGCAGCCGCGACCGGATACGAGATCAAGCGCTTCCGCTTCCGTGCGCCGGTGCCGCTGATGGACGGCTTTGCCCGCATCGAGAAGACCATCATGGGCGCCGGCCGTCCGCTCACCGCGTTCTGCGCCTGCGAGTTGCGCTCGCCGGGGCAGTTCACCGAGCAGGGCTTTCGCGCCTTCAACGAAGCCTATGTAGTCACGCTGCGCAAATGGGGCGTGTTCGACGGCAAGGTCAACCCGGTGGCGCGCAGCAATGTGTGTCCGGAGATCGAGGCGCCTGCGGAGCCGAGCTTCCATGCGTTTTCGTTCACGATGCCCGCCGCGGTCGGCGCGCCGAGTTTCGTGATTTCCGGGCGCGCCGAGGCGCGGGAGGGCGACGCCAGCTATCGCGAGCGCATCGTGCGGTTCGGCGAGGCGGGCGATGATGCCATGCGCGAGAAGGCGCGCTACGTGATGGACGAGGTCGCCGCACGGCTCGCGCTGCTCGGGGTCGGCTGGCGCGAGGTCACCGCGACCCAGGTCTATACCATCCGCGACATCCATCCCTTCATGGCGGACGAGATCGTCCGCCGCGGCGCGGCACGCACCGGCCTCACCTGGCATTACGCCCGCCCGCCGGTCCGCGATCTCGAATTCGAGCTCGATTGCCGCAGCGTGCGGGTCGAGGAGGTCATTTAGACGCGAAGCGTTTTGTCGGTCCGGGGCGCGTGCGAAAGAATCGAACCTCGCCCGACCTGCACGGCAGCGCTGGATTCCGGGTTCGCGCAAAGATGGGTGCCCCGGAATGACGATCGCTGAGAATCGTCAATCGCAAGGCTCGCCCGCCTACATGATCCGTTCCGCCTCGCGCAGGCTCTCGATCAGCGAGGCGCGCAGCAGGAACGCGCGCGCCAGCGCCGGATCTTCGGCGGTGCGGCGCAGTTCGTCCTGGTTGCGCTTGCGCACGGCCGGGTCGGTCTCGGCCAGCAGGCGCTTGTTGCGGATGGTCTGCGCCTGGGTGTGCTGCACGGCCACGTGGCGGCGCTGGCGCTCGTAGCGGTCGAGCACGTCTTCGTCGGCCTCGCCGCGCAGGATGCGCGACCAGCTTGTCGGCGAGGTTGAAGGCGTCGTGCACGCCGCTGTTCATGCCCATGGCGCCGATCGGGCTGTTCACGTGGGCGGCATCGCCGGCGAGGATCGCGCGGCCGGCGCGGAACTTCTTCGCCACGCGCTGATGCACCGTGTAGAGGTTGCTGCCGACGATCTCGAAGTGCCGCCCGGTCGGAAGGAAGCGCCTGCAGCCGCGCTTGCAGCGCCTCGGGCCGGCTGATGGCGGCCTCGTCGTCGCCGGGCTCGACCGGGAAATGCACGCGCCAGCGGTCGGGCGGGCCCTTCCAGTGGAACAGGTTCGACCACTCCTTGGGATCGGAGATGTAGTTGCGCTCGGCATAGCCGTGGCGGCGGAAGTCGTAGGCGACCTCGATGTTGAGCACGAGATCGGAATAGGTGAAGCCCTCGAACTCGATGTCGAGTTCCTTGCGCACGATGCTGCGCGCGCCCTCGGCGCTGACGATGATAGGCGCCGGCGATCGTCTCGGCCTCGCCCGCCGGATTGGTGAATTGCGCGGTGACGCCGGATGCGCCCTGCGCGAAGCCGGTGAAGGTCGAAGACGAGTCGCAGGTCGATGCCGGGATGCGCCTTCGCCATCGCGAGCGCCTCCTCGACGATCTTGATGCGCTCGCATTGCAGGACGTAGGGAAACCGCGTGTCGTCCTCGAGGTGGACGTGATCGAAGGCCGCGATCAGCTCGTTGTCGGCGCGGTCCCAGTAATGGAACACCGGCGCGATGATGCCGCGCGGCTCGAGCCTCCGGTAGAGGCCGATGCGGTCGAACATCTCCAGCGTGGCGGGATGGTTGGTGCCGGCCCGCGGCACCTGCTCGAGGAAATTGTCCTCGCCCAGCGCCTCGATAAGCGTGACCGGAACGTCCTGTTGCGCCAGTGCGAGCGACAGGCACAGACCGACCGGTCCGGCGCCCACGATGATGATACGATCTTGAAGCATGGCACCTCGCTCACCGTCGTCGCGAACCGGACGGGAGACGCGACCGCTCACGGCTTGGCGACGACGTCCTTCATGGCGCCGGCCCAGCCGTGATGGGTGAGATCGAACACGACGCCATTGGGATCGCGGTACTTCGCCTCATAAAAGGAATTGGGCGATGTCGGCCGTCCCGCGAGATAGGCGCCGCCGGCGTCGACGACCTGCTTCTCGGAGGCGTCGAGGTCGTCGACCCAGACGCCGAAATGATAGAGGCCGAGCTTCTCGTTTTCGTGCTCCCTGGTCAGCAGCGCCACGTTGATGACGCCGTCGGACATGTAGATGCCGCGGCGCGCGGTTCCGGCGCGCTTGAGGCCCAGCGCCTGCTCGTAGAACTTCGCGGCCTCTTCGGCATCGGGAACGATGATGGCGATATGTCGTATCCTGCTGGACATGAATGAACCTTCCTTGCCGTACTTTGCTTGCCGGACCCCGGACCGGATCTCAACTCGTCCATCTCGCCTTGTCCGGTGCGGCCCTATCGCGTATTAGCTTGAGCCTTGACCGGGGAGAAGCGCCAGACGCAGCAACAGCGCCAATTCGGTCATATCTACGTCATCACAGGAGGACACGATCATGAAACGGATCACAGTCGCCGCATTGGCCGGCGCCGCCGTGCTTTTCGCGGGCGCGGCCAACGCCCAGCAGAACATCGATTTTTCCAAGGTCGAGATCAAGGCCACCGACCTCGGCAACAAGACCTATATGCTCGAGGGCCAGGGCGGTAACATCACGGTCGCGGTCGGTACCGACGGCATCATCATGGTGGACACCCAGTTCGCGCCGCTCCACGACAAGATCAAGGCGGCGATCGCGAAAATCTCGCCGCTGCCGATCAAGTATGTGATCAACACCCATTTCCATGGCGATCATACCGGCGGCAACGCGGCCTTCCACAAGGACGGCGCGACCATCGTGTCGCAGGACAATATCCGCCTGCGTCTCGTCGCCGGCAGCACCAACGGCCTCACCGGGCAGCGGTCGCAGCCCCAGCCGGCGGATGCGATCCCCACCGACACCTATCTCAGCGGCACCAAGAAGGTCGAAGTGGGCGGCCGCGTCGCCGAAGTCAGCCACATCACCAACGCCCACACCGACGGCGACAGCTGGGTCTATTTCCGCGACGCCAATGTGCTCGCTACCGGCGACGTCGTCAGCCGGAACTATCCCAATCTCGACTGGGGCAGCGGCGGCAGCATCAACGGCATGATCAATGCGGTGAACCTGTTCCTCAAGGCCGTCAACGACAACACCAAGATCGTGCCCGGCCACGGCGCGCTCGCCACCAAGGCCAATCTCGAAGAGTATCGCGACATGCTGGTTGCGGCGCGCGACCGTATCCGCAAATTGCGCGACGAGGGCAAGACCGAGGAACAGGTGGTGGCCGCGAAGCCGCTGGCCGATCTCGACGCCAAATGGGCCTCGCCCGCAAATCCGCAAGGCGCGGTCAACTTCGTGCGCAACGTCTACAATTCCTTCACGCGGGCGTAACCGCGCGGATCGAGCATCGGCTGAGATCGCCGGGGCTGGCCCTGTGCCGGCCCCGGCCGTCGTTTGTCTTCGCAGTCGGCTCTTATGGACCTGCTGGGCAACGAATCCGCGTTACCGCCTTCGGGAAGGGGCGTCGCGGACAGGTAATCCTAGCTGCGCGCCGTTGTGAGCGACGGCCTTCAGCTCCCGCCCGCCGGTTCCTTGGCCCGAACCTTGGGCCGGCCGATCTTCGCCAGCATCTGCTGGACGTGGCGTGAAAACACATATTGCGCCGGGCGCTGGCCTTCGAGCGAGATTTCCGGCGCCATCGGGCCTTCGGTGCGCACCCCCTTGAAAGCGATCCACAACGACTTGAACGGGTTGGCGAAGCTCGCTTCCGCGGCGGTCGGCTCGTAGCCGCAATGGGCCATGCAATTCGCACATTTCTCGTAGCGGCCGGTGCCGTAGGCGTCCCAGTCGGTGGTTTCCATCAATTCCCGGAACGTCTTCACATAGCCTTCGCCGAGCAGATAGCAGGGCTTCTGCCAGCCGAAGATGTTGCGGGTCGGCATGCCCCAGGGGGTGCAGTGGTAGGACTGGTTGCCGGCGAGGAAGTCGAGGTACAGGCTGGAATGCAGGAGGTTCCAGCGCTTGCCGCGGCCGAGCGCAAAGATCTGCCGGAACAATTCCTTGGTCTTGCGACGGCTGAGGAAATGATCCTGGTCGGGCGCCCGCTCATAGGCATAGCCGGGCGAGATCGACACCCCGACACCGAGCTTTTCGGTCAGGTCGAGAAATGCCGCCACATCGGGAGCCGAATGACCGTCGAAGATGGTGGCGTTGACGTTGACGATGAAGCCGCGCGCCTTGGCCGCCTTGATCGCGCTCAACGCGCGTTCGAACACGCCCTCCTGGGACACCGACCTGTCATGGTGCTCCTTGAGTCCGTCCAGATGCACGGAAAAGAACAGATAGGGCGACGGCTCGAACAGATCGAGCTTCTTTTCGAGCAGCAAGGCGTTGGTGCACAGCGACACGAACTTCCGGCGCGCCACGATGCCCTTGACGATTTCGCCGATATCCCGGTGGATCAACGGCTCGCCGCCGGGAATCGCCACCATCGGCGCGCCGCACTCGTCGACCGCCTCCAGGCATTCCTCCACCGACAACCTGCGATTGAGAATCGGGTCGGGGTAGTCGATCTTGCCGCAGCCGACGCAGGCGAGGTTGCAGCGGAACAGCGGTTCCAGCATCAAAACGAGCGGATAGCGCTTGCGCCCGAGCAGCTTCTGCTTGAGGAGGTAAGCCCCAATTCTCACTTCCTTGAAGTACGGTATTTTCATTGGTCCTGCTCTGTAAGAAGCCCGAAGACGCGCTGGCAAGCACCCCCTGCTCGCCGCGATTCGCTATTCACCCTTATGGCCTTCCGGCGCATCGAATTCCACAGCGGCCTAAATGCTAGACGAATGACGGGCACCGATCACGCATTCCTTCCCTAACACGTTAACGCTTTGGGCTGAACGGGGTTCAAGCATGGCAGGCCTTGGTCGCCGGCGATTTTCGCGGGCCGTTGCCGCATTGCCGCGCCTGGCCGGGGCGATCATATGCTGCGACACAAATAGGTCCATCGATTCCGAATTTTTGAGTATAACGTTCTCGTCCGGTCAGCGTCTAAACGGCTTTGGGTGGTGGTCACGGTCGGTCGAGCGCGCGCGCTTCGCCGGGTTGCAGCAGGAAATCAGATAGATGTTGAAAGCAGCCATAGTCTCTACCGTCGATTTCTGCACCAGATTTGCTTACGGCACTATCGCTTTTGCCCTGCTCATTGCCGGCCTTGCCGCGTACTATACTGCCAGCCACTTTGCCATCAACACGGATATTACCAAGCTGATCGCCAGGGACATCCCCTGGCGCCAACGCGAAATCGAATTCGACAAGCTGTTCCCCGACCGCAACGGGGGCTACATCCTGGCGGTGGTCGATGCACCCACCCCCGAATTGGCCACCCTGGCGCGGGCCGAACTGGCCGACAAGCTCACCGCCGACAGCAGCCGATTCAAATCGGTGAGCCAGCCCGGCGGCAGCCCGTTCTTCACCCGGAATGGCCTCCTGTTCCTCCCGACCGAAGAGCTCGCCGGCATCACCAAGTCGCTCGCCCGCGCCGCGCCCCTGGTCCGCGCGCTGGTCACCGATCCCAGCCTGCGTGGCGTCGCCGGCATGGTCGGGTTCGGGCTCGCCGGCGTCAGCAGCGGCCAACTGACCCTCGATCAGACCGCGCGCGCTTTCAACATGGCGGCGGAGCCGGTCGAAAACGTCCTGGCCGATCGCCCCGCGACCTTCTCGTGGCGCGAACTGCTCAGCGGGATGCCGTCGACCCCCGGCGATCTGCGCAAGTTCATCGAGGCCTCCCCGGTGCTCGACTTCAACTCTTTGGAGCCCGGCAAGCAAGCCACCGACGCGATCAGGAGCGCGGCCGCCGGCCTCGACCTCGCGTCGCGCTATCAGGCGCGGGTGCGCCTGACCGGCCCGGTTCCCATCGAGAACGAAGAATTCGCGACGGTGCGGGAAGGCGCGGCGGTCAACGGCGCGGTCACCCTCGCGGTGGTGCTGTTGATCCTCTGGCTGGCGTTGAAGTCGTTCCGGATCATCGTGGCGGTGGTGATCGCGCTGTTCGTCGGTCTGTACGGTCACCGCGGCGCTGGGCTTGATGATGGTCGGCGCGCTCAACCTCATCTCGGTTGCGTTTGCCGTGCTGTTCGTCGGCCTTGGCGTGGATTTCGGCATTCAGTTCAGCGTCCGCTATCGCCAGGAGCGGTTCAAGGAGCCTGATCTGCGCCAGGCCCTGCTGCAGGCGGGCGCGCGGGCAGGGGTTCCGTTGACGCTCGCCGCCGCCGCGGTCGCCGCCGGATTCCTGTCCTTCCTGCCGACCGCTTATCGCGGCGTGTCCGAACTCGGCCAGATCGCCGGCGTCGGCATGCTCGTCGCCTACGTCACCAGCATCACCGTGCTGCCGGCGCTGCTGTGCGTCCTCCATCCGCCGGGCGAGCAGGACACGCTCGGCATCACCTTCCTCGCCCCGGTCGACGATTTCCTGGAACGCCACCGCATCCCGATCATCGTGGCGACGCTGGGCGTCGCCATCGCCGGTCTGCCGCTGCTCTATTTCCTCCGCTTCGATTTCAACCCGATGAACCTGCGCAGTGCCACCGTCGAATCGGTTGCCACCTATCTCGACCTGCGGCGCGATCCCGCCACCGGGGCGAATTCCATCAATCTGCTTGCGCCCTCGGCTGAGGCGGCCGATGAGCTGGCTCGCCGGCTCAAGGCGTTGCCGCAGATCGGCGACGTGATGACCATCGACACTTTCGTCCCCGGCGATCAGGAGGCGAAGCTCGCCTTGATCGCCGCCGCGGCGAAGGCGCTCGATCCGGTCCTGGCCCTGCCTGCGCGCGCGGCGCCGACCGATGAGGAGATCGTGGCGGCGCTGAAGCAGCGTGCCGGCGAGCTGACGCGGGCGTCCGACAATCGCAGCGGTCCCGGTGCGGAGGCCGCGAAGCGGCTCGCCGCCGCGATGACACGGCTTGCCATGGCCGCGCCGGAGCGGCGCCAGCGCGCCGAAGGCGTGTTCACGGTGCCGCTTCGGCTCGACCTCGACAACATGCGCGACCTGCTCAAGGCGATGCCGATCACGCTCGACAACCTGCCCGACGAGATCGCCCGCAGTTGGCGCGCCGCCGACGGAAAGATCCGCGTCGCGGCGGCGCCCACCGGCGACCCCGACGACAATGAGAACATCCGGGCCTTTGCGCGCGCCGTGCTCGCCGTCGATCCGGCCGCCACCGGCGGGCCGATCTCCATCCTCGAATCCGGCCGCACCATCGTGACGGCGTTCCTGCAGGCCGGCGGGTGGGCGCTGGCGTCGATCTCCATCCTGCTGTGGATCACGCTGCGCCGGTTCGGCGACGTGCTGCTGACGCTGGTTCCGCTGCTGCTCGCCGGCGTGGTGACGCTGGAAATCTGCGTGCTGATCCGCTTGCCGCTCAACTTCGCCAACATCATCGCGCTGCCGCTGCTGCTCGGCATCGGCGTCGCCTTCAAGATCTATTTCGTGATGGCGTGGCGGTCGGGGCGCACCAAGCTGCTGCAGTCGAGCCTGACGCGCGCGGTGATCTTCAGCGCGGCCACCACTGCGACGGCGTTCGGCAGCCTGTGGTTCTCCAGTCACCCCGGGACGTCGAGCATGGGCAAGCTGCTCGCGCTCTCGCTCGCCTGCACGCTTGCGGCAGCGGTGTTGTTTCAGCCCGCCCTCATGGGCAAGCCGCGCACGGTCGAGGATGTCTGATGCGGCCGCCCGCATGGACGCCGTGCGCGATGCCCCCTGTACAGGTATCCGATTCCGGCGGCCGGACTGCCGGCGCTCGGTAGGTTCCGGCAGACCATCATGTTGCGCTTCTGCGGGCGCGAGGCTAACTGATCGCTGGCGATAACGTTTCCCGGTAGGCATCCCATGAGCCTGGACATTGCGAAGCTCTACGCGGACAGCGAGGCGGATCGCTTTGCCGTCCACACGCGTCATCTCAACGAGCAGATGGTGCGCGTGCTCAAGACGCTGGGTTACGACGTCGGCTTCTGCCGCGGCACCGGGCAATATCTGTTCGACCGCAAGGGTGAAAAATATCTCGACCTGTTGAGCGGCTACGGCGTGTTCGCGATCGGGCGCAACCACCCGGCGCTGCGCGACGCGCTCGAGAGCGTGCTCGACGCGGATTTGCCGGGCCTCGTCCAGTTCGACGTGTCGCCGCTCGCCGGGCTGCTGGCGCAGCGTCTGCTCGGCCACATGCCCTATCTCGACAAGGTCTTCTTCGCCAATTCCGGCACCGAGGCGGTGGAAGCGGCGATCAAGTTCGCCCGCGCCGCCACCCGCCGTCCCGGCATCATCCATTGCGAGCACTCGTTTCACGGCCTGACCTATGGCGCCCTGTCGCTCAACGGCGACGCGGTGTTCCGCTCCGGCTTCGAGCCGCTGCTGCCCGATTGCACCGCGGTGCCCTTCAACGACCTCGCTGCGCTCGAGCGTGCGCTCGCTACGCGCAATGCCGCCGCGTTCATCGTGGAACCGATCCAGGGCAAGGGGGTCAACCTGCCCGACGACGGCTATCTGCAGGAGGCGGCGGCGCTGTGCCGCCGCCACGGCACGCTGTTCATCGCCGACGAAATCCAGACCGGGCTCGGCCGCACCGGGCGTTTCCTCGCCGTCGAGCATTGGGGCGTCGAGCCCGACATGGTGCTGATCGCCAAGGCGCTGTCGGGCGGTCACGTGCCGGTCGGCGCGGTGCTCACGCGCAAGCGCATCTACGACAAGATCTTCGATCGCATGGACCGCGCCGTGGTGCACGGCTCGACCTTCGCCAAGAACGACCTCGCCATGGCGGCGGGCCTCGCGACCCTCGACGTGATCGAGAGCGAACGCCTCGTCGTCGCGCGCCGAGCAGCTCGGCGATCGGCTGCGCACCGGCCTGTCCGGTCTGATCGGGCGTTACGAGTTCCTGCGCGATGTCCGCGGCAAGGGGCTGATGATCGGCATCGAGTTCGGCCCGCCCACCTCATTGAAGCTCAAGGCGAGCTGGAACCTCCTGGAGTCCGCCAACAAGGGGCTGTTCTGCCAGCTGATCACCATTCCGCTGTTTGCCGAGCACAAGATCCTGACCCAGGTCGCCGGCCACGCCAGCCACACCATCAAGCTGTTGTGCCCGCTGGTCATCACCGAAGCGGACTGCGACTGGATCGTGAGCGCCTTCGACTCCGTGATCGCGGCGACGCACCGGGTGCCCGGCGCGATCTGGTCGCTCGGCAAGACGCTGGTCGGCAATGCCGTGGCGGCGCGGGGGTAGCGGGGAAATCCGAGCGAGCGCGCGAACCGGCGCAAATCCACGCCCCGATGGGTGTTGCAGCGTCGCGAATGACTTAAAAGCGAAATTACGTTTGAGTGCGGCCGACAAATTTCGGCCATCGAGCCTGCGCCTTACTCAAAGAATCCTTCCTTTGTTCCTATCTTTGCGAGGACGGGTCCCCAATCCATGTCGCAGACAGATCGAGGATCAAAATTGCTCCGTTCCAGCACATCCAGAAGCGGCCGGTGTCTTTTTTAAATCATCTGCCATGCCGACAAATATTTCACTCTTACGCGCGGTGGCAGTGACATGTTGCACATGTGTGTGTGAATGTTTCTCAGATATGTGATATCATATGATAGATAAACTTCTAATCCCATTGGCCCAACCAGAATTCCAGTCAAGAGGGTAGCTGCCTTCTGCGAAGCTAATTTGTCGAAGGTATTCTATCAGATGCACATAGTGGGAGTGCTCGTCGTACATATCGCTTTCGAATACCCCAATGTATGGTACCAAGTCGTTTTCGACGAACAATCCGCTGCACTGAATTTCTCGTTCTCGATGATACGATTGAACGAGCGCGCGACCGTAAAACGCCTCGATATGTTGCATTTTGGAGTGCACGAACTCGCCGCAGCAAATGTAAGCCCGAAAATGAATGTCCTGGCTAATAAGTCGGTAAAATAGATCGGCTGCAAATTCGCATAGGCGCGAGACGAGCGCTATTTTGTCCTTTTCATCCCAATCGAGGTCGTCTCTGTTGTAGATCACAATCGTATCAGAAAAAACGATGGTGCTAAACGAAGGATGCGTATGCGCATTCAGGCTGTCCAGACGATCATATAGGTCTCTGATGCGGTCCTGCATTACAAGCGAGCTGAAACCGAGAATGTCGATATAAAGAAAATATTTTCTAGGTTCCTTGACCTTGCCCGAGTCTATCATTGCGCGATTGCTTCAGGCATGGAGGTCCCGCAAATAAACTGTCACGCTCGGTATCGTCGAGCGGTCCAGCTGGCGGTCTTCGTTTTTTTTGGTGAACGCCGGTTTGAGCGCATCAAATATTTCGCGCTTTCGGTTCCGGATGTCAGCGGCGGACGCATGGGTGAAGCCCCGCAGTTCGTTGATAGTTTCTCGTCCCGCAAGACAACGAATGCGCTGAAAGTCAACGTTGGCCCATCCTATCAAGACGGCGCCTTCGAAGCCGACGTTATTGTCAAAGTAAATATGCATGTTACGCTCCAAAACGGGCTGCCGGTCCGTACCCCGTCAATGCATCCGCGGCACCTTGAAGAACCGGTTGCGTTCCGACGAGGTGACCTTCTGGTCGAAGCTGCGGCCGTCGCGCTCGATCCGCAGTGGGATTTCGGCACCGGCGTGGCCCTGCGACCAGATGCGGCGGAACAGGCCGGCGAGATCGTCCGGCGTTTCGCCGGCGACCGCCTGCACCACGTCGCCGGTCTGCAGGCCGGCGCGTCTGGGCCGGGCCGCGATCGGCGACGCCGATGACGACGATCCGGTCGTCGATCTCGGCGGCGTAGAATCCGAGCCACGGCCGGGCCGGCCGGTTGGGCCGTCCATGACG
The DNA here is from genome assembly GCA_963795865.1 of uncultured Alphaproteobacteria bacterium. GTDB lineage: Bacteria > Pseudomonadota > Alphaproteobacteria > Rhizobiales > Xanthobacteraceae > JAJPKK01. Next base: position 15,226 of record CAWCJX010000100.1, read on the forward strand.
CAGGAGGTCGTCGAGGATCGGCGTCAACAGGTCGATGGGGACGACCATGTTGAGGTGGCCGGCGCTGCCCTTTTCCCGTCCCTGCTCGAGCTGCAGCGACCCGATGCCGATGAGGTCTCCGGCCGGGCCGATGACCGCAGTGCCGCCCCAGTTGGGGTGGGACGGGGGCGGTGAAGATCGCCTCGTCGAGCACATATTCCCAGTATCCGGCGAATTCCTGCTTGGCGACCACCCGCGCCGCCACCGAGCGATGCAGGCCGCCGGCGCCGGCGACGACCACCCGGTCGCCGATCGAGGCCCGGCTCGAACTGCCGATCGGGAGGGCCGGCAGGTCCACCCGGGCCAGCGCCTGGACCAGGCCGAAGCCGGTCTCCTGGTCATAGGCCAAGGCATGGCCCGGCACCGGAGGGCCGGAGATCGGCGTCAGCCACACCGATTCGGCCTCGGTGATGAGATAGCCGATGGTCAGGACGAGCCCGCTGTCCCGGATCAGGACGCCGTTGCCGGCGCGCTCGGTGCCGAGCGTCTGGGCGGTGAAGGCGTCGTCGGGAATCACCGCGCGCAAACCGACCACCGCGGCGACGGCCGCATCGAGATCGTAGTCGTAATCTGCGGGCTTAGGCTGGTCTTCCGGCGGCACTTTCCAGTCGCTCAAGCTCGGCATAGGCGAGAATCCTTTTTTGCCGATGGTGATGAAATCATCCAGGAGGGTCCTTTCAAGTCCTGGTGCCGCGCTCCGGTTGGTGGCGCACAATGGACGAGGCTGCTGGGACCAAAGCCGGTCCCGACCATCGGCGTCCGATCGCACAAATGCCATTCTGGGTTATGTTAATACCTCTGTTGGCGCGCGCCTAGCATGTGCCGCCGGAGCGGCGTTCGCCCGACCCGCGGCAAGATCGTCGGCCGTGCCGAAGGCCCTTCCGAGCGCTTCGAAGACACGGACAATAACGCAGTTCTGCCGCATTTTGAGGCGGCTTTGCCGCATTGTCCGTGGGTTGCGCGCCCCGGCGAGCAATGAGATATTGCAAGGATGGAGGGGGGCGCTGGCAGCAGGCCGGTGTGCCGGGAAATAAGATGACCTCATCAAACGCGCATGACCTGCCTGGAGCCGCTCAAGACGCGGCTGGAGGGGCTTTGGACCTCAAGGGCGTGCGCATCCTTCTGGTCGAGGATTCATGGCATCTCGGCATCGCCCTGAAAAACCTTCTCAAGGCCTGTGGCGCCGATGTGACGGGCCCGGTCGCGACCGCGGCCGACGCCGACCGCATGGCTGCCGAGCACAGCCCCGCCGTCGCCCTGGTCGACCTGAACCTGCGCGGCGGCGAGCGCGCCTATGACCTGATCGACCGCCTGCATGAGCGCGGTATCAGCGTCATCGTGACGTCCGGCTACGAGGTGCTTCCGCGCCCGCCGGGAAAGGCCGTGGCCATCCTGCAGAAGCCGTTTGGCGAGGCGCAACTGCTGGCGCTTCTGCGCCCGCTGATCGCCCAAAGGGCGGCGCCGTAGCGCGCCTCTTTTCAGGCGCGATCGAGCGGAATGACGATGGTGCAGCGCACCCCGTCGGGCGCCAACACCAGGTCGACGGTGCCGCCGAGCTCGTGAGGGATCAGATCGCGAATGAGGCTGGTGCCGTAGCCCGATTGCACCGAGGCTGCGATCGGCGGGCCGCCGGTCTCGCGCCATGCGATTGCGAGCGTCGCCGTCTCGGCGCCGTGCGCGGGGTCCCAATGCACGGAAATCCGGCCATCGGGGCTCGACAGCGCGCCGTATTTCGCGGCGTTGGTCACGAGCTCATGGAGCACCATCGCCACCGCCTGGGTCGCTGCCGCGGTGAGCATCACGTCCGGCCCGGTGACGGTCATGTTCGCCTCCGTCGCATAGGGTGCGAGCTGGTGGCGGACGAGATCGGTGAGGCCGGCGCCGTTCCACCGGCTCTGGCTCAGCAGCGAATGGGCCGTGGCCATGGACTGGATGCGCCCGTCCAGCGTCTGGATGAACTCGTCCATGGAGCGGCTGCCCTGGCGGGTATACATCGCGACCACGGCCACGCGGGCGAGGATGTTCTTCACGCGGTGGTCGAACTCCGCGATCAGCATGTCCTGGCGTTCTTCGGCGCGCCTGCGCTCGGTGATGTCGCGGGTCAGTCCCTTGAGCATCACGAAGCGCCCTGCCGCGTCGAACTCGGCTCTCGATGTCTCCTCGAGCCAGACTTCCTGGCCGTCGGGGCGTATGAAGCGGAAGGTGAGCGCATAGGACGCCTTGTCGGGGCGGACGCCGCGTATATGGGCTTTGAAGCGTGCGCGATCGTCCGGATGGACCCGCTCCAGGAAGCCGGCCGCGGTGATCGGATGTTTGGGATCGAATCCCAGGATCTGCTCGGCGTTCCGGCTGCGCCGCGATGCACCGGTGAGGACATCCCATTCGAACGCCGTCACGGCGCCGGCGGTCAGCGCCTCCTGCAGCCGGGCCTCGCGCTCGGTCAACACGGCTTCGTGCTGGCGCCGCTCGGCGAACAGCGACGCCAACACGAATGCGCACAGCGACACCGCCAGTATGCCGGCCTGGGCGCCAAGGATGCGGTCGGCAGGAAGAAGATCGGGGTCGCCGAACAGGCCGATCCCGAAGGTCGTCGTCCAAACGATGGTAAGGGTCACGATGAACGCGGCCGCCGCGGAGAACACCGGCCGGCAACGGGCGGCGAGCCACAGCAGCAGCGGAAACAGCAGCGCAATGGGTATGACGGTCGCCCACGGCTCCCGGGGCAGTTCAATGATCAGCCAGCCCATCAAGGCCAGAGCCACCAGCGCGACGCCCCCTTCGACGAGTTCGGTGCGCGAAGGGGGTTCGCGAACTGCGGCCGCGAGACCGATCAGCAGCGGAGCAATCGTGACGATGCTGAGGGCGTCGGCCGCGAACCAATGGTGCCAGGTGGTGAGGAGCGGCGCCGAAGAGTGCTCGAAGTACCTGAACCCGACGGTCCCGCCGATCCCGGAGACGGCAGCCCCGACGATCGCTGCGGCCAGCAGGCCCAGCACGTGGCGCAGCCGGTCAAGGGTGAAATGCGGGCCGAAGTAGCGTTCGATCAGCCCGGCGGTGAGGAGCGCTTCCCCGGCGTTGCACAGGGCAAAGACGATCGATGCCCAGCACGGTCCGCTCGACCAGGAGGTTGGCCACGATGGTCGCCGCCATTGCCCCGGCGGCCACCGGCCACCGCGCTGCACGCCCGAGAGCGATCAGGGTGCCGGCGGCGACGCCCGCGGCGGGCCAGAACACCGCCACTTCGTCCGGTTTTGTGAGCAGCCGAAGGCTCAGTCGCGCCGCCAGGAAATAGCCAATGCCGACCGCGGCGGCGAGCCCGATCGAACCCACCCACGGCTGCCTCACAGCGACGACGGACCAACTGCGTTGGGCCCGCTCTCGCAAATTCTGCAGCATGTTGCACCCTCGCGCGAATTGTAGCACAGGAAATATGCCGCAAGTCGATTGGGAGTTTGGTCGCGGCGGCGCGGCGGCGGAGCGCCCGGCGGTCCGTCGTCGTGTCGGCGGGTTGGGCCCGCGGAGAGGAGACTTTGGCGCGGGCGTCGGCGGCGGTCGGGGCGGGCGAAAATGCCGGTTCCTGCTTCTGCAGGGGTTGGCCGCGAATTTGACAGTCGAAACGGTGAAAGGACCAAAGTGGCGGCGCTCGCGTCGCCGCCGTGTCTGCTATGCGGGGACCACGGCATTTGGTTCACAATGCCGGACCAGTCGGCCCACCAGCTTATTGAAGCAGCGGGCGATTTACCGATCGGGCGGAAGTCGCGGGATGAATTCGCACCAAGGTGCAGGGAGACGAGAGATGGCAAAGAAAACGGTGAAGCGGCGGGAGTGGACGAAGGAGGACATAAGGACGCTCAAGACCCTCGCGCGCGAGAAGACCAAGACCACGGCGATTGCGCGCCAACTCAAGCGCAGCGTCGGGGCGCTCTATCAGCAGGCCTCCAAACTCGGCGTTTCCCTGGGCGCTCCGCGCAAGAAGCGGAAGGGGTAAACACCCCGTTCGGGCGTCCTTGCCGGCGCGTCGTCCCGCCCCCGCGGCGAGGCTCTGCGCGCGGAGTGCGATGCCTCCAAGTCGGATCATCGCGCCCGACCCTTCTTCGCCTATGCGCATGATCGGGACGCCGGCGATTTTTCGGGATCCTGCGCGTGCGACTGGTGGCAAATGCGCATGCACATCGCGATCAGTGCGACTGTCCTGACTTGCGGTCTGACTTGCGGTCTCGTCGTGACCGGGCAAACCCAATCGAACGGGCCCGCGGTCCGTCAGGCGCAAGGCTTGGATGCCTGCGGATGGATAGGTGTCCGGGTCAATCCGATGACCCCGGCATTCGCCGCGAGCCTCGGCATGGCGGAGCCCTATGGCGCAATTTTCGATCGGCCCGAACCCGGCAGTCCCGCCGCCAATGCGAAGATAGAGGCGGGCGACGTGATCACCACCGTGAACGGGTCGCCCGTCATGCGTTCGAGCGAGTTCGCCGCCATGATTTCGGCAATGGCGCCGGGGGCGGCAGTTTATCTCACCACGTTTCGCAACGGGCAGATGATCAAGGTCGCGCTGACCCTCGATCGCGGCAAATGCGCGGATGGGCTCAATGGCGGCGCCTTGTCCCGGGACATCCGGCTCGCTGACGACAGGCGGCCCGCCAATGCGAGCGCGCCCAGCGGCAGCGGAACCGCAGGCGTGTGCCGACCTCGCTCCGGAAGACCTACCTGTGGCTGAACTTGGCCGGACGCTTCTCCACGAAGGCCGCCATGCCTTCCTTCTGGTCCTCGGTGGCGAACAAGGCGTGGAACACGCGCCGCTCGAAGGCGACGCCCTCGGCCAGGGAGACCTCGAAGGCGCGATTGACCGCTTCCTTGGCGACCATCACCGACGGCAGCGACAGCGCGGCGATGGTCTCGGCCGCCTTCATCGCCTCGGCCATGAGGTCGGCGGCCGGCACCACGCGGGCGACGAGGCCGGCGCGCTCGGCCTCGGCGGCGTCCATCATGCGTCCGGTGAGGATGAGGTCCATGGCCTTGGCCTTGCCGACCGCGCGGGTCAGGCGCTGGGTGCCGCCGATGCCGGGGATGATGCCGAGCTTGATTTCGGGCTGGCCGAACCTGGCGGTGTCGGCGGCGATGATGAGATCGCACTGCATCGCGAGTTCGCAGCCGCCGCCCAGCGCAAAGCCGGCGACCGCCGCGATCACCGGCTTGCGCGCATGGGCGACGCGGTCCCAGGTGGCGGCAAAATCGCTCATGAAGGCTTCCATGTAGGTCTTGGCCGCCATTTCCTTGATGTCGGCCCCGGCGGCGAACGCCTTGTCCGATCCGGTGACGACCATGCAGCCGATGGCGGCGTCGGCCTCGAAGGCGTCGACCGCCGCGGCGATCTCGCCGATCATCTCGCTGTTGAGCGCATTGAGCGCCTGCGGACGATTGAGGCGGATGACCCCGACCCGGCCCCTGGTTTCGACGATGATGTGCTGCTGGCTCATGGCGCTGCCCTCGTTGCGGTCCACCGGTAGCCGAGGCGGGCAGGGCTGGCAATCGGGCAGGCGCTTGGCGCGAATGTGAGACATTTCACTTAAGTCGCGCATCATCTCGGGTAGCATCCGACCGGCTCTTCCAATCGTCGCAGAGAGATGAAGATGTCTGGCCCAGACCACCCTGCCAATCCCCGGCACACCCCCGAGACTGCGGAGGAACTTGGGCCGAAGGTTCACAATACGACCGCGACGCCGCCGCCTGCCTGGCTTCATAAGGCGGTCAAGCGTGCCATCAAGACTCTGGTGCAGGCTACCGTGGCATTGGCGTGCATATTTTTTGCTTCCCCGGAAGCAACGAATAAGTCACTAGCTGCTCTGCGTTCTTTCACCCCTGTCACGATGTCCAATCTCATTGCGGATGCAATGAGCGATTGCGAGCATAGGTCCAGCATCGAGCCGTACCCGACGTATGCGCAACTGGATATGCCGAAGATCACAACCAGCGATCTGCTTCGACCTTCGTCTTGCCGTGTGTCTCCGCTCGAGAACGGCTGGCCGACCGTCGGAAACTGGGTGGCGGGGCTCGAAAAACTCGGAGTTCCGCGCATGCCGATAATATCCCCGATGGTCGCATTGGCCGATGTCACGGTTCATCTGGTGTTTGCGCCGTCCATTTCCGCTGTCGCGACGTTTCTCGGATTGATGCAAGTGGTGTTCGGTTTTGGGATTGCGGCCGCAATCGTGGTGAGGATCAGCAGGTGGCTTGGTGATTTTTGGGCTGCGTTACTTTTGCTTTATGGAACGCTCATGATTGGGTCGGTCGTCGCCTGGGTTTTGCTCCCTCTTATCGGCGCAATCCTCGCTGGCCTCGGACGTATCATTCATTCGCCCTCGATAGCGTCCGTTATTGCAATTACAATCTCGCTCAGCGGCGCAAGTTGGATAATCGGGCGGCTGTTGGAATGGTCGAAGGAAAAAACGACGGACAAGGTGACCAATTCGCTAGCCGACCGGGCTGCGGGACTGTTTCTCCGGTTTGTTTGAGGCTGGGAATGTGGATGCGAAAGACCCGAGCTGCAAAAAGGCCAAGGGGCCAATCGATTCCCATCGAGCACTGGCAAGAAACTGCACTTGGATCGGAGCTGCCTGCGGCACAAAGTCAACGCCGCAGTCAATGGTTAACGCTTTTTCCGGGGAGGAAGGGCCGGGATCGGCGTCGCCCCTCCCCAAGCGGGGTGGCCGCGGCCCGCAAACTCATCCCCTGCGTTAGGGGCGGCGCCGCCATCGAAAGCTTAACCTGCCCGTGCTAAGAGCGCGGCCGAACGATGCCGCCAAGACCTCGCGAGAATGACCAGCGCGCCCCCCGATCTCTATTCGCAGGCCGACCTCCTGGTCGCCTCCTACGAGCGCGCCGGCTATGCCCGGGTGGCGCCGGCGATCCTGCAGCCCGCCGAGCCGTTCCTCGACCTCGCCGGCGAGGACATGCGGCGGCACATGTATGTGCTCGCCGATTCCGCCGGTCATGAATTGTGCCTGCGGCCCGACCTCACGATCCCGGTCGCCCGCGACTATCTCGCCTCGACGGCGGCGGCGCGCGGCGCGTCCGGCCGGCTTTTGCTATCTCGGCCCGGTGTTTCGCGACCGCGCCTCCGACGCCGGCATCGGCGCCGCCATGGGCGCCGGCGAATTCCTCCAGGCCGGGATCGAATCCTTCGGCCGCACCGATGCCGCAGCGGCGGATGCCGAGGTGTTGTCGCTCGGGCTGGAAGCCATCGCCCATTACGGCATCGACGATCCTACGATCCTGACGGGCGACGTCGTCGTTGTTCGCCGCGCTGATCGCGGCGCTCGATCTCGCGCCGGCATGGAAGCGGCGCCTGGTCAAGGATTTCAACCGCAAGGCGTCGCTCGCCGAGGATCTCCAGCGCCTCGCGCTCGCCACCGTCAATGGCCGCCCGGAGCACCGGGGCGTGCTCGCGGCGCTGGCCGACGCCAATCCCAAGGCGGCCCACGCGCTGGTCACCGACCTCCTCTCGATCGCCGGCATCAGCGCGGTGGGCGGGCGCTCCATCGGCGAGATCGCCGACCGTTTCGTCGAGCAGGCCGAGCTCGGCGCCTCCAGCGCGCTGCCCGGCGAGACGCGGGCGCTGATCGAACGCTTCCTGGCGATCGCCGGCATGCCCGACGATTGCATCGCGGCGCTGCGCGCGCTCGCGGAGGATGCCGGGATTTCGCTCGATCCCGCGCTCGATCTGTTCGAGAACCGCACCGGGTTTCTCGCCGCCAGCGGCGTCGATGTCACCCGCATCCGTTTCGAGACCGGCTTCGGCCGCGGCGTCGACTACTACACCGGCTTCGTGTTCGAACTGCACGACCGGCAGGGCCGCATCGACGGCCAACTGGTCGCGGGCGGCCGCTACGACGCGCTGCTGACCCGGCTCGGCAGCACCCGGCCGGTCGCTGCGGTCGGCCTTGCGGTGTGGATCGAGCGGCTCGCCGCGCTCGGCGCCCCGCGGAGGCCGGCCATGAGCGCGCTCGTTCTCGCGGTCCCCGCCAAAGGCCGGCTGCAGGAAAACGCCGAGCGCTTCTTTGCCCGCGCCGGGCTCGATCTCGTCAAGCCGCGCGGGGTGCGCGACTATCGCGGCACCATCGCCCGGCTCGACGGCGTCGAGGTCGCGTTCCTGTCGGCGTCTGAGATCACCCAGCAGCTCGCGGCCGGCGCGGTGCATTTCGGCATCACCGGCGAGGACCTCGTACGGGAAATGATTCCCGCGGCCGACGCCAAGGTGGCGCTCATCGACGGCCTCGGCTTCGGCCATGCCAATGTGGTGGTCGCGGTGCCCGAGGCCTGGATCGACGTGCGCAACATGGCCGACCTCGACGACGTCGCGACCTCGTTCCGCCTGCGGCACGACCGCCGGCTGCGGGTCGCGACCAAGTACATCAATCTCACCCGCGGCTTCTTTTCCGGCCATGGCATCGTCGACTACCGCATCGTCGAAAGCGCCGGCGCCACCGAAGGCGCGCCCGCCGCCGGCACGGCCGAGCTGATCGTCGACATCACCACCACCGGCGCCACCCTCGCCGCCAACGGCCTCAAGGTGATCGAGGACGGCACCATGCTGCGCTCGCAGGCCAACCTCGTCGCCTCCCGCGCGGCGTCCTGGGGCGACGGCGAACTCGCCGCCGCGGCGCTGATCCTCGACCGCATCGAGGCGCAGGCGCGCGCGCGCCGCTACAAGGAGGTGCGCACTCGCTTCGCCGGCTGCAACGACGCCCTGCTCGATCTCGCCAGGTCGGAGTTCGGGGTCGCGACGCCGTTCGGCGGGCCGACCTCGTCGGGGATGCTGACGCTGCATTGTCCGCCCGACGCCATCCACCGGCTCGCCGCGTTCCTGCGCGAGCACGGCGCCGACAGCGTCATCGTGGCCGACATCGACTACGTCTTCACCCGCGACAATCCGCTGTTCGCCAAGCTCGCAGCGGCGGTGCGGCCGGGGTGACGAATGCCCGCCGTCACTTCTGCGTCTGCTTGAAATAGCGCAGGTCCGGCGGCGGCTGGTCCTTGCGGGCCGGCATCAGCATGCCGTCGCCGCTGAGGTAATAATTGTCCTTGCCGATGGCGATATAGGCGCTGTTCTCGGTGCAATAGCTCTCGTCCCATTCGAGGTGCGAACTCTGCTCGAGCACGTATTTCTTGTCGACCGTCCACGGCCGCGTCAGGGCGTGGTCGATCACGGTGATGACGTCATGGAGGATTTTGGGGTCGGCCTTGTCGCGGTAGATGCGCTCCTTGAAGACCGACTGGTTGTCGAAGTGCAGCGGCAGGCCGCTCGCGTCATAGGCGCGGGGCCCCTTGAACGGGCCGCGCGTCTCGGCCTCCAGGACGTCGTAGCGGCCGTCGCCGTCCTCGTCGATCCAGTGGCCGATCGTGTAGCCCGCAAACGTCGCCTCGAGGTCCTTGGGCCAGTCGCGGCCGTCGGTGAAGATGCGCCGATAGTGGTCCGAACCGCCGATCAGGATATAGGTGGTCTCCGGCGTGACGACGAATTCCAGCGGCCGGAACGCGATCATCATCAGCGGCATGCCGGCCGGCAGGCACAGCGCGTGGCCGGCAAAATTGCCCTGCCCGCCCTGGGCCTGGTCCGCAATGCTCGCCTCCAGGACCTTGCGATATTCCTCCGTTAGCGGCGCCTGCTGACCGAAGCCCCACGGCTTGGTCTGGTCGAACGACGGCTGGCCGCCGGCGGTGAAACCGGTACCGCCATTACCGGTGTCACGGGCGGAGTTGGTCGGAACCCACCGCGCCCATGCGCCCTTCCAGTCGGGGTATTTCGCATCGTCGGCCCGCGCGCCGCCGACCGTCATCGCCAGCGTCGCCACCGCGATCGCACCGATCAAACTGCGGTAATGCATGGGTCACCTCCTGATGGCCGTATGAGTTCGCTTCATTTCCTGCACGTGCACGCCGCGACCGGCAGAGCCGTCACGGCCCTCTGGCGGTGACTTTGACGCATTCCCGTCGATGATGCCGCCGATCCTCGAAGCCCCCGGGGTTGATAATCTGGGTCGCAGCGGCGCAGCCTCACACCATCCCGGCCCTGCGTCCCGTCGCGCCGGCTCAGGGTACGCTCGCCGCCTGGGCCGCGGCGGTCACGGCGGCCACGTCCTCGTCGAGGAGGAAGCGCTCGGCCTTGAGCGCCTGGGCGGCGCGCGCGACGGCGCTCACATAGGCGCCGTGGTCCGGGTAGCGCTCCTCCAGCGACGGGCGCGGGTCGCCGGCGGCGAGGCGCTCGGCCCGCGTTTTGGCAAAGGCGATCTTCTGGCCGGCGGCGTCGCAGCCGTCGAGCCCTTCGGCGCGCAACGCCCAGCCGGTATAGGTCGCGACCGGCACCGCCACCTCCGGCAGCCTGACGCCGCCGATGTCGTTGCCGTCGGCGTCGGCCTTGGGGACGAACACCGGATAGGGCATGCCGACGAGCCGCGGCGGCAGCACCGAAACGAAGCCCTTGTCGAAGTCGGGGCCGAAGTCCCACAAATCTCCGGTGTGATGGACGCCGTTGTAGACCACGCCGGGAATGCGCGGGAAACCCGATGCCTCCTGGGGCAGCGGCGGCGCCAGCGTGCCGTCGGCGACCCGCGGCATGCGGTCGGCGGGTGGGGCGGTCCCGGCCGCCACCCAGGCGTCGAGATCGACCAGGAGCGCCCGCAACGCCGCGTTGGGGCGCAGCGTATTGCGCGGCTGGGCGCAGATGCCGGGTCCGTTGCCGGCGCCGTGGGGCAGGCTCGACAGCAGGTAGTAGCGCACATTGGCGACGCCGCCGAGATCGTGCCCGAGGCTGTCGGTCTGCATCATCGAAGCCGCCTTCGCCCAGTATTCGTTGGACGAATTCGCCTCGAAGGTCTTGGGACAAGTCGCGGTGGCCTCGCAACGGCGCAGCCGCGAATCGGTCTTGCCGGTGACGGTGTCGGTGAGCATCTGGTCGGCGAACGGGAACTGGTATTCCGGCGTCCAGCGGGCGATGTGCTGGCGGTGGGTGCGCACCGGCTGGGAGAAGCGGTAGTTGATGAAGAGGCCGCTGCCGCCGGCCTTCCAGTTGAGGATGCCGTCGAATGCCGGGGGCACCGCGCCGGCGGCGCGCTCGGGCTGGTTGAAGCCGAGTTGTACGTAATCGTGCATGGTGCGGCACGGCTGCGACGAGCAGAACGAATAGATGTAGGACACGTCGCCGGCGAGCGGATTGGGCGTGCCCTTGTCGTCGGTCTCGGCATTGCGCAGATAGGTCGCGATGTCGCGGATGGCGGCGAGGCCGAGCGAGGCCACCACCGGGTCCTTCGCCACATAGGTGAACTCATAGAGCGCGGTCGACCCGAACGAGCCGGGCCCGCCGAAATCGCCCGACGTCAATTTGACCGCGTTCAATTTCGCATCGACATAGTCCCAGCCGCTCGCCGGCACCGGGATCGGCGCGTCGGCATAGTTGCGGCGCACGGTGAGGCTCGCCTTCGATTTGTCGGCGCTCGCGGCCGGATAGGTCAGGCGCCGCGCCGCCGCCGTCGTTCCCTTGTCGATGACGAATTCTTCGGTGTTCGGGCCGGTGATGGCGGACCCGTCGGGATTTTTCGCGACCGGGACGGTGGCGGTGAAGAGCTTGCCGTTGCGCGGCGCCGAGAAATCCCAGCCGGTTTCGAGCAGGACGTAGCCGTTGCGCATCAGGAAGCCGTTGCCGGCTTCACCGGACGTCGTCGGGTCGTTGCCGGTCTTGCTGTCGTTGAGCGTCTCCAGCGCATTGGTGCGGCCGCGATTGGTGATCTCGTAGAGCAGCCGCTTGTTGCCCTTGGTGCGGTCGATCGGGCGCAGGATCTGGAAGTCGGTGGAGTAGCTCACCGTGCCGTTGGGGTTCTTCGGCGCGAGGCCGATGTCGACGATGATCGCATTGAGCGGGTCCGCGGGATCGACCTCGCCGACGATCTGGCCGCTGATGCGTTCGTATTGGCCGACCGCCCCGAAGCTCTTGCCGCCGAAGGTCGGCGATTTGGTCGCGGTGATCACGACCTGGGTCACCCGCGCCTGCGCGGGCGGCGCGGCGCCGAGCACCACGCCCGTCAGGGCTAAGCAGCAAACGATGGCGGTGTTCGGGGATGTCGTCTCGACCATGAGTGCCCTCCTGCAGCCCGGATGGAGCGCAACCCGCGGCGCGCCCCGACTCCGGGTCGAGCCCTCGAACCATCAGGGCCCTTCCGCGGCGCGGTTCATCGCAGGTTCCGCTACGCTCCGCCCATCCTTGTGTAACCGGCGGCTAAGTCAACCCCCTCTTTGGGGCGTCCGGTCTAGGGGCGCGGCTCTAGCGGGCCATGCCCGACGATAATGAGCACTGTGTTTGCGCTATAGCCCTATAATTGGCCGTGTCCGCCAAACGAAAATGGCCCCAGCGAGGGGGGCCATCTCGACGTCGGGGTGGTGGGGCGAGGGCGAAGCCCCCGCCTCACTGGCTTAGGCGGCGTTCTGCATGTCGCCGAAGACGTGCTTGCAAATGCGTTCCCAGGCCGAGTCCGCGTCGACCGACGAGGAGCTGATCCGGTAGCGCGACTCGCCGATCACCAGGAGATGCGCCCACATCGGCCGGGAGTGCTTGGCAACCTCCACCGCGTAGGTGGGGCCCGAGGGCAGGTCGGACCGCTCGCAGTCGAGCAGGTTCCAATCCAGCGTCGCAAGCTTCGCCGCCATCTGGGCGAAGTCTACGCCCTCGATGACGCAGTGGAGGTACGCCCGAGCGAAGATCGACATGCCGATGCCGCGCAAGGCGATGTCGCCGCCCTGGACGTCACGCAGCGACCCGGTGGTCACCCCCGAAGTCGGATCCTTGCGCGCTTTCTCCAGCGCCGCCAGCTGCGGGAGGTGGCGGATCAGCTCGGCGAAGAAATCCTCGGCGCCCGCCGTCTTCTTGGTCTCGTCCCAATCGACGTTGGGGTGGTGCTCTACGATGTGACCGATGAACATCCGCATCGCGCTCATCGACCAGATCATCCGCGACTTCGACGAGAGGTTCACGTTGGAGGCGGTGGCGTCGACGTACTTCGACAGGAACGGGCTGGCCTGCACCAAGTCGCGGCTGCGCTGATTGCGCCGATCGCGAACATCGAAAGTCGTAACGAGCGACTTCGGGATCGACTTGGCCTTGCCGCAATCGGCGAAGTCCTGGTGGCTGTCGTTCCGGCTGTCCTCGAAGACGATCTTCACGTCGACCGCGTTCCGCTTGAGGGCCTCCTTCTGTCCGTCGGTCACCTTCGGGCTCTCCAGGATCTCGGCGATCTGCGAGCGGCGGTGCGCGCCGTCCGTCGTGTCGAGCTTGGCGCTTTGAGGCAGCATGAGGATGCCGGGCCAAGCGTTGGTGCCGTCGCTCCGGTTGGCGAACAGCATGAGCGTGCAGTCCGGAGAATCCTGATCGAGCCCGACGCCGTAGTTGAACGTGAAGGCTGGCAGGATGAACTTGTCGCCGGTACACGCGGTCGCGAGGAGGTAGCTCCTCACCTGCTTGGCGTGCGACGACTCCTGGGGCCAGGCCGTAAAGGCCGGTAAGAGAGGGATGCGGTCCGGTAGCGATAGCGCGGCAAAGAGCTGGCTAAATCCGACAACCCGTGTTAGGTTACATGTAACCTATATCGGAGAATTGTCATGGCCTCGGCATCAAAGCCCAAGCCTTCGCGCATCAAGGTGCGGGAACATCGCGAGCGGCTGCGCGCGCAGGGTCTGCGCCCGATCCAGATTTGGGTGCCGGACGTGCGCTCGCCGTCCTTCCGGTCGGAAGCGCATCGCCAGTCAGCGGCCGTCGCCGCCAGCGCTCACGCCCAGGAGGATCAGGCGTTCATCGACGCGGTATCGGATTGGGGCGATGAATGAGGCGAGGCGACATCTGGACCGTCGCCGGCGGCAAGGACTATGCCGGCAAGCCGCGCCCCGTCGTCATCGTTCAGGACGACAGCTTCGACGCGACGGACTCGATCACCATCTGCGCCTTCACCACGGACGAGACGGACGCGCCGCTGTTCCGCCTGCCGGTGGAGCCGAACGAGCGCAATGGCCTGCGGGCGGCGTGCCGTTTGATGGTGGACAAGATCACCACCGTGCCAAAGACCAAGGTCGGCGCGCGCGTCGGCAGGCTGGACGACGAGGATATCCTGCGGCTCAACCAGGCCGTTCTCGTGTTCCTCGGACTGGCCGTCTCGCCAAGGACCAAGCAGGAGGCGTGACGAGCAATGGCCCAAAGCGTAGCCACGGCTGTCTCGGCACCGCTTATCCCTACGCTGCAGCCGCCGCTTCGGGCGTAAAATCGGTTAGGCCCGGCGCTCGCAGTTCCATTCCGAACTGGCGGAGAGGAGTTCGCCATACTATCCTCCGGTCACGTTCGCTCTGGTTCGGTAGCCTTCTCGGAAACATTGAATTGACGGGCCTTATTTGTCACTCTTCGTCTTTCCTCGCCCGCCATTGTTCGCTACAATCCGGCTCAAGTGCAGGCACGTGCTAGGGCAGGATGCAGCGATGGCGCGGAAAATCAACCGGCTGAACGCGCGGGCGGCGGCCACAATCAATGCGCATGGGCGCCATGCCGACGGTGGCGGCCTCTATCTCTCGATTTCGCCGAACGGCGGCCGGCGGTGGGTGTTTCTCTTCCGCTGGCACGGCAAGCCCACTGAGATCGGCTTCGGTTCGGCGCGCGACGTGACGCTCGCACGCGCCCGCGAGCTGGCCTCGGAAGCCCGCGCCAAGCTCGCGGAGGGGATCAATCCGAAGGACGCCAGAAGGCCGTCCGAAGGCGCTACGTTCGGCGAATGCGCCGACCGCGTGATTGAGGCCATGCGGCCGTCATGGCGCAACGGCAAGCACGCTGCGCAGTGGGAAATGACGTTGCGGGAGTACGCGGCTCCCCTGCGTCGCCTGCCGGCGGATAAGATCACCACTGATGACGTCACCAGGTGGGCGCATCCGTCAAGCTCAACTTCGACGGACCATTCTATGCCGGAATCGGCGTCTGCTCGCACAACAAGGACGTCGTTGAGAAGGCCGTCTTCTCCAACCTCGAGTTCAAGACGCTCGCCTCGCCCACGGTTCCCAGTCAGTTAGCGCTCTACAGCACGCTCCAGATGATCAAGACTCAGGAAGACTCTCGCGACGCGCGAGTAGTTACCTCCCTGCGTGGCCGCATGGAGGCGCCGATCTGGACCCATGATGGAAAGACCCTCATCTTCAATCGTGATGGCCGCATGTATAGCGTCCCCGCGGAAGACGGCGCAGCAACACTCATCGATACCGGCGCTGCAACAAATTGCGGCGGAAGTCATGGGCTCTCTCCCGACGGCAAGTGGCTCGCCGTCAGTTGCAGCATGCCGGAACACCCAGAAACGCGCGTCTACACGGTTGACTGATTGACCCAGCTCTGGTTGCGAGAGGTGATGAGCACGCGCCCCGATCCGCTCGGCAGGAAGGTCTGCAGCTTCTGCGGATCGTCAGCCCGGTCGTAGATCAGCAGCCAGTTGGGCGTGGGACTGCCGAGCCGGAGTTGCTCGAGCACGGTCTCGACCGTGTACCTCCAGTCGTTGCTCTCGGGCAGGTTGAGGCGCCTGGCCAGGGAAACGAACGACCGCCGGATGTAGGCCTCGTCGTCGGCGGGGATCCACCAGATCAGTTCGTAGTCGGCCTGAAACCGGCGGGCATACTCGATCGCGAGCTGGCTCTTGCCTACTCCGCCTAGTCCGTGCAGCGTGTGCGGTAGCACGGCGGCGCGGTTGTGCTCCCAGAGGGCCGTCTTGAGATCCATCAGGATCGTGTCGCGGCCCGTGAAGTTCGGATTCTGCGGCGGCACGCCGCCCATGATGGCGGGCCCGACCTCGAATGCCGAGTCAGATGTGGTAATCGTGATCAGCTCCAGCGTTGCCAGGCCGAACAGCACCGTGGCCAGGATCCGCGCCCAGTTCCGGCCCTGGCCGTTCGCCCGCGCCATCCACAGCCACAGGGCGGCCACCACCAGGCCGGAGACGATCGCTAGCGTGATGAGCCCGTTCAGGTCGCGGAACTGGGCCGCGGTGAGGCTGGGATTCGCCGTGCGGAGCGCGGCCTTCGCGTCGCCGATGAGGGTCACCGAGATGATCAGGGCGACGGTAATGACGGCAGCGGCGGCGTACATGAGCTTGACCGCGTTCAGCACCGGCGCCTGCGCAGCAGGCCGCAGCGGTCCGGCTGGCTTGTTCATGTCCATACCCTTCTGGTGCTCGGATGCCCCACATCCGTTATCCGCAACTGGCGCCAGACGAGTTCACGCTGGCCGCGTCAATGCCGCATGCCGGTATCGCTTCCCGGGGCCGCGGGGTGGCTGCTGAGGGCCTGCGGCTTGAAGAACGCTCTGGAGGCCGGGCGCCACAGCAGCCACACCGCGGCCAGGCCGGTCAGCCAGGTCAGCACGGCGAAGAACAGGTCCGCGAGGCCGTGGATGCCGCCCAG
>CAWCJX010000101.1:0-16112 GCA_963795865.1 uncultured Alphaproteobacteria bacterium
GAGGTCGGAAACCTTGCCGCAGCCGATAACGACGAGCCGCGACACCTTGAGTCCCGCCGGCGCGATGACATCGAGCGTGGTCCCGCTCTTGCCGGTAAAGCCGTCCGCCTCGGCAGCGCGGGCAATGAGGGCGGCCGCGTCGCCGAGCAGCTTGCCCGTGGCAGCGCCGATCTTGAGCGCATCGTCGCAAAACGCAATGAGAACGCCCTTGCTGGGCGCTTTGAAACGGTCGAATTCGATCTTCAATTGCATTGCCATCACCCGAATTCCTTGCTCCGGTTGCAAACGCCAAACCTACCCGCCTGAGGCGCACAAATCGATCGCCGGCGGTACGACCGGAACCGCGACACCCAACTCAAGACCTGAGTCGCATGTGCCGTGGGCGGACGGTGGAGCCCCACCGCGCGGGCCGGATTGCCCCTTGGTACAGGCTCTTAACCATTCTCCATTGAATTTCAACAGCTTTGCCTTGCCGCGGCCATTTTGTGGATCGAATAGGTTAATCTGTATTGGTTGGGGGCTCGGCGCTTCGCGGGGGCTGGCGCCACTGGGGATCCGGATCGTTGCGACAGCACGGCCGGTCGGGTGTATTGCGTGATGGTTTGCGCAGTTTCTGTCAATTCTCATCGGTGGCTGGAGATGACCAGCCCGGCCGACCTTGGTGCTTGCCCCTTCCTTCCAGGCGAGCAGCCCGGTCGCGTCCCGCGCGGGGCCTCGGGGCATCCTTCAAGCCGTTATGACCGCTTTGCAACACGGTCAGCGACTCTCGTCCGCGGTGCCGCAAAGCGTCGGCTTTCATATGGCGTCGCGTCGCAAATTCCGGCTATGGTCATCGTGGGGACGATGAAACCGGGCATGGTGGATTCGGGGGCTGCCATGGCAGGCGTTGGTGCACCTGCGAAATGGGGCGGCAGTGCGGGGTTTGGAGCGTTGTTGAACCGGGGTAGCCGATGATGGCGGGCGCTGCCGGTGCACGCCCGCTCGTCTGGCGCGGCAGCGCTCGCCTCGCTGCGGCGGCGCTTGCCGTTTTGGCTGTCGCCTTCACGCTCGGCGCGACCGTGGAGCGTGCCGCCGCGCAAAGCGAATTCCTCACCTTTCGCGAACAGCTGCGGCCGAAGCCCGCCGCCAAGAGCGTCATCCCCCAGAAGAACGGCAAGGCGCAGATGCTCGTTCAGGCGGACGAGATCAAATACGACTACACCAACGAGCTCGTTTCCGCCGTCGGCAACGTTCAGATTTATTACAGCGGCGCGACGCTGGAGGCCGACAAGGTCGTCTATGACCAGCGCAGCAAGAGGCTGCATGCCGAGGGCAATGCCCGCCTGACCGAAGCCGACGGCAAGGTCAGCTATGGCGAACAGCTCGACCTCAGCGACGATTTCCGCAACGGCTTCATCGATTCGCTTCGCCTCGAGACCATCGACGACACCCGGATGGCAGCCACCCGGGCGGATCGCACCAATGCCAACTACACGGTGTTCCAGAGCGGCGTCTACACCGCCTGCGAGCCGTGCAAGGACGATCCTCGCAAGCCACCCCTGTGGCAGGTCAAGGCGGTCCGCATCATCCACGACGAAGCCGAGAAGATGATGTATTTCGAGGACGCCCGGATCGAGTTTTTCGGGGTGCCCCTGGCCTACTTCCCCTACTTCTCCGCACCCGACCCGAGCGTGAAGCGCAAGTCCGGCTTCCTGATGCCGATCATCACGACGAGTTCGGCCTACGGCCTCGGCATCGAAACGCCGTACTACCTGGCGCTGGCGCCCAATTACGACCTGACCATTTCGCCGCGCATCACCACCACCCAGGGTCCGCTGCTGCGCACCGAATTCCGCGAGCGCTTCGAGACCGGCAGCCTGACGTTCCGCGCCTCGGGCATCGACCAGTTGGACCCGAACTACTTCATCCGCAGCGACGGCATCGACGACGCCGGGCTTCCGCCAGTGGCGCGGCGCCCTCGAAACCCAGGCCAAGTTCGCCTTGTCGCCGGCCTGGACGTGGGGCTTTGACGGCGTCCTGGTCACCGACCAGACCTACTTTCAAGACTACAAGATCATGCCGCTGCAGCAGACCAGCACCGACCCGCAGTTGAACGCTTTGACCGAAGGCGTGTCGCAGCTCTACCTCACCGGTCGCGGCGACCGCAGCTATTTCGACATGCGCACCATCAAGTATTACGGATATTCCGAATCGGATGTGCAGAGCACGCTGCCGGTCATCCTGCCGGTACTCGACTACGCCTACACGTTCGAGCAGCCGGTGTTCAATGGAGAACTCAGCTACAACGTGAATTTCACCAGCCTGTCGCGCCAGACGGCGAGCTACGATGCCATCAGCCTGAACGCCGTCGTCAACAGCTGGTGCGGCAACAACGCCGACACCGCCCAGAAAATTGCGCCCAACTGCCTGCTGCGCGGCTTTCCCGGCACCTATTCGCGGGTGTCGGCGGAGACCACCTGGCGCAGCCAATACATCGATCCCCTGGGCGAGGTGTTCACGCCGTTCGCCTCGCTGCGCGCCGATGCGGCCGCGGTGTCGGTCCAGGCGCAGCCGGGCGTCGCCAACTACCTGACCCCCGGCGATACCGAGGTGTCGCGGCTGATGCCCACGGTCGGCCTCGAATACCGCTATCCCTTCGTTGCGATCGAACCCTGGGGCACCCAGACGGTCGCAGCCGATCGGCCAGCTCATCGTGCGGCCGAGCGAAACCGAGATCGGCAAGCTGCCGAACGAAGATTCCCAGAGCCTGGTGTTCGACGACACCAATCTGTTCAAGGTCGACAAATTCGCCGGCTGGGACCGGGTCGAGGGCGGCGGCCGCGCCAATGTGGGCGTCGAGTACACCGCCCAATTCAATCGCGGCGGCTACGTCGACGCCTTGTTCGGCCAGTCCTACCAGCTGTTCGGGACCAACTCCTTCGCGGTGGGCGACGCCACCAATACCGGTCTCGGAAGCGGCCTCGACAAGCCCGCCTCCGACTATGTGGCGCGAGTGACCTACCAGCCGAACAGGATCTATTCCTTCACCTCGCGGTTCCGCTTCGACCAGTCCGATTTCAGCCTGCAGCGCTTCGAAGTCGAGGCGCGCGCCACCCTCGACCGCTGGACCGGCACCGTGATGTTCGGCGACTATGCCGCCCAGCCCCAGCTCGGCTTCCTCAACCGGCGCGAGGGCATCCTCACCACGACGGCCTATAAGTTCAACGAGAACTGGGTGGTAAATGGCGGCGCCCGCTACGATATCGCGGCCGGCAAGTTCGATCAGACGCGGCTCGGCCTCGGCTATATCGACGACTGCTTCATTCTGTCGCTCAATTATTTCACCGATTACACGTATAGCGGCAACGTCACCGCCAACCAGACGGTGATGGTGCAATTCAACCTGCGCACCCTCGGAGGCGGCAACTTCTAAGGGGCGTCGAACATTCCGGCCGGCGGGACACGGTCGTCGGGACACGGTCTTGCCTGAACCGCTGAATGGGTGAATAAAATCGGTCAGAGGCTTACGGCCCGCGGCTCGGCGGAGGTGAAGACATGATGGAAACCCGAGGAAACCCGGACGGACGAATCTATCGCATATCCGTTGCCGTCGCTTGCATGTTCGCGGCGCTGACGGCATCGAACCTGGCGCGCGCCCAGCAGGTGGCGCTGATCGTCAATGGCGACGTCATCACCACCTACGACATCGAGCAGCGGATGAAATTCGTCCAGCTCTCCACCCACAAGCCCGCCGCGCGCAACGAAGTCGTCGAGGAACTCATCGACGAGAAGCTGAAGGTCCAGATCGGGCAGCGCTACAAGATCGAGATTCCGGACAGTGAAGTCGATGCGAGCTTTGCCGAGATGGCGCATCGCATGAACAACATGACGCCGCAGCAGTTCACCCAGGTGCTGGCCCAGGGCGGCGTCGACGCCGACCACGCTCAAGGCGAGGATCCGCGCCGACACCGATCTGGCAGAACATCGTTCGCGGCAAGTTCCAGGGCGACCTGCAGGTTCGCGAAACCGACATCCTCGCGGTGCTGCAGACCGAGAAGAAGGACGAAAAGAACCAGATCGGCTACGTCTACCGGCTGCGGCCGATCCTGTTCCTGGTGCCGAAGGGCGCGAGCGAGCTCGCCGAGGCGCGCCGCAAGGACGCCGAAGCCCTGCGCGGCCGCTTCACCGATTGCGATGGCGGACTGAAGTTCGCCCGCACCCTGCGCGACGTCGCGGTCCGCGACGTCATCGTCAAGAGCTCGTCCGATCTGCTGCCGGCATTGCGCGAGATCCTCGACAAGACCGAGATCGGGCATCTGACCGCGCCGGAGGTGACGCCGCAGGGCATCCAGCTGTTCGCCCTGTGCGAACGCAAGGAAACCACCGAGGACACCCCCGAGAAGCGCCAGGCACGCGACAAGCTGTTCAGCGAGAAATTCCAGATCAAGGCCAAGCGCTATCTCCAGGAATTGCGCAAGCAGGCGATGATCGAACGCAAGTAATGTCCTGATGGTGCGACCGCTCGCTCTGACGCTCGGCGAACCGGCAGGGATCGGCCCGGACATCACCATCGCGGTATGGCGGCAGCGGCGCGAACTCGATCTGCCGCCGTTCTACGTCATCGGCGATCACGCGACTTCATGGCGCGGCGCGCCGCAGCGCCTGGGCCTGCCGATCGCAGGTCAGCGGCATGCGAGCCGCGCGAAGCGCGGCGCGGTGTTCGCGGCGCCCTGCCGGTGGTCGAGCTCGGCGCTGCCCGTCACCGCGACGCCCGGCCGTCCCGACGCATCGAGCGCGCCGGCGGCCATCGCCTCGATCGACCTCGCGGTCCGGCACGTGCTTCGCCGGCCTCGCCGCCGCCGTCGTCACCAATCCGATCGCCAAGAACGTGCTCTACCGGTCCGGCTTTGCCGAGCCCGGTCACACCGAATTTCTGGCGAAGCTCGCGACGCGAGCGACCGGCAACGCGGTGCAGCCGGTGATGATGCTGTGGTCGCCCGAGCTCGCCGTGGTGCCGGTCACCATCCACCTGCCGCTCGCGCGAGGTGCCCGCCGCGCTCGAGCCGACCTGATCGTCGAGACCGGCCGCATCATCGCGCGCGATCTCGCCGCGCGCTTCGGCATCGCCCGCCCGCGCCTCGCGGTCGCCGGCCTCAATCCGCATGCCGGCGAGGACGGCGCCATGGGCGAGGAGGACATCGCCATCGTGCGGCCGGCGGTCGAGCGGCTGCGCGCGGAGGGCATCGCGGCGCGCGGCCCGCTGCCGGCCGACACGCTGTTCCACGCCGCGGCGCGCGCGAGCTACGACGCGGCGCTGTGCATGTATCACGACCAGGCGCTGATCCCGATCAAGACGCTCGCCTTCGACCACGCGGTCAACGTGACGCTCGGCCTGCCGTTCGTGCGCACCTCGCCCGATCACGGCACCGCCTTCGACATCGCCGGCACCGGCCGCGCCGATCCGGCGAGCCTGATCGCGGCGCTCCGCCTGGCGGCGCGGCTCGCCGCGCGCGCGCCGGCCGCCGATGCCGCATGAGCGCGCTCGACGATCTGCCGCCGCTGCGCGAGGTCATCCGGCGGCACGGATCTGTCGGCCAGGAAATCGCTCGGCCAGAATTTCCTGCTCGATCTCAATCTGACCGCGCGCATCGCGCGCGCCGGCGGCCCGCTCGACGGCGTGACCGTGGTCGAGATCGGCCCCGGCCCGGGCGGGCTGACGCGCGCGCTGCTCGCCGCGGGCGCGCGGCGCGTCATCGCCGTCGAGCGCGACGACCGCGCGGTCGCGGCGCTCGCCGAGATCGCGGCGCACTATCCCGGCCGGCTCGACGATCGATCCCCGGCGATGCCCTCGACTTCGACATGCGCGCCGCATCTCGGCGGCGGGCCGGCACGCATCGTCGCCAACCTGCCCTACAACATCGCGACCGCGCTGCTGGTGCGCTGGCTCGGACCGAGCCGTGGCCGCCCTGGTTCGACGCGCTGGTGCTGATGTTCCAGCGCGAGGTGGCCGAGCGCATCGTCGCCGCGCCCGGCGAGCAAGACCGTATGGCCGGCTGTCGGTGCTGGCGGGCTGGCGCGCCGAGGCCAAGATCATGTTCGACGTCGCGCCGTCCGCCTTCGTGCCGCCGCCCAAGGTGACGTCGTCGGTGGTGCGGCTGATCCCGCGCGCCAGCCCGCTGCCCTGCGACGCCGCACGACCCTCGAGCGCGTCACCGCGGCCGCCTTCGGCCAGCGCCGCAAGATGCTGCGCCAGAGCCTGCGCTCGCTCGGCGTCGATCCGCGCGCCGCTGCTCGCCGCCGCCGGCATCGAGCCGACCGCGTCGCGCCGAGGAAATTCCGGTCGAAGGATTCGTCGCGCTCGCCAATGCGCTCGACGCGGCGCCCGGACTGCCACAGGATGCCGCGCGAAGCCGGAAGCCGCTCATGACCAGATGCACCGCCAGTCGCTGATCGCCTACGGCGCCCCGCTGTGCGAGACGGTGGTCGACTGCTCCGCAGCCGCACGGGCAGCGAGGTGCTGGTGCGCATCGCGCGCTGCGGCGTCTGCCATTCCGACCTGCACATGCAGGACGGCTATTTCAAGCTCGGCGACGACAAGCAGCTCGACGTCAGCGCCGGCCGCACGCTGCCGTTCACGCTCGGCCACGAGATCGCCGGCGTGGTCGAGAGCGCCGGTCCGGACGCCGACGATCGCGCCGGGCGCCAAGGTCGCGGTCTATCCGTGGATCGGCTGCGGCGAATGCGCGGCCTGCCGGCACGGCGACGAGAACATCTGCGCGGCGCCGCGCCATCTCGGCATCACGGTCGACGGCGGCTATGCCACCCATGTGCTCGATCCCGCATCCGCGCTACCTGATCGACTATGCGCCGCTGTCGCCGTCTTGCGCGGGCGCGCTGATGTGCTCGGGACTGACCGCCTATGCCGCGCTCAAGCGGCTCAGGCCGACCGCGCCGGCGCGCGGCGCCGGTCCTGCTGGTCGGTCTCGGCGGCGTCGGCATGATGGGGCTGGCGCTCGCGCGCGCCATGTACGCGACGGCGCCGCTACGTCGCCGACATCGATGCCGACAAGCGCGACGCCGCGCTCGCCGCCGGCGCCGCCGCGGCCTTCGATCCGGCCGATCCCGGCGCCCGCAAGGCGGTGCTGACGGCGACCGGCGGCGTCTATGCGGCGTGCGACTTCGTCGGCTCGGAGACCTCGCTCGCCTTCGCGACCGGCGTGCTCGCCAAGGGCGGCAAGGTGGTGGTCACCGGCCTGCTCGGCGGCGGCTTTTCCACCGCGGTCGCCATGTTCCCGCTGCAGGCCATGACCATCGAGGGCACGCTGACCGGCACGCTCGCCGAGGCGGAGCGAACTGCTGGCGCTGGTGCGCGGCGGCAGCCGCCGTGCCGATCCCGATCGCCGAGCGCCCGCTGGCGCAGGCCCAGGCCGCGCTCGACGATCTGCGCGCCGGCCGGGTGGTCGGCCGCGTGGTGCTGGCGATGTGATTCAGCGTACGATCGTGGTCCAATCGTACGGACGGCAGTCCCGGACGCTCCAGCCGAACGCACAGCAATCCCGCATCCGGGGCATCTCGGACCGCGGATCGGGATCATGGATCGTGAACTGTCCGCACCCCGACAATGGATTCCGGAGCACATCTTTCATATCCCCGGCGATCGCAGCGGAAGCGACAAGGGAGTTGCCCAATACCAACAAAGCAATGACCGCCTTCATGACACATCTCCATCAGGCGAGGATCGAAGGACGTGTCCTTACTACCGGGTCCGGCGGATTCGGCGGGTGAAGCGGCTCACACCGCGAAACGAATTATTCGCCATCGCCGCCAATGGGCGACGAGCCGGATGGCGCGAACGATCCGGCCCAAGCCTTGCCGCGACGAAGCGAGCGGGCGTTCCTACAGCCCCGCCTGCAGCGAGCGCACGAAGGCGGAGAGGCCGGGCTGGCGCTCGCGCTTGAGGCGCTCGGCGCCGAGAATGGCGCGCACGTCCTGCGAAGGCGTCGGCCACGTCGGCGATTGATGATGACGTAGTCGTATTCGGCCCAGTGGCTCATCTCGTCGGCGGCTTTGGCCATGCGGCGAGCGGATCACCTCGGGGGCGTCCTGGGCGCGCATGCGCAGGCGCTGCTCGAGATCGGGCATCGAGGGCGGCAGCACGAACACGCTGACGAGATCGTCGCGCCCCTTCTCGCGCAATTGCTGGGTGCCCTGCCAGTCGATGTCGAACAGCACGTCGCGGCCGGACGCCAGCGTCGCCTCGACGGGCGCGCGCGGCGTGCCGTAGCCATTGCCGAACACCTCCGCCCATTCCAGCAGTTCGCCGCGCTTGATCATGGCGTCGAAGCGGGCGCGGTCGATGAAATGATAGTCGCGGCCGTCGACCTCGCCGGGGCGCGGCGGACGCGTCGTCACCGAGATCGACAGGTCGATGCGCGGGATCGTCGAGCAGCATCCGCGACAGCGTGGTCTTGCCGGCGCCGGACGGCGAGGACAGCACCAGCATGAGGCCGCGCCGGTCCATCCGGCTGTCCGGTTCGGCCGTTCGCCATCCCCTACTCCAGATTCTGCACCTGTTCGCGGAACTGCTCGACCACGCCCTTGAGCGCGAGGCCGATATTGGTCAGCTCCACGTCGTTCGCCTTGGCGCACAGCGTATTCGATTCGCGGTTGAATTCCTGGGACAGGAAATCGAGGCGCCGGCCCACCGCGCCGCCCTTCGTCACCATGCCCTGGGCCTGCTCCACATGGGCGGCGAGGCGATCGAGCTCCTCGCGGACGTCGGCCTTGGCGGCGATCAGCACCGCCTCCTGATGCAGCCGGTCGGGATCGAAACGGTCGGAGGCCTCGATCAGGACGGCGACCTGCTCGGCGATGCGCTGCTTGACCGCGTCGGGCCGGCGCGCCGCAGCCGCCTCGGCACGCCCGATCAGGGCGGCGATCTCGTCGAGCCGCGCCGACAGGATGCGGCCGAGGGCGGCGCCTTCGCGCCGGCGCATCTCGACGAGGCCCGTCGAGCACCGCGGCAAAGCCGGCGACGACGGCGGCTTCGACGGCGCGGCGCTCGTCCTCGCGCTCCTCGGCATCGACGACCTCGACGACGCCCTTGATGGCGAGCAGGCCGTCGAGCCGCGGCCGCTCCGCATCGACGCGGCCGGACAGCTGCTTGACGACGGCGAGCACCGCCGCGAGCACCTCCTCGTTGACGCGCACCTGGGCGGGTGCACCGCGGCGCTCGACGGTCAGGGTGGCATAGATGGTGCCGCGCGCCAGCACGTCGGTGGCCTTCGCCCGCACCGCCGCCTCGATGGCGTCCCAGCCCGCCGGCAGCCGCAGCCGCAGATCGAGACCCTTGGCATTGACCGACTTGAGCTCCCAGGCCCAGGCATAGCCGGCCGATACGCCCTGGCCGCGGGCAAACCCAGTCATGCTCGACAGCGCCATCGACAAGCTCACATTGTGGGGAAAGCGGGACCGCGCCGCACCTTAGCGGCGCAACGGCGACGTCTCAAGCCGGGACGTCGGGACGGCCCTGGTATCCGTCCGGGCGCTTCTATATCTCGACGCCATGGCGCCGACAGCGCGCTTTCGAGGTCGCGGTCGGACTTGCCGGGCATTCGCCCGATCGAAGAAGCTCCATCCACAAGGCGGCGAGCAGCGCAATGAACATTGCTTCGCAGGGCGGACATTCCGCACATCCCTCCGCAGATGCGGGGCACGGGCACAGTCTTGAAAAGATCGCCGCAAGCGACAACGCGGTCGACCCCGTCTGCGGCATGACGGTCGATCCGCATAAGACGCCGCATCGCCACGTCCATCAGCAGCGTACCTATTACTTCTGCTCCGCCGGCTGCCGGAGCAAATTCGCGGCGGAGCCCGCAAAGTATCTCGCCCAACAAGCTGCCGTCACGACGCCGCCGCCGGGGACGATCTACACCTGCCCGATGCATCCGCAGATCCGCCAGGTCGGCCCCGGCCATTGCCCGATCTGCGGAATGGCGCTGGAACCGGCCGACGCGACAGGCGACCGCGGCCCCAATCCCGAACTCATCGACATGACCCGCCGCCTGTGGATCGGCCTCGGGCTGGCGATTCCGGTGGTGGTTCTGGAGATGGGAGGTCATCTCGCGAACCTGCACATGCTGGTGGGCCCCGCGGTTTCCAACTGGATTCAGCTGGCGCTGGCGACTCCCGTCGTGATGTGGGCGGGCTGGCCGTTCTTCGTGCGCGGCTGGCAATCGCTGGTGAGCCGCAATCTCAACATGTTCACCCTGATTGCCATGGGGACCGGTGTGGCCTGGCTCTACAGCATGGTGGCAACCATCGCGCCCGGCGTCTTTCCCGCCGCGTTCCGCGGCCCCGATGGCGCCGTCGCGGTGTACTTCGAAGCCGCCGCCGTCATCACCGTGCTGGTGCTGCTCGGCCAGGTCCTGGAGCTGCGCGCCCGCGAGCAAACCTCCGGGGCGATTCGCGCACTGCTCGATCTCGCGCCGAAGACCGCCCGCAGGGTGCGCGCCGACGGCAGCGACGAGGACGTCGCGCTCGACGCCGTCAATGTCGGCGATCGCCTGCGGGTCCGGCCCGGCGAGAAGGTTCCGGTCGACGGCGTGCTGCTGGAAGGACGATCCTCCCTCGATGAATCCATGGTGACCGGAGAATCCATGCCGGTGACCAAGGAGGCCGGGGCGAAGCTCATCGGCGGCACCCTCAATCGGAGCGGCGGCTTCGTCATGCGCGCCGACCAGGTCGGCCGTGACACCATGCTCGCCCGGATCGTCCAGATGGTCGCGGCGGCCCAGCGGTCGCGCGCGCCGATCCAGCGCCTCGCCGATCAGGTGGCGGGCTGGTTCGTGCCGGCGGTGATCCTCGTCGCCGTCATCGCATTCGTCGCGTGGGCAACGTTCGGCCCGGAGCCGCGACTGGCCTATGGCCTCGTTGCGGCGGTGGCGGTCCTGATCATCGCGTGCCCTTGCGCGCTCGGGCTGGCGACGCCGATGTCGATCATGGTCGGCGTCGGCCGGGGCGCGCAGGCCGGGGTGCTGATCAGGAACGCCGAAGTGCTGGAACGAATGGAAAAGGTCGACACCCTCGTCGTCGACAAGACCGGCACGCTGACCGAAGGCAAGCCGAAGGTCGTCGCCGTCGTGGCCGCGGAAGGCTTCGACGAATACGAGGTCGTGCGGGTTGCGGCCGGCATCGAGCGGGCGAGCGAGCATCCGCTGGCACGCGCGATCCTGGACGCTGCGGGCGAACGCGGCATCGCCGTTCCCGCGGTGACCGGATTCGAACTCTCCCGCCGGCAAGGGCGTCATCGCGGTGGTCGAGGGTCGCGGCGCCGTCCTCGGCAGCGCGAACTTCCTTGCCGAAAAGGGGATTGCGACGGCGGCGCTCGATTCCGATGCAGACCGGTTGCGCCGGGATGGCGCAACCGCGGTCTTTCTCGCCGTCGACGGAAAGGCCGCAGGGATCATTGCCATCGCCGATCCCGTCAAACCATCGACGCCAGGGGCGCTGCGCGCGCTCACCGGGGAAGGGGTACGCGTGGTCATGTTGACCGGCGACAACAAAACGACGGCGCAGGCGGTCGCCCACCGTCTCGGCATCGTCGAGGTCGAGGCCGAAGTCCTGCCCGATCGCAAGGCCGCGGTCATCGACAAGCTGCGCCGCGACGGTCGCGTGGTCGCCATGGCCGGCGACGGGGTCAACGATGCCCCGGCGCTCGCCGCAGCCGATGTCGGCATCGCCATGGGAACCGGCGCCGATGTGGCGATCGAAAGCGCGGGAGTGACGCTGCTCGGGGGCGACCTGACCGGCATCGTGCGGGCGCGCCGGCTCTCCGCCGCCACCATGGGCAACATCCGGCAGAACCTGTTCTTCGCCTTCGTCTACAACGCCGCCGGCGTGCCCATCGCCGCCGGCGTGCTTTATCCCGCGTTCGGCATCCTGCTGTCGCCGATCATCGCCGCCGCCGCCATGTCGCTGTCCTCGGTCAGCGTCGTTGCCAATGCGCTGCGTTTGCGGCACGCGAGGCTCTGACGCCCACCGAAGACACCGGCGTCGCCGGCGCCGAACAACCGGCGCGGGGTTGCGTTCGGTCCGTTGCCGCGGCTGGGTGCGACCAAGTTACCCATAACACGCAAACCTACCGTTCGACTATTTCGCGAAAAGCGCGCATCGTCATTCGAAGTTTCGCACGGAATAACGTCACCTTTCGCGGCGACAGGTCCCAGGCTGCCGACGTCCGACCGCGAGGAACATGGCAATGACCGACGAGGCGATCGAACTGGACGAGCGTCGTGGCATGTTGGCGCAGAAGGCAACCGACCTGCGCCGGTTGCTGGCGGACGTGGAGGCCAATGAGCGAGCGCTGCGGCTGCGACAGGACGAGTTGGAAGCCCATCTGATCGCTGCACCGGCGGCGAATTGGCACGAGGCGGCGGAGAAGGCACGCTATCTTCTCAACCTCTTTGCTGCTACGCTGTGCCGCGCAGGACCCGCGACGGCAAACGCTTATCGCCGCTGTGCTCGCCGATTTCCAGCGGCTCTCGGCCGAACCTTAGCGGCGCGCACGGACGGCCCCATCGGTTTGGACGAGGTCGCTCCGCTGCCCCAATGAGCGAACGGGCCGATTTGTTCCGACGTCTAGCGAATGTCGGGTCGGGCCACCAAGAGCCATAGCAGCCGGCCAATCGTGTCGCTGCTTGTGCTGACACCGACGAGAAAATGTGGCCGGCCGCGGGTCGGCTCCGATCAGAGTAGAGAACCATGGCGCTCAGTTTTCCCAATCGAAGCCGCTCCTACGACGCGACGCGGCGGGCGGTGCGGTTTTGGGGACATGACGGCCCGATGGAGGCTGCGTTCTTCGTGAACGAAGATGCTCTGCGGCGCATTCAGCCAGGCATCGGTGGTGACGAGGCAGGATTTCTCGGCGCGTTCGATGCGCACCTCGAATTGATCCACGCGACCGCCATGAAAATCTACATGCGCGCCCGCAAAGGCTCTTACGAACTGATCCCGGCCGATTTCTGACGTCGGGGCGGGCGGCCCGGAGTTGAAATCCCGGCAGCGGCGAAAGCTCGGCAGCGACGCCGTACCCGTTTTTCCTTGTGATAAGCATCGATTTCCGTCACAACAGGCGCGTCCCATTGAGCGTTCTCGCGTGTCTCCGCATCGACGCCGCGCCTCCAGACTTGGGACTGGTCGATAGACTTGGGACTGTCGATGTGGCAGCGATCAGAATCCCGAACCGCTCGGACAAAGGAACGTCATGCGCATATATGTTTTCAAGTCGACATCGACGGAGCGTCTGCGCGCGTTCGCCAGCGATCCCGACATCAATAACCTGCCCCGGCAACACGGTCCCTGGGTGATCACCGGGGCCATCGCGCCCGGCGGCAAGCCGCCTCACAATTTCTCCCGCGAGGCCATCGAGACGGCGATCACCGCATCGGGCTTTCAGTTGTGGCGGCTGCGCGAAAGTGCGGAAGCCCAGAGTTAGACCGTTTTTTCGGTCAGGTCGGATATGCACTTCGCTGTCATCGCCCGACTCGACCGGGCGATCCGGTGAGCACCGACCGCGAGTACTGGATTGCCCGGTCAAGCCGGGCAATAACACCAATAGGGTGAGCGCGATCGCAAACGCTTCAGCGGTCCGACCCCGATTTTGGGTTTCCTAGCGCATTTTTCGATTGCCCTCGCTCTGCTCGTGCCGCTACCCACCTCGACCAAGGGGGCACCGGCTGCGTGCGAGTCAATCTGAACGAAAACGGCTCGGCGTCGGCCGCGCCGGCCTGCGCTACGTCTGGCGCGGCGGGCCGCCGGCGCCGGAAAACGGACCGCCGCGCCCGGGCGGCTTGCCGGCCAGCAATTTCTTGCCGCGCGGCGCCGGAAGAAGCCCTTCGCGCTGGGCTTTCTTGCGAGCGAGCTTGCGTGCCCGCCGCAGCGCTTCATTCTGCTCCCGCGCCGATCTTTCCGACGGCTTCTCGTAGAACCTTCTGCGCTTCATCTCGCGAAACACGCCTTCGCGCTGCATCTTCTTCTTGAGCACCCGAAGCGCCTGGTCGATGTTGTTGTCGCGAACCAATACCTGCAAGAAATATTCCCTTCATGCGTCAGTAGAGCGTGCGTCGTTGCGTCGGCGCGGGGGCGCCGGCCGAACGGATCGCACAAATTCGAAGCGCGAGAAATCGTTTCGTCGGCGCACGCCACGACGTCGCCGATGATTTCGTCGGGAACGATCGTCTTTCGTTCAGGGCAGCAATCGCGGGCGTGCATTCGTGGGCTTGCATCGCCCGGCTCGGCCACAAGCCCCGCGCGCCGGGACGTGGCGAAGTCATATAATCATGCGCCCATCCGGCGCGAATAGCCACATGTTTATTCGAAGGACCCGCGTCCCCTCGGCAATATCGCAACGGCGAGCGCTTTTCTGCTATGCCGAGGTCGTGCCGTGGCGTAGTTTGTCGCGGCGGCGCTTGCTCGGCGTTCGGTTGCTACATAGATACGCCACGGTGAGGCTGCGCCATTCGTAGGCGCGGGAATTGTTCGACCATCGACCGCTCCGCGAGTATCGCGGCGGATTTCGAGCTCGATCTTGCGCTATGAGACTGCGGGGCGGAATCGACTCGCATACGGAAACAGGCTTCGGCGTGAATTCAGCGGTGGCGCACGTCGCAACAGGGGTTGCTCGCATTACTTCGAGGAAATCCAGTGACGACATGCGCACCGACGCTCCGGGCGAAGATCGCATCGAGGCGGATCGTGGGCGCGGGTCTGGCGGTCCGGACGCGGCCGAGGCATTGTGTCGGCCGGTGGCGAGCGGCGGAGAGCTGAAATGACCAAAGCGGCCGGCACCGGCGGCAAGACAACGCTTTATTGCTCGTTCTGCGGCAAGAGCCAGCATGAGGTGCGCAAGCTCATCGCCGGGCCGGCGGTATTCGTCTGCGATGAATGCGTCGAACTGTGCATGGACATCATCCGCGAGGAGCACAAGTCGTCGCTGTCGAAGTCGGGCGACGGCATCCAGACGCCCCGGGAAATCTGCACCGTTCTCGACGACTACGTCATCGGGCAGGATCACGCCAAGAAGGTGCTCTCGGTCGCCGTCCACAATCATTACAAGCGCCTCCACCATCAGACCAAGCACAGCGACGTCGAACTCACCAAGTCGAACATCCTGTTGATCGGCCCGACCGGGTCCGGCAAGACGTTGCTGGCGCAGACGCTGGCGCGGATTCTCGACGTGCCCTTCACCATGGCCGATGCGACGACCCTGACCGAGGCCGGTTATGTCGGCGAGGACGTCGAGAACATCATTCTCAAGCTGTTGCAGGCCGCCGACTTCAACATCGAACGCGCCCAGCGCGGCATCGTCTATATCGACGAGATCGACAAGATCAGCCGCAAGTCGGACAGCGCGTCGCTCACCCGCGACGTCTCCGGCGAGGGCGTGCAGCAGGCGCTGCTCAAGATCATGGAAGGCACGGTTCGGCAGTGCCTCCGCATGGCGGCCGCAAGCATCCCCAGCAGGAGTTCCTCCAGGTCGACACCACCGACATTCTGTCATGCCGGAGAGTTTGAGGCGCTGCCCGATGACCGCTTTGCAGCCGGACTCGACCAGGCCGGAGCCGACGAACAGGCCGCGGAAGCGAACGACCTGTAGCGCATGCGGGGGGCGTTGTTCTCGAAGTAGCCGAGCGCGGTGTCGAGCTGGCCTTCTTCCTTGATGCCTTCGAGGGGGAAGAGGCGGGCGCGCCGCCGTGCACCACCCGCAGATCCCCCCGCATCGGCTCCCCTCGGCCACGCCGTCCCTCCCAGTCGACCTTTTACTACTTGCACGCGCCCCCGAGCTGCTAGCCCTGGCCGCCGCTCGCCTGCACGAGCACAACACCAGCATCGCCAGCACCGGCATTTCCCGGCAGGAGGCATCATGAGGCTCGCCCCGATCCTGCAGGCGTTCTTCACCGACTACCTGATGACCCAGCGGCACGCGAGCCCGCACACCATCGCCAGCTACCGCGACTGGTTGCTGCTGACCTTCGCCCGCCAGCGAACCGGGAAGCTGCCCGCGCAACTGGACCTGGCCGACCTGGACGCGGTGCTCATCGGCACGTTCCTGACCGAGCTGGAGTCCACCCGCG
>CAWCJX010000102.1:0-9556 GCA_963795865.1 uncultured Alphaproteobacteria bacterium
ATCGTCGTCGACGACGTGGATTACGTGTGACGCTTCCTGCACCCGCCACCTCCTCAGGGGTGGAATGCCGCCGCGGCCAAATAGTTTACGGGCGCACGGTCCGTAAACCAAAAGGCGTTCAACGCGGATGCGACGTGCCATTTCGATACGGGCACGAACCCCAGTTAAAGATAATATAACTCAATTCAAGATAATATTTGAAGACAAACCTACGCGCAGAGCGACTTGCAGGATCGACAAGCCCCGCCATTCTCGAAACAAGGTTAATTTCGCTCGCCCAAAACACCGCCGACGCCGGCGGCGGGCCGACGGGCATCCATGTAACGCCCGCCCCCTCAATTGGCGGCGTGGTGCACGGCGCCGCGTCCGGCGTATTGCGACGGCGCCACGCCCTCGATCGCGAACGGAGCCTGGCCATATCCGCGTTGAGGCACTGCCGGCGCGACGCGCTCCAGAGCGCGTCGCAGCGTCGCCGAGGGGCACTCGCCGAAAGCGGAGCGGTAATCGACCGAAAAGCGCCCCAGCTCGAGGAACCCGAACTGCATCGCCACCTCGGTCACGGTTCCCTGACCGGAGCCGGCCGACAGCAGGGCCTGCCTCGCCTGGGTCATCCGGACGCCACGCAGATAGCGATAGGGGGAAACGCCGTGAACCTTGCGGAATGCGTTGCGAAGGGTGCGTTCGCTCACCGCCGCGGCGCGGCACAGATCGTCCACGTGCAGCTGCTCCCCGCGGTCGTTCTGGAGCAGATGCTCAATACGGCACACGATCTGCCGATATCGCTGGCCGTGTTGCGACCCCATGGATAACCCCTGCCTGGACTTCGCGCCGGCACCGGCAACCGCCGATATTGGCGCGACGTTACCCAGCGACCTTACGGCACCGGGCGCGGAGCAAAATTGTCCTTAGGGGCAAGGCGGCCTTTCCGTAGGTATAATAGGCCCGAGCTTCAATCGACACCGCTGCGCTGCAACGCAGCGCCAGCCCGCCGGGCCGCGGCAGGCCGTGTTGGAGCGAATGGCTGTGCATCGCAGCGGCGCAACCCGGTGTCGCCGCCGGCGCGCCGTCAGGTTCCCGGGCCGAGGACGCGATGCATGATCGCCGCGACATCATAGCCGGCGGCGCCGGCGCGGCTGACAATGTCCGTCAGCGGCCGTCTGCCGGCCTCGGACAGCGACCACAGGGTGGCGCAGCGGGTGCCGGAACGGCAATAGGCCAGCACCGGCTTCGGCAGTTCTGCCAGCAATGCGCCGAATTCCTGCGCATCCGCCAGGCCGACGCTGCCGGACGGTACCGGCTGGCAGCGCCACGCCAGTCCGTGCGCTTTCACCGCGGCCTCGATGTCGCTGCCGCAGGGTTGGTCCGACGATTCTCCGTCGGGACGGTTGCAGATGACGGCACGGAATCCGGCGGCGGCGATGGCGGGCACCTCCGCGGCATGGATTTGCGGCGCGACCGACAGGTCGTCGGTGATCTTCCTGATGTCCATTCCTCACACTCCCGAAGGCAAGGCGGCGCGGGCGCGCCCGCCCATGATAGGCTCATTGAATACCGGCGGCCTTGATCAGCGTTCCGTTGGCCACGATCTCGTCGGCGACCAGCCTGTCCATCTCCGCGGACGTCATCGGCATCGGCTCGACCCCGAGCTGGTTGAGCTTTTCCCGCATTTGCGGCGACGCCAGCACCTTCATGCCTGCGGCATGGAACTTGTCGACGATGGCGCGCGGCGTCTTCGCCGGCATGAAGACGCCGAACCAGATGATGTTGGAATCGCCTAACCCTGCCTCGCGTGAGGTCG
This sequence comes from uncultured Alphaproteobacteria bacterium, assembly GCA_963795865.1. GTDB lineage: Bacteria > Pseudomonadota > Alphaproteobacteria > Rhizobiales > Xanthobacteraceae > JAJPKK01. Next base: position 1,799 of record CAWCJX010000102.1, read on the forward strand.
GCACGTCTGGCAGGTCGGCCACCCGCGTCGGCGTGCTCACGAGGAGGGCCTGGACCCGGCCGTCGCGAATGAGCGGGAGCGCGGTCGAGATCGGACAGAAGTAGAAGTCGATGCGGCCTCCCAGCACGTCGGTCAGCGCCTCGGCGCCGCCCTTGTAGGGAATATGCACCGCCTCAAAACCGGCGCCGAGCCTGAATTTTTCGGCGGCCAAATGGGTCCCGGTGCCAACCCCGGCGGAGCCGTAATTGATGGCGCCGCGCCGCGCCTTGGCGGCGGCGACGAGGTCCTCGACGGTCTTCCACCCCCTGGAGAGCGGGGCGATCAGGACATTGGCGCTCTGGCCGATCATCAGCACCCCGGCGAGATCCCTGGCGATGTCATAGGGCAGGTTCGGCACGATCCACGGCGCGACCGTGTGGGCCGAGGAATTGGCGAGGATGGTGTAGCCGTCGGCCTCGGCCCGCACCACCGCGCCGACGCCCAGGGAGCCGCCGGCACCGCCGCGGTTCTCGATCACGATGGGCTGCCCCAGTTCCATGGCGAGGAGGTCGAACACCGCCCGAGGCACCACATCGGTGGCGCTGCCGGCGCCGAATGGAATGAACGCCCGGATTGGCTTGGTCGGCCAAGCCGGGGCGGCCACGGGCGGGGCGGCCACGGGCTGCGCGGCGGCGGTCGCAGCCGTCGCGACGGCTGCGAGGCTCATGACCGCTGCCGCGATCGCAATACGCCAGTGACCGATCATGAAGCCTCCCAATTGCGCTCCGGAGCCATTTTTCAATCCGGAGGCGCGCCTTTGCGCGAGCCCGGAACCCGGTTCGCCGCTGCGCGGCGCCCTGGAATGTCCCCTCGCGACATCACGCTGCCGCCGCCGTCTGCGCCTTCGGCTGCAGGATGAAGTCGTAGAAAATCGTATAGAATTTAGTGTCGATCTTGTCGCCGTTGGGCGCAATGCCCGGGGGATGCTCGACGAAGTCGACGATCAACGGCGCCTTCACCCCGTAGACCACGTCGGTTTCGATGTAGGGGCAGCCGCGCCGGAACAGGTGGGTCACCACCCGGTGATAACCGGGCGCCTCGATGCAGAAATGGATATGGGCGGGGCGCATTTCCGAGATCTCGGTCCGCTTCACGAGTTCCCCGACCGGCCCATCCATCGGGATCGAGTAGCCGATCGGCGCGACGGTGCGGACCGCATAGGTGCCGTCGGCCCTGCTGTGAAACACGCCGCGCATCCACGGCTCGGTGACGTCGCGCTGGGCCTCGTAGAGCCCTTCCCCATCGGTCTGCCACAGGTCGAGCGCGGCATTGGCGATCGGCCGGCCGTCGAGACCTCGCACGGTTCCGGTGATGATGCAGGCGATGCCGGGGCATTTCTCCGCCATGTTGGCCCCATCGGCATAGGCCGGCGCATTGGGAATATGAAACGGGCCTTCGACCGTGGTCGGCGTCGCGCCGCTGGCCAGCCGGTTGTTCAAGGCGTCGACCAGCATGCTGACGCCCATGACGTCGGAGAACAGGATGAATTCCTGGCGCTTGTCGTCGCACGTCTTGCCGATCCGGGTGAGGAAATCGATCGCAGTCGCCCATTCGGCCTCGGTCGGCTCGATGTCGCGCACGAAGGCGTGGACGTGCTTGATGAACGACGCCATCACCTGGCGCAGCCGCGGGTCCGGCACCGCCTGCCAGCGATCGAGGACGACGTCGGTCAGGTTCTGCTCGGTCACGTAAGGCATGGAACTCTCCGCAGGCTGTTCCGGGAACGGTGATCTATCGCCGGACTTCCTGCCGCACGATGCGCGCGCCGTCCACCATGGCCTTCATCTTACCGTATGCGACCGCGCGGGGCAGATACTTCATGCCGCAGTCCGGCGCAATCACCAGCCGCTCCGGCGGCACATGGGCAAAAGCCGCGCGGATGCGGCCGGCCACGATCTCGGGCGTCTCGACGGTCATGTCGGACAGATCGATCACGCCCAGGATGATGGTCTTGGACGGCAGCTTCCTCAACACCGCGAGGTCGAGCCTGGGCTGGGCGGCTTCGATCGAAATCTGCCGGGCAGCGCAATTCTCCAGCTCGGCGAGGAACGAATATCCCGTCGGCTTGTCGTGGACCACGGCGGCATAGCCGAAGCACAGATGCACCGCGACGGTGCCGCCGACCCCGGACAGCGCCCGGTCGAGGGCGTCGAGCCCGAACGCCCGGGCCTGGTCCGGGTATTGCTGCATCCACGGCTCGTCGACCTGGACGACATCGGCGCCCGCGGCGAACAGATCCTTGATCTCGGCATTGACGGCGTCGGCGAAGTCCATGGCGACGGCGGCTTCGTCGCCGTAATGGTCGTCCTGGCACTGGCGGCTCATGGTGAAGGGGCCCGGCACCGTCGCCTTGATCTTGCGGTCGGTGCCGGCGCGCAGCAACACGATGTCGCGCACCCCGACCGGACCGCGCCGCCTGATTTTTGCGGTGATGCGCGGCACCGGGATCGGCCGGCCCATGCGGCTCATGGCACGGCCGGGATTGTCGGTGTCGACGCCTTCGAGCGCAGTGGCGAAGTGATTGGAGTAGCTTTCACGCCGCTGCTCGCCGTCGCTGACGATGTCGATGCCGGCCCGCTCCTGGTCGCGGATGGCGAGGATGGTGGCGTCGTCCTGGGCCGCCTGCAGATGTTCCGGGCCGATCAGCCACAGGTCGCGGGCGCGCACCCGCGGCACCTGCTTCGACAATTTCTCCCGGTCGATCAGCCATTCCGGCTGCGGATAGGAACCGACGAGACAGGTGGGGAGCATGGGAAAACCTCGGTCCTAACGCGACGAGCCGGCGGCGAGGGCGGCGAATTGCGTCGCCACCACGCGCTCATAGGGCACGTCGGCGGCGAGGATGCCGAGGTCGCGGGCGAACGCGTTCATGCCGGCGACGAATTCGCGGCTGATCCGCGCATCGTAATAGGGCAGGTCGCGGCGGATCAGTTCGGCGATCAGCTCCGCCTCCGCGGGCGGAAACAGCTTGCGTCCGACGCCGGTGGCGAGGCCCGGATCCTCCTTGAGCGCGTGATGGGTCCTGACGATGGCGCGCACGGCGGCCGCAGCGGCGTCGGGCTTGCGCGCGATCAGCCGGTCGGTGGTGGCGATCGCCGCCATGGTGTAGTTGAAGCAGGGCTTGGGGCCGTCGCCGCGGCGGACATCGAGCACCACGGTGCCGATGCCGCGCCGCACCGCCACCTCCGCTCCCATGCCGTTGGCCCAGAAGCCGTCGATCTTGCGCTCCTCCAGCGCCTTCGCTGCGGTGACGCCGAAATTCACCCCGGCGGCGAGCGCGCCGGGCACCGGCGCGATCTTCACGCCGTCGCGGGCAAGGTCGATGCCGGCCGCGATGAGCAGGCGGCGCAGCCCCATCTCGACCCAGGGCGCGGCGCCGATGCTGCGGCCCTTGACGCCGGCGATGTCGCCGCGCACCACGCCGAGGTCGCTGCGCATCACCAGGAACCAGTACATGCCCTGGGCCTGGGCGCACACGAGCTTGACGCCCTGCCATTGCGGAAACGCCGCCAGCGCCGAATGGGCGGAGCCGCCGACGAAATCGACCGCACCGTCGCGTAGCGCCATGTAGGCCTTGTCGACCGGAAAGATCAGCTCGACCTCGATGTCGAGCCCCTCCTCCCGGAACAATCCGAGCTCGGCCGCCGCGATCGCCGGAAAGTACGAGTTCGAGATCATGTCGGGAACGGCAAGCTTCATGGCGATGCCTTGTGTGGGCGGGAGCAGTGCAGGCGTGTCGGTGGCAATACACGTGCGGCGCACGAACTGGCCAGTGCTTTATGGGCGCATCGCCATGGGCGCCGGAGGGCCGCGGGGTCACACCGCGCGCAGGCGCAGGCAAAGGCCGGCGCCGACCAATGCGGAGAGCCCCACCAGCGCCAGCACGCCGCCAAATCCGTACAGGCCGAATACAATCCCGCCGCCGGTGACGCCCACGGTGCCGCCGAGAAAGCTGCACGAATTGAGGACGCCGGAGCCCTTGCCGGTCTGCGTGCGAGCCAGCGCCGCGAGGCCGATCTGGGGCGTCGAAGCATAGGGCAGCGCGATCCCGGCTCCGGCCGCGAAAAGACCGAGCATCAAAACGCTGAACCCGGCTTCTGCGAGGGACATCCAGGCAATGGCGCAGCCGCCCGCAAGCAGCAGCGACCCGCCCACCATCATCCTTTTCATGCCGGCCCGGTGCGCGAGCCAGGGTGCAACCCGCGCAAAGCCGAAAAATGCGACCGAGAGCGGCATCAAAGACAGGCCCGCCGCAATCGGAGTCATGGCGAGCCCGTCGGACGCCTGCGCGAACAGGTTGTAGTAGAGAAGGATATTCATGATGTCGAACATGAAAAGGAATACCAGTGCGCAAGCGAGCGCGAAGTTGCGATTCCCGAATAAGCCGAAGTCGAGCAATGGCCGGCGATGGCGCCTCTCCACCCAGAGCAGCACGGCGAACGCGACCGCCGCCAGGCCGAGCGGACCGATGGCGGCCTTTGGATCCGAACGCAGGAAAGGCAGGGCGTGCAGGCCGGAGACGAGCATCACCATGAAAACGGCGAGCAGGCCGAGCCCCAGCCAGTCGATGGGACTCCTGCGCCCGCCCCCTACTCCCGGCCGTAGCCAGAGCACCATCGCGGCCGGAATCATGGCGAGAACGTTCAGCCAGAATATGAACCGCCAGCCGGCGTAATGAGTTACGGCTCCACCCACAAGCGGGCCAATGCTGAAGCCGAGCATCAGGAAGCCGGTCCAGGCACTGATCGCCCCGGCGCGATCCCGTTCGGGGACCGCCTCGGTAACGGCGGCAAGCGTGCCGGCAACGGTGAAGGCGGCGCCGACCCCTTGCAGCGCGCGTGCGCCGACGACCGCGGCTGCATCCGTGGCCATGGCGATGACCAGCGAGCCGAGAGCAAACAGCGCGATTCCGGCGGCTGAAGAGCGGCACGCCCCGAACTGGTCCGCCGCTTCGCCGCCCAGGATGATGAACACCGCAGATGCGAGCAGGTAGGCGTTGACGACCCACTCAACAGTAACGGGCGCAAAGCCGAGGCTTCTCGTCATTGCCGGCAGCGCCGCCATGATCGCCGTGCTGTTCTCGCCGACCGCCAGCATCGCCAGGCAACAGGCGGCCAGCACCAGCCTGGAATCGTGCGGCATCGACCCTCCTTCGGAAGCTGTAACGGATCCTGTGAGAACAAATGTAACTCATCGCGTTGAACCATGCGGCGAGGTGTTGCGACTACCGAGGGACAACTTCAACGACGGGGGTTCACATGTCCTTCAAGCGCCTTGCATTTCCGCTGTTCGCATTGGCCGTTGCCGGTACCCTGGTCGGCCTGATCCAGCCCGCTCACGTCGCCGAGCGTTGGAGCTCCGCCACCCTGCGGGCACCGATCCCGGACCCGGCTCCGCTGCCGTGCAAGATGCAGAGCTGGTACAACGCGGATCGCGTCTGCCTGTCGTGGACGGCGCCCCGCTGATGGATGACTTGCGAAAAGTTGCAGACCGCCGCCTTGTCGTCCTACCGACCTAGGTTTCGGTATCGGGCGCGCAGCCCCGGGGGCGGGGCACGCATTTTCTTAAAACAACCCCATGCAAAGTAGGCTTGCCCCAGCGGCTTCACACGCGGCATCGCCGTGACCTGCCTGGATTTTATGCCTTAACATATTGAATTAGCTGGATCCTTTATCCAAACAGACGGAAAACCTCTGTCGGGCCGCACCACCCCACGGGCTTCGCGTTTGCAAGTCCTGCAGCCCTGGGGGATGGCGAAATTCGACCCGAAATGAGACAAAGCCGATGCCTTATGCGAGCAAGGCCAGCACGCCGCCGGCACACGAGAACAGCGCGGCGTCGCGGTCGGCGAATCCCATGAGCTGGAGCCCGAGCGGCAGGCCGCCATCGGCCAGCACCGGGAGCGAGATGGCGGGGATGCCGAGCAGCGAGGCCGGAACCACGAACACCGGATTGCCGGTGGAGTGCAGGCCGACCGGCGCGGCGCCGGTGGCCGACAGGGTGATGCAGGCGTCGAACTCCGGCGCCAGCATTTCATAGGCCACGCGGCGCTTGCTGCGCTCGGTCAACATCCCGCGGTAATCCTCGATGGTCATCGCTTCGGCCTGAACCAGGCGATCGCGCATCGCCTTGGAGAGCTTGCCGGCATCGCGCCGGCTGTAGGTGTTGAGCGGCCACCGCGATTCCCAGGCATTGATGTCGGCGGATAATTCGCGCGCGCCGTGGATGGCGGTCTCCGCCGCCGCGATGTCGGCGTGGTCGTAGCGCGTCGCAATGGCGATGCCGGCCTGGGTCAGGCGCCCCAGGGCTTCGTCCAGCGCCTTCTTCGCGCCCGGCGTGGCGTCGGCCCAGCCGTCGGTCTCGAGCAGCGCGAGCTGGCGCGGCCGGGTCGGCGTCGGCGGGGTCGCCGGACCATAAAGGCCGGGACAGCCGGGATCGCCGCCGGCGCGCTTTGCGATCTCGTAGGCGACCTGCCAGGCCTCCGGCAGGCTCGCGGCGATCATGCCGGTTGCGCTCTGGCTCAACCCGTCATAGCTGCCGCCGCGGTTGAGCGCGCCCACCGTCGGCTTGAAGCCGTAGCAGCCGCAGAAGCTCGCCGGACGTAACGTCGAGCCGATCACCTGGGTGCCGAGCGCGACCGGGATCACCCCGGCGCCCACCGCCGCCGCCGATCCGCTGCTGGAGCCGCCCGGGGTGCGGGAGGGATCCCACGGGTTACGCGTGCCGCGCGGCTCGGTCGCCGCGAACTCGGTGGTCACGGTCTTGCCGACGATCACCCCGCCGGCCTCGCGCAGCGCGGCGACACTCGCCGCATCGCGCTCGCTGCGAAAGCCGGCAAACAGCGGCGAGCCGTTCTGGGTCGGCATGTCGGCGGTCTCGATGATGTCCTTGATGCCGAGCGGCATGCCATCGATGGGCGACAGCGGCGCGGAGGCGCGCCAGCGCGCGGTCGCGCGGTCCGCCGCGGCGCGGGCCTCGGGGAGGTTGAGCGTGACGAAGGCGCCGATGCGCGGCTCCCAGGCCTCGAGCGCGGCGAGGCAGCGCTCCAGGAATTCGCGCGGCGAGTCCTTGCCGACGGCGAAGTCCACAGTCGCCGGAAGATAGGGCCGCAGCGCCGGGACCGTCGCGTCGGGGGCATTCATGGCTCGACCTCGCAGATTGTCCCCTCAAGGGCAACCATCAGATTGATACATCGCCGCGCTGGAGGCGAGAACCTCTCACCGCGCGTGGGGAGAGGTCGACTGAGCGAAGCGAGGGAGGGTAAGGGGGCCTATCCGCGAGTCTGAGCCTATGGAGAGGCCCCCTCACCCCGACCCTCTCCCCGCAAGCGGGGCGAGGGAGAAGCGGTTGCTTTCGTCGTAGTAATGCATTTCGAACAGCATGCATCCGGTTTCCGACTTGAAGGGACCATGATGGACCCCGGGCGGCCGGCACGCATAGGTCGGCGCGACGAACTTTTCGCCGCCTTTACCCTGGGCGTCATTGCCGACGATGAGATCGCCGGACATCAGATAGACCTCCTCCCAGTGGTCATGGATGAAAGGAACGGTGGTGTAGACGCCGGGATCGAACTTCAACAGGCGCGAGCGGCTGCCCATCTTCCCGGTCTCGTCGAGATCGCTCGCGAGAATCTTCTGCTTGATCCCGGCGGGATAGCCGGCCGGGGTGTGCCAGCCTTCGTTCATGTCGACGGGATGGAATTCGAGATGCGGCTTGTTC
>CAWCJX010000103.1:0-7039 GCA_963795865.1 uncultured Alphaproteobacteria bacterium
TTCGTCGTTCCGGTCGGCCATCGCGCGTCTGTTGAACGCGGCCGGCTATGAAGTTGCGCTCTACGAGACTTCGCAGCAATTGCTCGAGAAGCCGCCGACCAACATGTCCGATTGTATTCTGCTCGACGTGCAGATGTCGGGCCTGTCGGGACCGCAACTGCAGGATCGCCTGTCGGAACTCGGAAACCGGCTGCCGATCGTGTTCCTGACCGGACATGGCGATATCCCGACCACCGTGCGCGCCATCAAGGCCGGCGCGGAAGACTTCCTGACCAAGCCGGTCACCAAGGAACGACTGCTCGATACCATCAAGCGCGCCCTGGAGCATGCCGACCAATTGCGGGCGCAGGCCGAGCATGCGGATGCCCTGCTGGCGCGCGTCCAGAGCCTCTCGCCGCGTGAAAAGCAGGTATTCGCCCTGGTGGTCCGCGGCAGGCTCAACAAGCAGATCGCCCATGAACTCGGGACATCGGAGCGAACCGTCAAAGCGCATCGGCACATGGTCATGAAAAAATGCGAGGTTCGCTCGGTGGCGGAACTGGTCATGATCGCGGAGCGCACCGGAATAATGCCAGCGGACGGCATCGCGGCGATGCAATGCGCGCCGCGCCCGAAGCTGCTGCGCAAGGCCGGCGGATGATCCCCGCCTTGCCGGGCTTGCTCGTTGCCCCTCGGGACAATGAGCGGGCCGGGGCAGGGGTGATATAGCGATACCGGTGCCTGGAGCCAGCGTGCTGGCCCTCTTTGCCCCGGGACGCGATGTCGGCTCAAGCGAAAACCGTAGCCGTCGTGGACGACGATCGCAGCATGCTCGTCGGCGTCGAACGCCTGCTCAACGCCTACGGCTTTGCCACCAAGGTCTTCGCGTCGGCCGAGGCGTTTCTCGACCGCGCGGCGGCAGCCGCCGCCGACTGCCTGGTGGTGGATATCGATCTCGGCGGCATGTCGGGCATCGAGTTGCGGCGCCGTCTCGCCGACCGCGGCTGCGCCGTTCCGACCATCTTCATGACCGCCCTGGACGACGAGGCGACGCACGCGCGTGCGCTCGAGGCCGGCTGCATCGCCTATCTGCTCAAGCCTTTCCCGAGCCGCTGCCTGATCGATGCCGTCAAAATCGCGGTCGCACGGCAAAACCAGTTGGGCGGCGAAAATAAATCGAAGGGCGAAGGGTTGGCCGATTTATCCTGATCGGCGCTGTTTCATTTTCGGCAAGCCGCGACGGTCCACTCGCACGCTATTATCCGATGCCCCACCGTGATTGCCCGTTAGGACAATTGACGGTGCTCGGCTCTCGTTTAGGTTAATCAAACGTTACTTTGGTGGGGACGCTGGCGTAACCGGCGTAATGCGTGGGGGGCGTCATGAAATACTCAGCTCAGACAAGGGTTGTCGTCGCGACCGACCGGACGGCAGTTCCGGCGGCGGTGCAGGGCATGCTGGCGCTGCAATTCGACGTGGTCAGCGTGGTCTACGACGCCGACGCGCTGCTGAGCGAAGCGCTTCGCCTCGAGCCCGATCTGGTGGTGGTCGAAGCGGCGCTGTCGCTGCGCGACGAATTCCGTGCTGCCGGGGAGATCATGCGCCGCCTGCCGCGCACCAAGATCATTCACCACGCGACGGCGGCGGAATCGTTCTCGCAGGACGATCAATCGGAATCGAAGAGGTCAGACGGCAGGTTTTCGCAGGCGTTGCGTCTCGTCGGGACGGCGGGACGCGCCGTGGCCGATGCCGGCGAGCCGTCCGCGCGCATCGTCGCTTCGCCACCAGCCGCACCGGCCGGATTGACCTCGCGGGAGCGCGAGGTGCTGGAGCTGCTCGCCCGCGGGGTCGCCATGAAGGTGATCGCCCACCGGCTCGGAATCACCTACCGGACCGTGGCGTTTCACAAATACAACATGATGCAGCGCCTCGGCATCCGGACCAATGCCGGCCTCACGACCTATGCGCTCCAGGCCGGAGCGCTCAAACCGGCTGGCGTCATGGGCCACCGCGTTTCCGCGGCAGGCGCGGCATGAGGGCGGCGCAGCGTCACGGCGCCTGAGCGCGGTCGGATAGGACGACCGGATAGGACGCCCCTTGGCGTGGCGCCGCGCCGTTCGATTCGGATCGCGGCGTCCGGCGAAGGACGTGCAACGCCTCGCGCCGTGTAAGCGGTGGACGCCGCGCCCGCGGACGCGGCGCGGCCGATTCCATCGAGCACCGCAGGCGAGCCGGGTGCCCGGGTGATCGTGACGCGGGCGTCCCGGTCTGTTAGCTTCCCGGCGTCGGCAACACGGCTTGGGCAACACGGCTTGGGCGAGTGTCGCATTGTCACAGCCTTGATCGGATTTCGTGTCGTCAGCAGACGCAAGAGGCATTCATGACGTTACCGATGTCGCGCCTACGCGCCGTTTTCGCCGCGGTCGTTCTCGGCCTCACCGTCTCGGCCTGCGGCTACAACACCATTCCGACCTATGAGGAGCAGGCCAAGGCGAAGTGGGCGGACGTGCAGAACAATTACCAGCGCCGCGCCGACCTCATTCCGAATCTCGTCGCCACCGTGCAGGGCTACGCCAAGCAGGAAAAGGACGTGCTCACCGCCGTGGTCGAGGCGCGCGCCAAGGCGACGCAGGTCAAGATCGACGTCTCCCAGCTCACCGACCCCGACAAGCTCAAGCAGTTCCAGGACGCGCAGAGCCAGTTGTCCGGCGCGCTGGGCCGGCTGCTGGCGGTCAGCGAGAACTATCCCGACCTCAAGTCGAACCAGAACTTCCTGGCGCTGCAGTCGCAGCTCGAAGGCACCGAGAACCGCATCGCGGTGGCGCGGCGCGACTACATCGAGGCGGTGCGGGTCTACAACACCGAGCTCAAGACCTTCCCCGGCCTGTTGTGGGCCTCGACCGTGTTCCGCGGCAACAAGCCGATGGCGGAGTTCGCCGCCAACGACGACGCGCAGAGCGCCGCCGCAAGTGAAGTTCTGAACGGCCGTCGCCACCTCCGGGCGCTGAAATGACCACAGGCCGCCGCTCTTGCCTCGTCGCGGGGGAAGGCGCGCGCGTCATCGTGGCCTTCGTCACGCTGCTGTGGGCGAGCCTTGCCGTCTGCGCGCCTGATTTTCCGGCGCTGACCGGGCGCATCGTCGACCAGGCCAATGTCATTCCGGCCGCGACGCGCAACGCCATCGAGCGAAAGCTCGCCGAGCTCGAAACCAAGTCCGGCATCCAACTCGTCGTCGCCACCGTCTCCTCGCTCGGCGGGCGAGGAGATCGAGCCCTACGCCAACGCGCTGTTCCGCACCTGGAAGCTCGGCGAGAAGACCAAGAACAACGGCGTGCTGCTGCTGGTCGCGCCGAACCAGCATCGCGTGCGCATCGAGGTCGGCTACGGGCTCGAGGGAACGCTCACCGACGCGCTGTCGAAGGTCATCATCACCAACGCCATCGCGCCGCGCTTCAAGAGCGGCGATTTCGGCGACGGGGTGTCGCGCGGCGTCGACGACATCATCACCGTGCTCACGACCGACTCGTCGGAATGGCAGCAGCGCCCGTCGCTGCGCCTCGACAATCAGCAGTCCATGGATGTCGGGGATTGGATCCTCATCGCGTTGCTGATCGCCCTGGTGACCCTGCTCGTCGTTTCGCCGGGATTCCGCTGGTTCTTCCTCAACGTGGCCCTCAATATCCTGCTCAATTCCGGCGGCTCGCGCGGCGGCGGCGGCTTTTCCGGCGGGGGCTCGTCCGGCGGCGGCTTCTCCGGCGGCGGCGGCTCGTCGGGCGGCGGCGGGGCGTCGGGAAGCTGGTGATGGACCTTTCGGAGCACGACCGCGAGCGCATCTCGGCCGCCATTCGCGCCGCCGAGGCCAAGACGTCCGGCGAGATCGTCTGCGTGCTGGCGCAGACCTCCTCGGACGCCACCGGTCTGCCGATCCTGCTCGCCGCCCTCGCCGCCCTCGCCCTGCCGTGGCTGCTGGTCGCCGTTACCGCACTGACGGTCCACCGCATCCTGCTGCTGCAGGCGGTGGTGTTCTTCGCGCTCGCCGTGGTGCTGTGTCTGCCGCGGGTGCGCGTCGCGCTGCTGCCGCGCGCGGCGCGGCGCGCCGTCGCCCACCGCGTCGCCATCGAGCAGTTCACCATCCGCGGCATCGCGCGCAAGAAGGACCGCAGCGGCATCCTGATCTTCGTCTCGCTCGCCGAGCGCTATGCCCGCATTATCGCCGACACCGGCATCGCCGGGCGGGTGCCTCAATCGGAATGGCAGGGCGCCGTCGATACGCTGGTCGCCCATTGCAGCAGCGGCCGCATCGCCGACGGCTTCATTTCGGCGATCGACACCTGCGGAACGGTTCTCGCGGCGCACTTCCCGCGCACCGCGGCGAGCCGCGACGAGCTGCCGGACCGAATCTACGTGATCTGAGGCCGCATTCTGAGACCGTGGTGATCGTTGAAATTGCCTTCCGCGTCCGGCTCGCATGCCGGCCTTGCCCAACCGTCATGACGACATTGATCTGCATCAAGGGCGGTTTCGCTCGAATGGCCATTCTATCGGCGTCTGGTCTTCCGCGCTTACGGGGGTAACTGCGGTGGTCTGGAACAAGGCCCCGGCGCTCCTCCGGGAACCCGGGGCCTTCGTCACTCACGGCGAGGGGATTCCCATGCAAGGTTTCGCGCAATGGCTCGAGGGCACGTCTGCGAGCGAGTTCGTCCAGAAGACCCTGTGGCTCATCCCGCTGATGCAGACCATTCACATCATCTGCGTCGCGCTGGTGTTTTCATCGGTGGTGATGATTGAATTCCGCATTCTCGGCTACACCAGGTCGCAGACCGTGGCGGAGACGGCGCATCGCTTCGTGCCGTGGATTTTCGTCAGCGTGGTCGTGATGGCCTTGACCGGAGCGGTCCTGATCATCGGCGAGCCCATGCGTTCGCTGCCGAGCTTCGAATTCCAGATGAAGATGCTGTTCCTCGCCATCGCACTGGCGTTGACGATCGTGTTCGCGCGCTCGGTGCGCCGGGATGCGGATGCGTGGGCGGATAACGCCAATTCCGGCGTCCGTACGGCGCACAGCGCGCTCGCAGTGGTCGCGCTCGCCGCCTGGTGCGCGGTCGTGATCTGGGGACGATGGATCGCCTATACGGTTGTGCATTGACGAGGCGGACAGCCGAGCGCGCGGGAGGATGACATGCAGTGGCTCGTGGATTACCTGAATTCGCTGGGAAATTCGCCGGTGGCGCTGTGGATCGCCGAGTCCACATGGGCATTTCCGGCGCTCGAGGTGGTGCATATCTTCGCCATATCGACCGTGTTCGGCACCATCGCCATCATCGACCTGCGCCTGCTCGGCCTCGCCTCCACCAAGCGCCCCTATTCCGAAATGGCGCGGGAACTGCTGCCGTGGACCTGGGGCGCGTTTTTCCTCGCCGCGATCTGCGGCTCGGTCCTGATCCTGAGCCGCCCGGCCGGATACTTCGAGAACATCGACTTCCGCTTGAAATTCGTGTGCATGGCGCTCGCCTTCGCGAACATGATCGTGTTCCAGTTCATCACTTCGAAGAGCCTGGCGAACTGGGACCGCGGTGCACCCCCGGTCGCCGCCAGGGTTGCCGGCGCGGTGTCGATCCTGATGTGGATCGGCGTCGTCTACTTCGCCCGGATGACCGGCTTCACCATGGTGCAGGGCGGGGCGTAGCAGCCTCGCCCGCGAGGGCCGTCGCTTCGCCGCACGGGTAGGATCAGGTGTCAGCGGTGCCGCATCGCGGCACCGGTTCGCTTTAGCGGGGCGTGTCAGACCTTGCACGCCTTGATTGTCAACCCGCTCCGCGCCGCTTGCCAGCAACGCAAGCCATTGATTTTACGGTAAAAAACAAGTTTGGCGCGGCGTCAGCACGCTATTGAGCGGCTGCGGCCGGCGGCCGGCCGTTATACATTTTCCCCAGTTTCGTACCATACGTGACATATTTGCAACCAATTGTAGTGGCCGAATCAGATACACTTGGTTTGCTCATGTAGGTTTCCTCCCAACCTGGCCCCGCCGTTCGGGGCCCTTTTCTTTGTCCGCCGTCGGCCGTCGAATCTCAGCAATTGGAACCAGATCGGCGATGCCAACTGAAAGCTGGCGGACGGCATCGTTGCGGCCGACAAGGGCAACGGCTTCCCGGTCTCCAAGAACAGCTATGGCGATTTCCAGCTCAGGGCCGAGTTCTGGGTCGATGCCGATGCCAACAGCGGAATCTTCATCCGCTGCTCCGACCCTACCAAAGTGACCGGCGCGACGTCCTATGAGGTGAACATCTTCGACAAGCGCCCCGACCCCAGCTATGGCACCGGGGCGATCGTCAATGTGGCCAAGCCCTCGACATTCCTCAAGGCGGCCAACCAGTGGAACACCTACGAGATCACCAATTCACCATCACGCTCAATGGGGTGCGCACCGTCGACGGCGCGCAGGACATGAAATTTCCCCGCGGCGCCATCGCGCTCCAATATGGCGGCGTCGTCGTCAAGTTCCGCAAGGTCGAGATCAGGCCGCTCTGAGCGTCACAAACAAACTCATGCCGTCATCGCCGGGTTCGTCCCGGCGACCTCGCTCATGGGGGCCGGGACACCCCAAGACGGTCCGACGGCTGCGGGATTCTACTTTGCATGGGGTTGTTTTTCACAAAATGAAAACGGCCCCTCCCGTCCGGAACGACTCCACCCGCCTGGGCGCCGTTGTCGCGGACGGCGCGGGTGGTGCTCGCATCCTCGGCCGGTCGCGTGACGCGAGGCGTTACTTCTTCGCCTGCTCGAAATATCGCAGGTCCGGCGGCCGCTGGCTCTTCTTGGTGGGCATCAGAAACCCGTCCGCGCTGAGGAAATAGTTCTCCTTGCCGACCACCACGTGATTGTTGTTCTCGGGGCAATTGTCCTCGACCCACAGCACGTTGCGGTCGCGGCGATAGGTTTTGGTGACCGTCCAGGGCCGGGTCAGCGCATGGTCGATCACCGTGAACTCGTCGTGCAGGAGGTCGGGGTTCGCCTTGTCGAGGAAGATGCGCTCCTTGACGATGGATTGATTGTCGGC
>CAWCJX010000104.1:0-90700 GCA_963795865.1 uncultured Alphaproteobacteria bacterium
CTGGCCTCGATGGCGGCGAACACGCCGGCCGGGCCGCCCCCGATGACGACGATGCGCCGCGCGGTCATGCTGGGGTTTGCACCGTGTCGGATGTGCTCACCTCTCCCCGCGCGCGGGGAGAGGTCGGCGCGCTCTTGCGCGCCGGGTGAGGGGGCCTATCCGCGAGTCTGAGCGCGTGGACAGGCCCCCTCACCCCGACCCTCTCCCCGCAAGCGGGGCGAGGGAGCAGAGGCGTCGTGCCGGATGACATGGGGGTCAATCGATGATTGCCTTTTCGACGGATGGGACGAGACAGTCACTGCGTCGGGCTCACGCGCGCAGCGCGATCAGCATGTCCTCGATATAGTCGACGGCGCTGGCGATGACGAGCATGAGCGACCACGGCCGCATCTGCGACAGCGTCTTCGACAGCATCTCGTCGCTGGCCGATGCGCCGCCCAGGATGAGCCCGGTGGTGGTGATCCGCTTGAGGCTGCAGGCCTCGCCGATCAGTGCCGCCGCCTGGGCATTTTCGCCCGCCGTCGCCACCATGACGACGAGGTCGGCGGTGTCGACCACGTCGATCAGGTCCTTGGTGCGGCCGGCGAGATCGCTGAGCCAGCCCTGCATCGAGAAACTGCCGGCGGGCGGCGCGCCGGCGAAGGCCGATGCGGTGAAGAAGGCCGCGCCGTTCCACGGCTTGTGGGCGAGATGCTTGACCACCGCTTCGCTGGGCCGGTCGAGCGCGATGACTTTGACGCGCTTCGGTCTGGCGTTCGGGGCATCAATGCGGAACCGCGCCTCCGCGGCACTCGCCATTCTCGCGCTTTCGCTCAGCATGCGTGGTTCCTCATGGCGGCGCCCCGGCCGGAGCGCATGAATAGCGCATACGCGGCAGATTTCGATCCGATCGTGCTCCGAAGTCCTTGATCTTCCGCAAGCTCACACCCGGGTCCTGGCGCCCTGGGATGACGCGCTAAACCGATGCCGGCGCCACGCCCGGCCGCGCCAGCAGCGCCTCCTTGGCGGCGTCCTTGAAGGCCTGGTCGCGCGGCAGCACCACGGCGGCCGAGCGCACCTTCTGGTGCACCGGGTCGACGCCGGGCGGGACCTCGCCCTTGTCGGTGAGCGCCTTGACCGCGCGCAGCAGCCGGTGGCGCGCCATGATGATCCCGTTGTCGGTGGAAACCAGGTTCTCCTTGGTGCGGTCGACGATCGGCCCCATGCTCTCCTGCAAGGAAGCATCCTGCATGGCGATGCCTTCGACGCCGCTGTAGGTCTTGCCGGCCTTCTGGGCGGCGCGGTCGATCAGATAGTCGTTGTCCTTGTTGGCGAGCGGCCGGAAGCTGCCGGGCACGTATTTGACGTGGATGCCCTTGCCGTCCTTCATCGCGGCCACCTCGGCGTCGGTGAGGTTGCGGATCGGATGATAGTCGAAGCTCCAGGTCCAGCAGTTGTGGTCGTCGATCGGGATCCAGAAATGGCCGTGGACCGAATGATTGCCGCGCGGCGCGATCATGGTGAAGGCGGGCATCACCCATTGGGTGATGCGCCAATAGTAATGGTCGTTCTCGGCATTGCGGCGGGCGCCGATGTAGAGGCCGCCGGCGCTCTCCACCACCTCGAACACCGGGCGGGAGTCCGCCATGTTGTACTGGTTGCCCTTGGCGCCGCGGAACAGCGGGTCGGAATTGAGGTCGCCGCGGTGCAGGAAGGAGACGTGGCTCGAATCGATGCCGCCTTCCATCGCCTGCAGCCAGTTGGATTCCTGCACCCGCTTGGAGACGAAGCGCTGGCGGTCGGGAACGGTGGCGAACTCCCATTCCGGCAGCGGCGGCGGCGTCTCCGCGGCGCCCATATAGGCCCACAGCACCCCGCCGCGCTCGACCAGCGGATAGGACTTGAGCTTGACCCGCTTGCAGAAGCCGCTTTCCTCCGGCTCCGACGGCACCTCGATGCACTGCCCGGTCACGTCGTATTTCCAGCCGTGATAGGGGCAGCGCAGGCCGGCCTCCTCGTTGCGGCCGAACCACAGCGACACGCCGCGATGGGCGCAGAACTCGTCGATCAGCCCGAGCCGGCCCTCGCTGTCGCGGAACGCCAGCAGCCGCTCGGACAGGAGCTTCACCCGCACCGGCGGGCAGTCATTGCCGGGCAACTCCTCGGCGAGCAGCGCCGGCAACCAGTAGCTGCGGAACAGCCTGCCGCCGGGGGTGCCGGGACCGGTCTGGGTCAGGAGATCGTTCTGTTCTTTTCGCAGCATGCGGGCGCCTCATGTTTGCGGGCCGGTTCGCGCTGTCGCCCGCCCGCCCCAAGGCGGCTCGGCCGGAATGTCTCGCCGGGCTCGCCTGCGGGCACGCGACATTGACCTGAAGGGGTCACCTATGGTCTATGAGCGCGCTGCACAAACCCTTGCAAAACGCCGTGTTTTTGTCGCCGCGAAACTAGCGCGGGGCTCCCCCGGCGTCAATGAAATGCCGCTGCGAAGACCCCCTGGGAAGACACGCCGCAAAGAGCTTTGCAATGCCGTCGCGAATCGAACTGTGCCGAGCCGATGACGTCGCCGAAGGGACCGCGCTCAAGGTCGAGAAGGAAGGGCTGACGCTCGCCGTCTTCAACGTCGAAGGCGTTTTCTACGTGCTCGACGACGCCTGCACCCACGGTCCGGGGTCGCTGTCGGAGGGCTACATCGAGGGCGACGTGGTGGAGTGCAACTTCCACAACGGCCAGTTCAACATCCGCACCGGCGAGGTGGTGCTGCCGCCCTGCATGATCCCGATGAAGACCTATCCGGCGACGGTTCAGGACGGCAAGGTCGTCATCGAGGTGTGAGCTCGTCTCGCTGCCTGCGAAGCGGTCTTGCCCGCGGCCGCAATGACGCTATCGTCGATGCCGGTCCGGGAGCGCTGCCGGTCGTTCCGGTCGAACCGCGAAAACGAGGTGTCCGATGAGGCGATCAACATGGTTTGTCGCGACTGCCGCAGTCGTATTGTGCGCCGGCAGCCTTGCTTCGGCGGCCGAGCTTTCCGCCGACAGCCAGGCGAGGCTGATCGGGAGCGTCGACGCCTATGCGCCCCACATTTCGGACGTCGCGCTCGCGATCTGGGCGGCGCCGGAACTGGGGTACCAGGAGACCAGGACGACGGCACTGCTTCAGGATGAGCTGCGCACCGCCGGCTTTGCCATCGAGGCCGGGGTGGCCGGCATGCCGACCGCCTTCGTGGCGCGCGCCGGGACCGGCGACGGTCCGGTCATCGCCATTCTCGCCGAGATGGATGCCCTGCCCGGCATGTCCCAGCAGGCCGTCCCCGACCGCGCGCCCATCGCCAACCAGATCGCCGGCCACGCCTGCGGCCACCATCTGTTCGGCACCGGCGCGGTCGCCGCCGCCATCGCGATCAAGAGCTGGCTCGAAGCTTCGGGCACCAGGGGCCAGATCCGCGTCTACGGGACCCCGGCGGAAGAAGGCGGCGGCGGCAAGGTCTACATGGTGCGCGCCGGGCTGTTCAAGGATGTGGATGCGACGCTGTACTGGCATCCCGGCGACGCCAACAACGCCTCCCAGGACCGCAATCTCGCCACCACCAGCGCGAAGTTCCGCTTCCATGGCCAATCCGCCCATGCCGCCGCCGCGCCCGATCGCGGCCGTTCCGCGCTCGACGCCGTCGAGGCCATGAACTTCATGGTCAATTACATGCGCGAGCACATGCCGCAGGACGCCCGCATCCACTACGTCATCACCAATGGCGGCGCGGCGCCCAACATCGTTCCCGATTTCGCCGAAGTCCTACTACGTCGTGCGCCATCCCGATCCGCGCGTCACCGGCGAGCTGTTCGCGCGCGTCGTCAAGGCGGCGGAAGGGGCGGCGCTGGGCACCGGCACGACGATGGACTACGAGCTGATCAGCGGCACCTACAGCACGCTCCCCAATGACGTGCTGGGGCGCGTGATGGATGCCAATCTGCATCGCGCCGGCGCGCCCAACTGGACGCCGGCGGAGATGCAGTTCGCCGAGAAGCTGCAGAAGAACCTGCCCGGCACCAGCCGCCCCGCCCTCGCCAACGCCGCCGGCTTCTCCAAGTACCGGTTCGACGGGCAGAAATATTCCTCGACCGACTCCGGCGACGTGAGCTGGGTGACGCCGCTGGTCACGCTCAACACGGCGACCTGGGTGCCGGGAACGGCAGCCCATAGCTGGCAGGCCGTCGCCGCCGGCGGCACCGGCATCGGCACCAAGGCGATGATCGTCGCGGCCAAGACCCTCGCCCTCACCGGCGCGCAGCTCTTCAGCGACCCCGCTTTGATCGCCGCCGCCAGGGCCGAATTCGACAACAGCCGCGGCCCCGGCTTCGTCTACAAGCCGCTGATCGGCGACCGCGCGCCGCCGCTCAACTATCGCAACAACGCCACCGGCCCCGATGCGGGCTGACCTTATTCCTCTCCGGCGCTCCCGTAGCCCGGGCGAGCGGAGCGACCCCGGGAGCAGTGGTGCGTGCTCGCGAGGCCGCCCCGGGGTCGCTCCGCTCGCCCGGGCTACGGGACTCACCGCCTTCGGGGAGGGCCGGGGCTACGGGGTGGACACATCTTTTAGCCTGAAATCCGCGAGCGATCCCATGGAAGCATTGCAAGCCTCGATGCATGATGATGGGACCGGGCGGTTTGGCGTTTCTGGCGCCGTTCCATCCGCCGAGACGGGCGATGATCCATGCGGCCCAGGCGAGCGATCGTACCGCGAAGGGGTTGCTGAGGCGATCGGTGTTGCCGTCGACGGTGGGCGCGATGGCTTTGAGCACCTCGATGTCCTCGGCCCCGAAAGCCGCGGTGGCCGGCCGCTGGTCGGCGCCGTCGCGGGCATGAACGAGTTGCATGCACACGACCGCGCCACGCAATGCGACGATGGCGAGTTTGCGCAAGACCTTCGGCGTTTCGATTTGGCTTTCTTCGAGGCCGAGCCCCTGGCTCTTGAGGGTCCGGAACAGCTGCTCGATATGCCAGCGGCGACGATAATCGGCGATGGCTTGGTGCGCCTGCGCGACGGTCTCGATCCGGGCGCTGGACAGAAGCCGCCAGTGGACCGGGGTAACGCCCGCCGGCGCGTCGAGTTCGCGCACGTCGAGGGCATGGAGCGCAACGCTCTCTTGCAGATCGCGATCGGTGTTGCGCGCCGGGCGTGCCAGGGTGACCGCGCCATAGCGCAGAACCATCGTGGCGTGGCGCGCAGCCCGGCCGGGAACGGCGGGCAAATCGAGAGCGAAGCGATCGCTGACCGGGAGGCCGTCGAGATGCTCGAACAGGAGCCCACCGTCGGCCAAGCCACGCTCGGTCTGGGCGCGCACCAGCAACTCGACCTCGCCGGGCCGCCGCGCAAAGGCGGGATAGAGATCGCCCTCGCGATCGGCGACCACGGTAACCGCCGTGGCGCCGGCCGCGCGCAAGCTCGCCGCCGCTACCGCGCCCAGCAGCCAACGGCGGGATTCTTTCTCGTCCGTGGTGCGCCCTGCATCCGGCGCCGCCGGGCCGTGTCGTTCCCACAGCTGTACATCGAGCAGCCCCAGAATGAAGCCGCTGTCGGCATCGACCACCAGCACCGGATGAATGAAGAAGGCCGGATCGGTGCCGTTCCCGCCGCGGCCGAACAAGGCTTTGCCACGCTCATGCTGCGAGAAGTTGATCTCGCTCGTGTCCTGTATCGCCAGCACGCGACGACCGGCAACCTGCACCAACAGATGCGCCTTCGCCGCCGCAACCAGCGCCGCCTCGCTCACCCGCTCGTTGCGCAGAAATCGCCCGATCGCCTTCTCGCCCGCTTCGTCGCCACCAAGCCGTTTGACCGTGACCGTCCGGCGCAGCACAATGCGTTCGAGCAGCTGTCGCCCCTTTTTCGCAGCCGCTCGTCCCCAAAGCTTCCGAGATCTTGTGCCACCACCATTGCGGCCTCCATCCAAAGGTCCGCTACGCAGAGAATCAGCGATGCGACCGCGCCGCCATCCGTTCCGAGCCTCCCGAGTCAACATGTCGCACTCATGGTACGTTCGAGATGTGTCCACCCAGTAGCCCCAACCCTCCCCCGCAAGCGGGAGAGGGAGTAGAAAAGCCGATGGCGCAAGGAGGTTGGTGCGGCCCCCCGGGTCCACCCGGAGCGGCCGGGACGGAACTGGAAATTTACGGATAATAATTACAAAATCTGCCGACCGGCTCCGCAGCGGACCAGACTATGCGCATTCTGCTCATTCTCGTCGCGATGTCCCTGGCCGGGTGCCATACACCCAGCATCAGCCAGTTCGCGCCCATGGATCAGGCCGAACGCACGATCACCGTCCCGCCCGGATCGAGCCTCCTGCTCGGACCGATCAAGGACGCGCTGGCGCAATCGGGGTGGACGATGAGCGTCGACCGCAGTCCGGACGTTTTCAAGGGGACTGAAAAAACGAACCCGCCGGGCGGCACTCCGTACTCGACACGCTATCGCCTCATGGTGAAGCAAAGCCAGTCCGACGTCTGCTTCATCCCGATCGGCAACGAACTGGTCGCCTACGACGTCAGCGTCGTCGACAACAAGACCGGACAGGAGATCCTGACGCAAAGCGGAAAAGGCTGCGTGGACCAGGTCGCGAAGGGTTTTGTCCGGGTGCTGAACGCCAAGTAGAGGACCCCAGGAGTGGGCAACCAGACCGCGTGAAGGCGCAGCATTGAGCTGTGGCGAGCACGGGTCCGCCGGATCGACGATGCCACTAGTGTCTGCAAAGCGCTGGATGGCGGGCGCGACGGCTGACATACGACCACGCCACACACGGGCCGTTGATGCTGCTGGAGGCTCGCGGAGTTCGAGCGTAGCTTATCTTGGCCGGGACCGGAGAGGGATGCACTGAGCAATGGCTAGAGAGGTAAAGTTTTGGCTTAAGCTGACGCAGCATCAGGTTGTACAAGCGATCAGAATGCGTGAAGCTGGGGAGACGACCGATATCGGCCGGAGCTACAACGTCAGCCACAGTACGATTTCGAGGCTATCCGCGACTGATGCTGGAGGAAAGACATGCGCCTGTTGATGCTCGCTATTTCGGCATTTTTCTTTAGCTCTTCCGCATTACCCGCCCAGGACCTGGAGCGGCTAGGTCAGGCGACCAAACTTATTACAGACACCACGGCCGAAATCTGCACCAAAGTAGAGACGGCCGGAAAGACTTCTGACTTATGAAACCTCGGGCGAAGTCAATGCCGCCCTAAGTGGAGTTTTAAAGAAGCTGCTCGCACTTGGTATTCAACTGGACGGGAAGCTTCAAAGTACTGAATATCAGAATGTTTTGCAGCGAGACCTTGCCGAGGTCATCAGAGACAATCTCAACTGTCGAGTTGCTGTTTTAAAAATCCTCGCTGAACGTATGCTGCCGCCGCAACCAATTCCAATCGTGCCGCAATCCGAAATTCCAGAAGTAGAAATTACAGGGCACCTCGAACCGGGAGACACGCCTACAATTGACGATGCTTGCGGCGCGTTTGTATCGCGAGATGCACTCAGAGTGCTTATCGGAGACAATACCCTAGCCAGAGACATCCCGGGGAAACTGAGAGCCCTTAGAGTAGGTCAATGCGACGTACTGACGATGGAACGCACTCCACAAGGTGTTTCCGTGAGTGCTAGTCTGTATGACGCGGGTGGGAGATTGATCGCTAGAATCGAAAATAAAGAAATCAGGGCCATTACTGGGAAAAATGCGGCTATCGACAGAGGCGGCGATCTGAGCGCCCTGACTGTTAAGAGCAGGCAGACCGGTCAGGAACTCTTGTATGTCCGCTATTTGAACTCCACCACACTCCGCGCGCGTCGCACTTTTGGATGCCCGGGGCACGCCCCAGTAACTGTGAGCGACGGCAAGCCTATCCTTGGCTTGATGATGAGACACTCCTGCTTGGCCAACAGCGGCGGCGCTGAAATTGCTATTCAATAATGATCCGTCAAGTTCGAAACCCGAAGACGATGCGTGCCCAGGGAAAGATCAATAGCCATCGGACATCCCTTGCTGTGACACTGCTGTGACAGCGGAGATTTCGATGCGTGCGAGAGAAGCCGACCCCACGAGAAACGTTTGCTTATTCAAAGGGTTAAATGGTGGGCGCGACAGGGATTGAACCTGTGACCCCTACCATGTCAAGGTAGTGCTCTTCCGCTGAGCTACGCGCCCGGTTGGGACCGGGCGATGCTATATCGGCTCAGCCGGGCCGCCGCAAGCGGCCGGTGAGGCGAGACCTGTGAGGCGAAGCTGGCGAACGGTGAGGTCGGTGGCGCGGGCATGGCGCCGGCGGTCGCGGATCGCCGCGGCGCCGTCGCGGTCACGCCGCCAGCATCTTGCCGACCTCGTTGACGAGGTCGCGCAGGTGGAACGGCTTGGACAGCACCTTGGCGTGCTTGGGGGCGGACGAATCCGGGTTGAGCGCCACCGCGGCGAAGCCGGTGATGAACATGATCTTGATGTCGGGGTCGAGCTCGGCGGCGCGGCGGGCGAGCTCGATGCCGTCCATCTCCGGCATCACGATGTCGGTCAGCAGGAGCTCGAACGGCTCCTCGCGCAGGCGCTGATAGGCCGACAGCCCGTTGTCGTAGGAGATCACGTCGTAGCCGGCGGTCTGCAGCGCCTTGACGAGAAAGCGCCGCATGTCGGTATCGTCTTCTGCCAGGAGGATCTTCGTGGTCATGCGACAACGCCGTCCGATGTCTCGGCCGCGAGCCTGGCACGGTGCCGCACCCCGGTCCGAATTGCTAGATTTCCATAAGGCGCAAACTTGGTAAATATGTCGTGAATCGGCAAGAACTCAGCGGAACTCGCGCAGGCACTCAGAAGGCACGCTTCGCGCTTTACCCGTCCGGCGTTTCAAGTCTACACAATACGACCCGGGACCGTACGACCCAGGTTCCATCTGGCACAGAAATGTGGCCGGTGCAGCCCCCGATCGAGGCCATGAACGTTCACCCCGACGAACTCGAGCCGCCGTTTCGAAATCCTGGAGCCGGCGGAACTCCGGGGTCCGGTGGCGTTCAACTCGCCCCACAGCGGCAGCGTCTATCCGCGCGCGTTCCTCGCCGCGGCGCGGCTCGACCTCGCCACCCTGCGGCGGTCGGAGGACTGCTTCGTCGACGAATTGCTGCTCGGCGTGGTGGCGCGCGGCCATCCGCTGATGCGGGCGCATTTCCCGCGCTGCTTCGTCGACGTCAACCGGGAACCCTACGAGCTCGACCCGCGCATGTTCGACGGGCGGTTGCCGTCCTTCGCCAACACCCGCTCGATGCGGGTGGCCGGCGGTCTCGGCACCGTCGCCCGCGTGGTCGGCGACGCCCAGGAAATCTACGACCGGCGCATTCCCGTCGACGACGCGCTGCGGCGGATCGAGGGGCTCTACAAGCCCTATCATCGGGCGCTGCGCCGGCTGATGACCAGGATTCACCGCGATTTCGGCGCCGCGGTGCTGGTCGATTGCCACTCGATGCCCTCGACCGCCGGCCCCAAGGACGAGCGGCCGCGCGCCGATATCGTGATCGGCGACCGCTACGGCACCAGCTGTTCCGGCCTGCTGGCCGAGGTGATCGAGACACGTCCTGCGCCAACGCGGCTATGTGGTGAGCCGCAACAAGCCCTATGCCGGCGGCTTCATCACCGAGCATTACGGCAACCCTGCCGCCGGGCTGCATTCGATCCAGCTCGAGGTCAACCGCGCGCTCTACATGGATGAGCGCCGGTTCGAGCGGTTGGCGGCGTTTGCCACGGTCGCCCAGGATCTGGAAGCCGTGGCCGACGGGGTCAACGACATCGTCCGCCAGGAGCTGCGGCCGTACCGCGCCGCCGCCGAATAGGCTTGCGCCGGCCGCAAACCTTGCCCGGTCGCAAATCGAGGCCGGACCGGATGATCGGGCTCGCGCCACACGGCATGAAAATCACACGCATGAAAAAAGGGCCGCTAGCGTGCTAGCGGCCCAAGTCTAGGGAGGAAACGCCCAAGGAGGGCGGCGGTAACGCGAGAGATCGCGCTACCGCACTGCAAGAATATGCCACCGCGCTGCACAAAAAACAAGGGGATTCGAACACCTGACAAGATATCCCCTCGGATCCACACAATCTGTGGCAATGGAGATACATGGCCCGAGGCCGCACCTGGCCATTGGAAGTCGCTTCCGGATGGGGCGGCATCGGCCGGGCACAATCGGGGGGAAGCGAACGCAGCATGGCGGCAGTCGATTTCGTGGCGTTCATCGATGAGTTGGCGACGGTCTCGGGAGACGCGATTCGTGCCGTTCTTCCGCACCTCGCTCGGCGTCGAGGACAAGAGCCGCGGCGGCGCCTTCGATCCCGTGACGGCCGCCGATCGCGCCGCCGAGCCGCCATGCGCGCCATGATCCGGCAGCAGTTCCCGGCCCACGGCATCGTCGGCGAGGAGTTCGGCGCGGAACGGCCGGACGCCGAGTTCGTCTGGGTGCTCGATCCCATCGACGGCACCAAGTCCTTCATTTCGGGCATGCCGGCCTGGGGCACGCTGATCGCGCTGACCCGGGGCGGACGGCCGGTGTTCGGCATGGTCCACCAGCCCTTCATCGCCGAGCGGTTCACCGGCGACGGCGCGGCGGCGCATTATCGCGGGCCGGCGGGCGACCGCGCCCTGCTGACGCGGCCATGCGCCAGCCTCGCGGAGGCGGTGCTCTACACCACGAGCCCGCGGCTGATGAATCCGCAGGACCGCGCGGCCTTTGCCGTGGTCGAGGACAAGGTGCTTCTGTCGCGCTATGGCGGCGACTGCTACGCCTATTGCATGCTCGCCGCCGGCCATGTCGATCTCGTCATCGAGACCGAGCTCAAGCCCCATGACGTTGCGGCGCTGATCCCGATCATCTCCGGCGCCGGGGGCATCATGACCACCTGGGCCGGCGGTCCCGCCGAGCCGGGCGGCCGCATCATCGCCGCCGGCGACCGCCGCGTCCACGATGCCGCCCTCGCCATGCTCGGGGCGCTGCGCGAGAATGTAGCCCGCATTGAGCGCAGGCGAAATGCGGGAATACGGGTCGCAGGATTCCCGGATTTCGCTGGCGCTCAATGCCGGGCTACGGCAGCACGAGCCTGGACACTGGCGTCAGAACAGCGGCGTCCCCGGCACGAAGGCGTCGAATGCGGCCCAGAACTGGGAGCGGAAATAATCCTGCTCCATCAGGATTTCGTGCTTCGCCCCCGGCAGCATGAGGTGGGAGCCGACCCGCAGCCGGCTGGCGAAATCCTCGATCGCCGGGGTCGAGACCAGCTGGTCGCGGCCGCATGCCACCAGCAGCATGGGCTGGCGCAGCGCGGCGCGCGAAGCCCGGATTGGCGAATTGCGCCATCGCCCGGAACGCCGAGTCCATCCAGGCGTTGGTCGGCGCGCCGATCATCAGCGCCGGCTCCGCCTCCAGGACGGCGGCCGTGCGGGCGTGGCGGACCGGATCGGAGGTCACGGGGTTGTTGGCGAACGGCAGGGTCGACGGACTCATGCGGACCGCCGCCGGGCACATAGCTCCCCCCCAGGCCGACGAGCCGCAGGGTCCTGACCAGCGCCGGCGCGAGCGACAGCATCGGGATATTGATGAGCCTGATCAGCGGCGCGGTCAGCACCATCCGGTCGAACCAGCGGTGGCCATGGGCGGCCGCCCGCATCAGGACCGCGGCGCCCATCGAATGCCCGAGCGCGAAAAACGGCGGCGGGCAGTCCGGCAGCACGATTTCCTGCACGAAGGTCTCGAGGTCGATGTCGTATTCGCGGAAGCTGCGCACATGGCCCTTGCGGCTGTCGCGCAGCCGGCGCTCGGACAGGCCCTGGCCCCGCCAATCCAGGGTCGCGACGGCAAAGCCGCGCGCCCGCAGATCGCGCACCAGCTCGAAATATTTCTCGATGAATTCGGTGCGGCCCTGGAAAATGCAGACCGTGCCCTTGCGCCCCGACGGCGGTTCCCACCGCGCATAGCGGATCGACACCCCGTCGGGTGTCTTCAGCGCTCCGGTGGCGACGCCCTCGGGTACCGGGTTGGCGGGGATGGAGATCAGCTTCATCGCGGATTCTGTGACGCCTCGCAAGAACACCATCGCTTAGGAACGCCATCGCTTATAGGAGTCGACGGCAGGCCTCAACGGATCATTGGCGGGTTCTCGCGGAAATCCGCACGTGGCCCGAACCGAGTTCCGGTCGCTCGATCGCTTTGACCGGATGGTTCGTGCGGCCGCGACAACCATGCAGCCGACGACATGTAGCCAAGCCGGTCTGCATGGGCCGCGCAGGCCCCTTGAAGGCCGCGGCCGGCTCCCCACATCAATGAGCCGTGCAGGCCATTCGGCTGCACGCGGCGGTCCGGCCCTGCGGGGCGGACCTGATCTGCATGTCGCTTCAAGGAGGACTATGCCATGCGTCCATTCGATCTTTCCCCCCTTTATCGCTCCACCGTCGGCTTCGACCGGTTTTTCTCCATGCTCGACCAGGCGTCGGGTTTCGAGGGCGGTGGGTCGCCCTATCCGCCCTATAATATCGAGCGGACCGGCGAGAATGCCTATCGCGTAACCGTCGCGGTGGCCGGCTTCTCGGAAGCCGAGCTTTCCATCGAGGCCAAGGAAAACACCCTGACCGTGAAGGGCGAGAAGGTCGCCAAGACCGACGAGACCAA
Source organism: uncultured Alphaproteobacteria bacterium (assembly GCA_963795865.1). Lineage (GTDB taxonomy): Bacteria > Pseudomonadota > Alphaproteobacteria > Rhizobiales > Xanthobacteraceae > JAJPKK01. Next base: position 12,645 of record CAWCJX010000104.1, read on the forward strand.
GGCGGAAGTGCTCTACCAGGGCATCGCCGCGCGGGCCTTCGAGCGGGTGTTCCGGCTCGCCGATTTCGTCGAGGTGAAATCCGCCGCGCTGGAGAACGGCCTGCTGCACATCGACCTCGTGCGCGAGATTCCCGAGGCGATGAAGCCGCGCACCATCCGCATCAATGGCGGCCGGAACGGCAAGGTGATCGAGACCAAGGCGGCGGCGTAACCGCTTCGCGCCTTTGGATCGCGACCATTTCGAAGCGCCCCGGCCCGCCGGGGCGCTTTTCGCGTCGATGAGCGCCGGTTCGGCGCGCCCCGGCCGTTACGCCAGCGCCACCACGCCGCTCCAGAACTGGTTCCTGTCGCCCACGTCCACATCGTATTTGCGGGCGAAGTCGAGCTTGCCGTCGGCGCCGATCCGGAACACCGACAGGCCGGCGGGAAGCGTCTTGACCGCGCCGCCGTCGCGCACCGGGAGCGCGATCTGGCTCGCCGCGACCAGCATGCGCGCGCTCGGGTCGAGCGCGAAGGTGCGCAGCGTGATGCCGCGCCCGTCCATGCTCTGGACCAGCGTCGGCTCTCCGGTCGACGGGTCGATGGCGAACACCGCGATGCCGTTCTCGCCGCCGGCAAACACCTTCTTGCCTTCGAACTCCACGGTCGCGGAGGCACGGTTGGCGACATAGAGCGTGCGGCCGTTGGGATGGAAGTGAATCGTGCCGGCGCCCTGGCGCAGCGGCGACTTCGGGTCGGCGAGCGTGTCCTTGATGAACATCGGCTCGCGGCCGAGCCCGGTGGCCGGGTCGCGCTTGTAGACGTACAGCTTGTTCTGGCTCTCGATCGACACATAGACCCAGGGCTGGGTCGGGTGGAAGTCGAGATGCCGCGGGCCGAAATGCATGCCGTCGCCGGGCTGGATCGCGGCGAGCTGCGTCAGCACGCCGTCCTTGAAGGCGAAGGTCTTGATCGACCCGGGGTTCACCGGATTGTCGCCGGGCGCATTGTTGCCGCGCGTGATCAGGATGACGTTCTGGTTGTCCGGCGTCGCCCGAATCTGGTGGGCGTATTTGCCGGTGTCGAGCTTGTTGGGCTGGTTCACCCGCTCGCCGAGCGTCCCGTCGCGGTTGATGCGGTGGACGGTGAGGGAACTCGGCTCGTTATAGGCGGTCAGGAGATACGCGCCGGCGATATCGACGCTGGTGTGGATCGGGCGCGACGGCAGGCTCACGGGCTGTCCGTGCGGCGTCAGCGCGCCGGTCGCGGGATCGATGCGGAAGGCATTGGCAAAGTTCTTGTCGCTCGCCACGCCGGGGCCGCCGCCGCTGGACACCACGTAGAAGAATTGCCGCGACGGATGCGGCCAGGCGTATTGGACGTTGCCCGGCAGGGTGATGGTGCCGCGCTTTTCCAGCGTGGCATCGTCGACATTCATGCCGTACGAGGCGAGGTCGCTGCCGACGGCGGCATAATACACCGCCCGGCTCTTGGCGGCCTGAGCCCGGGCGAGCTTCGCCGTCAGCCCGGGAGCGGCGGCAGCGCCGGCAAGCAGCGTCGTGAGCGTGCGACGATCGATCATGTGGGTTTCCTCCGGTTGAGTCTTTGGTCGGATGATACCACATCGCGGCTGCGTCCAAGGAAGGCTTGCGCGCTGGCGCGGCTTGCACGCTGCCCGGAGTGGATCGAACCGTGGATATCCGACGGTCGCCCGCGAGGCGTGACGGTAGCGGCGATGGAACGCCGTGCGGCGGTCGTGATAACGGGCTCAGAGAAGGCGAAGGTCGGTCGCAGCCTCAAACCGGAAAAGTCCCGGAATGCCGGGGCCGGGGCTTTGGTCGGGTACGACAATTCAGCGGCTGCAGGCCCGTCGTCGCCGCTATTCCAGCGGCGCGATCGGAAGCATTGCGGGTTTCACGGGGGCCGGGGCGGGCGCGCTTGGCGGGCTCGCGCTTGGCGGGCTCTCCGCCGGCTTTGCAGCGACCGGCTCGGGGACCGATCCCGTGACTTCGTCGGTGCCGCGAGCACGCTGCACCGGAGGCCGCGTCGCCAGTTTCTTCGGCGGCGGCGGCGCTGCGACGCCCGGCACGCGTGCGGCCGGCAGCGCGCCCCCTTCGACCGGCACGTCGGCCCGTGGCACCGGGGCGGTCTCGGAATATTCGCCCCCGCGCACATAGGGCTCGTACCGTGGCGCCGCCACGGGCGCTGCTTCGGGCCCGGCCCTGCCGGTCGGCGGCGGCGGATCGAAGGCGAGTTGCTTCGCCGACAGAACCCGGCCGCTGCGGGCGTCGATGGCGACCCTCACCTCCACATTTCGCCGGGAGGCGCGCATGTAGTAGACCGCGCCGCGCAGGACCGGGCGGCTCAGCGGCGCAAACCCGGCCGCCCGCACGCTGGCGATGACCTGCTCGGGCGGCACCGCCGCCGCGAAGCCATTGGCATTGGGACCGCCGGGATAGGCCGCCGGCGGCGGACCGGCCGCATAGGGCGCCTGTGCGCCGGCGACTGCGGGAAACGCACACGTCAGACCAACCGCGGCACAAGCGAGAAGCCGAGCTTTCACGTTCACCTCCGTGCGGTGTCGGAAGATTTTCCGAGCGGCAGCGAATGGGTCACGTCCCCCACCCCTGAGGAAACTCTATCCGACCGCTTGATTCAGGCAAAGCTGCGGCGTGATAGCGTTTGTTTTGCGTGCGCGACGAAGGTCTCGATATCGCTTTCGGTGGTCGCAAACGACGTGACCAGCCGGGCCAGCACGTGGTCGCCGGGAGTTTTTGCCCGCGCCGGCAGGCTGTCGGAGTGAAATGCATAATATTGCGCGCCGGCCGCCTGCAGGTGCCGGTGCAGGCCTTGCGGCAGCCGGACGAAGACGAGATTGGCCTCGACCGGCCACACCGGCGCAAGGCCGAGCGCTTCCACGGCCGCCGCCAGCCGATCGGCCATGCGATTGGCATGGCGGGCGAGGTCGAGCCAGAGGTCGGCTTCGAGAAATGCCTCGAACTGGGCGGCGATGAAGCGGTGCTTGGAGACGAGATGGGCGCCGCGCTTGCGCCGCTCGGCCATTCCGGCTGCCGTGGCGGGATCGAAGAACACCACCGCCTCGGCCGCCAGCGCTCCGCCCTTGGTGGCGCCGAACGACAGCACGTCGACGCCCGCCTTCCAGGTCGCCTGCGCCGGCGTCACGCCGAGCCGCGCGATCGCGTTGGCGAAGCGCGCCCCGTCCATGTGCACGGTGAGGCCGCGTTCGTGGGCGAGCGCGCATAGCGCCGCCGTCTCGTCGGTGCCGTAGATGGTGCCGGCTTCGGTCGCCTGGGTGAGCGAGACCATGGCCGGCACGACCTGGTGGGGACTGTGGCCGGTGTGGTGGTCGAGGGCGAGCGCAACGGTCGCCGGCGCGAGCTTGCCGCCTTCGCCGTCGAGGCCGACCAGCCGCAGGCCGCCGCCGAAGAACTCCGGCGCGCCGCATTCATTGACGATGATGTGGGCCTCGCGGTGGCACATGACTGCACCCCAGACCGGCGTGAGATGGGCGAGCGCAAGCGCGTTGGCGGCGGTGCCGGTCGGGACCAGGAAAACCGCGACCTCGCGCTCGAAAATCTCACAGAACCGCCGCTCGACCCGATGGGTGGCGTCATCGTCGCCATAGGCGAGCGCGAAACCCCCGTTGGCGGCGATCACGGCTTCGAGAATGGCGGGTGCAACCCCGGCCGCATTGTCGCTGGCAAAATACATGCGCGTTCCTCTTCGCCTGCGGCAGCCGTCGGCCGGCCGAATAATGGTGGTGTCACGGTTCGGAGCGATAGCTGTCCGCTTCCTTGCTGGCAACGGCGCAGGAGCGAAGGTTGCGCGCGTGGGCGCGGATTCGATCCGCCCCGCTGCGTCGGCGCCAGCGCGATGATTGCGGCGCGAAAAAATCGCGCCGCAATCCGATTTTGCTGTGATGCCGCCTTGAATCCGTGGCAGGATTTTGTCATAAGTGTTAGGACAGCAATACTGTCCCAGTTTGGCGGATGACATTCTCGGGTTCAGGGATGCGTTCGCCATCGGAACGGCAGCTGGCGATGGGGCGCATCGCAGCCGCCAGGTCGAGCAGCCCTGCGCACAAAAACAGCTGGCGACGAGGCTGTCAGCTTGACATGGTACGCGTTTGGGCCGCAGCGCCGATCGGCGCGAGGTCGGAGGCGTCGTGTGCCGGCAGGCGTGCCGGAAGAGTGAGGCGGCAACGGATGGGCGCGACAGGAACTGATCAGGAGCACCGCGAACGCGGCGACGGCGAACGAAGCGTTGCCGTTCGCGACGGCGATACCGGACGCCGCGCCATCGCGGCCCGACGGCGATACTGCCGATCCCGGCGTTCCCGCGGCGCGCGGCCTTTACGACCCGGCGCTCGACAAGGATTCCTGCGGCGTCGGCTTCATCGCCGACATCAAGGGACGCAAGTCCCATCAGATCGTCGAGGACGCCCTCACCATCCTGGTCAATCTCGAGCACCGCGGCGCGGTCGGCGCCGATCCGCGCGCCGGCGACGGCGCCGGAATCCTGGTGCAGATTCCGCATCAATTCTTCGCCCGGAAGACGGCGGAGCTCGGCTTTGCCCTGCCGGCGCCGGGCGAGTACGCGATCGGCGCGCTGTTCATGCCCCATGACGAGGGCTGGCGGCACGAGATCCAGAACCTGTTCGCCGAAGAAATCGCCAATGAGGGGATGGTGCTGCTCGGCTGGCGCGACGTGCCGACCGACAATTCCACGCTCGGGGAATCGGTGAAGCCGACCGAGCCGGCGCATCGGCAGGTCTTCATCGGCAAGGGCGGCCGCACCCTGTCCGAGGACGAATTCGAGCGGCGCCTCTATTTGCTGCGCAAGACCATATCGGGGCGCATCTATACTGACGCGCGAGCGGCGCGGCTCCGGCTATTACCCGGTGTCGCTGTCGTGCCGCACCGTGATCTACAAGGGAATGTTCCTCGCCGACCAGCTCGGCACCTATTATCCCGACCTCCACGAACCGGACTTCGTGAGCGCGCTCGCCCTGGTGCATCAGCGCTTTTCCACCAACACCTTCCCGACCTGGTCGCTGGCGCATCCGTACCGGATGATCGCGCACAACGGCGAGATCAACACGCTGCGCGGCAACCGCAACTGGATGGCGGCGCGCCAGGCGTCCGCGCGCTCGCCGTTCTACGGCGACGACATCAGCAAGCTGTGGCCGATCTCCTACGAGGGGCAATCGGACACCGCCTGCTTCGACAATGCGCTGGAGTTCCTGGTGCAGGGCGGCTATCCGCTCGCCCATGCCGTCATGATGATGATTCCCGAGGCGTGGGCCGGCAATCCCCTGATGGATGAGGAACGCCGCGCCTTCTACGAATACAACGCCGCGCTGATGGAGCCGTGGGACGGCCCGGCCGCGATCGCCTTCACCGACGGCCGCCAGATCGGCGCCACGCTCGACCGCAACGGCCTGCGCCCGGCGCGCTACCTCGTCACCCGCGACGGCCGCATCGTGATGGCCTCCGAGATGGGCGTGCTGCCGATCCCGGAAAAGGACATCGTCACCAAATGGCGCCTGCAGCCCGGCAAGATGCTGCTGGTCGATCTCGTCGAAGGCCGGCTCATTCCCGACGAGGAGATCAAGGCGAAGCTCGCCCGCAGCCATCCCTATCGGCAGTGGCTGCAGAACACGCTGATCGTGCTGGAGGAGCTGCCGCCGGCGCAGACCCGGCCGGCGCTGTCCAACCTTACTCTGCTCGATCGCCAGCAGACCTTCGGCTACACCCAGGAGGACCTCAGGATCCTGATGTCGCCGATGGGAACCACCGGCGAGGAGGCGGTCGGCTCGATGGGCAACGACACGCCGATCTCGGCGCTGTCCGACAAGCCGAAGCTGCTGTTCACCTATTTCAAGCAGAACTTCGCCCAGGTGACGAACCCGCCGATCGATCCGATCCGCGAGGAACTCGTCATGAGCCTCGTGTCGATCATCGGGCCGCGGCCGAACCTGTTCGACCTCGAGGGCATGTCGACGGTCAAGCGCCTGGAGGCGCGCCAGCCGATCCTCACCAATGAGGACCTGGAGAAGATCCGCTCGATCTCCGAGATCAGCGATTCCCATTTCAAGTCGCTGACGCTCGACGCCACCTGGGCCGCCGACATCGGCGCCAAGGGCCTGCCCCGCGCCATCGACCATCTGTGCGACCAGGCCGAGAAGGCGGTCCGCGACGGCATCAACATCATCATCCTGTCGGACCGCCATGCCGGCTCCGACCGCATCCCGATCCCGTCGCTGCTCGCCTGCGCCGCCGTCCATCACCACCTGATCCGCGAGGGCCTGCGCACCTCGGTCGGGCTGGTGGTGGAATCCGGCGAGCCGCGCGAGATCCATCACTTCGCCTGCCTCGCCGGCTACGGCGCCGAGGCGATCAACCCCTACCTCGCCTTCGAGACGCTGATCGACATGAAGGACCAGCTGCCGCAGAAGCTCGAGGACAAGGAAATCGTCAAGCGCTACATCAAGTCGATCGACAAGGGACTGCTCAAGGTGATGTCCAAGATGGGCATCTCGACCTACCAGTCCTATTGCGGCGCGCAGATTTTCGACGCGGTCGGGCTGCGGTCCGACTTCATCGAGACCTTCTTCACCGGCACCGCGACTCGCATCGAGGGCGTCGGCCTCGACGAGATCGCGGCAGGAGACGGTGCGTCGCCACCGCGACGCCTTCAGCGATTCCCCGGTCTATCGCAACGCCCTCGACGTCGGCGGCGAATACGCCTATCGCGTGCGCGGCGAGGACCATGTCTGGACCGCGACCACGGTGGCCGCGCTGCAGCACGCGGTGCGCGGCAATTCGCTCGACCAGTATCGCGCCTATGCCAAGGTCAGCAACGAGCAGTCCGAGCGGCTGCTCACCATCCGCGGCATGTTCACGCTCAAGACGGCGGAAGAGGACGGCCGCAAGCCGGTTCCGCTCGAGGAGGTCGAGCCCGCGAGCGAGCATCGTGCGCCGCTTCGCCACCGGCGCCATGTCCTACGGCTCGATCTCGCGCGAGGCGCACACCACGCTCGCCATCGCCATGAACCGCATCGGCGGCAAGTCGAACACCGGCGAGGGCGGCGAGGAATCGGACCGCTACAAGCCGCTGCCCAACGGCGACTCCATGCGCTCGGCGATCAAGCAGGTCGCCTCCGGCCGGTTCGGCGTGACCGCGGAATATCTCGTCAATTCCGACGTGATGCAGATCAAGATGGCGCAGGGCGCCAAGCCCGGCGAAGGCGGCCAGCTGCCCGGCCACAAGGTCGACGAGACCATCGCCAAGGTGCGCCACTCGACGCCGGGCGTCGGCCTGATCTCGCCGCCGCCGCACCACGACATCTATTCGATCGAGGACCTGGCGCAGCTCATCTTCGACCTCAAGAACGTCAATCCGACGGGCGACGTGTCGGTGAAGCTCGTGTCCGAGGTCGGCGTCGGCACCGTCGCCGCCGGCGTCTCCAAGGCGCGCGCCGACCATGTCACCATCGCCGGCTTCGAAGGCGGCACCGGCGCCTCGCCGCTGACCTCGATCAAGCATGCGGGCATCGCCGTGGGAGATCGGCCTCGCCGAGACCCACCAGACGCTGGTCGCCAACCGCCTGCGCAGCCGCATCGCGGTGCAGGTCGACGGCGGCATCCGCACCGGGCGCGACGTCGTGGTCGGCGCCATGCTCGGCGCCGACGAGTTCGGCTTCGCCACCGCGCCGCTGATCGCGGCCGGCTGCATCATGATGCGCAAGTGCCATCTCAACACCTGCCCGGTCGGCGTCGCCACCCAGGACCCGGTGCTGCGCAAGCGCTTCACCGGCCAGCCCGAGCACGTCATCAACTTCTTCTTCTTCGTCGCCGAGGAAGTGCGCGAGCTGATGGCGGCGCATGGGCTTCCGCACCTTCGACGAGATGATCGGGCAGATGCAGATGCTCGACCAGAGCCGCGTCATCGCCCATTGGAAGGCGAAGGGGCTCGATTTCTCGCAGCCTGTTCTACAAGCCGCAGGCGCCGGCCGGGCGTGAAGATCTTCAAGTGCGAGACGCAGGACCACAAGATCTACGACATCCTCGATCGCCGGCTGATCGCCGACTCCCAGGCGGCGCTCGACCGCGGCGCCCCGGTGCGGATCGTGACCACGATCACCAACACCGACCGCGCCGCCGGCGCGATGCTGTCGGGCGAGATCGCCAAGCGCTACGGCCATGCCGGCCTGCCGGACGACACCATCCACGTCAAGCTGACCGGCACCGCCGGACAGAGCTTCGGCGCCTGGCTCGCGCGCGGCGTCACCCTCGAGCTCGAGGGCGAGGGCAATGACTATGTCGGCAAGGGGCTGTCGGGCGGCCGCATCATCGTGCGGCCGCCGGTCGACGCCGGCATCGTCGCCCGAGGAGTCGATCATCGTCGGCAACACCGTGCTCTACGGCGCGATCGCCGGCGAATGCTTCATCCGCGGCATCGCCGGCGAGCGCTTCGCGGTGCGCAATTCCGGCGCCATCGCGGTGGTCGAAGGCGCCGGCGATCATTGCTGCGAATACATGACCGGCGGCCTCGTGGTCGTGCTCGGCAAGACCGGCCGCAATTTCGCCGCCGGCATGTCGGGCGGCATCGCCTATGTGCTCGACGAGGACGGCACCTTCCCGACGCTGTGCAACATGTCGATGGTCGAGCTCGAGCCGGTGATCGAGGAGGAAGAGGTCAATGCCGAGTTCTATCACCATGCCGGCGACCTCGACGGCCATGGCCTCGTCGAGGTCATGTCCGACATGACGCGCTACGACGCCGCGCGCCTGCGCCACCTGATCTCGCGGCACGCCCGCTACGCGGGCTCGCGCCGCGCCGCCCACATCCTCGCGCAACTGGGATGAGTATCTTCCCAAGTTCCGCAAGGTGATGCCGCTCGAATACCGCCGCGCGCTGCGCGAGATGAAAGCCCTCCAAGCCGCCGCGCCGCTGCTCGCGGCCGCGGCGGCGGCTGAGCGCGGATGCCTATGGGCAAGATCACCGGCTTTCTCGAATTCGAGCGCAACGACCGCGACTATGCGCCGGTCGAGGAGCGCATCCGGCACTGGCGCGAATTCGTCCTGCCGCTGCCGGAGGCGGAAACGCGGCAACAGGCGGCGCGCTGCATGAATTGCGGCATCCCCTATTGCCACACCGGCTGCCCGGTCAACAATCAGATCCCGGACTGGAACGACCTCGTCTATTCCGGCGCGTGGCAGGAGGCCGCGCGCAACCTCCACTCCACCAACAATTTCCCCGAGTTCACCGGGCGCGTCTGCCCGGCGCCGTGCGAAGCGTCATGCACGCTCAACATCGACGACAACCCCGTCACCATCAAGACGATCGAATGCGCCATCGTCGATCGCGCCTTCGAGGAGGGCTGGGTGAAGCCGGAGCCGCCGGCGGTCAGGACCGGCAAGTCGGTCGCCGTGGTCGGCTCCGGGCCGGCGGGGCTCGCCTGCGCCCAGCAGCTCGCGCGCGCCGGCCACCATGTGCATGTCTACGAGAAGCTCGCCAAGCCGGGCGGGCTGCTGCGTTACGGCATTCCCGATTTCAAGATGGAGAAGCACCTCGTCGACCGCCGGGTCGCGCAGATGGAGGCGGAAGGCGTGAGCTTCCACTGCGGCGTCCATGTCGGCGTCGACCATTCCGCGACCGAGCTGGTGGCGCGCCACGACGCCGTCGTGCTGTCGGGCGGCTCGGAAAAGGCGCGCGACCTGCCGATCCCCGGCCGCGACCTCGCCGGCATCCACTTCGCCATGGAATTCCTGCCGCAGCAGAACCGGCGCGTCTCCGGCGAGCCGCAGGACGGCGTCGCGCCGATCCTCGCCACCGGCAAGCACGTGGTGGTGATCGGCGGCGGCGACACCGGCTCGGACTGCATCGGCACCTCGATCCGCCAGGGCGCGCTTTCGGTCACCAATTTCGAGATCATGCCGAGGCCGCCGGAGAAGGAGAACAAGCTGCTGACCTGGCCGGACTGGCCGCTCAAGCTGCGCACCTCGTCGAGCCACGAGGAAGGCGTCGCGCGCGATTTCGCGGTGCTGACCCAGGAATTCGTCGGCGAGAACGGCGCGGTGAAGCGGCTGCGCTGCGTGCGCTGCGACAGCGGTTTCAAGCCCATCCCCGGCACCGAATTCGAGCTTCCGGCCGACCTCGTGCTGCTCGCCATGGGCTTCGTGCATCCCGTCGCACGAGGGCATGCTCAAGGCGCTCGGCCTCGCGCTCGACCCGCGCGGCAACGTCAAGGCCGATACCGATCGACTACCGCAGCTCGGTCGACAAGGTGTTCGCCGCCGGCGACATGCGCCGCGGCCAGTCGCTGGTGGTGTGGGCGATCCGCGAAGGCCGCCAGACCGCGCACGCCGTCGACAAGTTCCTGATGGGGGTGCCGACCGATCCTGCCGCGGTGACGCTCCCGGGCGGGTGTTGCATCGCCCCGCCGCGCCTGGATCATGCGTGCGAGCTTTGCGCATGATCACTGCCGCCGACCTCTCCCGACATGATCTCGTCCGAACAGTCCAGTTCGGGGATCAGGCGCGCGTCAGCTCGCCGCCGCCGAACAGGAACGGGAAGAAATTGTAGGTCTGGCGCGCGGTAGTCGGGCCGGTATTGCGGCTGGTAGTCGGCAGAGCGGACGCGGCGGACCACCGGCTTCGCGCGCCGTGCGGGGCCGCGGCGGCGACGGCGGTGGCCTCCGCGGGCGCGGCGCGCGGGCGACGCGCCGCGTTCCGCGACCATGGGCGTCATCGGCAGGTCGGTGGTGGCGACGACCGGGATCCTCGCCGACCGGCGCCACCGTGCGGCGCGGCCATGCGAAGTCGTCGGCACGGCCGGCGGGCACCGGCAGCGCCTCGCCCTTCACCAGCACCTTGGTGGCGATGGCGTCGGTCACCCCGGGACGCGGCTTGCCGCCCAGGAGTTCGTCCGCTTCGCCGGAGTTGTCTGCGATCAACGGCATCGACGGGCCGGACAGCGGCCTCGCCTTGGATGGGCCGGCCTTGCCGGCGGCAACGGCGGGTGCGATCTCCGGCGCTGCGGGAGCCGCAGCTTTGGGTTCGTCGACCGGCAATGCCACCGCGACGGCGCGCGCGTCAGCCAGCGATCGATCTCGCGCTCGACGAAATGGGCGAGCTTGCGGGCTCCGGCCTGGGTGAAGTGCACCCCGTCGCCGGCCCGCAGGCGGCGGGTCTGGCCTTCGAAATCGGGGCCCGACTGGGCGAAGCGGCCGTCCTCGTCCACGAAGCCGTCCCACACGTCGATATAGACGATCCCGGCCTTGTCGGCGCGGCTGCGATACAAGTCGTTCAGGAACGGAATGTCGGCCCCCGCGCGCCCGCCCGCGCAGCGGCGGCAGGCCCACCCAGAAGATCGGCACCCCGGCCGTCTTGAGGGCGGCGATGGTGTCGTCGATCCGGCGGATATAGGCCTCGCTCCAGGCATCGGTACGGAATTCGTAGGTCTTGGTGCCGCCGGATGCCGGCGTTTCGGGAGTCGGCTGCAGCGGCCGCAGCGGCCGCAGCCGGCCGGGGGCCGGGAGCCGGAGTGGCAGCGGGCGTGTCGAGTTCCTGCGCAGCGGGGTCGGCGTCCGGCGCGGCCGGGGTCGCCGGCTTCGCCCGCACCACCTGCACCGTTTCCTTGATCTGCTTGCGGTCGTTGAGCCCGATCATCATCACCACGAATTTCGGCTTCTGGCGCCGCGATCATCTCCTTGGCCGCCTGCGGCCAGTCGGGATATTCGCCGCGGGGGTCGCTCTTGCACCTCGGTACGGATCAGGCCGGACGAGGTGCGGTGCCGCCGCAGCACGCCGATTTCCGGAGTGTCGGCGAATGCCTGTTCGAGACCATAGCCGAGCCAGTCCGCCATCGAATCGCCGAACACCATGATCGACGTCTGCGGGACGGCGTCGGTCTTCTTGGGCGCGGGGGCCTTGGAATAATCGGGCGGCGCGGCACGCTCCTCCCGCTCGGGGGGATCGAACCAGCCGCGGCGACTGTTTCTGCCGAAGAACGGAAACCGGTCGTCGAACAACTGGGCGCCGGCCGGCGCCGGCGCGACCACCAGCAATGCCGTCACCGCCGCCATTTCCGCGGCGATCAGGATGACGGCGGCGAGCAGCTTAACAAATGTCCCACGGGCCATGGCTCAAGTCCGAATTCAATTTGAAGTTGCAGCAGGCGCACGCGCCTCAAGTAATCAAACTATCACGAACAAGGTGTCGGTTTGAAGGTCGTGGTACGCCGGTTCCCTCAATTCATTGGGAGTGTGACCTGCCAAGCGGTTGCATATTTCCCGGTGATATGCCGCAAGTTCAAGGCGGTTCAATGCTGGCGCAGCCGGTCCAGCATGTCGGCGGTGGCAAAGCCATCCGGGACGAGGCCCTGGGACACCTGGAAGCTCCTGATCGCGCTGCGCGATTTCGCGTTGAGCCGGCCGTTCGGCTCGCCCCCGATGTCGAAGCCGAGGCGGACCAGATGCTGCTGCATCTCGTAGCGCTCGGCACTGGTGAGAACCCGCTCCTGGCGCGGCCACGCGGTCATGAGCGGGCGGATCGCCGCGCAGCCGGTCGCCGAGATGGCCGATCGCCAGCGCATAGGCCTCCGCCGGGTTGTACTTCATCAGCACCCGGAAGTTGTTGAGCATCAGGAAGGCCGGTCCGTTCGCGCCGGCCGGGAGAAACAGATAGGCGCGGTCGGCCGGGCGCGGGAAACGCCTTGCCGCCGATCCGGGCGACGCCCAGCTTTTCCCAGTCCTTGACCGGCATCGCCTTGGCGCCGTCGGCCATCAGATAGTTGAAGCCGGTCGGCAGCACCACCTCGTATCCCCAGGTCTGACCCGGCATCCAGCCGTCGAGCTTGAGATTGTTGGCGGTCGAGGCGATGAGGTCGGGGATCGAATCGACCACGTCGCGGCGGCCGTCGCCGTCGAAGTCGACCGCGAAGCGCTTGAAGGAGGTCGGCATGAACTGGGTCGGCCCGAACGCGCCGGCCCAGGAGCCCTTGAGGCGGTCCGGGTTGATGTCGCCGCGGTTGAGGATTTCGAGCGCAGCGAGGAATTCGTCGCGGAAATAGGCCTGGCGGCGGCCGACGCAGGCGAGCGTCGCCGTCGAGCGCACGACCGGGCGATCACCGCCCGAGGTGCCGAAATTCGATTCGATGCCCCAGATCGCGGTGACGAAATGGCGGTCGACCCCATAGGCCTTCTCGACCGCGTCGAACACGGTGCGGTATTGCGCCAGGATTTCCCGGCCGCGCTTGATGCGGTTTTCGCTGACCAGCAGGTCCAGATAGTCCCAGAACGCCTTGGTGAATTCGGGCTGGGTGTCCATCAGGTCCATGATTCGCAGGTCGGGCGTCAGGCCATTGGTGTAGGTGTCGAAGGTGGCGCGGGTGACGCCGCGCTTTTCCGCGGCCGGCCACAGGCCCTCCAGGCAAGTGCTGAAATTCGCCGCCGCGGTGAGGATGGCTTCGGTGGTCATGAGGGGATGGCCCGAACTGCCGGGCTGGCCGCTCCAGTCGGAGGCGCCGGGCGGCTTCGGAGCCGGCGCCGGAACCGAACTCGTCGACCACGGCAAGGAAAACGGGAACTGAAGCTGCGCGGCGGCGCGCTCCAGCGAGCCGAGCAGCGCGGTGGCCGCGCACAGACCGAGCAGCAGCCTCGGGCGATTCATCCGGATTCTCCCACTCCGTTCCCGCTCTTGGCGCGGTTCCCGCCAACAAGCAGGGAAGCGAATTCGTCCCACAGATGGGACCTTCGAGTCGCGGCGCCAATGCCTTCCTGCAACACCTTCGTGCAATGCCTTTTTGCCTTCGCAGGCGCCGATTGTGATTTATGAAGCCTTAACATTGGGTTTGCGAACGGGCGGAATTGCGGCATTGGTCATGGACTCCACGGCATCCGCGTGATTATTCCCGCCTCGTCCCACCCGTACCCCGAACAACCCGGTGAACTGCTCGCAAACATGAAGCCCATCCGCAAGGCGATCCTGCCCGTTGCCGGCCTCGGCACGCGATTCCTGCCCGCCACCAAGGCGATGCCCAAGGAAATGCTGCCGGTGGTCGATCGTCCGCTGATCCAGCATGTGGTGGATGAGGCGCGCCAGGCCGGCATCGAGCATTTCATCTTCGTGACCGGCCGCAACAAGTCCGTCATCGAGGATCACTTCGACCGCCAGTTCGAGCTCGAGCTGACCCTGACCGAACGCAAACGCACGGCCGATCTCGAACTCCTGTCGCGCGACTTGCCCGGCGCCGGGCAGACGAGCTTCACCCGCCAGCAGGTGCCGCTCGGCCTCGGCCACGCGGTGTGGTGCGCGCGCGAGCTCGTCGGACACGAGCCGTTCGCGCTGCTGTTGCCGGACGTGTTGGTGCAGGCCGGCCGCGGCTGCCTCGCCCAGATGATCGACGCCTGCGGGCAGCTGCCGGATCAGGCGAATGTCATCGCCGTCGAGGAAGTGCCGGCGGAGCGCGTCCACATGTACGGCGTCGTCGGCGTCGGCACGGCCCATGGCGGCGCCTTCGAGATCACCGGGATGGTGGAGAAGCCGGCGCGCAGCGAGGCGCCGTCGAACCTCATCATCACCGGCCGCTACATCCTGCAGCCGGAGATCTTCGATATTCTCGCCGACCAGACCCGCGGCGCCGGCGGCGAGATCCAGCTCACCGACGCGATGATCCGGCTCGCCAAGCAGCAGCCGTTCTATGGCCTCAAGTTCCAGGGCCGCAGCTTCGATTGCGGCAGCAAGGTCGGCTTCCTCGCCGCCAATGTCGCCTACGCGCTGGCGCGCGAGGACATCGCGCCGGCGTTCCGCGCCGAGCTCAAGGCGCTGCTGGGCGAGTAGGCCGGCGACGGCGCGCACGGCCCTATTGGACGCGGCCGCTCAGCCCGGATCGAGGCCCTTGGCCTTGAGCACCGCGGTCGCCGCCGGCGCGGTCAGGAACCTGATCAGGGACCTGGCGGCATCGGCCTGCCTGGTGTCGGTGGCGATGACGGCGGCGGAGACCGAGTAGAACTGTAGCTCCGGCGGCAGCGGACCGACCACCTCGGCGCCCGCATAGGGCAGGATTTCGCTGATGGCGGTAATGCCGAGTTCCGCCTCGCCATTGGCGACCGCCTTGGCGGCCGGATTGCTGGTCGGCTGGGGCCTGAGCTTGGGCCTGACCTGGTCGGCGATCCCCAGCCGCTCCAGCAGGCTCTTGAAGTAGGGCGAGCCCGCGCCCGCCTCCACATAGGCAATCGATTTGGCTTCCAGCAGCGCGTGCTTGAACGCCTCGACGGTGCTGATGTCGGGCTTGGGCGCGCCCTTGCGCGCCGCGATGCCGAAGCCCGCCCGCGCAATGCCGGCGCGTCCGGCCGCGCTCGCCTTGCCTTCCTTGATGAGGTCGTCGATCGCCGCCGGGGTGAGGATGGCGACATCGAACGCCGCGCCCTTCTCGATCGAAGTCTTGAGCTCCGAGGCCGCCCCGAAGGTGATCGCCAGCTTGTATTCGCTCGCCTTCTCGAACTGGGGAGCGAGTTCCTCCAGCGTCGTCTTCACGGCGTTGGACACCAACATCTTGATCTCGGCGGCGCCGGCCGCTCCGGCGCCCAGGAATGCGAAAATCGAGAGCACCGCGCCGCCTGCTGCGACCATTCTCATGGCTTTCTCCTACGTTGTCGTCGTTGCCGTCGTCGTGGAAATTCGGGCCTCGCCATCGCAGCGCTCCTTTGCCTGTAAAGGTTTACGCTGCCTTTCGGCTGCCGCGCGAATCGAACTCCATCCGGCGCGAGTCTATCGCGGCTCCGATCTCACTTTCGGCTTACGTTTGCACCGGGACCGCTAAAGTCGTTGCGGAACACCTGCCCGCCCTTCATGACGAACTTCACGCGCTCGAGCTCGGTGACATCGTTCGCCGGATTGCCGGAGACGGCGACGAAATCGGCATACTTGCCTTTCTCGATGGAGCCGACCCGGTCGCCCCAGCCGATGTTCTCCGCGGCCACCGACGTTGCCGAACGGATCGCCTGCAGGGGTGTCATGCCGTATTCGACCATGGTCGCGAACTCCACGGTTTCCTCCCCGTGATAGGGCCCCGGCTGCTTGCCATGGGCGCCCGACGCATTCACGGCAAAAGCAATCTTGGCGCCGGCCTTGAGCGCCCTCTGAAAACTCGCCTTCTGGATCTCTCGCACCGACCGTCGCGACGGATTTTTATTTATGGCCAGCGCGAATGTCATGAATATCCCCCGGTCGACGATCATCTGAATCGATTCCGGATCGATATCGATGCCGAGTTCGAGCGAGTCGCAGCCGGCGTCGATGGACTGCCGCACCGCAAGGCCGGCATGGGCGGTGCAGGCCACTCTCACCCCTTGCCGATGGGCTTCATCGACGATCGCCTGCTGCTCCTCAAAGGTCATGGTCGGGCCGCCATATGGGCTCGGCTGGAGGTTGTTGGCGTAGATCTTGATGAAATCGGCTCCATTCTTGATCTGTATCCGCACTTGCTTGCGTCCTTCCCATGGCGAGTCCACCAGGTGGAAGTAACGCGGCCCGGCGGTCGATCCGCGCAGACCTTCCGTCGCGACGACCATCCGCGGGCCCGGGACGAGGCCTTCGTTGATCGCATTGCGAAGGTCCACATCCGCCGTGCTGCCGCTCGACAAATCCCGCGCCGTCGTAAAGCCCGACTCGAGGTCGAGCTTCGCATTCTTCGCGGCCAGCAGCGTGATATAGGGCGTCGAAAAAGGCGTCCCGGGTTGAATGACGAGAGGCACTGCACCCTCTGCGCCCGTGCCGGGGTAGTCGCCGATCTTGAACATGTGGTTGTGGCCCTCGATCAGGCCCGGCAACACCGTACCCGTACCCAGGTCGATTTCCTCCGCCCCGGCCGGGATCTTGACGGTCGCGGCCGGCCCCACCTCGGCGATGCGATCGCCTTGGATAACGATCACTTGGTTGCTCGACAGCCGGTCTGACTTGCCGTCGAACAATTGTCCGGCGTGTATCGCCACCACCTTCTGAGCCTCGGCCGCGAGACAGGATCCGCCGAGCCCGAGCGCGACCAATGCGAATCCGATTGCCGATTGCCGCTTCATAGGACGCCTCCCAAACGTGATTCCTGGCCGGAACTTCTTATTCAATCGGGATTCCCCGGATGAAGCCCAGCACAGGAATGGTACGCCTATTCCGAACCGGCTAGAAGGCCGAGATTCCAGGGAGGCCACCTCGACTGCGGTTCAGGGTGCATGAACGACGACGTTGAATCCCTCATCGGGTGCCGGAGGGACGAAATAGCTCGTGAACAGATCGTACGTCGCTTCGCTGACCTGGTAGGGGTGCTCGCCCTCCGCATTTCTTTGCCGAAGCCGCTGCTTGCAGATCGCGTCCGGAATATCGAGCAGATGAAGCTCGTGGGCGACGCCGGCCTGCGTAATCAACGACCGCATCCAGTTGCGATAGCCGACGGTGTTGGCCGGGAAATCGAGAACGACGGAAAGGCCTTGCCGCAAGATATCGACGACATGCGGCGCCATCGCGGCGCGAAGCCGTGCCGAAAGACGTGCGAAGTCGTCGATGGTCTCCAACTCATCCTCGGAGAACAGGCTCGACATCCAGTGATCCTGGCTGATGAGCAGGGTCCCCGGGCGCGCCGCGAGACCGCGTGCAAGTGTCGACTTCCCAGCGGCGATCTTTCCGCACAGAAGATACAATGTCGTTACGCGAGCCGGTTCCATACTGCCGGAATATCACCCCTCGCCCCTCGGGCGAAGTCCCCGCCGCGTCAGAACGAGCCGTCAAGGCACGTCGACAGCCACGGCAGCCTTGTTCGAAAGCAGCCATGGCGCTTTCCCGAGATCGCGCGGGTGCTGTAGCTTCGTCGAAACGGGAGGAGAGCGATGAACATGTCCCGGCGTCAATTCCTGCATCTGGCCGCGGCCGCTGCCGCGCTGCCGTCGATGCCGCATCTCGCGCGGGCGCAAGCCTATCCGTCGCGGCCGGTGCGTTGGATCGTCGGCGCGCCCCCCGGCGGCGGGCTCGACATCGTCGCACGCCTGATGGGGCAATGGCTTTCCGAGCGGCTCGGCCAACAATTCGTCATCGAGAACCGGCCGGGCGCCGGCAGCAACATCGCCACCGAGGCGGCGGTGCGGGCGCCGCCGGACGGCTACACGCTTCTCCTGGTCGGTTCGAGCCAGGCCGTCAACGCGACGCTCTACGACAAGCTCAGTTTCAATTTCATCCGCGACATCGCGCCGGTCGCTCGCATCAGCGTCGAGCCCAATGTCTTGGTGGTGAACCCATCGGTTCCCGCCGACACGGTTCCCGAGTTCATCGCCTACGCCAAGGCCCATCCGGGCAAGATCAACATGGCATCGTCCGGCATCGGGACCTCGCCCCATATGGCGAGCGAGTTGTTCCAGATGATGACCGGCGTCAACGTGGCTCACGTGCCGTATCGCGGCGGCGCGCCCGCGCTGACCGATCTCATCGGCGGACAGGTGGATGCGATGTTCGCCATCATCTCGTCGTCGATCGAATACATCAGGGCCGGCAGGCTGCGCGCGCTGGCGGTGACCACGGCGACGCGTGCGCCGGCGCTGCCGCACGTGCCTGTCATGGGCGATTTCGTGCCGGGTTACGAGGCGAGCACGTGGTTGGGCGTCGGCGTGCCCAGGAACACGCCCGCCGCGATCGTCGAAAAACTCAACACCGAAATCAACGCCGGCGTCGCCGATCCCAAGATCCGGGCGCGGCTCGCCGACCTGGGAAGTACGGTGGTCGCGGAATTGCCCGCCCAATTCGCACGGCTCATCGCCGATGAAACCGACAAGTGGGCGAAGGTGATCCGGGCGGCCAACATCAAACCGGGATGATCGGCCGCCCGGAGCGAAAGGACGATGGCGATGAGCAGCGCAATTTGGCGTCCCCTTTTCGGCGTCGACGAGGCTGGGCTGAGCAGGGCTCGGGTCCAGGCCCATTCGGCGGTGCAATGGCTCGCGCGGGCGGCTCGCGCCTACATTCCGGCCCGGCCGAACGACGGCCACACCAATCTCGGGTGGAGCGACGGGTTTCGAGGCTTCGTGACCCATGCGCTGCCGGATGGCGTGCGGCTCGGGTTGAAAATGACCGATCTGACGCTCATGGTTCTGGAACATGCGGGCGGCGATGCCGCAATCATGCTGCCGCTCGATGGCTGCGACGACGCGCAGGTCCGCGCATGGCTCGGCCGGCAGATGGCTGCGAGAGGCCTCGATCCATCCGCTCTCGATGATCCGTCACCCTATGAGGTGCCCGCGCTCGCGAACGGGGCGGTCTATGCGGTCGCCGGGCTTGCGAACCTCCTGGGCGAGCTCGCCGTCTGGTATTCGAACGCCGATGCGGTGCTGGGCGCCAGCCGCCTGGGCATTATCCATCAAAATTTGGAGGCGCCTCCGGTCCGCGCCTGGCCCCATCACTTCGATCTCGACACATTGGTCACGGTCGCACCCGGGCGCACCACGGGCATCGGGTTTTCGCCTGGCGACGACTTCTATAATGAGCCCTATTTTTATGTCAGTCTCTATCCCGGACCCGATGTCGCCACGCTGCCGCCGCTGCCCGCAATCGGTCATTGGCATGCGACGCCATTCACCGCCGCCATCGCGAGGGCCCGCCGGATCGTCGAGGCCGAGGATCAAAAGCGTGAGGTCGAGGCTTTCCTGCGCACGGCAGTCGAGATCGCCATCAAAGCCTTGAGCTGAAACCGGCGAATGTATCGATGCGTGGCCCGGCATCGGCCGCGACGCGACGGCCGCGGGCTGGCAACCCTCTTGCGGCGAACATGACCCCGCTGCTAGACGGCGCTGCCGGTCTCACGCGAACAAAGACCGGCCAAGCTCCGTTGCAGCCCGGCACGCCGGCGGCCATCCTATGCGCGGACCGAATTTGACGAGGCCACCATGGCGGGAGCTGACGGCTGGACCGATGTGGGCGCGGCGGCGGAACTCGCCGCGACGCCGCTGCGGCGCATCGTGGTCGGCAACAGCGAGATCGCGCTGTCGTTCCGCGCCGGCAGCTTCGGCGCCGTCGCCAATGCCTGCAACCATGCGGGCGGCCCGCTGGGGGAGGGTTGTCTCGACGGCGATTACATCGTCTGCCCGTGGCATCACTGGAAGTTCCACCGCGTGAGCGGCGTCGGCGAACCGGGCTTCGAGGAAGACCGCGTGCCGTCCTTCCCGGTCAAGGTCGAGCACGGCCGCGTGCTGGTCGATCTGCGGGCGGCGACGCGTCGGGTGAAGAAGCCCCATCCGCCGCATCCGCTGGCGCGCCCGGTCGCGCGCGCGCCGGGCCCGCTGCGGCTCGCCGGCATCTCGACCACCGTCATGGACGCCGCCCATCCGCGCTTCTCGGGCTCCGACCACCTGCTCGGCCATGCGATCGCGGCCGCGGCCGCGCTCGGCGCCGAGACGCGGCTGATCCGGCTCAACGACCTCACGTTCCGCGCCTGCGAGGGCTATTACTCCAAGGCCGCCGGCGCCTGCACCTGGCCGTGCTCGATCACCCAGATGGATGCGGATGACGGCCTCGGTCCGGTCTACGAGGCGCTCGTCCACTGGGCCGACGCGGTCATCGTCGCGACGCCGATCCGCTGGGGCGCGGCGTCCTCGCTCTATTTCAAGATGGCAGAGCGGCTCAACTGCGTGCAGAACGCCATCACCACCCACAACAACGTGCTGATCCGCAACAAGGTCGCGGGCTTCATCGTCGTCGGCGGCCAGGACAACATCCAGGCGGTGGCCGGCCAGATGCTGGGCTTCTTCGCCGAGTTGGGCTTCATCTTTCCGCAGTTTCCCTACATCGCCCATTCGCGCGGCTGGTCCCACGAGGACATGGAGGCGAACGTCGTCGCGGTGCGCAATTCGATCGAACTCGCGGAAGGCGCCGCCGAACTTTCCAAGCGCCTGCTCGGCCTCGCCGCCCACCTGCTCGCCCGCGACGAAGCCCCCGCATCGATCGAGCGCGGCGGCCGCAAGGCCAACCCGATTTAGTGCACTGTTTCGGAGGTTCGAATCATATCGATATCTTCAACCTCGTCCTGAGGAGCGCGCTCTCGCGCGCGTCTCGAAGGATGGCCACAGGCAAGATCGTGCCAGCTCCGTCCTTCGAGACGCCGTGCTTCGCACGGCTCCTCAGGATAAGGTCCGTGGACTGATATGAGATTACATCCCGTAGTGACGTGCAATGCGCCGTGCCCGTGGGTGGACATGTTCGGCGGAAGCAATGTCCGTTGGTCACGCCGTTCCATTCCGCTTAGAATGCCGCGATGGACGACATCTCCGATCCGGGCTCCGCCCTCACCCATCGTTCCGCCGATCATCCGCAGGTGTCCTGCGGGGCGGTTGGCGTGCTGCTCGTCAATCTCGGCACGCCGGACGCCACCGATGCCAGGTCGGTGCGGCACTACCTGCGCGAATTCCTGCACGACAAGCGGGTGATCGAGGAAGACACCATCACGTGGAAGTTCGTCCTCAACGCCATCATCCTGCCGCTCCGGCCAGGGCGCAAAGGCCTGGACTACGAGAAGATCTGGAACCGGGAGAAGAACGAATCGCCGCTCAAGACGATCACCCGGTCGCAGGCGGACAAGCTGTCCGCCGGGCTCGCATTCCGCGGCCGGCCGGTCGTGATCGACTGGGCGATGCGCTACGGCAACCCCTCGATGCGCTCCCGGCTGGCCGCGCTCGCGTCGCAGGGCTGCGACCGCATCCTGGTGGTGCCGCTGTATCCGCAATACGCCGCCGCCACCAGCGCGACCGTGGGCGACGAAGCGTTCCGCGCCCTGATGAAGATGCGCTGGCAGCCGGCCCTGCGCATCGCGCCGCCTTATTACGACGATCCCGTCTATATCGATGCGCTGGCGGTCTCCATGGAGGCGCATCTCGCGACGCTGCCGTTCGTGCCGGAGGTGATCCTGGCGTCGTTCCACGGCATTCCGAGAGATTATTTCGACAAGGGCGATCCCTATTATTGCCATTGCGCCAAGACGACCCGCCTGCTGCGCCAACGGCTGCGGCTCGACGACGGCAGGCTGATGATGACGTTCCAGTCGCGGTTCGGCCGCGCCGAATGGCTCAAGCCCTACACCGATGCGACCGTCAAGGGGCTGCCGGCGCGCGGGGTGAAGAATCTCGCCGTGATCACCCCCGGATTTTCCGCCGACTGCCTGGAGACCCTGGAAGAGATCGCCGGCGAGAATGCGGAGTATTTTCATCACGCCGGCGGCGAAAATTTCGCCGCCATCCCCTGTCTCAACGACAGCGAACCGGGCATGCGGGTGATCGAAACGGTGGTGCGCCGCGAATTGCAGGGCTGGGTCTGAGTTCAGGCGAAGTCGCTCGTCCAACGATCGATTGGTTCCGTCCCCCGCAAGCGCTATCGTATTCCCACATCTCAGTTGACCACCATTTCATTTGGCCGGCGCCTTCTTCTCCCTCGCCCCGCTTGCGGGGAGAGGGTCGGGGTGAGGGGGCCTCTCCACGATTCTGAGCTTACGGATCTGATGCCCAGACTCGTAGAAACGCGCCCTCACCCGGATCGCTACGCGATCCGACCTCTCCCCGCGCGCGGGGAGAGGTAATTCCGGCCGTCTCACGATGTGTGAATCCGATAGCTGCGAGCGGGGGAGGGAGTAAGAGCCGCACGATCACGCGATCCCGCTTCCCCGATCGGAATTCGTCGGCAGAGCCCCATTTTTTTTCTCCACAGCCGGCCGCGATGGGGGTACAAATCGACCCGATGCGCAGATTCGCTTCGAGCCTCGTGATCGTCCTGCTGCTCGCTGCCGCGGGCGGCGCGCGCGCGCAGGACAAGGGCACGCTGGAGCCGCAAGCGCTGCCCCCTCTGGCTCATCCCGACGATCCGAAGACCCCGGCCAAGCAGCTGTTCGGCCGCAAGGTCGCGCCGACGACCGGGCCGTCGCATGTGGTCGGATTCTACTCCGGCGGCTGTCTCGACGGCGCCGCCGCGCTGCCGATCAACGGCCCCGCCTGGCAGGTGATGCGGCTGTCGCGCAACCGCAATTGGGGCCATCCCGAGCTGATCGGATTCCTCGAAGGCCTCGGCACCAGGGTCGCCAAGGCCGGCACCTGGTCCGGCCTGCTGATCGGCGACATGTCGCAGCCGCGCGGCGGCCCCATGATCACCGGCCATGCCAGCCATCAGGTCGGCCTCGATGCCGACATCTGGCTGACGCCGATGCCGCCGCGCGAACTCACCCGCGCCGAGCGCGAGGAGATGTCGGCGACCATGGTGGTGGCGGACGACCGCAAGGATGTCGATCCCAGGGTGTGGACGCCGGGCCACTTCGCGGTCATCAAGGCGGCGGCTTCAGACCCGCTGGTGCAGCGGGTATTCGTCAACGCGGCGATCAAGAAAGCGCTGTGCCGCGAGGCCGGCGGCGATCGCGCCTGGCTGGAGAAAGTGCGGCCGTGGTGGGGGCACGACTACCACTTCCACGTCCGCCTGCGCTGCCCGGGCGACAGCCCGCAATGCAAGCCGCAGCCGCCGCAAGGCGGCGGCGACGGCTGCGGCAAGGACCTCAATTATTGGTTCACCGACGCCGTGCTGCACCCGAAGCCGTCGACGGCGCCGGAGACCCCGGCCCCGCGGAAAGACCATGGCGAGCCTCCCGCCGGCCTGCCGCCGGGTGCTGGCGGCGCCCGATTCGCATGCCGCCGGCGCCGCGCTCGACGACCGCGGCGCGGCGCACTGATCGCGCGGCCTGGCCAGGTCAGGCGGCGAGGCCCCTGAACGAGGCGCGGGTCTGTTCGGAGACCCAGGAGCGCGCCTTGGTTTCGATCCAACGCAGGGCTTCCTGTTGGGACACGAAGCCGGGGATGTGGTCGCGCTTGCCGTGGGCCCACGCGACCCGGACATACCAGCCCGGCGCCGATTTGAGGCGGCGCGCCTCGAAGGCGGGATGGGCGTTTGCTTCATTCATGATTGCACCTCGGCGTTCACGGGCATGCCGAATTGCTTCGCAAGCTGTCGGGTCGGATTGCGGCGGCGGGCCGGTTTGCCCGCACTGAGGTGGGGCGCGCAATCGAACGGGTCGCGATTCTCCGAATTGTGGATCGGAAACACCAACGGGAGTGTGACAATGTTGGTTCCCGCGGTCATCCCTAAGCGGTCATCACTAATTGTTCGTCACCAATGGTTCGACGCGAGCCGGCGCGCCGCAGCACGGGCGCGGATGCGGCAGCGGGGACCGGCTGCTGGGCTTTGCGGCCACCGCGACAAAGATTTTGACGGCACGGATTTCCAGCCCTTTCATGGGCTATAGTCCGCAGCAACGACCCGGAAGAGGGAGGACATTCATGGGAACGCAACATGCCGTTTCGCGGCGGCGCATGCTGGCGATGTCGGCGGCGGCTGGAAGTCTCGCCATTGGCGGTTGCTACCGCGACGCCGCAGCACAGGCCGCCAAACGGATCGACCGGCTCGATCCGGCGCTGGACCAGATCATCTCCACCTCGGAACCGATCGTGGACTTGGCCACCAACCTCGGCGGCATCGCCAATGTCGAGGGGCCGCTGTGGTGGAAGGAGGGCGGCTATCTGCTGTTTCGCGGCACCGACAACAAGCGTTGGAAATATGCGCCCGGGCAGGCGTTGTCGGTGTTCAAAGAAAATACCAACGCTGCCAACGGGATCACCCGCGACATGCAGGGCCGGCTGGTAGCCTGCGAGGCGGCGACGCGCCGGATCGTGCGGGAAGAAAAGCGACGGCAGCATCACGGTGCTTGCGGGCAGCTTTCAGGGCCGGCCGTTCAACCGGCCGAACGATATCGTGGTGAAGTCCGACGGCGCGATCTACTTCACCGACCCGTGGACCGCTGCGGAAGCGCCCGGGGAAACCGACCTGACCTTTGCCGGCGTCTTTCGCATTTCACCCGACCGCGGCACCCTCACGCTCCTGGTCGATGACTTGCTGGCGCCCAACGGTATCGCATTCTCGCCCGATGAGAAGGTGCTCTACGTCAACGACTCGCGGCGCCGCCATATCCGCGCCTTCGATCTGCTGCCGAACGGCACGCTCGCCCGCCAGACCGATCGCGTGTTTTGCGAGCTGGGCGGTCGCGAGCCGGGCGGCCCCGACGGCATGAAGGTCGATACCGCGGGCAACGTCTATTGCGGCGGCTCGGGCGGGCTCTACATCATCGACCCGAACGGCAAGAAACTCGGCCGCATCGTGCATGGCTTTGCGAACACCGTCCAACGTCGCCTTCGGTGGCGACGACTGGAAGACGGTCTTTTTCTGCACGCGCACGAGCCTCGGCTCGTTCAAGGTCAAGATCGCCGGCGTGCCGGTGCCGGTCGCAAGGAAATCTTGAAGATTGGTCCCGGTCGGCTGGCCCCTGTCCGCGGGGTCGGGCCCTCGCCGGCTCTCGAGGGGCTTCGGAAAACGGCAATTCACCGAGGAAGTCGGAATCGGTTTTGAAAGTGAGGTCGACCATGCAGGACAAGACAGGATATCGCACCATCGCCGGGACATGTGTCGCGTGGGTGATCGCCGCCGCGATGTCTTATCCCCTGCCGGTGCAGGCACAATCCGGCGTGCCCCAGAACTCCGGTGTGCCCAAGCTCTCCGGCGTGCCCAAATACGAAGTCGATCCTCTGTGGGCCAAACTTCCGGACAACTGGGTGGTCGGACCGTTGGGTGGGGCATGTATCGATGCCCGCGACCACGTATTCGTCCTGCACCGGCAGGAAGGGTTGACCGAGGAAATGGTGACCGCGAGAGATCGGTTCGATGGGGCCAAGGATGGGGGCAAGACCCGGGTGAAGGCTCCTCCGGTGATGGAGTTCGATCCCGAGGGCAATCTGGTCAATTCCTGGGGCGACGCCAAGGTTCTCGGCAACTACCTTCACGACTGCCAGGTGGACAAGGACGGCAATGTGTGGATTGCCCCTGCGCGTTCCGGCTTCGTGCAGAAATATTCGCACGACGGCAAGCTCCTGCTTCAGATCGGAAAATCCGGCGTTTTCGATTCCTCCGATGGCACCGCGAAAGGCAAACCCCTCAACTCGGATGCGGCGCAGTTCTTCGGTCCCTCGGCCGTCGATGTGGATCCGCAGAACGGCGATGTCTACGTCGCCGACGGCCATGGCGGCGGCAACACCCGCATTGCGGTGCTGGACAAGAACGGGACGTTCCTGCGCCAGTTCCGGCTGCACCACACCGAGGCGGAAAAGAACATCGAGGTCCTGCCGCATTGCATGAGGCTCTCCAATGACGGGTTGGTGTATGTGTGCGACCGGCAGGCCAACCGGCTGCAGGCGTTCGACAAGATGGGGAACTTCAAGCGGAACATCGAAATCCCGTGGAAGAACTACACCGCGGAAAATGAAGACCTGCGCAAGTATTGCCACACCGCGTGGCGGACTTTCCCGCCCTGTACCCTGGTGCAAAAGATCGGCAGGGGGACTTCGGCGGTTTCGGTCGAGTTTTCTCGCGACCCGGATCAGCGGCTCATTTATGTCGTCAACCAGAACCAGAGGGAAGTCGACATCCTGGATCGGGTGACAGGGGAGGTGGTGTCGACGATCGGCCACGGCGCCGGGCTTTTCTTCCAGGGCCAACTGTTCGATGCCATTCGTGCCGCCGTCGATTCCAAAGGCAATGTCTATGTGGCCGAGGACGAAGGCCGCAGGCTTCAGAGATTCAAAGCTGTCGGTCCGTAACCCCGTCGGCGGGCCGCGGCGGGACCGCCGGCCCGCGGCAATGTGGCCGGCCGGAGCTGCGGCCATGCGGTCGCGCTAAGGACTCGTCTGCGAACAATCGATTTAGTTTTCGTCCCCTCTCCCGCCTGCGGGGGAGGGTCAGGGGAGGGGGCACTTCCACGGCACAGACTCGCTGCGAGAGCCCCCTCCCCAACCCTCCCCCGCAAGCGGGAGAGGGAGTAGAAAAGCGGTTCGTTCACGCGAATTGAAGCGATAATTCACGGACGACTCCAAACTACGCCGCCTTGCGGGTGGCGAGGAAGTCGCCCATGCGGTCGAGCGCCTTGAGGATGTTCTCGGTCGAATTGGCGTAGGACAGCCGCATATAGCCTTCGCCGAGAATGCCGAAGTCGGGACCGCCGATGACGGCGACGCCGGCATCCTCCAGGAGCGAGGAGGCCAGCTTCTTTGCCTTCCATCCCGTGCGCTTGATGTTGGGGAAGGCGTAGAACGCGCCCTTGGGCGTCGCGCAGGAGATGCCGGGCAGGCGGTTGAGCCCCTCCACCACCACTTTCCGGCGGCGGTCGAATTCGGCCACCATCCGATGGACCTCGTCCTGCGGTCCGGTGAGCGCGGCGAGGCCGGCATATTGCGCGGCGGCGTTGACGCAGGAATGCAGGTTGACCGCGAGCTTGCGGGCGTGGTCGTAGAGCTTGCCCGGCCACACCGCATAGCCGAGCCGCCAGCCGGTCATGGCATAGGTCTTGGACCAGCCGTTGAGCAGGATCAGGCGGTCGCGGATCGACGGGATAGGACAACAGGCAGACGTGGCGCTCGCCGTCATAGACCATGTGGTCGTAGATCTCGTCGGACATCACGGCGACATCGGGAAACCGGGCGAGGCCGGCGACCAGCTTGTCGACCTCGCTTTTGGGCGTCACGCCGCCGGTCGGGTTGGCGGGCGAATTGAGGATCAGCAGCCGCGTCTGCGGCGTAATCAGCGCCAGGGTTTCCTCCGCCGAGAAGGCGAAGGCGTTCTCCTCGCGCACCGGCACCGGGATCGGCCGCGCGCCGGTGAACTCGATCATCGAGCGGTAGATCGGAAATCCGGGATCGGGATAGAGAATGTCGGCGCCCGGTTCGCCGAACATCAGGATCGACATGAACATGGTCGGCTTGCCGCCCGGCATGATCATGACCTCGTCGGGCGATACGGCGACGGCGAACCGCTTGTGGAGATCGGCGGCCACCGCCTCGCGCAGCGGCAGGATGCCGTTTGCGGGGGTGTAGCCGTGATGGCCGTCGCGCAGCGCCTTCACCGCGGCCTCGACGATGTGGTCGGGGGTGCGGAAATCCGGCTGGCCGATGCCGAGATTGATGATGTCGCGGCCCTCCGCGGCGAGCCTGCGTCGCCCGCGCCAGCACCGCGAAGGCATTCTCCTCGCCGATCCGATCGAACGCCGCAATGGTGCGAAGCATGGGTGGTCCCCCGACAGTTCCGCGGCGCCCGGGCATCTTTCGGCAAGGCCGGCCCGGGCGACCGCGGCGCAGTTCACCCGATCACCCGCGGAAATGCAAATCGGACGCTCTGGCGCCGGAGACAGGTCAGACATGCGGGCCGACCGCAATAGGCAGCTAAAGCGGCTCGGAGGGGTATCGGATGCGACGACGGGAGTTGATCGTTCAAGGCAATTCGGGCGCGACACCGATCTCTTATCGCGCCCGCTTGATTTCGGGCTTGCTGGGCGATCAGTTGCCGTTGGGACGATACCAGCCGTATGTCGGCCAATAGGCGATGACGGACTTGGGGACCACATAAGGCGTCCCGTAGAACTCGACGTAGCTAACGTTCGGATAAAGCAGCGGACCGGTCACAAAGCCGTAATAGGGGTTGTCCACCGTGACGTTGTGCACAACCGGGCGATTACGCGCGGAGGCCGGGGCCACCGACATCGCAACGACAATAACCGCAGCGGCGAGAACAGGCAGCTTCTTAAACATCACCATTCTCCCTGGGAAGAACCCTCACCATTGAGGGCTCGCCAGCATGCCAGATGAGGATGTGATGATGATGAACGGTATCGTCGCCGGTCAGACGCTCCAAGTCGACTCAGTTGGCGCCAGTGCCGAACTCGCTGACCGAGCCCAAGCGCGTGCGCACCATGACCATTCGGACCGATGGGGCCGAGCAGAAGCGCATCGAGTTGCCAACGGCGCCGAACTCGCTGACCGACCCTTAGCACGTGCGCTCGCGCGCCGCATCGATCAGCGCCCACAGCCGCGGCGGCGACAGCGGCAGTTCGCGCGGCTCGACGCCGAGCGGGCGCAGCGCGGCGGCGACGGCGTTGGCGATCACGCCGCCGACCGGGATGATGCCGCCCTCGCCGGCGCCCTTGGCGCCGAGCGGATTGTGCGGCGCCGGCTTGTCCTCCAGGGCGACGGCGCGGATGACGGGAAAGTCGCTCGCGGTCGGCAGCAGGTAATCGGCCAGCGACCCGGTGAGCAATTGGGCCGCTTCGTCATAGACGAGGTGCTCGAGAAACACCCCGCCCAGGCCCTGCACGATGGCGCCGACGGCCTGGCCGTGCAGCGTCGCCGGGTTGATGATGCGGCCGACATCCTCCACCGCGACGTAATCGATCACCTCGACCGCTCCGGTGCGCGGGATCCACCGCCACATGGGCGGCATGGGCGCCGTAGCTGTAGGTGCGGTGCGTGCTGGCGAAGCTGCCCTCGGCGGAAATCGGTTCCTCCGTGTGTTCCTGCGCGAGGTCGGCGAATGCGAGCGCGCGTCGCCCCGGGCCGCGGGCGGCGCCGTCCGCGAGCACGACATCGGCCGCCGCGCAGCCGAGGCGCTGCGCCGCCGCGGTGCGGATCGCGTCGCGCAGCCTGCCGGCGGCGTCGATGATCGCCGAGCCGCCCATCACGACCGAGCGCGAGCTGTAGCTGCCGAAGCCTTCGCGCACGCAGTCGGTCGAGCCGTGGAAGACGCCGCGGATGCGGTCGAGCGGCAGTTCCAGCGCATCGGCCGCGATCTGGCTGAACACCGTTTCGAGCCCCTGGCCGTTGGCGGAGGAGCCGACATGGACCGACACCGAGCCGTCGCGCTCCAGCACCAGGCGCGCGGATTCGCGCGGGCCCGATGCGCCGCCCTCGAAATAGCAGCCGATGGCGAGCCCGTGACGGCGTCCGTCGACCAGCTTGCCCTGCAGCGGCGCCTTGGCGGCCCAGCCGAATCTCCGCGAGGCAGCGGTCGAGGGTGATGCGATAATCGCCGCTGTCGGTTTCGGTGGCGAGGTCGAGCTCGACGACGCGCGCCAGCGGATAGGGCATCTCCGCCTCGGTCAGCAGGTTGCGCCGGCGGAATGCGACGGGGTCGATGCCGAGGTCGTTCGCCGCCATGTCGAACAGCCGCTCGCGAAAGAAATCCGCCTCGAACCGCCCCGGCCCGCGATAGGTGCCGACCGGGGTCTTGTTGGTGACGAGCAGCGACACCCGCATGTGGATATTGGGGACGCGATACGGCCCCGACAGCACCTGGGCGGTGTTGCGTGCGGCGGTGGCGCCGTTGGTGCGCAGATAGGCGCCCACATCCGCCTTGGCGTGGCCGCGCAGCGCGAGGATGGTGCCGTCGCGGTCGCAGGCGATCTCGATCTCGCAGGCGACGTCGCGGGCATGGTTGGTGGCGAGGAGATGCTCGCGGCGGTCCTCGATCCACTTCACCGGACGCCCGGTCAGGCGCGCGGCGAACGGAATGAGGAAATCTTCCGGATAGAATTCGCCGCGCACGCCGAAGCCGCCGCCGACGTCGTTTTCCACCATGCGGATCGCCGCTTCCGGCACGCCGAGCTGGCTCGCCAGAATGCGACGGTTGGGGAACGGCACCTTGGCCGCGCCATAGAGCGTGAGCCGGCCGTCCTCCCATTGCGGCGAGAATGCCGCGCGGCTCCATCGGCACCGCGGTGTGGCGCTGCACCTGGAAGCGCTCGCGGCGCACATAGGCGGCGGCGCGGAAGGCGGCATCGGCGTCGCCCTTCACGGCGGTGAGCGTGCCGGCGAGATTGGACCCGGTCTGCGCGAACAGCGGCGGGCCGCGCTCGGCCGCGGCGCGGTCCGCCACCGCGGGCAGCGCCGCGATGTCGATCGCGATCGCCTCCGCCGCGTCCTCGGCGAGCGCCGCGCTGTCCGCGACCACCACGGCCACCGGCTCGCCCACATAGCGCACCGTGCCGGTCGCGATCACCGGCTGCTGGAACGGCCGGAAGGCGTCGAGCTGCTCCTGCCGCAGCGGAATGGTGGGGACGCTGCCGATGTCGGCCGCGGTGATGACGGCGTGAACGCCGGGCCGCGCCAGCGCCGCGCCGGCATCGATCGCGACGATGCGGCCATGGGCGACGCCGCTGCGCAGGATCACCGCATGCAGCAGGCCCGGCCGGGTGACGTCGTCCACATATTCGCCCTTGCCGCGCAGGAACCGCAGATCCTCGACGCGCTCGATCGGGCTGCCGACGAGGGCGTTTGCGGTGCGGGGCGCGTGCCCGGTGCTCATCTGATTGGCGCCCACATGACGACGGAGCGCACGTCGATGAAAACGAGGCGCCAGGCTGTACCTCTCCCCGCGCGCGGGGAGAGGTCGGCGCGCTCTTGCGCGCCGGGTGAGGGGGGCTTGCCGCGAGTTTGAGCTTCGAGGGTTTTGGCGAGCGATTCTGAGAGTAAAATCTGCTGCTCAGACTCGCGGACCGGCCCTCTCACCCGGATCGCGGAGCCGTCATCGGGCCGGCCGACGGCCGGACCCGTAGGCGATCCGACCTCTCCCCGCGCGCGGGGAGAGGCAATTCCATCCGTCTCGCGATGTGTAAATCCCGTAGCCCGCTTGCGGGGGAGGGGACCAAAACGGCCGCCTTTGCCCACCGCTCGGCCGACGCCTTCGATCGCCTCGCCATCTTCACTCGATCCGCGCGCCGGAGGTTCGCACCACGTCCTTCCACTTCGCCCGCTCGGCGCGGGCGAAGGCGGCGAATTCATCGGGCGGCAGCGGCGTCGGCTCGGCGCCGACCGCGAGGAGCTGCGCGGTGACGTCGGGCCGGGTGAGAATGGCCTTCGTTGCCGCGGCGAGACGGTCGACGATCGGTCGCGGCGTCCCGGCCGGCGCGAACAGGCCCTGCCATGCGGTCGCTTCATATCCCGGCAAGGTTTCCCCGATGGTGGGCAGGTCCGGAACCGAGCTGTTGCGCTGCGGCGTCGTCACCGCGAGCGCGCGCACCGCGCCCGATTGGGCGTGGGAGATGGTCGTCGTCATGGAGTCGATGCCGAGATCGATATTGCCGCCGATCATGCTGTTGACGACCTCGCCGGTGCTGCGGAACGGGATGTGGGTCATTTCGGTGCCGGTCGCCTGCGCAAACATCACCACCGAGAGATGCGAAGACGTGCCGATACCGGACGAGCCGTAATTCAACTTGCCGGGGTTGGCCCGCAGATACGCGATGAGATCGCCCACCGAGCGCACCGGGAGCTTCGGATTGACGAACAGCAGATTGGGAAACCGCACCAGCAGCGACACCGGCTGGAAATCGCGGTCGAGATCGTAGGGGAGCCTCGGATAGAGCGCCGCGTTGATGGCGTTGGAGCTCACGGTGCCGACCAGCAGCGTATAGCCGTCATTGGCCGCCCTGGCGACGAAACCGGCGCCGATGCTGCCGCCGGCGCCGCCCTTGTTGTCGATCACGAAGGGCACGCCGAACCTCGCCTGCAGATGGGTCGCGAGAATCCGCGCGGTGAGGTCGGCGGAGCCGCCGGCGCCGAACGGGACGACGAGCGTCACCGCGCGCTGCGGCCAGGCGTCCTGGGCGTGTGCATGAGAGGCGAGCGCGAGCGCGACGAGGGCCGTAGCAACGAAGCATCGCATCGATTGAGTCTCCTGCGTCCGGCCCGGCCAGTCCAGACGGCAAAATAATACCGCATGGCGGGGCTGTCGGTCGGAAAATTGTACTTTGCATGGGGTTGTTTTGCGGAAAAGTGGAATCCCCACCCCCGTCAATACGACCGCGGCAGGCCCAGCACCTTTTCGGCGATGAAGCACAGGATCATGTGCGGGGTCACCGGGGCGATCCGCATGATCAGCGCCTCGCGCAGATAGCGCTCGACGTGGAATTCCCTGGCATAGCCCATGCCGCCATGGCTCATCATGGCGGTCTCGCAGGTCTTGAACGCGGCCTCGGCGGCGAGGTACTTCGCCGCATTGGCCTCCGCCGCGCAGGGCGCGCCGGCATCATAGAGCGCGGCGGCGCGGAACAGCATGAGATTGGCGGCCTCCAGCTCCATCCAGCAGGCGGCGAGCGGATGCTGGATCGCCTGGTTCTGGCCGATCGGGCGGCCGAACACGATGCGCTCGCGGGCATAGACCACCGTCTTGGCCAGCGCCGCGCGGCCGAGCCCGACCGCCTCCGCCGCGATCAGGATGCGCTCGGGGTTCATGCCGTGGAGGATCAACTCGAAGCCCTTGCCTTCCTCGCCGATGCGGTCGGCGACCGGCACCGGCAGGCCGTCGATGAACAGTGCATTGGAGTCGACCGCCTTGCGCCCCATCTTCTCGATCTCGCGGACCTCCACATAGCGGCGGTCGAGATCGGTGTAGAACAGGCTCAGGCCCTCGGTGCGCTTGCGCGGCCGGTCGGGCGGCGTGGTGCGCGCCAGCAGCAGCATCTTGGT
The DNA here is from genome assembly GCA_963795865.1 of uncultured Alphaproteobacteria bacterium. Taxonomy (GTDB): domain Bacteria; phylum Pseudomonadota; class Alphaproteobacteria; order Rhizobiales; family Xanthobacteraceae; genus JAJPKK01. The sequence continues at coordinate 46,045 of CAWCJX010000104.1, forward strand.
CGCGACCTGGGCGGTGGAAATCCAGATTTTCTGGCCCGACACCACATAGGTGTCGCCGTCGCGCATGGCGCGGGTCTTGAGGTTGAGGGTGTCGAGGCCGGCATCGGGTTCGGTCACGGCAAAGCAGGCCTTGTCGGCGCCGGCGACCAGCGGCGGCAGCATGCGGCGCTGCTGTTCGGCGGTGCCGAATTTCACCACCGGGTTGAGCCCGAATATATTCATGTGCAGCGCCGAGGCGCCCGACAATCCGGCACCGGATTGGGCGACCGCCTGCATCATGATCGCGGCTTCGGTGACGCCGAGCCCGCTGCCGCCGTGCTCCTGCGGAATGCAGATGCCGAGCCAGCCCGCTGTGGCGAAGGCGCGATGGAAGTCGTCGGGAAAGCCGCCGTCGCGGTCCTTGGCGAGCCAATAGGCATCGTCGAACGGCGCGCACAGGCGCGCCACCGCGTCGCGAATCTCGGCCTCGTGGGGCGAGAAGGCGGCTCCTGCCGGCGCTTCCTCGCGGGTTCCCATGGCAAGTCTCCTGAAGGGCCGGGTCTCCTGAGGGCCGGATCGCCGACCGTCGCCCATGCCGCACACTACATCATCCGCATTCGGCCGGCCCCGGCCAGCCCCGCCTCTGCGCTTGCCAACCCCAGCGCATCTTCAAGCGGATGAAGGGGTGAATGGACGCGGTGGGCCGCCCCGCGACGCTTCGCTTGATTTTTGCGGCAAAATATCGATATGCGGGGCAGCCAGAAGGTTTTCCCGGGGAACGATTTCATGACGGACACTGCCGCCAACAACAATCAGGCCGCCGATGCCGAAACGGCGGCGGCGCCTGCGACCGATCCGGCACAGGAGGCGGCGTCGCTCGCCAAGGAAGTTGCCGAATTGAAGGACAGGGTGCTGCGCACCCTGGCGGAGATGGAGAATTTGCGCCGCCGCACCGAGCGCGAGATCGCCGATTCGCGAACCTATGCCATCACCGGCTTCGCTCGCGATCTCGTCGGCGTGTCCGACAACATCCGCCGCGCCCTCGATGCGGTGGGCGATTCCGGCATCGTGCTGGAGGGTGCCGGCCAAGGCCCTGGTCGACGGGGTGGAACTGACCGAGCGCGAGCTTCTCAAGGTCCTCGAAAAGAACGGGGTCAGGAAATTCGACCCCCACGGCGCGAAATTCGACCCCAACCTGCACCAGGCGATGTTCGAGGTGCCGGATGCCAACGTGCCGTCCGGCTCGGTGGTGCAGGTCGTCCAGCCCGGCTACATGCTCGCCGACCGGGTGCTCAGGCCCGCTTTGGTCGGGGTCTCCAAGGGCGGCCCACGGGTGGCCCGACACCGACCGCGAGCGGGGCGGCGGTCGGCGACGCCGGAAAATAGCGCCGGCCCGTTACCCATCTACGCGCTGGTGTTGTCGGGCGGGTTTACCGGCACTTTACCGCACCGTGCTAGCCGGTGCGCATGAGCTTCTCCGCGCCAACCACCCCGTCCGCCGACGATATCTACAAGAAGATGGCCGTGGCCGCGACCGTGTTCGCGGTCGTGTTCGAGGCCGGCTATCTCCTGACCGCGTCGCCGCCCTATGACGGGCTCGGCTACCTGATCGGCCGCGATTTCGTGAGCACCTGGATGGGCGCCCACAGCGCATTCGCCGGCGGCCCGGCCCCGTGGTTCGATTTCGACACCTACAACGCCGCCCTGGCGGCGCGGTTCTATCCGGAATTCCCCCACCACAGCTGGTCCTATCCGCCGCATCTCCTGCTGATGACCTGGCCGCTGGCCTTCCTGCCCTATCTGCCGGCCTATCTGGTGTGGTGCGCGCTCGGCATGGCGCTCTATCTGCTGGCCGCCAGCGACGGGGGGCGCCGCCGGGAGCGGCTGTTCATGCTGGCGGTCGCGCCGGCCGCGTGGCTGAACATCTTTACCGGCCAGAACGGCTTCGTGACCTCGGCGTTGATGATCGCCGGCCTCGCGCAGCTCGGCCGCCGCCCGGTCGTGTCGGGCATCTGCTTCGGCCTTCTCACCATCAAGCCGCAACTCGGCCTGCTGCTGCCGCTGATGCTGGTGCTCACCGGGCAATGGCGCGCGATCCTGGCGACAGTCGTCACTACGGCCGCCCTCGTGGTCGTGACCGGCCTGCTGTTCGGCTTCGATATCTGGCCCGACTACATGCGCTTGGTGCCCCCCGTCCTCAGCGCGATCCTCACGCAAGGCCAGGGCCTCTTCACCATCATGATGCCGACAGTCTTCATGAACGCGCGGATCGCGCATCTGCCGCTCGATATCGCCTGGGGCCTCCAGATCGCGACGTCGATCGCTGCGGTCGCGGCCGTGGCGTGGACGTATTGGCGTCGGCGCGACCCGGTGCTGTCGGTGGCGCTGTTCGTCACCGCGAGCTTTCTGGTCACGCCCTATGCCTTCAACTACGACATGGTGGTGTTCGGCTGGGTGATCGCGCTGCTGCGCGAGCGCGGCGGCGAGCCGCTCGACGACCGGCTGGCGCTGGCGGTGTGGACCTTGCCGGTCACCGCCATGCTGCTCGGGCTGTTCGGCATCCCGGGCTCGGCGGCGGTGCTCGCGGCGTTCGCCGGCCGGTTGCTGTGGCGGCTCAGAGCCGGCGAGGCCGGGCGCGTCGCGACGACGGGCGAGCCCGCGGCGGTCCCCGCCATTGCCACGGCCGTCGCCGGCTCTATTCCCGCGGGCTGACGCCGTCGCGCACGGCGCGGAAGCGCGGGAATTCCTTGGCCCAGGTATTGGCGCGGGCGATGCCGATCATGCGCACATAGGCACCGGGGCCGAACCGCACCCACTGCACGATCTTCATCGGCGTGTCGGTCTTGGCGTCCTTGGCCTCGGCCTGAATCTCATGGGTCGGCATGCTGCCGCCGCCGAGCCGCAGCATGTCGCCGCTCACCATCCGGACGTCCTTGAAGTCCGCGAGGCCGGTGAACATGTTGCGCGCGAAACTGGCGCGCTCCTCGGCCTGCTCCGGCCCGCCCTGCCCGATCGACACCACGAACACCGGCTGCTCCGCGACTTCGGGGGTGTCCTTCGGCCCATCGGTCAGGAAAATGCCCATCCCGGCCAGGACGCGCACCGGGCGCAGCCCCGACATTTCGCTCAATTTGAACGGCACCAGGCTGATCTGCTCTTCGATCGGCACCGAAGCCCGCGCCGTCATGGTGAGGAGCGAAGTCTTGATGAGGTCGTCGGGATAGGCCTTCAGGGCGGTATCGGGTATGCGGATGGCGGCGACGGCGATCGCCGCCGGCATCGTGCCCATGAACATCCATTTGCGAAATTTCTGGCCGTTTTCCTGCTCGCTTCCGATCACCAATATGCCCTTGCCGCCGGGAAGGGTCAGGTTTTCGCGCCTTTCCTCAGTGATGCCCTGGGTCTTGAAGGCCTCGGCAGTCATCGATTTCTCGATGTCCGCGGAGGACTGCGGCGGCAGGGTCAGCAGCACGATCGAGCCGCCATTGTCGGCATTCTCGAAGCCCGGGAAGCGCTTGCTGTTCACGAAGCCCGGCGGCGGCACGAAGCCGACCAGGGACCCGGTCGGGAACGACGGCTCCGCCGCCTGCGCCGGCAGGGCTCCCACGAGCGCCGGGAAGGCTGCCAGGAATGCGATCAATCTGAATGTTCTCGAGATCATGAAGCTCCTCATGGGGCTCATCGACGCGGGCCGAATGGTACCATCATTCTGCAACCCGTCGCAGTTTGACCGGTGACGCGGCGGCCGATCCGACAGCCGGCCGCCATGCGAACGCGTATGGTTGCGGCCGAATTAAGGGAAACGCAAGCCGCTACCATTATGGCAGGAACCGGTTTTCGTGTCCCTGCAGGTGATCACCTTGCCCCAGCGTGCCGCCGCGCCGAACATCGCCCTGCTGCTCGGCGTTGCATGGCTCATCATCGTGCTGCAACTCCTGGCGAATCACTGGGCGGATACCGCACGGACCCTGACCGACATGGATGACGCCATGCGCCTCGTCCAGATGCGCGGCCTCATCGACGGCCATGGCTGGTTCAACCTGCACGAGCCGCGGCTCGGGCCGCCCGACGGCTACGACACCCATTGGTCGCGTCTGATCGATGCCGGGCTGGCGGGAATGTTGTGGCTGTTCGGGCAGTTCACCGATGCCGCCCTCGCCGAACGGCTGATGCGTACGGTGTGGCCGATGCTGTGGCTGGTGCCGACCATGGCCGGCGCGACGGCGATCGCCTGGCGGATCGCCGGGCGCGGTGCGGCGCCGATCGCCCTGGTGCTCGCCGCGGTCGGGCTGCCGGCCTTCCAGCATTTCATTCCCGGGCGGATCGATCATCACAACGTGCAGATCGCGCTGGCGGTGCTGCTGGTGGCCGCGGTGGCCTGGAGCGACCGCAGGCGCTGGGCGGCTGCCGCGGCGGGCGGCCTGACCGGCCTCGCCATGGCGATCGGCTTCGAGGGGCTGCCCTATATCGTGCTCGCCGGCGCTGCCATGGCGCTGCGTTTCATCTTCGCGCCCGATCCCGACCGCGCGCTTGCGCGCTATGGCGCCTGGGGCTTGGGCAGCGTCGCGGCGGCATTCCTGGTCAGCGTCGGCCCCGACCATTGGGGGCGGGTCGCCTGCGATGCGATCGCCATCAATTCCACCGTGGCACTGATCCTGGCGATGCTCGGCCTTACTTTGACCGGCCGGCTGCTGGCCGGCGCGCATTGGCAGATCCGTGCCGCCGGCGTCGCCGCGTCCGGCCTCGTCGCCGCCGCGGCGTTCGTCGCCATCGAGCCGCGCTGCCTCGGCGGCCCGTTCGCCATGATCGATCCGACGGTGCGATCGCTGTGGTTCGACCGCGTCTCGGAAATGCAATCGCTGTGGACAGTCGCCTTGAAATCGCCGCCCATGGGCGCGGCGGTCGCCGCCTTCCCGGCAGTCGCCCTCCTGTTCATGCTGTCGCTCGCGCGCCAGCCGGCGATCCGCCGGAACTTTGGCTTCATGGTGGCGGCCGCCGCCTTGGTGGTCGCGGTCGTGGTCATGTTCACCATGGTCCGCGCCTTCAGCTACGCCATATGGCTGGCGATCCCGATGGTGGCGGCGGGGGTGGTGCGCATGTTCGCCGCGCTGCGGCCGGGCACCCTCGCCGTCCGGGCCCTGATCGCAGTGTTCCTGGCGCCGGCGGTCACCGCCGCGGCAGCCATGGCGGCAGTGCAGGCGATGACCGCCAGGCCGGTCGAGGCGGAAAACTCTCGGGTCGCAGCCGGCTGCCTGCTCAGCACGAGTTATGCTCAGCTGGCTTCCCTGCCGCCCGGCCTGGTCGCCACCGACATCGATTACGGGCCATTCGTGCTGGCGCTGACGCCGCATTCGGTGATGTCGGCGCCGTATCACCGCCTGGTCGGCCCGATCATCGCGGCGAACGACATTTTCGCGCTGCCGCCGGCGGCGGCGCGGGAGGTTGTGGCGCGGTCCAAGCCCGATTATCTCGCGGTGTGCGACCGGCATACGCTCGGCGGCATCGGCGCGGCGGAGCGGGATGCGAGCCTGTGGGGACGGCTCGCCGCCGGCGACGTGCCGCCCTGGCTCGAGCCGGTGGAGGCGACCCGGATCGCTCCCTTCGTGGTCTACCGGGTCAGGCCGTAACGGCGATCGGCGCCGCGGTGCCGCAATGGTTTCGAGCTTGTTAGTGCAGCCGATTTCGTCCATTCCCGCCTTGCGGCGGCGTGGTCGCCTCCTATATGACGCTGTGAACCCGCCGGGCTGGCGGGCAAGGACAATTGAGGGGTCGGACCAGGGGCGATCCTAGGCAGGCGAGACCGCCCGCCGCGCGCTTCTTCCGGGTGCCGCATGGGCCCGGCCGATCTGCTGACACAGAAGGATTTTACAATGGGCAAGGTCATCGGCATCGACCTCGGCACGACCAATTCCTGCGTCGCCGTGATGGAAGGCAAGAACCCCAAGGTCATCGAGAATTCGGAAGGTCGCAACACCACGCCTTCCATCGTCGCCTTCACCGACGACGGCGAGCGCCTCGTCGGCCAGCCGGCCAAGCGCCAGGCGGTCACCAATCCGGAGCGCACCTTCTTCGCCGTCAAGCGGCTGATGGGCCGGCGCTACGACGATCCGATGGTGGAGAAGGACAAGAAGCTCGTCCCCTACAAGATCGTGCGCGCCAGCAACGGCGACGCCTGGGTCGAGGCCGACGGCAAGACCTATTCGCCCTCCCAGATTTCCGCCTTCGTGCTGCAGAAGATGAAGGAGACGGCCGAGGCCAATCTCGGCCAGAAGGTCACCCAGGCCGTCATCACCGTTCCCGCCTATTTCAACGACGCCCAGCGCCAGGCCACCAAGGATGCCGGCAAGATCGCCGGCCTCGAAGTGCTGCGCATCATCAACGAGCCGACCGCGGCTGCGCTCGCCTACGGCCTCGACAAGCAGAAGAGCGGGCTGATCGCGGTCTATGACCTCGGCGGCGGCACCTTCGACGTATCGATCCTCGAGATCGGCGACGGCGTGTTCGAGGTGAAGTCGACCAACGGCGACACCTTCCTGGGCGGCGAAGACTTCGACATGCGCCTCGTCAACTATCTCTGCCGACGAGTTCCAGAAGGAGCAGGGCATCGACCTGCGCCGCGACAAGCTGGCGCTGCAGCGGCTGAAGGAAGCCGCCGAGGCCGCGAAGATCGAGTTGTCGTCGACCTCGCAGACCGAGATCAACCTGCCCTACATCACCGCGGACCAGACCGGGCCGAAGCATCTGACCCTGAAGCTCACCCGCGCCAAGTTCGAGGCGCTGGTCGACGATCTCATCCAGAAGACCGTCGAGCCGTGCCGGCTCGCCCTCAAGGACGCCGGCCTGACTGCCGGCGAGATCAACGAGGTGGTCCTGGTCGGCGGCATGACCCGCATGCCGAAGGTCCAGGAGGTGGTGAAGCAGTTCTTCGGCAAGGAGCCGCACAAGGGCGTCAATCCCGACGAGGTGGTCGCGGTCGGCGCCGCGATCCAGGCCGGCGTGCTGCAGGGCGACGTCAAGGACGTGCTGCTGCTCGACGTGACCCCGCTGTCGCTCGGCATCGAGACGCTGGGCGGCGTGTTCACCCGCATCATCGATCGCAACACCACGATCCCGACCAAGAAGAGCCAGGTGTTCTCCACCGCCGAGGACAATCAGAATGCGGTGACGATCCGGGTGTTCCAGGGCGAGCGCGAGATGGCGGCCGACAACAAGATTCTCGGCCAGTTCGATCTCGTCGGCATTCCGCCGGCGCCGCGCGGCGTGCCGCAGATCGAGGTGTCGTTCGACATCGACGCCAACGGCATCGTCAACGTCCAGGCCAAGGACAAGGCGACCGGCAAGGAGCAGCAGATCCGCATCCAGGCGTCGGGCGGGCTTTCGGATTCCGAGATCCAGAAGATGGTCAAGGATGCCGAGGCCCATGCCGAGGAGGACAAGCAGCGCAAGGCCGCGGTCGAGGCCAAGAACCACGCCGAGGCGCTGGTGCACTCGACCGAGAAGGCGCTGGCCGAGCACGGCACCAAGGTCGGCGATGCCGAGCGGCGCGCCATCGAGACCGCGCTCGCCGATCTCAAGGAAGCGCTCAAGGGCGACGACACCGCCGCCATCAGCGCCAAGATGAACACGCTGGCCCAGGCCTCCATGAAGCTCGGCGAAGCGATGTACAAGCAGGCCGAGGGCGGCGGCGGAGCCGGTCCGGCGGTCCGGGCGGTCCGATGCCGGCGCCGGCGCCAAGAAGGACGACGTGGTCGACGCCGAATTCACCGAAGTCGACGACGACAAGAAGAACAAGAAGTCCGCCTGAGCCGAAACGGCCCTCGCCCGGCCGGGCGAGGGCAAGTCTTCAATGCAGCCTTCAAGCAGCAAGGCCTCCAACAATGAATTGCGCTTGAGCGATGCCTGCCACGATCCGTCACCCGCCCCGTCCGCCTGCGCTGTCGCCCCCTCTTCCGTACCGGAAGAGCCGTTCCTATGTCGGGTTGGGGTGATCGGCCATGGCCAAGCGGTGTTATTACGAGATACTGGGGGTCGAACGCGCGGCGACCGATTCCGATCTCAAGAGCGCCTATCGCAAGCTGGCGATGAAGCTGCATCCGGACAAGAATCCCGGCGACAGCGATTGCGAGCATCGCTTCAAGGAGATCAACGAGGCCTATGAAGTGCTCAAGGACGGCGACAAGCGCGCCGCCTATGATCGCTTCGGCCACGCCGCCTTCGAGCAGGGCGGCGGCGGGCATGGTTTCGGCGCCGATTTCGCCACCACCTTCGCCGATATTTTCGACGATTTCTTCGGCATGGGCGGCGCCGGCGGCCGGCGCGGCGGCCGCGGCTCCGGCCGCGAGCGCGGCGCCGACCTGCGCTACAACATGGAACTCACTCTCGAAGAGGCCCATGGCGGCAAGAACGCCCAGATCCGGATTCCGACCTCCGTCACCTGCGATTCCTGCACCGGCAGCGGCGCCCAGTCGGGCACCAAGCCGAAGGTGTGCGGGACCTGCGGCGGCCAGGGCAAGATCCGCCACGCCCAGGGCTTCTTCACCCTGGAGCGGACCTGTCCGTCCTGTCACGGCCGCGGCCAGGTGATCGACAATCCCTGCACCGCCTGCGGCGGCCTCGGCCGGGTGACGCGCGAGCGCGCGCTCTCGGTGAATATCCCGCCCGGCGTCGAGGACGGCACCCGCATCCGCCTGGCAGGCGAGGGCGAGGCCGGGCTGCGCGGCGGCACGGCCGGCGATCTCTATATCTTCCTGTCGATCTCGGCGCACGCCTTCTTCCAGCGCGACGGTGCCGACCTGCATTGCCGCGCGCCGATCTCGATGACGACGGCGGCGCTGGGCGGCGAATTCGAGGTCCCCACCATCGACGGCGGCAAGACCCGGGTAAAGATACCGGAAGGCACCCAGTCGGGCCGGCGCTTCCGCCTGCAGGCCAAGGGCATGCCGGTGCTGCGCTCCAAGCAGCTCGGCGACATGTATGTTCAGGTCGTGGTCGAGACGCCGCAAAACCTGACCAAGCGGCAAAGAGAGTTGCTCGCCGAATTCCAGAAATTGTCCTCGAACGATACAAATCCGGAGTCGGCCGGCTTCTTTGGCCGCGTCAAGGAGTTCTTCGGCACCCGCGCCGGATCGGCTTGAGGGGACACAAGGGAGCTTGCGGTCTTGACCATGGCCGTCCCGCCCTATAGTCGTGACGGTTATGTGACGAGTAAGAGCGGCGGGGCAACTTGAATCCAAACATGCCGTTTCAGTCGACGCTCAGTATTGCGAAAAAGAGTCTGCGCCTCGACGACGAGGTGCATTTTCTGCGATCCTGGATGGAGAAGCCGCTGGCGACCGGCGCCGTGATGCCTTCGGGCAAGCCGCTCGCCCGCGCCATGGCGAAATTCGTCGATCCCAGCCTGGACGGCCACGTCATCGAGCTCGGGCCCGGAACCGGCGCGGTGACGGCGGCGCTGGTCGAGCAGGGCGTCGACCCCGCCCGCCTGGTGCTGGTCGAGTTCAATCCGACCTTCTGCCGGCTGCTGCGGGCGCGCTATCCCGACGCCACGGTGGTGCAGGGCGATGCCTATGCGATCAAGCGTCTGCTCGGCGGCCTGCTGCGCCAGCCGGCGGCGGCCGTGGTGTCCGGCCTCCCCCTGTTCACCAAGCCGCTCAAGTTCCGGCTGCGCCTGGTCGACGATGCCTTCGCGCTGCTGCACCCGGGAGCACCCTTCGTGCAGTTCACCTATGCGGTGGTATCGCCGATCCCGCGTTCGCACGCCGCAACCGCTCAATGCTCGGAGCGCATCTGGCTCAATCTGCCGCCGGCACGGGTTTGGGTCTACCGCAGGGGCTGAGAGGCGGGCTGAGCACGCCGCCCTATCACGGCGATGCCGAAGCGGAGTCCGGCGCCCGGCCAACGCCGTCAGTTTCAAGTGGCTGTTCGGAATCGATCACGGCGCCTCATCGACGCCGTCCTCCATTGCGCGTGAAGCGATCGACCAAGGAGACGCCGATGCGGGCGCTTGACCGGCTGATAGTCGCCCTCGATGTCCCCACGATCCCGGCGGCATCCGCCTTGGTCGAGCGGCTCGGCGACGCGGTCTCCTTCTACAAGATCGGCTACCAGCTCGCCTTTGCCGGCGGCATCCCGTTCGCCGCGGATTTGATCCGGGCGAACAAGCGGGTGTTTCTCGATCTCAAGCTGCACGACATCGGCAACACCGTCGCCAAGGGGGTTGAAAGCGTGGCCCGTCTCGGGGCGACCTTTCTCACCGTCCATGCCTATCCGCAGACCATGGAGGCGGCGGTCGCCGCCCGCGGCAGCGCCGGCCTGCGCATCCTCGCGGTGACCGTCCTCACCTCCTACAACGATGCCGATCTCTCCGCAGCGGGCTATGAGCTGGGCGTGTCGGCACTGGTGGCGCGACGGGCGGTGCAGGCCCGCGACCTCAGCATCGACGGTCTCGTCTGTGCCGCCGAGGAAGCCGCCCATCTGCGCCCCGTCATCGGCCCCGGCATGGCGCTGGTCACCCCCGGCATCCGCCCGGCGGGGGCCGCTATGGGCGACCAGAAGCGGGTCATGACTCCGGCGCGGGCCATTGCCGCCGGCGCCGATTATCTCGTGGTCGGACGTCCTATCGTGGAGGCGGGAGATCCACGGGCGGCGGCGGTCGCCGTCGTCGCCGAAATTGCGGCTGCGCAACGCTGAATGGCATGAAAGGCAAGCCGATGGCAAAGGGATACTGGCTGGCGCTGGTCGATATCTCCGACCCCGAAGCCTACAAGGCCTATGTTGCGGCCATCCAGGACGTGCTGCGCAGGTTCGGCGGCCGCTATGTCATCCGTGCCGGCCGCAGCGAGACGATGGAGGGCGAGCTTCGCTCGCGCCTGGTGGCGATCGAGTTCAAGGACTACGAGACCGCGCTGGCCTGCTACCGGTCGCCCGAATATGGGCGCGTCAAGAAGCTCCGGGAACACTGCGCGCAAGCCGATCTCGTCGTCGTCGAAGGTTATGATGGTGCGCAGCCGGGCGATTGATCCGTTCGCCGCCGGCTTCGCTTTGCAATCGCGCCGCATCCCGCTATATCCGCGTCTGACCGGGAGGAAATCATGTCCGACATGCGGCTGGTCGTGGCCGGTGCCGGGGGGCGAATGGGGCGCACCCTGATCGAGGCGATCTCCGACACCGAAGGAGCCGTTCTCGTCGGCGCCATCGAAGCGCCCGGCTCCGCCGTGATCGGGCGCGATGCCGGCGAATTGGCCGGCCTCGGAGTGAACGGCATTCTGGTGACCCACGAGATCGAGCCGCTGCTCGCCGAGGCGGACGGCATCCTCGACTTCACCGTTCCGACTGCGACCGTGATCCTCGCCGGGCAGGCGGCCCGGCGCGGTCTCGTCCACGTCATCGGCACCACCGGCCTTGCGGCGGAGCAGGACGGGATCGTCGCCGCCGCCTGCGCCACCGCCCGGATCGTCAAGTCCGGCAATATGAGCCTCGGCGTCAATCTGCTGGCGGCGCTGGTCAAGCGCGTCGCGCGGACGCTCGATGCGGATTTCGACATCGAAATCCTGGAAATGCACCATGGCCGGAAGACCGATGCGCCGTCCGGCACCGCGCTCCTGCTCGGCCGCGCCGCGGCGGCAGGCCGCAATATCGATCTCGCCAGGCACGCGGTGCGGGTGCGGGACGGCCATCCCGGCGCGCGGCGGTCGGGCGACATCGGATTCGCGAGCCTGCGCGGCGGCACCGTGGTCGGCGAGCACAGCGTCATCTTCGCCGGGCCGCATGAGCGCATCGAACTCGTCCACAAGGCGGAAGACCGCATGATCTTCGCCCGCGGCGCGGTCAAGGCCGCGCTGTGGGCCATGGGCCGCGAGCCGGGCCTGTACTCCATGGCCGACGTGCTCGGCCTGTCGGATATCTGAGGAGGGCATGATGGATCGTCTGCTGGTGCTCGCGCGTCACGGCCAGAGCGAGTGGAACCTGAAGAACCTGTTCACCGGGTGGAAGGACGTCGTCCTCACCGAGGTCGGGATCGCGGAGGCGCGCGCCGCCGGCCGCAAGCTCAAGGCCCAGGGCATCGCTTTCGACATCGGCTTCACCTCGGCGCTCAAGCGCGCCCAGGACACCATGTCCCTGATGCTGGAGGAGATGGGCCTGTCGGACATTCCGGTCATCAAGGACGCTGCCCTCAACGAGCGCGACTACGGCGATCTCTCCGGCCTCAACAAGGACGAGGCGCGCCGGCGCTGGAGCGACGCGCAGGTGCATATCTGGCGGCGTTCCTATGACGTGGCCGCCGCCCGGCGGCGAAAGCCTGCGCGACACCGCGGCGCGGGTGCTGCCCTATTACATCCAGGAGATCCTGCCCCGCGTGCTGCGCGGCCAGCGCGTGCTGGTGACTGCGCACGGCAATTCGCTGCGCGCGCTGGTGATGGTGCTGGACCGGCTGGGACCGCAAGAGATCATCGCGCGCGAACTCGCCACCGGCGTGCCGATGATCTACCGGCTCAATGCCGACGCCACGGTGGCGGAGCGCCGGGATGTGGCGGCGTGACTCTCAGGGGCCGCCTCACCACCGAGTTGCGAGTCTGGCCCAACTTTCCCAGAAAGTTGGGCTAGTCCCCGTGCGCGAAATGTGGGGACGTCACTGCATGCGGTGGAACCGTGGTCCGGCACTATTTCCATGGCGGACGTCAACCCGATAGACTGGCCGCAGTGCAAAAATTCAATGGCACTCAGCACGGACCAAGGGAGGATCGGATGAGAAAAATCTGGATGTTGACGGCGAGCTGCCTCGTGGCCGCCAGTCTTTTTGGACCTGCGGCATTTGCGCAGAACCCTGAAGCAGAAGCTGCCGCGGCCCGTGCCGCCGCTGCTGCGGCCGCCGCCCGCGCCAACGCACAAGTTTCGCCCAACGATCCGCTCGAGAAGACCTGCCGTATCGGTCCTCGCTCGCGCGAGGTCGAGATCCAGAAGATGGAGCCCTTCAAGGTCTTCGACAATCTCTACCATGTCGGTCCCTGCTACGTGTCGTCGTGGGTCCTCAAGACCCCGCAAGGCGCCATCCTGTTCGACACGGCGCAAGAGCCCTTCGTCGACATGATCGAGGCGAACATCAAGAAGATCGGCGTCGACCCGCACGATATCAAATACATCATCGTCGACCATGGCCACCTCGACCATTTCGGCGGCGCGAAGCGCCTGCAAGAATTCACCGGCGCGCGCGTCGTGGCGACGCCCGAGGACTGGAAGATGATCGAAGCTTTCGCCGGCAAGCCCAACAACCGCGACGGCAACAAGCCGAGCGAAGTGCCGATGCGCGACATGGAAGTGCGTGAGGGCGACCACCTCGACCTCGGCGATCAGCATCTGATCTTCCACACGGCGCCGGGTCACACGCCGGGCAATCTGTTCGTCGAAGGCCTCGCTCTGCAAGATGGTGCGCAGACCTATCGCGGCATCTGGGGCGGCGGCGGCCTCGGCGCGCCGGGCCTTGCCGGTGCGGAGCAGGGAGTGAAGAACGCCGAGAAGCTGAACGCTGTAAAGGGCGTGCAGGTCTATATCATGACCCATGCCTGGCAGGACCCGAACGGCTATCCGGGCGGCGGCATCCACGAGCGTGCCAAGAAGCTCGCCGGCCGCAAGCCGGGAGACCCGCATCCCTTCGTCGATCCTGCGACCTGGGACGCGCGCGCCAAGCGGCAGCTTGAAACAGCCAGGAAAGTGCTCGCTGAAGAGCAGGCGAAAGCAGGCGCTACCAAGGCGAATTAGCCCGAGCCGGGGCCGGGCAATGCGCCCGGCCCCGGTCTACTTCCCGGCCACTGTTTTCAGCAGCCGGAGACGCACTTGCCTTTGCCGTCGAATTCCATGGTGCGCTCGCTGATGGCGAGGTAGGCGGGCGCCTTGACCTGCTTCATGAGCGCCGCCGTCTGGGTATTTGCCCTCAGCTTGCCGCCTTCCGTCGCGGCCTCGTTCACGTGCGTGAAGATCACCGAGGCCGGCTTGAGCAGATCGTCGATGGCGTACGCGCCGGACTGGAACAGTCCCGGGTTCGGCCCGAGGTTGATCACGGCCAGGTTCGCCTTGTGAAAATCGTGGATGACCGTCTTCATGTCGCCGAAGACGGCCGTGTCGCTCGACAGGTAGGCGACGAGCCCGTTGGTGAACTTCACCACGAAGCCCACCGGTGGGCCGTACCCGAGCTGGGCGCCATCGGCTTTCAGCAGGTCCTGCCGGGCTTTCGAGAGCAGCGAGGGCGCCACGTCGTTGACGTGGGCGGAATAAACGATCGCGAATTCCACGCCTTGCTTCGCGCCTTCGGCCTGGGCGGCGAAAACACCCCCCAGGTCAATTCGCGAGCTGCACGCCGCCGGAACCGGGACGGTGACTGCCAGAGTGGAGCAAAAGTCCATTGGCTTGCTGCCGCTGCCGCGAATCGCGTCCACCTTGTTGTGAACGAAGCCGGCCATCGCGCGGGTCGTCACCAGCACGGCGTTCTTCGCCGCGACGACTTCGGCGGTGGTCGAGTTCGGGGCCGGCACCCTCGCCGAATTCGCGCAAGTGCCTTCGCCCGGCGCCTTCAGCTTGAGGTCGCCGACGTGGTCGCCGTGCATGTGGGAAAGCAGCACCAGGTGAACGGCGCCGAGCCGTGGATCGTTGCCACCAGTCACGTTCTGCGCCGCGTCGTAGAGAAAGCGGACGCCGGTGGGGTCCTCGAAAATGATCGCGCGGTCGTTCGCGCACAGCTCGCCTGGGTGCGAGCCGATGGGCGTGATCTTGACGTTCTGTGCGAGCGCCGGGAATGCAGCAAGCAAAAGTGCGAATGCTGCGCAGGCGATCCTCATGTCGTTCCTCCTGAGAAGTTTGATTCTTGTCCAGCCGGTCGTCGCGCGACAGTTGCAGATTGATAAGGTTCGGCAGCACCTCGGCCGCGTTGTATATTTGGACCGTCTAACCAAGGTGCACCTTCAGATCATTGGTGGCCTATATGACGCAGGGTTATTCCCTCCAGCCCTGCGCACTGGCTGGGGCGCTTGCCGCAATTATGGCGACGATCAAGGTGATGAGGCGCATTTTTGATGTTCTCACGCGAGATCGGCAGCTTGCAACTGCGAACATCGTACGCGGTTGCCCGGACGATTGGAAGCGGGGAGATGGCGCAGCGCTCGCCTGCATGACCCATCGATCAAAACACAATCAAAACAACGACGTTTGCCCCTCATCTTTCTTGGGCTTCTATTTCCGAGACCGAGGGCTGGTTCTTCAAGCCGAGATGGCCGCGGCGCAGCGATCTGCGTGCGCCCAGCATCGGCGCGATCCCGACGCCGTCCAGTGGCTCGACCCGCTAGTCCTTGCGATCACCGTGAAACTCGCGGCGGCCCCTTGGATGGCTTACTTGGGAGATTCGCTTTCCGGGCGACACAATCTTGGAATGCCACCTCTTGAGCTTCGCTGTTGAAATACCATCTGCGCGACACACGGCCATCTTGTAATCTCTGAGCGTTAGGGTCGATCTGTAATCCCAGCTCTTTCGTGCACTCGACGAAGTTCTTATGGCGGTCCTGCGCCGGTGCTGGCTCAGCAATAACGGCTGCGAACGCCGCGTACGCCAGTCCAAACCAAATCTTGCGCATCTCTCCCTCCGATCGAGCGAAGACTTCCCTTTGTTACCGATACACGCCAACGACGGCCGAGAACAGCCCATACTAACCCCGGATGGGAGATCGAAGTGTCAGTTACCTCACACAGGAATTCAGCGGCCGGCTCGTCAGGAAGCGGGCAGCATGTCTCTTTGGCCCATCACGTCGTTTTCGTCGTTCGGCGGATTTCCGCTGCTGGTCGATGCGGACATAACGCATTCAGGCGGTCTGCAGGGATTGCTGCTGGTTTCCGAGCGACCCAGAGTAAAGTGCCTGGTTCAGGGCTGGCGAAAGCCAGGAACACAAGGTCAAACGCCAGCGTGGCCGATGACTTTGCAAGCGACGTTCTGCGCGGCAACAGATCGAAGAAACAGCGCCTCTCCGGTGCCATCTAAGTTTCTATTCATCTGGTAAAGTTTTCCAGATCGAGGACTAAAGCTTAAACTGGCGTGACAGCTCGAGCCACCGCCATCGATTTGCACCATGACGCGTCGAATGTATCCTGGGGCAAACTGCTCGCGAACAAGCGTGTTTCCGCCGTCGAACCGCCAGCGGGTTAACCCTGTTCCATTTCTCGTGATTTGCTCCGCGTTGTGACGAAAAATACGCGACGATGCGACAATAGTATTGTCGTCTTCAAGATTGAATTTCAGTAACCTTGAATGGCGAGACACAACCTGTCTCGGAGCAACCTCATCATGGACCTCAATCCAGGAAACTTCGATAGACCTTTGTTGCGCCAAAACAGCATTGGACCAACCGATCATGATCGTGCAAAGAAAAAGTACGCATGCAGCCCCAAAAGACCGATTCACGACAGCCTCCCAGCACGGTATGGACAACAAATAGTCGTCCTCCATTGCGCAACCTACACTATTTCCCGCGCCTCATTGCCGGCCCCCCGTTCTTGTCATTGTAGCACATGCCTGATGTTCGCGGCGTGCTGGGCCGCGGTGTGGGGCTGTGGTCGATTGCGGCCCCGACCGAAGGCGGCACCATGTCCGTAGCTGGCCTGATCGCCTACGCCGTCTCCGCCTACCCCGCCCCCGCCTGCCCGGCCTCCCAGCCCAGCATGGCGCGTTTGCGGGTGAGGCCCCAGTGGTACCCCGTGAGGTCGCCGCCTTTGCCGATGACGCGGTGGCACGGCACCACGAAGGCGATCGGGTTCTTGCCGACGGCCGCGCCGACCGCGCGCGCCGCCTTGGGGGCGCGGACATGGGCGGCGATGTCGGAATAAGTGGTGGCGCCTCCCATCGGCACTTTCAGCAGCGTCTCCCACACCCGCACCTCGAAATCGGTGCCGATCATGACGACCCGCAGCGGCCGGTCGCGCTGCCACAGCTTCGGCTCGAACACCCGGCGCGCCAGCGCGGCGGTGCCGGCGGTGTCCGCGCGGAACTCCGCCCGCGGCCAGCGCCGGCGCATGTCGTCGAGGGCCTTGGATTCCTCGGCGACATCGGCGAAGGCGAGGCCGGCGAGGCCGCGTCCGGTTGCGATCACGAGGGCGGTGCCGAACGGGGAGGGGTGGAAGCCATAGGCGAGGGTGAGGCCCGCTCCGCCCGCTTTCCACTGGCCCGGCGACATCGCTTCATGGGTGACGAAGAGGTCATGCAGCCGCCCCGGCCCTGATAGTCCGACCTCATAGGCGGCGTCGAGCACGCTCGCGGATTGGCGCAGCAGGCGGCGGGCATGGTCGAGGGTCAGCGCCTGCAGGAACGCCTTGGGGGTGAGGCCGGCCCAGCGGCGGAACAAATGATGCAGCTCGTCGGGTGTGACGCCGGCGGCGTGCGCGATCGCCTCGATCTCGGGCTGGGCGCGCCACTGCTCGGAGATGTAGGCGACGGCGCGGCGGACGACGCTGTAGTCGTCGACGGCGCCGAGGCCTGTCGGGGCGGGCGGGGGTGCCGGTGACATTGCGCGGTTGATGGACGTGTTCATGGTGCCGATGTAGCCCGGGCGTTGCCCGGTCGCCACCCGATTTCCGCAACGCAGCCGCGACCGGCGCTCCGCCCGCGGCGTCAGGCTCGCAAAATGCCGGGACAGGTCGACCTGCCGATGTGAGATTATCCAAGCCGATGGGAACCACCGGCTGGATCGCACCTCACTCGAATACGGTCCGGGTCGGGCCGCGTTTGGCCTCCGCGATCGCCGCCGCGAGGGCGGCCGCGAAGCTTTCCTTCTCCTGCGGCGGCAGGAAGGCTGCGATCGGAAGCTTGCGCCCCCGCGACACCAGGTACAGCCGCTGCAGGCCGAATTCCTCGTCGATCTCGTAGTCGAGCCTGGCCCATAACGGGTTGAGCGCCCATTCCGCGACCTGGCCGCGGTGGCTGACCTTGCGGACCCGCAGCTCGGAAGGCGTCACCACCACCTCTTCATAGGCGGCGGCGGCGCGGTAATTGGCGCGGAACGCCCAGTACACCAGCAGCACGTCGAGCCCGAAGAAGCCGAACACCGGCCACGCTCCGATCAGCAGGAACACCGTTCCGGCGGCGAAGCTGACTGTGCCCAGCACCGCCATGACCAGCACGAAGCCGGCGCGGCTGAGCGAGCGATGCGGCGTCAGCCGCGCCGCAAACAGCGCCGGTTCGCGGCAGGCATCATCGCTGGCATTGCCCGGGGTCATGGGGAAAGATTATAGAGGCGATATGGGCCGGAACACCATTCACAAGAGCGCGACAGGCGGGCCGAAAGCGGCGCCACGGCGCAATCCCAAGGCTGCCGAGCTGAAGCCCGAAGCTTCCAGGCAAAAGCCTTCCAGGCAAGCTTCGAAGCAAGGACCTTCGACGAAGAAGCCATCGAAGCCAAAGCCATTAAAGCCAAAGCCCTGGACCAAGGCCGAGATCGAGGAGGCGTTCCGGCGGCTGCGGGAGGCCAATCCGGAGCCCCGCGGCGAGCTCGAGCATATCAACCCCTATACGCTGCTGGTGGCGGTGGTGCTGTCGGCGCAGGCGACCGACGCCGGGGTCAACAAGGCGACCCGGGCGCTGTTTGCGCAGGTCGATACGCCGGAAAAGATGGTGGCGCTCGGCGAGGCGAAGCTGCGCGACGCCATCAAGACCATCGGCCTGTTCAACACCAAGGCGAAGAACGTCATCGCCCTGTCGCACAAGCTCATCGCCGAGCACGGCGGCGTCGTGCCGCGCGAGCGCGCGGCGCTGGAGACGCTGCCCGGCGTCGGCCGCAAGACCGCCAATGTCGTCCTCAATGTCGCGTTCGGCGAGGAGACCTTCGCCGTCGACACCCATGTCTTTCGCGTCGGCAACCGCACCGGAATGGCGCCCGGCAGGACCCCGCTCGAGGTCGAGTTGAAGCTCGAAGCGCTGGTGCCGCCGGCCTACCGCCGCCACGCCCATCACTGGCTGATCCTGCACGGCCGCTATACCTGCAAGGCCCAGCGCCCGCGGTGCGAGCAATGCCCGATCAACGATCTGTGCCGCTGGCCGGAAAAGACGACGTTCATGGCGAACGGCTAGGATTCGCGGGGCCGCGCCGCGTCCTGCCGCTCGCGATCATGTCGCGTCCCGGCCCGGCGAGGCGCTTGTGCATGTGGACCATCAGCGCGATGCCGAACAGCGGGGTGGCGAGGTTGAGGATCGGTATCGACACGAACGCGGCGATGAACAGGCCGGCGGTGAACACCGTGGCCTGGTGCATCCGCCGCAGCGCCTTGGCCTCCTCTGCCGGGTGAAAGCGCATGGCCGCAAGCTCGAAATATTCCCGTCCCAGGAGCCAGGCGGCGGCGAGAAAGAACAGCACCACGCCGATGCCGGCGAACAACAGGAACGGCGTCGCGGCGAGATAGATCGCAACCGCCAGCAGCGCGATCTTGATGCCTTCGATCATGGCGCGGATGAACGGCGGCGCGCTGTCCCGGCGGGTCGGCGGGATAATAGGTGCGCTCGACGATCTCGGCGATCTCGTCGCCGAACAGGCTCGCCACCACCGCGGTCACCGCCGGCATCAGCAGCACCGCGCCGGCCACGAGCCCGACGCCCAGCGCCAACGCGACGATCCAGCCGAGCACCGCGAGCGGACCGTGCGCCCATGATCCGAGCGTCGCCTCGAGCCAGCCGATGCCGGTGCCGGACAGCCATCCGAGCAGCCGGAACAACACGATCGCCAGCACGACGAGCAGCGCGACGGCGAGCCCGACCGACTTCAACAGCACCGCCCGGAACGGCGGGGTGAACATCTGGTCGAGGGCCTTCAATACCGCCGCAAGCAT
Organism: uncultured Alphaproteobacteria bacterium; assembly: GCA_963795865.1. Taxonomy (GTDB): domain Bacteria; phylum Pseudomonadota; class Alphaproteobacteria; order Rhizobiales; family Xanthobacteraceae; genus JAJPKK01. Next base: position 65,872 of record CAWCJX010000104.1, read on the forward strand.
CGCACCGCTCTCCGCCGAACCGCTGAGGTAGTCGACCGCCCGCCGCCCGGCAAGGCGTCCCGCCGCCCCAGGCTCTCCTCGTCCGGCCAAGACTTGGCAACGAGACTTGGAGGAAGCGCCGGCTCCGGCGGGCGCCCGAGCCCCGGTCAGGCCGATGTGTCCCGATTGCGCCTACCGGGATTCCCTTGCCGTCGGCGTCATGGCCCGGTACACGTTAGCCACCCAAACAGGACGGATTGCGAGCAATGCTCGAACTTCTGCGATTCATCGATTTCCTTCTCAACATCTACATTTTCGTGCTGTTCGCAGCCGCGGTCCTGAGCTGGCTGATCGTGTTCAACGTGGTCAATACCCGCAATCCGGCGGTGGCCATGATCGGCGAATTTCTCTACCGCGTCACCGAGCCGGTGCTGCGGCCGATCCGCGACCGGCTGCCGAATTTCGGCGGCATTGACGTTTCTTTCATCGTCGTGATCCTGATCATCTATTTCATCCAGTGGGTCATCATCCCCAACCTGGCACGGGCCTTCATTTAGTGACGGAGGTCCGCGACAGGCCGTGGGCGGCCTGCGCCGATGGCCTGGTCGTCACCGTGCGGCTCACTCCGCGGGGCGGCCGCGACCTGATCGAGGGCATCGAATCGCGTGCCGACGGGCGTTGCGTGCTCAAGGCGCGGGTTCGCGCCGCCGCGACTGAGGGCGAGGCGAATGACGCGCTGACACGCCTGCTGGCCCGCGCGGCCGGCGTCGCCCCGAGCGCGACCCGGCTGATCGGCGGGGCGACCTCGCGGATCAAGCGGGCGCACATCGCCGGCGATCCCGCCGCGATCGCGCTTGCGCTCACGCGTGTCGTCGAGGCCACGCGATGACTGCGATCGTGATCGACGGCAAGGCCGTGGCGGGCGAATTGCGCGTACGGGTGACGGCGGCGGTCCGCCGCCTCGCCGACACGCGCGGCATCATTCCCGGCCTCGCGGTGGTCCAGGTCGGCAGGGATCCCGCGAGCGAGGTCTATATCGGCGCCAAGAAGAAGGCGTCGGCCGAAACCGGCATGAGGTCGACCGATCATCATCTGCCGGGGTCGGCGACCCAGGCCGAGCTGCTGGCGCTGATCGCCGAACTCAACCGCGATCGGGACGTTCACGGCATTCTGGTTCAGCTTCCCTTGCCGCCGCAGATCGATCCCCACCAGGTGATCGCGGCGATCGATCCCGACAAGGACGTCGACGGATTTCACCCCCTCAATGTCGGCCGGATCGCGATCGGCCTGCCGGCGCTGGCGCCGTGCACGCCGCTCGCCTGCACCGTGCTGGCGAAGTCCGTGCACGCGTCGCTCGCCGGCCTCGAAGCCCTGGTGATCGGCCGCTCGACCATCGTCGGCAAGCCGCTCGCGCAGCTTCTCATCGCCGCCAGCGCGACCGTGACGGTGGCGCATTCCAAGACCCGGGACCTGCCCGCGGTGTCGCGGCGGGCCGATCTCATGTTCGCCGCGATCGGCCGTCCCGAATTCGTCCGCGGCGACTGGATCAAGCCGGGGGCGACGGTGATCGATGTCGGCATCAACCGGGTGACCAGCGACGGCAGGCATCGCATCGTCGGCGACGTCGCGTTCGAGGAAGCACGCCATGTCGCCGGAGCGATCACGCCGGTGCCCGGCGGCGTCGGCCCGATGACCATCGCCTGCCTGCTCGCCAATACGGTCAGGGCCGCCTATGCACTAGCCGGACTGCCGGCACCGGCATTATGAGCGAAGCGTTCCGGGATCGCGTGGGTCACGCCTGCCAAGCTCAGGCCTGCCAGGCGTAAGCCACCTTGTCGAGCGTCTTTTCGCCGAATTTCTCGCACGACCGGGCAACCGCGCGGCCGCCGAGCGCACGGTAGAACTCTACCGCCGATTCGTTGTCCGACAGCGCCCACACCACGAGGCTGCGAATCCCGCTCTGGGCGAGGTCGCGCCGCGCCGCCGTGAATAGCCGGCGACCAAAGCCGAGGCCCTGGAATTCCGGCCGCAGGTAGAGCTCGTAGATCTCGCCGTCATAGGTCAGGCTGCGGGCACGGTTGCGCCCGTAATTCGCATAGCCGGCCAGGGTGTCGCCAAACGCCAGGATCGAGATGCGGCTGCCCTTGCGGATGGCGCCTTCCCACCATTCGGCGCCGCGCCGGTTGATGAGCTTGTCGAGCTCCGGCCCGGGGATGATGCCCTGGTAGGCGTTGCGCCACGCATCGTCATGGGTGGATGCCAGCGCAACGGCATCGGGCGCCTTGGCGCGGCGGATTTCGATGAGGCTCGTATTCATGTGCGGATCAGCGCCGACACGGCGGCTCTCCCCCTTAGTCCCCGGCATTAACGATCCCTTAGCATTGGCGATTATCGTGGCTGCAGCAACAAAATCAACTGTCCCATCGGAGCGAGGACAAACGCCGCAGCGATCGTGTCGCTTTCGCAACACTTTTCTGAAGGCTGTATCGTACTGGCACGATCCGAGATTGCCCGACACCGGGCGCGACTTCTCCTCAAAGCGGGCAATCGGCGGTTCGGGGCGGACGGCGACGCCGACCGGCGTCACACTTCTTCCGATTCCTTGCGGCGCTCGTCGCGCTTGCGCTCATGGGGATCGAGCAGCTTCTTGCGCAGGCGAATCGATTTCGGCGTCACCTCGACCAGTTCGTCGTCCTCGATATAGGCGAGCGCCTTCTCCAGCGTCATCCGGATCGGCGGGGTGAGGCGCACCGCCTCGTCCTTGGCGGTGGTGCGGATATTGGTGAGCTTCTTGCCCTTGAGCACGTTGATCTCGAGGTCGTTGCCGCGGGTATGCTCGCCGACGATCATGCCGCGATAGACCTTCCAGCCCGGCTCGATCATCATCGGGCCGCGGTCTTCGAGGTTCCACAGCGCATAGGCGACCGCCTCGCCGGCGTCGGTGGAGATCAGCACGCCGTTGCGGCGGCCCTGGATCGTGCCCTTGTAGGGGGCGTAGGCGTGGAACAGCCGGTTCATGATGGCGGTGCCGCGGGTGTCGGTCAAAAGCTCGCCCTGATAGCCGAGCAGGCCGCGCGTCGGCGCATGGAACACGAGCCGCAGCCGTCCGCCGCCGGACGGGCGCATCTCGACCAGTTCGGCCTTGCGCTCGGACAGCTTCTGCACGACCACGCCGGAATGCTCCTCGTCGAGATCGATGACGACCTCCTCGATGGGCTCCATCATCTCGCCGGTGGTGCGATCGAACTCGATGAGCACGCGCGGGCGCGACACGCTGAGCTCGTAGCCCTCGCGCCGCATCGTCTCGATCAGGATGCCGAGCTGCAATTCGCCGCGGCCCGCCACTTCCATGGCGTCCTTCTCGTCGGATTCGGTGACGCGCAAGGCGACATTGCCTTCGGCCTCGCGCAGCAGCCGGTCGCGGATCATGCGCCCGGTGACCTTGTCGCCCTCGGTCCCGGCGAGCGGGGAATCGTTGACCCGGAACATCATCGACAGGGTCGGCGGATCGATCGGCTGCGCCGGCAGCGGCTCCGACACCTCGGGGGCGCAGATGGTATGGGCGACGGTGGCGAGCGGCAGGCCGGCGATGGAGACGATGTCGCCGGCATTGCCTTCCTCGACCGGCACCCGCTCCAGCCCGCGAAACGCGAGCACCTTGGAAACCCGGCCCTGCTCCACGATCTTGCCGTGGCGATCGAGCACCTTCACCTGCTGATTGGGCCTGACCGAGCCGGCGGTGATCCGCCCGGTGACGATGCGGCCGAGATAGGGATTGGCCTCGAGGATCGTCCCCAGCATGCGGAACGGGCCGTGCTCCACATGGGGCGGCGCCACATGGGCGAGAATGAGATCGAACAGCGGGGCCATCGACACCTTCGGGCCGTCGATGCTTTGGCGCCATCCAGCCTTCCTTGGCCGAGCCGTACAGCACCGGAAAGTCGAGTTGCTCTTCGCTGGCGTCCAGCGCGGCGAACAGGTCGAACACCTCGCCCGCGACCACCTCCGGGCGGGCGTCGGAGCGATCCACCTTGTTGATGGCGACGATCGGCCGAAGCCCGACCTTGAGCGCCTTCGACACCACGAACTTGGTCTGCGGCAGCGGCCCCTCGGCGGCGTCGACCAGCACGATGGCGCCGTCCACCATGTTGAGGATGCGCTCGACCTCGCCGCCGAAATCGGCGTGGCCCGGGGTGTCGACGATGTTGATCCGCGTGCCCTTCCACACGATCGAGGTCGCCTTGGCGAGGATGGTGATGCCGCGCTCGCGCTCGAGGTCGTTTGAGTCCATGGCGCGCTCGGCCACGCGCTGGTTTTCCCGGAACGAGCCCGATTGCTGCAGCAGCCGGTCGACCAGGGTGGTCTTGCCATGGTCGACATGGGCGATGATGGCGACGTTGCGCAGGTTCATTCGGGAATGCTCGGCATGGGAAGAGAATCCGTAGACGGCCGAAACATGCCGGCCCGCAGGCTCATGTTTCCGGACGAAGGGATCTCATCGCAAATGGTTCCAGGTCCGGGTTCGAGCACGCGCGCGAACCCCGCAAGTGACACCTTCTACAGAAGCGGCTAATTTCCGCGGAATATAGTGTTTCGCCGCCCTTGTGCAATGCGAAAAGTGGGGCGAAACGGTCGCCGTTGCATCATTCCGCGGCGGCGATGTGCAACGGCACCACTTCCGGCGCTCCAGCCGGAGCGGCGGAAGCCGGCACCACCCCCTGGACCGTCAATATGGCCCGGCGCTCGGAAATCGCGCCCTGCGCCTGGTTTAGCGCGATCGAGAAGGCGACCATGGCGGATTCGTCGAGGTCGTTGCGCTCGACCTGATGCATGGTGCGCCGCACCAGGTCGTCGACGTCGCTCCGCAGCTTGTCCAGCTGCTCGTGGGTCTCGGCGAAGCGGGCGGTCCCGCCGATGTCGAGCAGCACTTCCAGCGCTCTCAGCTTGCGGATGCGGTCGTCGGCCCGCGAATAGCTGGTGAGCCAGGCCGCGCCCGAGCCGAGGCCGGAGAACACCATGATGCCGAGATAGATGAAATCGCTGTACTTGTCGAAGAAGGTCTTCTGATCGTCGTCGATATAGGCGGCGGCGCCGGGATGGGCGAGCACCGCGGCATCCTTGTCGGTGTCGGGCTTGGCAATCTGGGTGATCGCCGGGTAATCGGCCGCAAGGCTCTGGCGGACGCCGAGCAACAGCTTGGTGACATCGCCGGCCAGCGAATCCGACAGCGTCTTGTGCGCCACGATGTAGTGGGAGAAGCCGATGGTATCGACGTCGTCCTCGGGCAGCGGCGAGTGCCCGCCGAACACGCCCTTCTTGATCTCGGTGGCTTCGTAGACCGGCAGCCGCTTGGCGATCGCCTCGGCGGCGCCGATCTCCAGGAAGGTCGGCTTTTCGTCACCCTTGCCGGCGGCGGCGATCGCATCGACGAAGAAGTGGCTGGTCACCGGGCCGGCGCCGAAGATGACGTCGACCGGGTGGCCCCGCAATGCCGCGGCGACGTCGTCGGAATCGAGCGCAACAACCTTCACCTTGTCGGCCGGAATCTCGTACTGCTTGAGCACGAGATTGAGAAGATCGGTGTTGGCGCCGCCACGGCCGATCACGCCGACCGTGCGCCCGGCGATCTGCTCGACCTTCTCGATCTTTTTCGCTTTGGCCTTGGGACGCTTCGCCGACGTTCCGCCCGCCGCCAGCGATCCCGGTGCCGGCACGATCATCACCACGACGTTCTCGCGCAGGACGGCGATCGCCAGGCCCTGCTTGGGATAGCCGCGGTCGCGCCGGATGATGGCGAGATCGGCCTGGCTGGCGTCGATCGCCGCGGCACTGTCGGCGGAGCTGTCCTTGAGGATCGGCCGCAGCCTGATCGCCGCCCGGTCGCGCGCCAATTGCTGCGCGATGCCCTGGACCAGGCGCGCATCCTCGCCGTTCGCCGGTCCGACCGCGATGCGCAGGGTGGTCGGCTGCGACTCGAAATAGAGCGAGGCTCCGATCAGGCTGCCGAGCAGCAGCAGAATCCCCAGCGTGATCAGCCAGGGCTGCCGCAGCATGATGTGCAGCCGCCGCCGGGTGTCACGGCTGCTCATCGGACCGGAGATCCGTTGCGTCAGGTAGAACCATGACGCGATGTAGAATCGGCGCAGCTTCATGGCCTCTCGGTCTCCCCCGCCGCAGTTCGCCGCTGGCAAAACGGGGCGGATGGGGCTCGGCTAATCGGCTTTTCTCGATCATAGCACCTGCCGGTTGTCGTCCAAATAGACCGGTCGGTTATGGTTATTTGTCGGCGCCCGGCCCGATTTCAAGCTGCGGATGCCGGCCACACTTTCGCCACGGCCGCGGGGCGTCGATTCCGACGCCGCCCCGGCCTGGCCGGCGCTTCTATGGCGCCGCCGCCGATCTGATGCTAACCCGCCATTGCGCGCCTGTCACCCGGCGGGATGTTTCGCTCAGGCCACCGCCGCGCGCTCGTGGGCGCTCGCCTCGGACCTTCGATCCAGTCGAAGCGTCAGACAGAAGGCCGAGCCGCCGCTGCGCAGGAACGACGGCAGCGGCGTCGTCGCGACCCGGTAGCCGCGTTCCGCCAGTTCGGACCGTAGCCGTTCGCTGCATTCGGACATCACCAGGGTGTTCCCGACACAGACCGCATTGGCGGCCAGCCGGCATGCATCCTCGGCGCTGACCGCAATGCGCTGGGTCGCTTCCACCCGATCGAAAATCGCGGCCTTGCCCTGCCGGGTGAAGGCATCGGGCACGAACATGACTTCGCCGCCCGGCAACGGGCTCAATGCCGTATCCATGTGGTAGAAGCGCGGATCGATGAGCTCGAGCGCAATCGCCGGCACGCCGAACACATCCTCGACGACCTCCCGGGAGGCGGCGTCGGAGCGCGGACCGAAACCGATCCAGAACAAATTGCGCGTCTCGTCCCACACGCAGTCGCCGGCGCCTTCGAGGACGACACCGGCCGGCAGCCGCGGCACCGCGTCGATCAGGCCTCGCCCCTGCAAAGCCCGGAATGAGGCTTCGAAATGCTCCTCCTCGCGCTGGCGCTGCGGATATCGAAAACGCGCCGGCAGGGCGACGCGGTCGAGCACGACAGCCGCGTTCGCGGTAAAGACCAGATCGGGGACGCCGATCGCCGGCGGGACGAGATCGATCTCGGCGCCGAGTTCGAGCAGCATGCGGCAAAGCGCCGCCCATTCCAGTCGCGACGCTGCCGCCAGGGCCCGATCGCTGCGCTCCCAGCTGTGCGGGTCCATCCAGGGATTGATCTTGTAGGCGACCCCGAAATGATCGGGGGCGCACATGAGGAACCGGGCCTTGGTCGGCGATTTCATGACATGCCTCCGTTTGGGATCAAGCCGCCGGACGGCAGCTCTGCCTATGCTCCAATTCGACGATGACCTCTTCCAAGCGGTCGAGTGCGAAGTCGAGATCATGGCGCGTAATCACGAGCGGCGGCGCGAGCCGGACCACCGTGCCATGGGTCTCCTTCGACAACACGCCCTTCGCCAGCAGCCGCTCGCAGGCCTCGCGCCCGGTAGAGAATCGCGGGTCGATTTCGGCGGCCGCCCACAAGCCGCGGCCGCGGACGCCTCGCAGCACCGGGCTCTTGATCGCGCGCAGCCGCTCGATCATGTGGGCGCCCAGGACCCGGCTCCGTTCCACCAGGCCCTCGTCGCGCAGGACGTGAAGCGCCTCCAGCCCGACCGCCGCCGCCAGCGGATTGCCGCCGAAGGTCGAGCCGTGCGAGCCCGGGGTGAACACGTCCATCACCTCGCGGCGGGCGACAAAGGCCGAGACCGGCAGCACGCCGCCGCCGAGCGCCTTGCCGAGAACCAGCCCGTCGGGCCGGACATTCTCATGCTCGAAGGCGAACCAGGCGCCGGTGCGGCCCAGTCCCGACTGCACCTCGTCGAGGATCAGCAGCACGTCATGGGCGTCGCAGACGCGACGCAGTTCCGCCAGCCATCCGGCCGGCGGCACGATGATCCCGGCCTCGCCCTGGATCGGCTCCATCAGCACGGCCACCGTTTCCGGCGTGATCGCGCGCTCGACGGCGGCGATGTCTCCGAACGGCACGCTGCGGAAGCCCGGCGTGAACGGCCCGAAGCCGTCCCGATAATCGGCCTCGGACGAGAACGAGATGATGGTGGTGGTGCGGCCGTGAAAATTGCCGTCTGCGACGATGATCTCGGCGCGGTCCTTGGCCACGCCCTTGACGCGATAGCCCCAGCGGCGCGCGGCCTTGATCGCGGTCTCGACCGCTTCCGCCCCGGTATTCATCGGCAGTGCCGCATCGAGCCCGGTCACCCGGCAGAGCTCCGCCAGGAACGGTCCGAGGCGATCACTGTAATAGGCGCGGGAGGGCACTGCGAGGCGCCGCGCCTGGGCCTCGAGCGCGGCCAGGATGCGCGGATGGGCGTGACCGTGGCTCGCCGCCGAATAGGCGCTCATCATGTCGACGTAGCGCCGGCCGGCGGTGTCCCACAGGTAAGCCCCCTCGCCATGGGCGAGAACGACCGGAATCGGCTCGTAATTATGGGCGCAATAGCGCGCCTCAAGCTGCATCGCGGTCATCGGGCGCTCCTGTCGGACGAATTTGCCTGTAACGAAAATAGCTTGCAGGCGCGACGGCGGCGGCAGATTTGATCGTCGCGCACGGCCGTTTCGGCGGCGAGTGCGCCTTGCCGCAGCCGAATCGGCGTTGCGGCGAAAGCTGCCGCGCCATCGGCGGGCCCGGCCGTTCATTGGCCTTGATTCGCTGCGGGTTACTCGCTTTTGCCGGCGAGCAGCGATTCCGGATAGCCGCCGAACCGACGGATCGGACGGAGCGCGACATGGCTGACGATGCGCGCGACGCCGAGATTGGCATCCGCGATCAGCCGCGACGTCAGCTCCTCGTAGGTGGCAAGGTCGGGGCAGACGAACCGGGCAATGTAATCGACCGTGCCGCCGACCTCCCAGCACTCGACCACCTCGTCGATCCGGGCGAGTCTCTGCTCGAACCCGGCCTGGCGCGCCTGCCGGTCCAGTATGATTTCGGCAAACACGTTGATGGGCCGCGACAGCCGGGCGATGTCGATATCGGCCTTGTATCCGGTGATGATTTTCGCCGCCTCCAGGCGGCGCACGCGTTCGAGGCAGGCCCGCGGCGACAGCCCGACCCGTTCCGCCAGCGCCTGGACGGTCGCGCGCCCGTTCCGCTGCAGAGCCGCCAGGATGTTGATGTCAATTCGATCCAATGCGGGCGCGCGCTTGGCAACCATGGATGTCTCGGCTGGAGAGGACGCAGGCAAGCGACAGCTTATCGAATTGGCGACGGCTCGGCTCGCCCCTTGACCGACACCGGCCGGCAGCCCGGATGTCCGGTTCGGGTTGGCGTCGCCGGCGCCGCGGCCCCAGATCGGCGCCGAGAGCCGAACGCCCCGCGGGATCGGCCATGTCGATTGGCGGCCGATGCAGGTTCTCCCGAGCCGACGGAATATCCCCTTTCGCCGGGCGCGACGGCCGATGTACAGTTCGCGGGCGACTGCCAGCCGGAACGGGCCGAAGGCTCATGGGGCGAATCGGCAGGGGAGGCTCCATGGACAGGATATCCGTCATCTCGCTTGCCGCAATTTCCCTGGCCTTCGCCGTCCTGTCGCCGCCCGGATTCCGGGCTGCCGCGGCGGCCGAACCGGAAACCCTGAGCGAGACCTACAGGATTTCCCGGGCGAACGATGTCGAGTTCCAGAAGATCGCGCCGTTCAAGGTGTTCGATAATCTCTATTACGTCGGACCCGGTTACGTCGGCGTCTGGCTCATTCCGACTGCGGCGGGAATCATCATGATCGATTCCGCCCAGGAGCCTTACGTCGACTTCGTCATGGACAATATCAAGAAGGTCGGCTTCGACCTCAAGGACATCAAGTACATCCTCCTCAGCCATGGCCACCTCGATCATTTCGGCGGCGCGGCGCGCATCCAGGAAGCCTCGGGCGCCCGCGTCGCGGCGCTCGATGAGGACTGGCAGATGATGGAGCAGGTCGCCAGCAGGCCGGGTCGCGACGGCGGACCGTCGCCGCGCGTGCCCAAACGCGACATGGTGGTGAAGGAGGGCGATACGCTGACCCTGGGCGGCACAACGTTGAAATTCTATCACCATCCCGGGCACACGCCGGGCGTGCTGTCGGCCGAGTTCACCGTCTATGACAATGGCGTCCCGCACCAGGCGCTGTGGCAGGGCGGCGGCGGATCGCGAGGCGGGCTCGCCGCCGCCGAGCGGGCCGTGGTGACGACGAACCGGCTGGCGCAGCTCCAGGGCATCGAGGTCCTGGTGATGATCCACAGCTGGGCCGGCGGTTCCAATGGTTACCCCAATGGCGGAGTCCTGGAGCGTGCCCAGCTCCTGGACAAGCGCAAGCCCGGAGAGCCCAATCCGTTCGTCGACCCGGCGGCGTGGACCCAGTTCATCAAGCAGGCTCAGGCGAATGCGGCAAAGACTGTCGAGGTCGAGCGCCAGAAGGCTGCGGCGGCAAAATGAACCGGCCCCCTGCGCGTCCTGAATAACGGCTGCCCATGAAAGAGCGGCGTCGAGGACCACCGCTGACCAAGGCCGAGCTTCGGGCCCAGGCCGACCGCGCCATCGCGGCCGGCACCGTGCCGATCGTGAAGCTGCCCACCAAGCTCGTCAGACAGTGCGGCCGTTGCGGCGAGTTCAGCTCGGTGATGGTGGACCCCGGCCAGCCAGCGCCCGCGTTCAAGTGCAAGAGCTGCGACAAGCCGTAACTCCCGATCGCTGCCGCGCCGCTTTGGCGAAATCCAGGCGGCATTTGCGCAATCGCCGACCAGCTATCCGTGGTGCGCCAGAGTTTACTCCAGGGGCGGCCCGACATCCTGCTATTTCAAGAGCTATGAGCAGTGCCGGACGACGCTGATGGGCGTTGGTGGGTATTCCATGCAAAGCCCCTATTACCACCCGGCGGCGCCGGCCAAACCGACGGTGCCCGGGTGGCCATCGCCATACCTGACCCGTGCCGCGGCGCGAAGATGGTCCCGACCCCGCCCGATGGCGGTGGCCTGTCGGTTGAGGTCGGAACCGTACTCGCTGAGCGAACGTGGCGGCAAGCCGCCGCTCACCGACCCCTGCCGCCCGGATATGTCGTTTGGTAATGGGCCGACCGGGCACTTGCGTAGTAGGGGCGCGTGGAACCCGGATCGGTCATCCCTTCGTGATGACGAGGGTACGCGCCCGATCCTCCACGGGACACTTGCGAATACGCATTGCCACCGAGTGCTACCACGGTGGCTATCGCTATAACCAGCCGTTTCATGTGCATTCTCCGATTGAATTATATACTAAGACTGAAGTGTTTCAGCCGAGCAGAGACAAAACTATTTGCAGGGGCATAGGAAATCCATGCGAGCAGAACGCCTTTAATATAAAAGAAAAATAGGAATTCGAATGGTGACGACTTTCGGTGAGAATATTACAAGCGGGTAATTTGGTTTTGTTGTAAACCACCTCTCGCGCATTCTGCCCCATATCCGCAGCAACGTAAGCCGCGACATGTAGAGCCGCGCAGCCGAGTTTGAACCGGCGCGACCGGGCGCGGCGAGCGGCCGGCGTCGCAGGTGCGCCGGGTGCTGGCCCGGCTGGATAGGGCGTCGGGGCCGCAAGCCGGCCGCTGACAGGACTTCCACGGTCGGTCGGCATTCGGGTAGGTTTGGTTCGGCGGGCCTGCTGGCGAGGCTCGCGAGCCTACGGCGCAGCGGGTTCGGGAACGCTCCACGAAACCGAACGGGAAAACCGATGACCGATGATGTGCCTGACCCTAACGACCGGCGCCCATTGACGTTCGGCGCTCTCTGGCGGACGCTTGCACTTGTGACGCTCGCTTGGGTAGTCGGCGGAAGTCTCGATGGGGCTGACCTGAAGGAGCTTATCGCCGTTCCACTGGTTGTGGCAGCGTGGGCGTTCGGAATTTTGATTCTTGATCGCTGGGTCATGATGAGTGTCGATCAAAAATAGCGGGCCGTCCGCGAGCGGGCGCGACGAGCGGCAGGCGAAGCAGGGCCGGCGGGTACTGGCGCGGCAAACGCGCGGACCGGCCGAAGCTAGCGGAAGCCCTCGAGGCGTGCCGCGTTCACGGGGCCAAGCGCATCATCGCCAAGTTCGACCGGCTCTTCCGCAACGTCGCGCTCGTGTCCGACCTCATGGAAGTTGACTTCGAAGCGGTCGATCTCCCGCAGGCGAACCGGCTCACCATCGACATACTGGCGGCCGTAGCCGAGCACGAGGCCAAGATGATTTCCGAACGCGCGCCGCGCTCGCGGCATCAAGCTTGGCGGCGACCGCGGCGCAAGGCTTACGGCAAAGCCCGCACGCGCGGGCGACCGACTTGCCCTGCTTATTGGGGAACGACGGGCGGCCGGCGCAACGTCCCTGCGCGTCGTCGCGTCGGCGCTGAATGTCCGCAAGGATCCGGCCGCCAGCGGGCCCGGCGCGCGGCAGGCATCGCAGGTGCGGCAGGTGCTGGCGCGACTGCAGCGGAGACCCGGCCGCACCCGAGCCGCTTTCGCCGCGTGGGGGCTGTGAGATCGGCAGTTGGATAACCAATCTGCCGAACCTATCCCGCCAGCGTGCTTACCACCCAATACCCGGCGATCACCAGCAAGGTTAAGAAGGAAGCCGCGACAAAGTTGACCAGCATGCGGTGATTGTATTCGGCTCCGCTTTCAACTTCCTGGCGCGCTCTCGACATTTCGGCCGCGGTCATGTCGGTCCCCTAAACCAAAGGTTGAATTAAAACATGCACTGGTTGCATTAATTCCATATAAAAACGCTACTCGCTTTTTATTTATGGATCAAGCGGAAAGAATGGGCGCTCTGGCGAAGCAGCCCGTCGAGCCGCCAGCCGAGGCCGAGGCCGGCCATGCCGGCACCGGGGGCCCGGCGAGGTCGATTTCGGACCGGCGCGCGCCCCGGCACCTCAGTTCGGGCGGCAGTCAGAATCAACAGTTCAAGCGCCCCCCATCCGCCTCATGCTACGAAGGCTCCGTAACCCTTGACGAAGTTTCAAGACGGACTCGCACCGGCGGGGCGGCGCCCCTACAGCACCGGTTTGCATTCGTAGAAGTCAGGCCCGCGGACCGTGACGACACCTTCCACGCAATGGGCGGGATCGGTGACCTCACCGGCGATGACGAAATCATAGGCCTGTCCGTCGAGCATCAGCTCATAGCGGCCGGGGGGAAACGAAAAGTCGGGATTTTCCGGGTGCAACATGACCATTTCGGCGCCCCCGCGCAGGGGCTCCGCGCGCAATTCATAGCCTTTGTCGCGAATGAGCCACGTGTCGGTTTTCGGTGTCGTCACCACCGCCTGCCCAGCCGAGTCGAAGTTCATCGAATGGGCGATACGGGCGGCGACGCGGACCGAGACCTTTTCCGGCGCGTTCGAGAGGAGGTCGCGGCGAAACACCAGGAAGGCAAGCTTGCTGGTGGCACTGACGATGCGGCCGGGCCTGGTGATTTCCAGCTGATTGGGGGTGCGCGGATCGGCCGGCGTCGCCTGGACCTGTTCGAGCGCGATCAACTGGTTGTCGCGCACCGCATAGACGCCATAGGCGTCCGGAAGCGGGAACGCCAGCGCCGGCTCGGCCGCGGCGGCCACGGGCGCTTCGGGGAGCGGCCCGGCTGGGAGGGGCGCCGCGGCGCCGGTCGAAATCCCGTCCGCAGGCGGCTCCGGCGCGGGCGCAGATTGAATGCGCGGGATCCCCGCACCGGCCAGCTGTATTTCGCCGGCGGTTTGCAGCGGGCCGTTGCGTCCCCACACGGCGAAGTAGAGTGCTGCGACCGCGACTGCCGCGACCGCGAGCTGAAATGTGACTTTCAGCCCCGACATCACCACAGGCTTTCGAAGGCGCGGCGCCGGCTGTGCGCGAGAGGTCGCATTCGGGTTCACGAAGTCGGCCGGGTTGACGAGATAGGACGGGCGCTTGGCGCGTTCCGGAATCTTGATGGGCTGGCGGGCGGCCGCCCGGGCCACAGGCGCGGCCGGGCCCGCACCCAGGATCTGCAGGTCTCCGACCGTGAAGAAGGCGGCATCCTCCTCGGATTGAACGGGCGGCTCGTGGCTCGGCGGGTTCGTCGCGTCGTCGGCCGCCGCTTCACCCGCCTCAGGCTCCGGATCGTCGAGCCGGTCCGGGCCTGAAGCCGCAGCCTCCTCGCCCAGGTCTGTCGCCTCGGCCTCCTCTGCCTCCGCTGCCTCGGCCTCGGCTTCCAGGTGCCTGATAGCGTCTTCGAGTTCGCCGATGTGGCGTTCGATCTGGGCAAAGCTCAAGGGTGGCCGCTGCATCTGAACCTGGCGCCTCAGGGCAAGCCGCGCGGCCTCGTACACCAGTTCCCGCATCTTGACGGGATCCTCGCTGGCGTCCTGGATTTTCCGCTTCAAAACCGTTCGGTAATCCACCATGTCGGCCGGCTTTACCCCAGATTGACCCCTTGCTGCTCGAACATAGCGGACGGTGCCGGCTCGCGCCAACTCGTCCACGCACCGTCCAAGGTGCGACGAACACCTGCATGGGCCGAAAACGTGGCCGAGAAAACAGCGCGCTGCCGCGTCTGCAAAGGCATGGGCAATGATAGGACGTTCAGGCCGCGCTTGGTAGCATTCCCGCGCAGCATTCCCGCACCGTCTTCCCCCCGCTCAGTCGGCGCACACAACCAAGTCGTGAAGAGCTCAGCGCCACTTTTTTGCTGGAAACGGGGAAGAATTCGCCAAAGTGTTCGCCGAGACACACAGTGTCCTGCGCACAACAGCCGCGGAAATTCGCGCCCACCGCCGCATTTCTGCACCCGGAAACGCCGCCTTTTGAGGTAGGATCATGTCGGGGAATATGGGGATGTGGGCCTTCTGATCGGGGCCCGCTTGATGCCGAGCCCCGTCATTCGTGGCGGGACGGAGTGCAGTGGGGGGAGTAAATGACAAGCCCATCGAGAGCGGAGCGGATTCGGAAAGAGGCGACGAAATTCTCCGACTTGGCCGAAAGCGCCCCGTCACCCTTCCTTCGCGACTACTACCAGCGCATTGCCGAGCGGTACCTCTCCCTGGAGAGCGGATGGAGACCGGCTGGACGGCTGGTAAATTCCGCCTCGCGGCCGGGTAGTTCGGCCGCCGCGAGCGCAGTCGGGTATGCGGCACAACCGTGAGATGAACAAGGGCGATACCCAGCGCGCATCGCCGCGAGGCCGAGCTCGCAGCATCGTGGATTACGAAGCCCGCGCGATATTTTCCGCGCGCCATGACCGGTAGCGGGGCTGATCGGACCGGCGATCGTGTTGCTTTTGAGAGGCACACGTGTCGGCCCCGCCTCCGGGAGGGCGGTCGCCGGCATTTATATTCTTGCCTTGTGTGATTTTAGCAACGCTCCTCCGTGTTATGAAAGAGCCGGGGTCAGCGGTTCCCCGATACTTCCGGGTGCGGTCGTGGGCGGGTCGATATTCGTTTTATTCGTGGATGATGATGTCGCGTTCGCCGATGCGGCAGCGCGCTCTCTCGAGGCGGTCGGGATGCGCACCGCCGTGGCGCTGGGTTCGGCTGCCCTCGACGAATTCGATAGCAGCGCGGTCGACGTGGTCGTGACCGATATCAAGCTGCGGGCCGGCGCAGCGCATCGCTTGGCGCTGGAGCGGATGATAAGAAACAAGACC
The DNA here is from genome assembly GCA_963795865.1 of uncultured Alphaproteobacteria bacterium. Classification (GTDB taxonomy): domain Bacteria; phylum Pseudomonadota; class Alphaproteobacteria; order Rhizobiales; family Xanthobacteraceae; genus JAJPKK01. The sequence goes on from CAWCJX010000104.1 coordinate 81,550, forward strand.
CCGCGCGTGCCCATCATCCTGTTGACCACGTATCCCGAGCTGATCGAGGGAGAGGTCGCACTGCCCGGCGCCGTGCTGTACAAGCCTGGGGAACTCGCGGAGCTCTGCCGCAAGATCAAGGCGCGGCTGGCGCAATAGTCCGGCGCCACGCGGAGTCGAGTGGACGAGGCCTTTCGTTGAGATCATCCGCGACGTGAAAACCTTCCGTTCACTTCCCGATCCGATCTGAAGCGACAGGCGCCCGCAGCGCCGGACGCGTGGGCCCCGCGCCACATCTGGCGCGCGCTCGATGGGTTCGTACCGGCACCGCCTGGTCGCAGCGAGAGCGCCGATTGCGTGCCGGGCCGCGCGGCCTCTCGCCGGCGGCCCTTCGACGGGAACGAAACGGCCGTACCCGCGTTGCTGCTGACCGCTGCAATCTGGCGGAGACCGGGCTCGTGCCGAGAGTTTTCGTTTTGGCTCGAGTCTGCGGCGAAGAGATCGGCCGGGGGCGGCTCACGCGGGATTGGATGGCCGCAAAAAGTGTTAAAGTCACAAGCGACGGTTTGCGGCCACGTCGTCCGATCGCAATGCTTGCAGCGCGGTTACCCTCATGTCTGATTCGCCCCAAATGAAGCCCTGGAGCATCAGCTCTCCGTTACCGGGGGCCTCCCTTACGACACTGTTGTTTACCGTGGTGATCGTTGCCTGCGTCTATGTCGGTCGCGACGTCCTGGTGCCGATGGCGCTGGCAATTCTCATGAGCTTCGTGCTGGCGCCTCCGGTAGATTTTCTGCAGCGCTGGTATGTTCCGCGCAGCGTGGCGGTCATCGGAGTCGTCCTGCTCGCCTTTGCCGGTGTTTTCAGCCTGGGCGGATTGATGATTTCCCAGGTCAACCAGCTGGCAAGCGACCTGCCCCGCTATCAATCGACCTTGCACGAAAAGATTCAGAACTTGCGCGGCGTCGCCGCGCGCACCGGCACTCTGGAACGCGCATCCGAGGTCTTGCGGAATTTGAGCCGTGAGATCGACCGGCCCAGCATTACCGGTCCGTCACCGGCCACGCCCGCCGCCCTGCCCACGTCTCCTGCCCTCCCCATGTCTCCCGACCGGCCGATCCCGGTCGAGGTCAGGCAACCGGATCCCGGGGCGCTGCAGACATTGGCGGCGCTGATCGCCCCGCTCATTCATCCGCTGGCGACGACCGGCATCGTCGTCATCTTCATCATATTCATTCTCATTCAGAAGCAGGACCTGAGGAATCGGCTGGTCCGGCTTGCCGGCTCGCGCGACCTGCAGCGCACCACCGCGGCCATCGACGATGCCGGGCAGCGGCTCAGTCGGCTGTTCCTGACCCAGCTCGCGCTCAATGGCGGCTTCGGTCTCGTCATCGGCGCGGGTCTGTGGTTCATCGGCGTTCCCAGCGCACCGTTGTGGGGCATGCTGGCGATGATCCTGCGGTTCGTGCCCTACATCGGCCCTCCTATCGCGGCGATTTTTCCTCTGGTGCTCGCGGCGGCGGTCGGGACCGGTTGGTCGATGGTGATCTGGACCGGCGCCCTGTTTCTGGTGGTGGAGACGATTGTCGGGAATGCCGTCGAACCGGTTTTATGCGGCCACAATACCGGTCTCTCTCCGGTCGCGATCATCGCCTCGGCGACCTTCTGGACGTGGCTGTGGGGGCCGATCGGACTCATTCTGGCCACGCCGCTGAGCGTTTGCCTCGTCGTACTGGGACGGCACGTGGACCGTTTGAAATTTCTCGATGTGATGCTGGGCGACAGGCCGCCGCTGACCCCGCCGGAACTGGTCTACCAGCGAATGCTCGCGCGGGATTCCGTCGAGGCCGCGGAGCAGGCGGAGGAGTTCCTCAAGGAAAAGCCACTTCATGCCTATTATGAGGAAGTCCTGGTGGAAGCCTTAAAGCTCGCCCAGACCGACGCCGATCGCGGATTTCTGGATGACGATCGCATGGTGCGCGTTCGCGATGCCGTCGCGGAAATCGTGGACGACCTGAGGACCTACCAGGACAAGCCGGAAGAGCCGACTGTCGTGGCGGCTGGCGCAGACACGGATGCGCCGCTGGCACATATCGATTCCGCTGAAGCGTCGCTCAGCCGGACGGGCGGGGTCCCGGCCCGCTGGCGGACCGGCAAGCCCGTATTGTGCATTCCCGGAATCGGCCGCCTCGACGAGGCGTTCACTTTGATCGTCGCGCAGTCGATCGAAAAAGAGGAAATCGGCGTCCGTTCCGAACAGTGGGACGCGCTTTCGGTGTCGCGCATATTCAGCCTGGACACCGAGGGCGTCGAATTGGTGTGCCTGTGCTATCTGGCAGACGTCTCATCCGCGCAAATTCGCTATTCGGTGCGACGCCTGCGCCGGAAAGCCCCCGCCGCGTTTATTCTCGTCATCATGGCCGGTGCTGCCAACGTGGATATGAAAACCGTTTTCCCCGCGTCCGAGCGCGTCGATTTGGTTCAACAATCGCTTGGCGAGGCGGTGGCGAGGGTGCTTGCCATCGCGGCCGGTTCTTCGAAGCCGGACGAATTGGCCTCGGCGTCTTCGCCGCCGCTGTCCGTCGCAGCGAATTCTGGGAGCCTGCCGGAGCGTCGCGCCATCTAGGAAGCGCAAATCGTGAGATTTTTCGACCGGCTCTGGAAGGCCATCGGCGAGATCGAGTTCAGCGGCTTGCCGCGCCCGGGTGCCGATCCGGAGGATGCGCGCCAGCGTGCCCAGGCGATCGCGCCGGTCGTGTGGCTGCTCGGCAAGACCGGCGCGGGCAAGACTGCGATCGTCGCGGCTCTCACCGGCGATCCATACGCGGAGGTCGGGGAAGGGTTCGAGCCCTGCACGCGAACCGCCGCCTACTACGACGTCCCGCCCGAAGCTCCGCTGCTTCGGTTTCTCGATACCCGCGGCCTGGGAGAAGTGGACTATGACCCGACCAAGGACATTGCCTGGTGCGAGGGGCAGTCACACCTCCTTCTCGTCGTGATGCAGGTGGCCGATCCGATTCAGGATAGGGTGGTGCGTGTGCTGGGACAGGCGCGCCGCCGGCACCGCGACTGGCCGGTCGTGGTGGCGCAGACCGGCTTGCACCGCCTTTACCCCGCCGGCGCAAAGCATCCTGAGCCATATCCTTATACCGGCGGCCCGGACGACGAGAGCCATGCCCCGTTGCCGCATGCGCTGCGGCAGGCGCTTGCGCACCAACGCCGATTGTTCGATGGCGTGCCGGGGCCGCCGCCGCGCTTCGTGCCCATCGACTTCACCGTGCCGGAAGACGGGTTTGCGCCTCACGATTATGGGATCGAGATGTTTTGGGCCGCTCTCGAGGAAGCCGGGCCCAGGGCATTCGAGGCGTTGCACCTCGCGCGCGCCGACGCCGAAAGCGATCGGCTGCGGGCGAAGGTCCGGCCGCTGGTTTATGGTTATGGCGCCGCCGCCGCCGGCGCGGGCGCCGTCCCCATTCCCTTGGCCGGCGTCGGCGGTCTCGCCGGCATCCTCGCGATCATGCTACGTGCCCTGGCGAAACGCTACGGCGTCGCGTGGACGCCGGCGGCGTTCGCCGGGTTCACCGGCGCCGTCGGCGGCGGCGCACTCGCCTGGTGGGTCCTGAGATACGGCCTTCGCGAGATCCTCAAGCTCATCCCGATGATCGGCAGCGTCGCCGCCGGAGCGCTCAACGCGGCGGCGGCGTTCGCAGTGACTGTCGGCATCGGCGAGGCCGCCTGCGTCTGGTTGGGCTACCGCCGCCGCGGCCTGACCGCCCCCGACAACGAGGTGCGCCGCGCTTTCGCTGACGGGCTTGCGGCCGGGCTCCGGTATGGGAAAAGTAGGGCGGCGCGACGCCCGGGAGACCGCCCATGAGGTTCGGTCGATGGCTCCGGCGCTATTGGCCGGAAACGCTGCTGTTCATGGCGGTCGCCCTTCCCTGGCTGTCACTGTTCGCGCTTGGCCTCCTGTGGCTCTGGCAGGGCGGCCGGGTTTGGGTCTGGGCGATGGCCGCCGCCGCCCTCGGCCTGTTGGCGTGGCCGCTGTCGGTCTCGGTGCGGCGGCGCGCCAACGAGGAGGCGCGCCTCGCGCTGGGCGATCTGGCCGCGCCTTCCACCGGTTGGTACGCGGTCGAACGCGACGCATGGGCCGAGGTGCTGGCCATTGCGGATGCCACCGCGCCGTTTTCCTTCACCGCGACAGAACCGCTCGTCGCGAAAGCGCGGGACATCGTGGAAGCCGTCGCGCACCGTTTTCATCCCGAGACGCACATGGCGTGGGCGCGGTTCAGCTTGCCGGAGTTCCTGCTGCTGACCGAGCGGCTCAGCCGGGACGTGCGCCGGGAGGCGCTCCGCCACATTCCGGCGGTAAGGGCGATGCGACTGAGCCACCTGCTGTGGGTGCACCGGCAAAACGAGCGCTATGGCTCGGTCGCACAGTCGGGATGGCGCATCGGTTTCGGCCTCTGGCGCGTGATCCGCGCCGCGCTCAATCCGCTCCAGGCTGCCGGCCAGGAGACGAGCGGTCTGTTCCTGGAGAGCACCACCAGGGTCCTCTCCTACCGTCTCCGGGCTTACGCCACGCGGCTTCTGGTGCTGGAGATCGGCCGCGCCGCCATCGACCTCTATTCCGGCCGGCTCGCGCTTTCCGACCAGGACTTGCGCGCCGCGCAGGAGCGCGACATGGCCGCCCCGGCCGCTGCCGCCGTGCCCGTGCGAATCGTCCTGGCCGGCCAGGTCAACGCGGGAAAGTCCAGCCTCCTGAATGCATTGGCCCAGGAGATCAGGGCTGCTATCGGGCCTCTGCCGACGACATCGAGCGCCGCCGAACACCTGCTCGCGCTCGATGGGCGTCCGTGCGTGACGCTCGTCGACCTGCCGGGGCTCGACGAGAGCACGGCGACCGCGTCGGAGCTGCTGGCACAGGCCGAACGTGCCGACCTCGTCATGTGGGTCGCTTCCGCGACGCAGCCGGCCCGCGACCCCGATCGCAAGCGACTCGATGATTTCCGCGCCTGGGCCAACGCCCAGCTCGTACGACGGCCTCCTCCCGTCATTGTGGCACTGACCCATGTGGACGAGCTGCGCCCCGCCGCGGAGTGGACGCCGCCCTATGATATCGCCGCGCCGGCCGGGGCGAAGGCCCGCGCGATCCGCGCCGCTGTCGATGCCGCCGCGCGCGCCCTCGGTCTCGCTGCGGACGCGATCGTGCCGGTTGCCATGCCTCCCGGACGGGAGGCCTACAACATCGATGCCGTCTGGGCCCGCATCGCGATCGAACTCGATGAGGCCAGGCTGGTACAGCTCGATCGTCTTCGGGTCGGCCAACGCGGGCTGAGCCTGCGTGAACTCGCCGATGCATTCGGACAAGCCGGCCGAACGATCATCAAGGGGATCGTCGAGGCCTGATGCCGCGCGTGCGGCGCTACGCTTTCTCGAGCGCCGCAGGCGCACCCCGGCCGCCAGCGGCGCCGACCTCATGATTGCGGCCACGGCACTGGAACACGGGCTCACCGTGGTGACACGCAACGGATTTCGAGCCCACCGGGGTCGCCGCGCTCGATCCGTTCGGCCGTCCACCAAACCGCAAGTCATAGAAGGCAATGCTTCCGGCTCCCCATCACGACTTTGCATGATTGGGCGCAGCGCGCGCGGCGCGTCCGGCGCGCCGGCCCACGCCTTGAAAGACTGCGCTGTCGATACGACATTTGAGCCCGGTCGAGGATCGCCGTCGGACGCCAGCCCACCGCAGAAAGACACTTCGGTGCCGCATTGCTGCCGCAGTTGCACGCGACAAGCCGGCGCCCTTCGAATCGAAGGGCGATCCCGGACATCGCAAGCATGAGCGTCAGGTCAAAGGCAGACTTTCCATTTCGCGTTCGACTGCCAGCCGGGATCGTTTTGGGACACGACGCAAGGGGTTTGCATTGAAACAGTCGTGCAGGCGAGACATCCCGCCAGTGTCGCGGCACGGGGCTGGCCCGCACGCCGGCCGGCCGTTATAGGCCGCGCCCCCGCATTTGCCGGCACCACTTCAGGTGCAGGCTCGCTCGCAGTCGGGCGGTTTTGCGGCCCGTCGGGTTTCACAATGGCGCTACCGGGCGGACATAAAATGCCGGGGCGGCTTTCAAAAAGGAACGATGCCATGTCGACATGGACGCGCAGGCAGGCCATCAGATGCGCCGGGATCGGAGCCGGGGCGGCCCTGGCGGGCGGGATCAGCCCGCGATCGCTCCTGGCGCAATCGCTTCTGGCGCAATCGCGCACCCGGCTCTACATCGGCACCGCCGGCAAGGAAGGCGTGTTCTACCCGCTCGGAACCGCAATGGCGGCGGTGATCTCGAAATACGTGTCCGAAGTCGATGCGATCGCGCCGGAGACCGACGGCACCGCCGAGAACATCAAGCTGCTGCAGCAGGGCAAGATCGAACTCGCGCTGGCGCAGCCGGACCTCGCCTGGGCCGCCTCGCAAGGCCAGCTCGAAGGCCTGCCCCGGAAGGTCGCGGTGCGCAACCTCCTCGGCGCCCACGCCAGGTACCTGCATCTCGTCACGCTCGCCGATCGCGGCGTCAAGGCGGTCGAGGACCTCAAGGGCAAGCGGGTGTCGACCGGCGTCGCGGGCGGCGCGACGGACATCAAGGCAATTCGGGTGCTGGGCGCCCATGGGGTGACGCCGTACAATCTCGGCACGCGCGAGCAGCTCGATGACGCGGAAGCGGTCCAGGCGCTGAAGGACGGCCGGCTCGACGCCTTCGCCATCGATGCGGCGTTGCCGAGTCGTATCCTCCGCGGCTTGGCGGCCGCGGGGGTCCCGCTCCGCCTCATCCCCACCGGGGACGGCGGTTGCCCGCATCGCCGAGAGACACGGGCCGTTTTACTTTCGCCGCGTCGATCCCGAAGGGGACCTATCGGGGGGTGGAGGCGGACATATCGGCGGCGGCCGCGATGACCCTCTTCGTCGCCCATGAGGTGATGGCGGAGTCGCTCGCTTATGAAATCACCAAGGTGCTGCTGGAGCGCACGCCGGAGCTTGCCTTCGCCGACGCCGCGGCAAAGGAAATCAGTTCGGCGAGCGCGGTGCGCGGATCTCCGGTGCCGTTTCATCCGGGCGCCTTGCGCTACTACAAGGAGGCGGGCATCGCCGTGCCGCAGTCCTGACCGCCGGGCCACCACCCTGCCCTGTCGTCAAGGTTGCCGCAAGCATGGAATTCGGGCTTGCCGACTTGACAGGAGCATGGTGCGCGGATACGCCGCCGCGAGGAACGAAAGGGAACGTCCAGTCCGTGACATCCCAAGCGCGATCACGCACCGGGGCGATGGCCGACCGTCCGGGCGGCTCGCGCCCAGGTCCCGATGCCATCGTTGCAGTCAACCGCGAGTGTGCTCGCCACTTATACCGGAGCGCTAACAGTTTCGGTCACCCTGAACACGGCAAGGCATGCCGAATTGAGGGAGCCAAACAGGGAGCCAACAGCGACAGACTCTGAGCGACGCCAGGTGACTTTCCGCGATCATCGCTGCAGCTGAAAACCCCGTCAGTCGACACCAGGCGACGTACCGCGATGAATCGCTGGTGCCTTCTGAGCAGCGGGTCGCGGGTTCGAATCCTGCCGGGCGCACTCAGTTTCTGCGCAGCGTAGAGCGGGTTTTGCCCTCCGTAGATAGATATCACGAACGCTTGCCGCGACGGCGTGTCCGTTGCGTGCCTGATCCCCTGGGGCTGCCGAGAGCCGCCCTGGCATTCCTACTCACCTGATCAGCTATCGCCCGCTGCCGTTCAGTTGTCGAATGCTGATAGATCAATGCGGCGCGAGTGCTGTCGTGGCCATGCGCGCCATCATTTCCCGCAGGCTGGCGCCGGCGGCGCGGTTGGGTGGTGCTGTCGGTGCTGGCAGGTGCGGCCTTCATGGCCCAGTTACACCTGGACGCTGCCAGCGAGCGCCGCTAGCTCAACTGGCAGAGCAGCGGACCTCAATCCGACTACATGCCGCATGCGCGCCAGACAACTCTGGGCCGGGTCACAGCGGGGTGGTCCCGCCAGGGCGACCGACGTCGCCGAAGACGCGGCGCTGGATCTCGCGCCGGTAGTCCTCGAGCGTGTTGTCCAGGTGCACGGTCGCAGCGTGCGCCGCAGCGTCCGCGTCGCCGTCACGGATGGCCCGGTAGATGGCGGCGTGTTCCTCGACCGCCTCGGCGGCGTGGCCACCGAGCGTACCGTGCAGCCCGATCGTGCTGGACTGCCTGAGCAGGCGCCGGGCCTCGCGCACCGCCGTGACCAGGAACTGGTTGTGCGAGGCGGCCGCGACGCTGAGATGGAACTCGTCGTCGCCGCTGTTGAACAGCTCGGTCTGCCCCGTGACGTGTCCCTCCCGGCACATATCGGCGGCTGCCTCGATGGCGCGCAGTTCCGCGGGTGTCGCGCGGGTAGCGGCGAGGCGGCTCGCCTCGGATTCCTGGACGCGGCGGAACTCGAAGAGCATGTAGACATGGTCGAGATCCGCGGGCAGGAAGAACCCTTCCCAGCGCCTCGCCCCGAGCATCCCCTCGTCGTCGGCGACGTAGAGCCCGCGGCCCTTCTGAGCTCTGACACGCCCGAGTGCTGAAAGGATCTTGATCGCCTCACGCACGACCGTCCGGCTCGTGCCGAGTTGCGCGGCGAGCTCGTTCTCCGTGGGCATCCGGTCGCCGGGCTGCAGCCGCGACCGCACGATCAGTTCCAGGATCTGCTCGGCCACCAGCTCGTAACCTGGCCGGTACATGGTTTGCGCCTGCGTGGCATCGTGCCCGCCGGCCGGTGCCCGCAGCGCGGCGCTCACGTGCGCGCCGTCCGCTGTCCGTCCAGCGTCGCGAGGTGTCACAACGGAGAGTATGACCGATCCTCGGGTGGACAGGAAGAACTGATGAGTGTGACTTACTATGCACGGCGACGGCGGTCCGTATAGGGATCTTCCCCGGCATGCGCCGTCTCGCCTAGCCGCGCGCGCTGGCTTCTAGTTCCGCCCACGCCGCGTCCGGTACGGGCTCGGCCAGGTATCGCAAGGCGGTGCGTACCTCAGCGGCTGTCCGCATCCCGGCGACCACCGAGGTGACCGCCGGGTGCCGCAGGGGGAACTGGAGTGCTGCGGCCGGGAGGCGTGTGCCGTGCCGCTGGCAGATGCCTGCCAGCGCCCTAGCC
>CAWCJX010000105.1:0-17978 GCA_963795865.1 uncultured Alphaproteobacteria bacterium
TCTCGAACGACGACCAGAACCTGGCAGGAGTGTGAAAGGCCAGGGTAAGATAGGCTCATGGAGCTGAAGCACGGGCTCATGCATGATCGCAAGTGCACTTTGCGGTCTGAGCCATCGGGAGATTCCGGTCGGGGCCACGTTAACGAGTCAGTCACGAAAGCGATGCGGCGAAAAGAAGAATACGGTCATGTTCCCAGAGAGGCTCTTCCAAACCCGCTGAGAATCTGTTCGAGCGTGCGAATGTCCTACAGACGCAAAGGACTGTGCACGAACAATCGCTTCCGAGGTCGTCTGGTCCACGGTTAGTTGGCGAGAACGGTTCGCGAGACCGCAGCGAGGCGGCATCGGCGGCTCCCAGTTCCCTGGTGACAACCCAATCGCTCTATTCGGTCGCCAATTCGGAAAAACCATACGCCGAAGGTGGGATGGGAACGATCCTGCTTGCCCAGGATGAGACGCTTCGGCCGCACGGTGGTTCTCAAGATTCTGCTCGAAAAGCACCAGGAGAATCGTGAGCTAAGCGACAGATTCCATCGCGAAGCCTCGATCACGGCTCAGTTGCAGCATCCGGGTGTTCCGCCGGTCTTCGGCGCAGGGACGCTCTCCGACGTGCGGCCGTTTTTCAGCATGAGGCTGGTCGAGGGACGGACTCTGGCAGAACTGCTCTCCGAATCGGTGGATCATCTCAAGGATCGGCCCCGGTTCCTGACCATCTTCGAGCAGGTCTGCCAGACTGTTGCGTTCGCCCACGCGCGGGTGTGATCCACCGCGATCTCAAGCCCGAGAACATCGTGGTCGGGGATTACGGCTCCGTCTATGTCATGGACTGGGGGATTGCTCGGTTGCTGAGAACGGCGGAGAGCAGGGCGTAGGCGTCGATGGGATGCCGCCGTTCTCGTTGGACACACAAGACACCGTGGTCTGGAGCGGCCACGTCGGAGATTCCGCGATCGCCGAGGCAGAATCGTCGATCACCATCCCGGGCGACCTTCTGGGCACGCCTCAATATATGTCGCCGGAGCAAGCCCGTGGGGACAGCGATCAGGACGAGCGCACCGACGTATTCAGCCTCGGTGCGATTCTGTTTGAGATCCTGACCGGCAGACCCTTGCGTCCTGTTACCACCATGCAAAGGGAATCTCTGGAGGCGTTTGCCGGAGCCTATCTCTCGACCACGTTGACGCGGCTCGATGCCGCCAGGGCGGACGCGCCGATGGTCAGTCTGGTCAAGCGATGCCTGGAGCTCGATAGAGATCGCCGCCCCCGAAACGCGTCGGAGGTGGCTGCCGAGGTGACCGCTTATCTCCTTCACGTGCTGCGAAGGCCCGAGCGGGAGATGGCAAGGTTCTTCGAACTCTCGCTGGATCTTTTCTGCCTTGCAGGGCTGGACGGATTCTTCAAGCAGATCAATCAGAACTTCACCCGCGTGCTGGGATACTCCACGGAGGAACTCCTCGCGAAGCCGTTCATCGACCTTGTCCACCCCGACGACCACGAACAGACGCAATTGCAAGTGGTCAATCTCTCTCAGGGGCTCCCCGTCGTCCGTTTCGAGAACCGCTTTCGAGCTCGGTCCGGGAACTACAAGTGGTTCGAATGGACGGCCAAGTCTGTTCCGGAGGAAGGAATCATTTTCGCCACGGCTCGTGACATCACCGAGCGGAAACACCTGGAACAAAGGTTAGAAGCGATCGTGGAGTCGTCGCCAGTGGCGATGATCATGACCGATCGGGCTGGGCGAATCGTGCAGTTGAACAAGGAGGCCGAGAAGTTATTCGGATTCCAGCGTGACGAGTTGGCCGGGCAAATGGTTGAGATGCTGATCCCAGAGCGGTTTCGTCAGGGGCATATCGCCCACCGCGATCGCTTTCTCATGAATCCCTCGATGCGTCCGGCTCCGGGCGTGAGCTCTGGGGGCTTCGCAAGGACGGCACCGAGTTTCCGATCGAGCTGGGCCTCAGTCCTCTCGAGACCGAGCAAGGCATTCTCGTTATCGGTGTGATCGTCGACATCACCGAGCGAAAGCGTCAGACGCAATGGTTTCAGGCGATCGTCGAGAGCTACCCGACGGGGATGGTCGTGTTCGACGGCGCTGGTATCATCTGCTTGGTGAGCAAGGAGACCGAGCGGCTTTTCGGGTATTCGCGTGGTGAGCTCATCGGGCGAGAGGTCGAGATCTTGATCCCCGAGCGATGCCGAGTCGGGCATCGAGAATTGCTCGACAGTTGCTTTGCGTCCGCGTCCACGCGCCGCACGGGAAGACTTGCGAAATCCTCGGCAAACGCAAGGACGGCACCGAGTTTCCGATCGAGTTCGGCTTCAACCCGCTCGCCAGCGGCGACGGCGTCTTTCTGATCAGCGAGATTCTGGACCTCACCACTAGGAATCAAGCGTTGAAGCCTCCAGATGCCTGATTCTCTGGTCATCGCACGCAACTCATGCCTTGCTAAGCCGGCCGATGAGGCAGCGGAGGCGTGATGGATCGGGGCGATGTCGTTGATTTGCGAGTCAGGCTCTGCGCGTAAGACCTCCAGGCATGTGCCCGCCTCTACTACAACAGGGCGGACCGAGCTGCCGAGACCCGCGTCGGACAACGCGGCTCAATGCCGCTTCGTCGCAACATAATAGCACTCATAATGTTGCGAACTCGCCGAGGTGGTGACCAGGGCCCGGTGTGCGTTCTTGGCAACAACCAATGCAGATTTCCCAGTTTTTTGCAACCCTGATCCTAACATTGATTCCTAGAATCAACACCGTGCGGAATGATGATTGACGGTCCGAAACGACCTTGCTAGCTTGATGACGACAGTTCGACCCGTGGAAACACGATTATTCTCCCTGTTGCGTGGTTTAAGCGCGCAAGTCGATTTGTTGCAGTTCAGGTTCCAAAGGCCTTTGCCTGTCCACAGAAGGGCCCCCCTGGAGAATCTGCACCGATGAGCTCCCCGTCGAGATCAAACGCCATGCGACTCGGCTCCGAATCCCAAGACCTGACGACGACTCTGAACGCTGAGCTTCAACTTCCGCCGGTCCTCCCGTTACAGTCGACCGAGATCACGATCGATGGTCTATCCCACGCTCTAAAACGTTCGATGGACCTGGCCCGTGCGCTGATCGGAATGCTGTTACTCGCCCCGGTGATGCTGGGGATTGTCCTGCTGATCCGGCTCGATTCCTCCGGTCCGGTCTTGTTCCGCCAGTTGCGTCACGGCCGTCACGGACGCCTCTTCCACGTGCTCAAGTTTCGCACGATGGTCGTTGATGCCGAGCAGCACCTGGGCGATCTGGAGAAGCATAACGAGTCCGAGCATGGCGTGCTGTTCAAGCTGCGCGAGGATCCAAGAGTCACATCTTCGGGACGTTTCTTGCGGCGATCGAGCCTGGACGAGCTTCCCCCAGCTCGTCAACATTCTCCCGGCGAGATGAGCTTGGTTGGCCCTCGCCCTCTCCAGTTGCGGGACAGCGACAAGCTTCGGGAACTTGATCCTGAAGGATTCGCCTGTCGCCTCCAGGTGTTGCCAGGGCTTCGGCCCCTGGCAGGTCGGCGGGCGGAGCGATATTGACTACTCTCACATGGTCAAGCTGGATCGAGAGTACGTCGAGAACTGGTCCCTGACCCGGGATGTCCGGATCCTCTTCCGGACCTTCATCGTGGTACTGGTCGGCCGCGGGGCTTACTGATCGTGAGGATCCGGAGGCATCTTCACCCCCGCACTGCTGCCTCGGACTGGGCTGCGGGATCAGCAGCGGACCAATCCCGCAGTGGCTGCAAACCGACCGTGCCAATATGACATGAATATAGCAATCGTTGGTTGTGGATTCGTCGCGGACTACTACCTTTCGACCTTGCCGGCATATCCGGAACTGAAGTTGATCGGCGTCACGGATCGCGATCCGGACCCACGATGAGGTTTGCCGCTTTTCACGGCGTCTCCCGGTTTGGCTCGCTGGATGACGTATTGAACGATTCCCGCGTTCAACTGGTACTCAACCTGACCAACCCCCGCAGCCACTACGAGGTCACCAGGGCGTCTCTCGAGGCTGGCAAGCACGTTTACAGCGAGAAGCCGCTGGCCATGCAGCTCAACGAAGCTAAAGCGCTCGTCGAGCTTGCCGAGTCAAAGGGTCTGCAGCTTTTCTTCCGCTCCCTGTAGCCTGCTGGGAGAAACGGCCCAGACTCTCTGGAAGGCTCTTCGTGAACGCCAGGTTGGAACGGTGCGTCTGGTTTACGCCGAGATGGACGATGGTATGGTGTTGCAATTGCCTGCGGAAAAATGGAAGAGTGCCTCCGGGGTTCCCTGGCCGGCGACGGATGAGTTCGAAGTCGGCTGTCTGGAGCATGCTGGCTACTACTTGACCTGGCTTCCTGCGTTTTTCGGACCGGCGCAGACCGTGACGGCCTTCTCGGCCTGCCTGGTGCCCGATAAGCAGACCGACGAACCTCTGCGCGCGCAGGCTCCCGACTTCTCGGTCGCTTGCATCAGGTTTGCTTCCGGCCGGGTGTTCGGGACAGTGCGGGCCGCAGACCGGCGAGGTCTCGCGGCGTGAGTTCATCGAGCTGGCAGGAATCGGCGTGGCGGGTGCGGTCCTCGGCGGGTCCATCGGGTGCTCTCGGGGAGAGCCAGAGTCCCAGGCCCGAAGATCTCGAGCGGTGGAAGAAAGCGCTCCTCGGTCCGGCACCGGCGCGAGTCTATGATTCCGGCACCCATGCCGATGCCCGGATGCACCTGGGAGGGATCGGCACCGGCAACTTCGAGATCGGGGCCGACGGCCAGTTCACCACCTGGCAGCTCTTCAACACGCTGCGCGACGGCGAGGTGCCGTTTTATTTCCTGGCCCGGGCCGGCAAGGCCACGCGACTGCTCCAGACCCGGGGCGGACCCGATTGGCCCAGGATCAAGCAGATCGCCATGACCGGTGAGTATCCTGTCGCCACCCTGCGATTCAGCGACGCCGGACCTTCCGGTCCAGCTCGAGATGGCGGCGTTCTCTCCCTTCGCTCCGCTCGACACTCGACTCTCATCGATCCCCGCGGCGGTCTTCGTCTTCCGGATCCATAACCCCACCGACAAGGCCGAGGAAGTCTCCCTGGCGGCGCTCTTGATGAACCCGGTCGGGTACGACGCGGCCGGTCCGGATCGAAGGTCACGAGCATCCCAACTTCGGCGGCAACGTCAACGAGGTCTTCCACGACGCGGGCGCGACGGGTCTGGTGCTGAAGGCCGAGACCGGAGACGAGCCCGCCATCGACGGGAAGGTGTCCATCGCGACCCTCCCGAACCTCAAGGGCCTGGTCGCGCCGCCGCATGACTGGCCGAAGGAGCTGCGTGTCGAGGTGCTCGAACAGCCGCCGCGATCCGAGCTCAAGCTCGATGACCCCGCACACACGGTGATCTGGATGGAGGAGGCGCCGGCCGACCTCTCCCCGGCGTGGCTCAAGCAGGCGCGCACCGCCGTCACGGCCGGCGCGACCCTCGTGTTCTCGGGCCGAAACATGCCCCTGCTGAAGAGCTATGCCGCGGTGAGCGGAGGCAAGCCGCTGGCGTCCGGCGACCGGCCGACCCGACATCGTGTTCGAGGACTTCGAGAACGGCTACGCGAACTGGCAGGTGGAGGGGAAGGCCTTCGGAACCGGTCCCGCCGCGGGCACGCTGCCCGGCCAGCAGCCCGTGAGCGGCTTCGAGGGCAAGGGCCTGGTGAACTCGTTCTTCGAGGGCGACGACACCACGGGCCGCCTCATCAGCAAGACATTCACGATCGAGCGGAACTTCATTCGTTTCCTGGTCGGCGGAGGGGTCCGCTCCACGACGCAGCTTCGCCTGGTGATCGACGGGAAGACCGTCCGGGCGATATCGGGCCGCGACAACGAGCGGCTCGAGCCGGCCTTCTGGGATGTCAGCGAGTTCCGCGGCAAGCCGGCTCACCTCGAGATCGTGGACGAGCAGAAAGGGCCTGGGGCCACATCAACGTCGACCAGATCGCGTTCACGCGATCGGATCGGCGATCACGCCACGCTGGAGCTGCTCGAGGAATTGCTCCCGGTTCGCTTCCGGGACGTGGTTGCCGGGCGCTCTCCGAGACGCGGGCAGCGGAGCGTCGTCGAGCTGGTCGGCAGGGAAGACCGCGACGGGACCACGTCGAGCCGACCGTCGGAGCGCTGCGCGTCATCCGCCGCCGCCTGGGCAAGGGGCAGGTCGTGGTGGCCCTCGGGCCGATCCTCGAACCGGATCACGCGGGGTTGAACGCGGCTCGCCATCGGGCGTTCGCGGATCTCTGCGGCCTGGTGGGCGTCACCTACAAGGCCCCGGTGGGGGTTTCCCGCAAGGCGCCCGGCTTCGGCACGCCTGGCGCTGGCCACGACTGCCGCCGAGGCCAGCGTCCTGCCGGCCTTCGACGACTGGAACACGGCATGGCGCAGCTTCTCGGAAACCGGCCGCTTCACCGCACCTGACCGCGCGCAGCCTGGCTGTGCCGACTGCCGCGGGACGGACGGTCAACGGCGCCGTGGCGGCGCGCGTGGTGGTCGATCCCGGGGCGACGGTGGAAGTTCCCTTCCTGCTGACCTGGAACTACCCCAACAAGTACAACGAGGCCGGCACGTGGATGGGCTGTCACTACGCCACGGTCTGGACCGACGCCGCGGCGGTCCTGCGCGAGGTGGCAACCAACCTGGCCTCGTTCCGCGAGCAGACCGAGCGTTTCCGGAAGACGTTCTACGACAGCACGCTGCCCTACTGGCTGCTCGACTGCCTGACCTCCCAGGCCGCCATCATCCGGCACATCGGCGTCGTCTTCCGGATCGCCAATGGCGACATCTACGGCTGGGAAGGTTCCAACGGCTGCTGCCAGCCCACCTGCACGCACGTCTGGGGATATGAGCAAACTCTGTCCCGGCTCTTTCCCGACCTCGAGAAAGAGATGCGGCGGATCGACTTTCACCACCAGCAGCGGCCCGACGGCGGGGTCAACAACCGCACCGACGTTCCCTCGCCGCCGCGACCGACCGGCGAGCAGCCGTTCACCGACGGCCACGCGAGCTGCATCCTCAAGGCCTACCGCGAGGCACTCAATCATCCGGACGATTCGTGGTTCAAGGCCTACTGGCCGCAGGTCAAGCGGGCCGTCGAATACCTGATCGCCCGCGATGCCGCCGGCTCCGGCGGCGAGCCCGACGGCATCCTCCAGGACGACCAGTGGAACACCTACGACGAGGCCCTGCACGGCGTGACGACGCTTCATCAGCGGCTACTACCTGGCCGCGCTGCGGGCGGGCGAAGCGTGGGCCCGGCGCGTGGGCGACGAGGCGGCCGCGACGCGCTTTCACGCGATCTTCGAGAAGGGGCGAGAGAACCTCCAGAAGCTGTGCTGGAACGGCGAGTATTTCGAGCAGAAGCTCGACGATTACCGCGAGCGGAAGGGCGAGGTCGGCCCCGGTTGCATGAGCGATCAGCTCATCGGCCAATGGTGGGCCCACCAGCTCGGGCTGGGCTACCTGCTGCCCCGCGAGCGCGTTCAATCCTCGCTCCGGGCGATCTTCCGGTACAACTGGAAGCCCGACCTCACCGGCTGGAAACATGCGCCCCGCGCCTTCGCCGGGGCCGGCGACAAGGGCCTCATCATCTGCACCTGGCCCAAGGGCGGGCGTCCGGACCATGTCATGCTCTACTCGGATGAGGTCTGGACGGGCATCGAATACCAGGTCGCGGCGCACATGATCTACGAGGGGATGGTCGAGGACGGCCTCGCGATCATCAAGGGAGCACGCGACCGCTACGACGGCATCAACCGCCCGCCGATCCCGCGCAACCCCTGGAACGAGATCGAATGCGGCGGCCATTACGCCCGGGCCATGTCGTCGTGGTCGATCCTGCTGGCCCTCTCCGGCTACGAATACGACGGCCCGTCCCGCGTTCTCCGGTTCGCCCCGCGGCTCACGCCGGAGCGAGTTCAAGGCCTTCTTCTGCGGTCCCGAAGGCTGGGGAAGCCTCCAGCAAACCCGCGACGCGAACGGCCAGCGGAGCACCATCGCCGTGGTCGCAGGACGCCTTGCCGTCTCTCAGCTTCTCCTGGCCGCGCCGGAACCACCCAGGACCGCGCGGGTCACGCTGGGAGATGCGGCCCTGGACGCAACGCTCCAGGTCGATGGCGACCAGGTTCGGATCATCCTGGCACGCCGCAGGTCGTGAAGGCGGGCGATGCTCTCTCGGTCGTGCTGGCCTGATCCAGCAGATCTGTGCAGCCCCGGATAGGACGCCAGCAAGAAAAACACGCTGCCGGTCGCGGCAGATGTCAGCCTTGCTATCCATTATCATGTATACTATGCGCAACGGAGCTTTCAGGGGCATGAGCGCCGGGTGCGGCAGCCTGACCGGGGCAGTCGGCTGTTGCTTGTTGATCTCGGAGAGCTACAACAAATATGCGGCGCGACCTGGTTCAGCAGTCCCCAAAGAACCGTACTGCTCTTGGACCCCCCGCAAAGAATCTGGCTCTCCTGCTTGCTTGACCATCAACGGAACTGATATCATGGAAGCAACATTGATACCATGGAAGCTGAGCAGAGGAGCTTGAGAGCCATGGCTTCACACCCCCGCACGCCCGGCGCCGCGCGGCGATCGACGCGGCCGGCAGCTTCGTCCGTGCCTCCTGCGGCTCGAGCAGCGAGTGGTTCCGAGCCTGACGTTTCCGGGGATCGCCGGTATCACGTTCGACACGTCCGGCGACGTCTTCGTCAGCTACAACAGCACCACCGGGTCCTCGGGCCAGCAGCAGTCCGTCGCCGAGGTCGCGTCCAACGGCTTCCTGGTCAATGCCAGCGTATTCGGCACGACCGGCGCGTCCGCGTTTCCCGGCGCCTTGACCACGGTCGGGTCGTCGGCCTCGCTCCCGTCCATCGACAGCTCCAGCGACATCCTCGAGCTCCAGCCCAACGGTCAGCTCTTCGTCTTCAACCCGGTCAGCGGAACGTCCTCCCAGTACGACAATCTGGCGAACTACACCGCCGAATGCGTCGAACGTCTACGACGTGCAGACGGGCGCCTCGGTCAATCTCAGCAGCCAGATCAGTCTGGCGGGTGCGACGTACGGCGATTTCGGCGTCTACCAGAATTCGCTCGTGGTCTCCGCCGAGTCGAACAACTGGGACTTCGTGATGCGGCTGACCTACGGCTCATCGGGCGGGGTTGCCACGGTCCTGGTCGCCTCTCCGGCCAGCGATGGGCTCTCGGCCTCGCCCGAGGGGGTTGCCGTCGACTCACAGGGGACGGTCCTCACCACATTGCCCTACGTGCCCGCGGGTTCCACCACGGCGATCCACGTGCCCGTCGGATTCAGCCTCTTCTACGACACGGGAAGCAGCCCCGCGCCGATCTGTCCCGACGCTCGGCCTGACGAGCGTCCCCGACATCGACAGCGGCGGGATCACGGTCGATTCGCAGAACAACTTCATCCTGGCCGTGACGAACTCGTCGCTCTACGGCGGCGGTCCCGGGATCGTGCACATCAACTCCGCGCTCACGGCCTTCCTCGCCGATCCCATCGCCGACCACCGACGCGATTCCGACCGGCGATCACCTACCAGAACGTGGGGGGAACGAATTATCTCGCGTTCACCGACGCGGCTTCGGATACGTACACGATCGCCGGCGAGCTGCCGCTATTCAGCGGTCAGGTCAGCCCCGCGCAGCTTCGGCAGCGCCTACGGCATCGACCAGATCAGCTTCACGGGCCCCGGGGGCACGACCGTCACCGGCGACGGTTCCGGCCAGACGATCGCCATCGTCGAGGAGGGGGTCGACCCCACGCTCGGCGCCGATCTGACGACCTTCGACCAGTTCTTCGGCATTCCGGCTCCCCCCAGCTTCCAGGTCGTGGACCAGAACGGAGTCACCACGCAGAACGTCGACATCGTCGGCGAGGCCTCGCTCGACGTCGAGTGGGCGCACGCGGTCGCCCCCGGTGCGTCGATCATCGTTTACAACGCGGCCTACGAGCCCAACAACGCGACCGCCTCCTTTGAAAACCTGATCGAAGCGATGCAGCAAGCCTCGCAGCTTCCGGGGGTCTCGGTCGTCACCCTGAGTTATGGCGAGCCCGAGTCGTCCCTGGCCGCGTCGGGGCTGAACGAGCAGTCGTTCGACTCGGACTTCACCACCCCGGGCGTCACCTTCCTCGCCGCCTCGGGCGATTCCGGGATCTACGGCGACGGCGGCTACGCAGGTCGCCGCGAACTATCCGGCCGCCTCGCCCAACGTCGTTTCCGTCGGCGGTACCTCGATCGTGATCGACTCGGCCGGCGACTACCCGGGGACCGGCACCTCGGGCGAAGTCGCCTGGGGCGATGGGACGCAGAGCGGGACGCGACGGGGGCGGAGGCGGCGGCCTGAGCGCCGTCGAGCCCGAGCCGGCGTGGCAGAGCGGCGTCGTCCCCGCCAGCATCGATCCCGACGACGCCCGCGCGCTTCCCGACGTCTCCATGGACTCCGGGGCCGCCCAGGAATACGACGTCTTCACGAGCACGCTCAGCGGCTCTTCCGTCTCGGCGTCGGCGGTCGGCTGGCTCGGCGACGCGGGCACCAGCGCCGCCTCTCCCATCTGGGCCGGCCTGATCGCGATCGCCGACCAGGGCCGGGCGCTCGCCGGCGGCACGCCCTTGACCGGCTACACCCAGACCCTGCCCGCGCTCTACTCGCTTCCCGCCGCCGATTTCCACGACATCGTCTACGGCAACAACGGCGACCCCGCCGGGCCCGGCTACGACCTGGCCACCGGGCTGGGCACGCCGGTCGCCAACCTCCTGGTTCCCGCCCTCGCCGGTTACGAGATCCCCAGCCAGATGACGATCAAGACCGAGCCGCCGTCGAGCGTCGTCGCCGGCAGTACCTTCGGCCTGACCGTCCAGGTCGAGGACAGCCTGGGGAATCCGGTCAGCGGTGGCACCGTGACGGTCGCCCTGGGGAACAACCCGGGCGACGCAACCCTGGGCGGCACCCTCACGGCGCCGGTCGTCGAACGGCGTCGCCACCTTCTCCGACCTGACCCTGAGCCAGCCCGGCACCGGCTACACCTTGACGGTGACCGACAGTGCCATCGCCGGCGCCCAGACGACGACCGCCATCACCGTCACGGCGGGCAGCAACGCCACCAAGGTCGTCGTGACGGCGTCGCCCGCCGCGCCGGTCTTCGGCCAGACGGTGACGCTCGACGCCACCGTCAGCGTCGTCAGCCCGGGCACCGGCGTGCCGACCGGGACCGTGACCTTCGAGGAGGGATCCACCACCCTGGGTACGGCAACACTCACCGACGGCGTTGCCCAGCTCTCGACGACCCCCTCGGCCGCCGGGACCGAGACGATCACGGTCGCCTATGGCGGCGACGCAACGACCAGCCCAGCAGCGTCGAGTTCCCCCTGACGGTCGGCCAGGCCGCGGCGACGCTCGGTCTCAGCAACCTGAGCTTCACCTACGACGGCTCGCCCCACACCGCCGTCGTCACCACCAGCCCCGGCGGGACTGTCGGGCGTCACGGTCACCTATTCTCAGAACGGCGTGGCCGTCGCCAACCCGACGCAGGCCGGCGACTACACGGTGACGGCCACCCTCGATAACCCGAATTACACGGCGCCGGCCGTGACGGGAACCCTGGTCATCGGCCAGGCGACGCCGACGCTCACCTGGGCCGATCCCGGCGAACATCACCGTCGGTACTCCACTGGGCGCCGCCCAGCTCGATGCGATCGCCTCCTTCGACGGGATGCCGCTGCCGGGCGTGTTGACCTATACACCCCCGGCCGGGACCGTGCTTCCCACCGGCAACGGCCAGACCCTGACGGTGAGCTTCACGCCGACCGACAACACCGATTTCAAGACCGTCACGTCCTCCGTCCCGATCAACGTCCTGCCGCAATCGACACCGACCGCCACCGCACTCACGCGATGGTCATCGGCGAGCAGCCTGTCTTCCGGCGCAAGCTCAACAAGCACGGCAAACCCGTCGGCAAGGCGGTCCTGACCGGATTCACGCTCGACTTCAACATGTCGCTCAGCGCGGCGGCCGCGTCGAATCCGGGCAATTACGAGCTCGACACCGTCACGACCAAGAAGGTCAAGAAGAGCCTCGATCGCGTCCTGCATCCGATCAAGAGCTTCACCGTCACGTACACGCCCGCGAGCGATTCGGTGACGCTCAAGCTCGCCGGCGCCCAGTCGTTCCCGACGGGCGGCCAGATCACGGTCTTGCCGGGCGTGACCAGCGGCTCGGGCAGCGTGCTCAGCGGGACCACGGTGTTCACGATCACGCCGGGAGGGAAGAAGATCGAGCCGTCGTGAGCGCGAAGGCAGAGAAAAGCGGTGATAGCAAAGCGGAGGCGGCTGCACCACGGCTCGCTCACGCTTCGGAAACTTCAAGAAAGCGGCGATGAATCCGGACAGCATGCTTGCTCTCGCAAGCTTTTTCTGATTGACTTAAATTAGCAAAGGCCTCTCGCCAGTGTCGATCGATTGCAAACGGTGACGTTTCACTGCGCTGTGCTGCAGGCTCCTTCGCTAAGGCCACGACGGCCTTCACCCCGATTACCTACCTGCCTTCTGATCCTCTCTAGAACTTGGAGGTCACATGGGTCGTCGCATGACTCGGCGCGCTGGCTTCACGCTCATTGAGTTGCTTGTTGTGATCGCGATCATCGCCGTGCTGATCTCGCTGCTGCTGCCAGCGGTTCAGTCGCACGAGGCTGCCCGACGCAGCCAGTGTGTCAACAATCTGAAACAGATCGGTCTGGGCCTACATGATTACCGCACTTCCAACGACGTCTTTCCAATGGGATCCTCAAAGAACCCGTTGAACGGGCCGGGCGACAGCAACGTGACCTGGTCGCAATGGAGTGCCCACTCTCAGCTATTGCCGTATCTCGAACAAACAGCACTGTACAATGCGGCCAATTTCTCGTGGGGCATCGACCCGAATTGGGGCAACTGCGGGCCTTCAACAGTACGGTGAGCAACACGGTGGTCAGCGGCTTCCTCTGTCCCTCGGATGGCAATGCTGGCAGAACGGCGCTGAACTGCTACTTTGCCTCCTTCGGCACGACCACCAACAGCATGGCGGCGAATTGCGGCGGTGGCACTGCTCCGGGATGCGGGGGCACCGGCGACACCGGCATTTTCACGCTGTTTCTCTCCTACGCCCTCCGCGATATCACGGACGGAGCCAGCAACACAGTGGCCTTCGCGGAAGTGCTCACCGGCAAACCCAACACCGGCAACACTTACCGAGGCAATTCCGTCACCGGCGTGACCCTGAACAACCAGGTCTACGACATCTCGGCGAATCTGAATGGCGCCAAAGCCGACCTCCAGGCCTGCAACGTCGCTTTCCAGGCGAACACGAACATCAGCACGGATTCCGGGCTGCTCTGGGCCTTCGGTGCGACGGGTTACACGCTGTTCAATACGGTGCAGACTCCGAACGACACCCAGTATCCCTTCAGTCGGGGCGGCTGTGGCGGCTGCGGCCTCGATACGTCCAGCTATATCGGAGCCAGTAGCAATCATTCGGGGGGCGTCAACGTGCTCTTCGGTGACGGCAGCGTGCGGTTCCGTCAAAAATTCCATCAACCGACCAACCTGGTGGGCACTGGGAACCAAGGACGACGGTGAGGCAGTCAGTTCCGACGCCTATTGATCCTCGTTCTGGTCCGTTGATCCGCTCCCACCCTTCGCGCGGCGGCTCGGCTTGGTTGGGCCATCATTCCCGGCCCTCGTCATGTCGCAAGCGTGTGTTTCGCACGTCCGTGAAGTGGACTTGAAGCAGGCCGGATCGCTGGCTTTTTGCATCAGGAGTTTCGCTTATTATGCGACGAATCAAGATCACCCTCGTGGCGGCCCTGGCTGGCTTTGTCCTCACAGTTGTTCCGGGTTGTAACGACGTGCCGGAGTCGGGCACGCAAGTCCAGCCCAACAAGGAAACCGCGAGCCAGCAGAAGAACGCCATGGAGCAGTTCTACAAATCGCAGTCAAAGACGGCCAAGGCCTTCCCGACCCCGGCCGAGTGGCGCAAAGATCGCCCCACGACAAGGCCCCCTCGAGGTCCCGCGGCAGATTTGCCGTCGCTCTGGACCCGGCGGGGCCATGCCTTCGTGCGCCCCAACCCCGCAATTCCGTCCTTTTCATTCCTCCGCTCGAGCTCTCCTGCTAATCTATGACAAGGAGTCGTGATTCAGGGCTGTCGGTCTGTGGACACTGGTTGGCCCGCGTGCTCCCCCACCGAGGTCTCGTTGGCCAGGAGGTAGAACTTCGCTTACCCGCATATCAGCTACGCACCCTCGGTGGCGCGAGCTCTTCAATTTTCGTCACGCTCGCCTCAGCTCTCCTCAAAGGCGCGCGTCCGATACCAGTACTCGTCCGCCTTGCCTTCCGGACAGCCCTCTCGCTCCCACAGCGCGTAAGCGCGTTCGCAGAAGCGATGATACTGCGCTGGTGCCAGAAGTCGTCGGCGCGCCCCTCCGGCCGCCCCGCCTGCTCCCCAAGGAAATAGGCGCGGTCGCGAACGAACTGGTCAAGTCCCGCCTTGGTTTCCGCCAGCACACCAAGCGGATCTCCGTATGGGGTGAGTTGACCGCCTCCGCTGACATGCATCTTGGCGTTCAGATTCTCTCGAGTTCCTCGTTCGGACCAACTCGCGTGCCCTGCCGCCTCCAACGCCTTCTTCTGCTTGAATGCCTCATCGTCGTCGGATGGCGGGCTGACCGTGACAGGAAATGTGTGCAGCAGCTCCAAGCCCTGCCTCTCGATGTCGACCAAGCGCTCCGGCATGAAACCCTCCTTGCGAGCGTAGCACGGCTTGTGAAACCAATGTCCGACGTCTTTGTTCCGCGACCTCATCTCAGGCAAACTGGTTGAATTGCCGCTCGTAGTATAGCAACTCTTAAATATTAAGCGCTCATTTCCTTTGAAACGAAGAGGATTGAGAGGTCCGGAAGGGATGGTTTCGTCGCGCACGGCGACCGTACCTCGAAGACATGCTCGGCGAGCCCGGCGACTACCACCGAGAGCCGGATTAGTTTGAGCCTTTAAAGGCCGCCGGTGCCCTCAAGGGATAGTTAGGGGAGAACTCAACGGAAAGGAATCCCCTCATAATGTACCTTGACCCGTCGCGGCTCGCCGGGGCCGCCGCAATGTGCCTTCCCGCCGTCGTCGCGATCCCGGCCCGGAACGAGGTCGATCATCTACCCGCCTGCCTCAAGGCTTTGGCGGACCAGCGAACGCCATCCGGCGCCTATCTCTCCACGCCATTGTTCGAAGTGGTCGTCTTCGCCAACGACTGCTCGGACGGCACCGCCGAGCGCGCGCGAGCGCTCTCGCCGGAGTTACCGTTTAGCTTGCAGGTGGTCGAAGGCCGACTTCCGGCTGGCGCGGCCAACGCGGGCGAAGCCCGGCGCGTGGCGATGGATCTCGCGCTGGCCTCGACGCGCTTGGAGCCTCGCGCCCGGTGATCCTCACGACCGACGCCGACAGCAGGGCGCCGTCAAACTGGATCGTCGGAAATCTCCTGGCGATCGATGCGGGAGCGGACGCCGTGCTGGGACGGATGGCGCTCGACAAGGACAGCCGGAGCCTGCCGGAATCTCTCCAACGGAGAGGAGCGCTGGAAAGCGAATATGAGGCGCTGCCGACGGAGTGTCGCGGCGTTGGACCCCGTCTCGCACAACCCGTGGCCGCATCATTCCACGATTTCGGGGGCGAGCGTGGCGGTCGTGCGCGGAAGCCTAGGGGTGGAAGTATTCCCCGCGTACCCCTCGGGGAGGACAAGGCGCTCGTCGCCGAACTTCTGAGCCAAGACGCGCGAGTTCGCTTCGATAGCGCAATCGAAGTCATCACTTCGGCGCGCACCGAGGGGCGGGCGACGGGAGGGGTTGCGGACACGCTGCGGCTGCGTACCGAGCGTCCCAATTTCTTCTGCGACGAGGTGCTCGAGCCTTATGGCGTCGCCGAAAGACGCGCCCATTGGCGTGGGCGCCTCCGTCGGCTTTGGGCTGCCCAGGGCGCCTCGGCTATCCGGGCTTTGATCGAGGAGCTGGCCATTCCGGCGATCGAGGCGGAGCGCTTGGCCAACAAGCAGGCCTTCGGCGCGGCCTGGGCGATTGCAGAACGGTCGAGCCCCTTTCTTCGCCGGCAGCTTCTTCGCCCTTCAAACCTGCCGCGCGAAATTGCCGCCGCCCGGGAAGGTTTGCAGCTGAAGCCACAAGCTTGGCCCTCTGACGGCGAGGCGACGGTCAAGTCGAGGCCGCGCGAGGCAGGTTGATCGGAGTGATGTTCTTTTGCGCGCTGATTATGCCGGGGCGAGAGCAACATCCGCTTCAAATTTCTGGGCCATGGTCACGAGACTCCACTCGCCGCGAACCTTCTCAAGGCCGCGCAGCGAGAATTGACGGAACCCGAGCGCAAATTTGATGATGCCGAGCATCGGTTCTGGCGTGTGTTTGTGCAAGGCGTAGAGCGCTCGGCCCCGCGGCGTCTTCAGCCAATGCGCCATCGCCTCGACCGGCGTCAGGTCTTTCGGCGCTTCGGGCGCCGCCGCGAAGCGCTCGCTCAACGGCGGGTGATGCGGCTGTCGGCCCATCGCGATCACCGGCTCGACGCCCGCCTTTTCGCAAGCCGTTCGACATTGGCCGCGCTGAATGACCCGTGCTGCGCCGCCGCAGATGTTCGACCTCGCCCGAGGCCTCGGGCAACGCCGCGATCTTTTCCAGCATCGGTTCGACCTGGTTCTTGTCGTTGGGCATCGGAGCCACGTCAGTCGCAACCAAGGCTGCCCGCCGCCACCGCCGCCTGCGCGTTGTAGCATTGGTCCAAGCCGCCGCCGGCCACCGGCATGATGCGCGACGCCTTGTCGGTCAGGTTGACCTGATCGGTCGGCAGCGTTCCTTCGGTCGGCGGCGCTGGCGGTTTGCCCCTGGGCATCTTGCTCGTCGCGGTGGTCTTGGCCTCGCGCGCCGCCATTTTCGCTTCGTGCTCCGCCTTCTGGCGCGCATGCTGCCGCTCCTTGGCCCGCGCCTCAATCGTCGCGCGCGCCTCGGCGATCTTGCGCAGACGCTCCTCGCGCCGCGCCAGTTCGTCGGGGATCGACAGGCCGTCGGGAACCTCGGCCGAATCCGCCGCCTCGGCCTTGGCAAGTAAGTATCCCCCGGCAAAGCCGGGGGCTTTAGGATTTTAGCCGCTCAAAGCGGCTGTGTCGTCGCTGACGCGACTATTGGGGTTGTGGCCGCTCAAAGGAGCGGCGAAGGGAGACGCTGACGCGGCTCCGTGGACATGGGCCACCTTAAGGTGGCCGTCACTTCCAGAGATTGAGCTGCTCCAGACGCTGGTCTTCCTTCTCTTGGCTTTGGATGTACTCCCGGATCGCCTTTTCGTCGCGCCCGACCGTGCTCACGAAATACCCGCGCGCCCAGAAGCTCTGCCCCACGAAATTGCGTTTCCGTTCGCCGTACGTCCGCGCCAAATGGATCGCGCTCTTGCCCTTGATGTACCCCACCACGTTCGACACCGCGTATTTCGGTGGAATCGACAAAAGCATGTGAACGTGGTCCGGAAGCAAATGTCCCTCTTCGACCTTCGCTTCTTTCTGGGCCGCCAGCTGACGAAAAATCTCGCCCAGCGGCTTCCTCAACTCCTGGAACAACAGCTTGCGTCGATACTTCGGGATGAAAACAACGTGATATTTGCAGTCCCACGTCGTGTGGTTTAGCGTCTCGTACTCGTCCATCGGTCCGGTTCCTTTCGTGTGAGTGGCTGCTCACGACCGAACCGGACCGGGGGACCCCCGCAAACGTCAAACTACTACTGCCACCCCGGCAAAGCCGGGGGGTCTCCTTTGGACTTTAGATCGGCGACCTGTGTTTCGGCGTGCAAAATTGGCTCTGACGCACTTTTGGTGACGCTCGTCACGTCACGCCGATGACGCGCGCTTGGAGGAGATCGAGTTTTCCG